>JAKSSP010000003.1 GCA_024403035.1 Mogibacterium sp.
CAATATAATGTGGCGGTCAGCATGATCGTCGTGAACGAAGAGAAGGATGAGATACTGCTGATACAGCAATACGGCAGACCATCGTACATACTGGTCGCCGGATATGTAAGCAGAGGCGAGTCGCTCGAGGACGCGGTAGCCAGAGAAGTACGCGAGGAGACCGGCATGACCGTGTCGCATATGAAGTTCAACCGCACTCAGTTCTTCGAGAAATCGGACACATTGATGTGCAATTTCACGGCATTCGTAAAGGACTCGAGCGAACTGGACCCTAACTATGAGATAGATTCATATTCGTGGTTCACGCGCGATGAGGCAAGGGCCAACATCCGTCCAAACAGTCTGGCGGAGTACTTCCTCGTATCGTATCTGGATGAGTGACGGGAGATAAAATGAGCAGAGCAGACAGAGCGGAAGAATTATTCAGACAAGGGTATAACTGCGGTCAGTCGGTGTTTGCGGCGTTCGCGGACGTGCTTGGCATGACGGTCGAGGAAGCCGCGAAGATAGCGAGCCCGTTTGGCGCGGGATTCGGCAAGCTCAGAGAAGTTTGCGGAGCGGTGTCCGGCATGACACTTGTCGCGGGATACCTGAAGGGCTATTCAGATCCTGCTGATTATGAAAGCAAGAAGGAAGTGTACGCGCTTATCCAAAAGATGTGCGCTGAATTCGAAGAACGCCGGGGCTCTATCATCTGCAGAGAGCTGCTGGGTCTGAAAAAGGGTGAGGATACAGCTGAACCTGCCGTGCGTACGGAAGAGTACTACCGGAGCAGACCGTGCATCGGCGCGTGCAGGACAGCGGCAGAAATAGTTGAGAGAGAGATCCTGTAAAAAAATATGAAGAAGATCAATGTTGTTGCGGCGATAATAATAAAGGACGGCAAAATCTTCGCGACCCAGCGCGGCTACGGCGACTACAAGGACTGGTGGGAGTTTCCCGGCGGCAAGATAGAGCCCGGAGAGACGCCAGAGAAAGCGCTCGTGCGCGAGATCCGCGAGGAGCTTCATGCCGAGATAGAAGTGGGCCGGCTCGTCGATACCGTGGAGTACGACTATCCTAAGTTCCACATGGTGATGCGCTGCTATCTCTGCAGGCTGATCTCGGAAAAGATCGAACTGGTAGAACATGAGGCGGCACGATGGCTCAGCGTGGATGACGTGTGGTCGGTCAGGTGGCTGCCATCGGATATAGAAGTTATAGAGAATCTGTTTGGAGGACAGTTTTGCGCGGAATGACGGATTACAAATTGATGAACAGTCAGCTGATGAGTCTTTCAGATGGCGTGGGGTGGGACATCACAATACTGTCCAACGCCGCCGCTTTGCTGTGGGACTCGCTCAAAGACATAAACTGGGCGGGCTTTTACCTGATCCGCAGCGGCAGACTGGAGCTGGGACCTTTCCAGGGCAAACCTGCCTGCACGGTAATTGAGATCGGAAAAGGCGTATGCGGCACGGCTGTGGCTGAAGACCTCACTCAGCTGGTAAAAAACGTGCATGAGTTTCCGGGACACATAGCCTGCGACTCTGCCAGTAATTCGGAGATAGTCGTACCGGTACATGCCGGCGAAAAAATCTATGGCGTGCTGGACATAGACAGCCCTATCCTAGCCCGTTTCGATGAAGAGGACAAGGCGGGACTCGAGGAGTTTGTGCGCATATTGGAATCGATACTGGAGAAATAACGAAAAAAGATGAACTAGGAGATCCTTGAAGACAAATTGACCGCTCTTGGAGAGAGCGAAATGCAGATGTTCAGGTTCCCTTCCGATGAGATAGAAGTGAAATTCTTTGAACTCTATATGGAGATGAGCCGCGAGTGCCGCGTCCGTGACAACCGCGGGCATGACTACTACGAGATGGTCGCGTTCATGTCGCTGAAGAACCGCGCGTCCGTAAATACCGCTCCTGTGAAACGCGTCAAGATAGGAAGAAACGATCCGTGCCCATGCGGCAGCGGAAAGAAATACAAAAACTGCTGCGGAAAGAACTGAGGGCAATCAATGGGACTGTTCAGTAAAAAGAAAAGCGAATATCCGGGGATACCGGAAGGCTGCGAGCCTGTTTTGAGATGCAGTATCTGCACCGGCGAACAGACTCTCTGCGCCAGAGACATTGAGACCGGAAAGCTGCACGAACTGATGCTCATCAGAAGACCGGAGCAGCTTGAAGGCTTTTGTGCGGAAAACGGCATATCACCGGAGAACATGATAAAAATATACTGAGTATTGGAGACCAAAAGACAAGGGGATGATGATATGAGAAATCATGAAGTAACGACGGTACAGCCGCTGCTGGATGCGCAGGGCGAACTCAGGGAGCCGGGCTGGTCGCGCGGACTGGTGCAGAAATACAACAGAGCGGACATCAAGGCGCCTAAGTTCCGTATAAAGGAATGGGACTATTATCTTGTGACGGGAAAGGACTTTGCTGCCGCGTTCACTATATCTGATGACGGCTACATCGGCCTGCAGTCGGTCTCGCTGCTGTGGCTCGGCGATGGGCCATGGGAGCACACGGAGACCGTTCTGAACGCCTTCCCTATGGGCAAGCTGAGACTGCCGAATGACTCATCGTACGGCACAACAAAGTACAGCGACAAAAGGCTGCGGATGAGTTTTGAGGTGAAGTATCAGACAAGGCACCTGAAATGCCATTTTGAGAACTTTATGGATGAGAAGCCTCTGGATGCTGAGATCGTTCTGGAGCAGCCGCCGATGGACACGATGGTGATCGCGACGCCTTGGCCTGAGAAACATGCTTTCTATTACAACCAGAAGATCAACTGCATGAGGGCGTCCGGCTGGGTAAAGTTTGACGGCAAAAAGTATGAGTTCGATCCAAAGACCGACTTCGGAACGCTCGACTGGGGACGCGGCGTATGGACGTACGACAACACTTGGTTCTGGGGCTCTGGCAACGCGGACGTTGACGGCAACAGCTTTGGCTGGAACATCGGTTACGGTTTCGGAGACACAAGCGCAGCGTCTGAAAATATCCTCTTCTGGAACGGCAGGGCCCACAAGCTGGATGACATCACTTTCAACATCCCTGACAGCGGGTACATGGACAGGTGGACTTTCAGTTCTTCTGACGGCCGCTTCGAGATGGTATTCGAACCGGTGTTAGACAGGGCAGCCTGCCTCGATTACAAGGTGATCGTCTCGGATCAGCATCAGGTATTCGGAAGGATGAGCGGCAAGGCGATCCTTGACGATGATACGGAAGTCTGTATCAAAGACGTTCTGTGCTTCGCGGAGAAGGTACACAATAAATACTAGAGAAAAACCAGAAATTATTGAAAAAAGCGTTTACAAAATGGCTCGGAGAAGCAAAATCTCCGAGCCATTCTTATGTCTTCTATGATACAATTTATGTGGTATGCGGACTATTAAATAAACGCATTGCTAAAGAGGAAGAAAATAAGAGGACTGGCAAAGAAGACGGGAATGCCGGTCGCGAAGGTCAAGAGAATACTTGAAGAATGCGCTGACAACGCCTACTTCATGGATGTGAAGCTCGGCAAGGGCGGCGCCAAGATCTATCTGCTCGTTCCTTTCGCGCCTGGAATCTTTGAGTTTCAGCTGGCAAGAAGCAATGAGTATAACGAATCCCATCCTGAGATCTCGTTCTTGTTTCAGAGGCATGCCTTCGAATCGTATGGACAGGTAGCCGCATCGATGCCATCGCGGCCGGCAAGGAAGCTTCCATTTCGATCAACCGTTTCGTATGGTCTGGCCACAGCCTGACTCTCGCCAGAGACAAGAGAGAGTATACGGCGCTCGACAAGTCCGACCTCGACTTCGATCACATCAGCTGGGACAACATCAAGCGTCAGTTGCCTGGCGTAGATAAGGCAAAGGCCGGCACAAAGCGCAATGAGAGCCTCACATTCACTGAAGAGCAGCTGAAGGCTGAGACAGCCCGCTGCCTCGGATGCGGAGCTACACAGGTAGATCAGAACAGGTGCATCGGCTGCGGAGTCTGCACAACAAGGTGCAAGTTCGACGCTATCCACCTGATAAAGAAGTTTGATGAACCTGTACATTCGATCCGCTTCCGCGGGCCTTACGTTGAGAAATACCGCAAGGACCGCGAGATGAAGATCGCAGTCAAGAAGTTCATCAAGGAAGACAACAACAGAGGTGACGCAGGCAAGCGTTAAAGGAGCAAGAATGCACGAAGTTACGCTGCTCTACGGCGATGCCGATAAAGTTGGAAAAGTAGTAAAAGATAACGGCCTCGATCACATGGATGCCATTGTGATCGAGGTCGGAGAAGCTACATCGGTGATACCCGAATTCCTGCAGGACGGATACGAGGTCATCTCGGATGACTATGACTTTCTGCGCGGATCGGAACTCATCATCGAGAGGATCACCGCGGTCGGACGCTGCCGGCAGTGCGGCACGGAATTCCCGATAGTCGCAAACAAGGGAATATGTCCCGAGTGTGGTAGTTTCGACAAGGATATCATTGAGGGCATGGACTTTTTCATACGTGAAGTCCGCGTCATGGAAAATCAATAGGGTTTAAAAGGAGCGGGTTTTCTATGGTCACATTCATGATGATACTTAGAATGTCAGCAGTTACGTTGGTATACGTCATACTGACATTTTTGGTATGGAGAAATCTTAAGGACAGGGAGATCACGCCCGATCTTAAGGCCGCGATAGGTCTGTTTTACGGGATCCTCTCGGTCATGTCGACCCATTTTGCCATCGACTACACCGACATGCTGCTCAATGTTCGTGATCTGGGTCCGATGTGCGCAGGCCTGTTCTTCGATCCGGTGTCCGGCATCATTGCCGGCCTGATCGGCGGTGTTGAGCGTTACATTGTGGGAACGTATTTCGGTATAGGCGAGTATACACGCGTGGCGTGCTGCGTATCCACATGTCTTGCGGGATTCTTCGCAGCCTTCATGCATGTCTTCATTTTCAAAGGGAAAAAGCCTTCTGTCACATACGCGTTCTTCATGGGCGCGGCTATCGAAGTCTTCCACATGTATGTGGTGCTGATCACGCACAGGAATGACATGAGCGTGGCGTTCTATGTCGTAAGGGTATGCTCGGGCCCAATGATAATCTTCAGCGGTCTGGGACTGGCGTTGATCTCAGCTGCCATCAAAAAGAGTCTGGGCGAAACGCACAGTCCGTTCCGGGCGATCCCACCGCGGGAGGTTTCTGTTTCGAACAAGTTACAGGTATGGCTGTTCGGAGTCACTGTCGTTGTGCTTGTCATCAACTTCGGCTTTACCTATGCCATGCAGACACAGGCGGCGCTGCAATCAGCAAAAGCTGACCTGAAGACAGCGGGGATGGACATAAACAAATCCGTCAGCTGGATACATGATCGCGGCGGCAAAGCAGAGAACTACATCCATCACGTAGGTCTGACCGGTACATTTGTCGTTCTTGATGAAACCGGAAATGTTGTCGCAGGCACACAGGGCGGCAAGTATTACAATGATGGGGTAAGGCAGCTCATCGATATGCATGACAATCATCAACTTTTCTCAGCCAATGTTTTCGGAGAGGACTCGCTGTGCATGGTGCACAGATCGAGAGAGGGTCTCACGATTTTTGCTGAGATACCTGAGAGCGAGGTGTACGAAGTGCGCGATATCCAGGCATTAGAGACGATGCTGGCAGATATCCTGCTTCTTACCATCATTTATGTCCTGATTTCATTGCTGGTGCAGAGCATGGTGGTGGACAACCTGCTGAAGGTGACCGAATCACTCGGCAAGATCACACTTGGTGATCTGGAAGAAAAGGTCAATGTATACAACTCTTCAGAGTTCGCGTCGCTTTCCGATGATATCAACCTCACGGTGGATGTACTGAAGGGATATATAGATGCAGCTGAGAAACGAATGGAGCAGGAGCTTACGTTAGCTCACACCATTCAGAACTCGGCTCTGCCAAAGAATTTCACATTCTCTCATAAAGGTTTTGAGATCTTCGCGACTATGGATCCTGCCAAGGAGGTCGGCGGAGACTTCTACGACTTCTTCTTTGTTGATGCGGAAAAGATGGCACTGGTCATAGCCGATGTGTCCGGTAAGGGCATACCGGCAGCACTTTTCATGATGCGCAGCAAGACAGCCATCCGCAGTCTTGCGGAGAGCGGCGCAGAGCCGGCTGTGGTCCTTGAGAAGGTCAACGAGGAATTATGTGAGGGAAACGACATCAACATGTTCGTAACAGTATGGATGGGCATCATAGACCTGAAGACGGGCGTGATGCGATGCGTCAATGCCGGTCACGAGTATCCTGCGATAAGGCATGGATCCGGACTATTCGAGACTCTGAAAGATACTCACCGTCCGCCTCTCGGCGCAATGGAGGACCTCACGTACGAGGAGTATGAGCTTCAGCTTGAAGCAGGCGATGTCCTGTATGTATATACGGACGGAGTTCCTGAATCGATCAATACAAAAGAAGAACAGTACGGAACTGACCGCATGCTCATTACCCTTAACTCAAACAGCAGCGGTTCGATGGCTGATCTGCTGGCAGATGTCAAAGCGGATATGGATCTGTTTGTAGGCGAAGCAGAGCAGTTCGACGATATTACCATGATGGGCTTCCGCTATAACGGTCCTCAAAAGGATCTTCATTAAACACAAAGTAAAGAAGTAAGAGAGTTATCGATATGAAAGCAGTAGTTTTTTTTGGAGACGGGTTTGAAGAATGTGAAGCACTGATAGTTGTCGATATCCTGCGCAGGGCAGGTGTTGAGACGACCATGGCTTCAGTCATGGGCAGGCTGCAGGTTGATTCATCGCGCCATATCAAGGTAATGGCGGATGCTCTTGCGGAAGATGTTGATTTTGATCCTGTCGATCTGATAGTCCTGCCGGGCGGACGTCTTGGTGTAGAAAACCTGAGCGAAAGCGCAGTCGTTAAAGAGCAGTGCGGGGAATTTGCGGCAAACAAGCATTTAGCGGCCATATGTGCAGCTCCTTGGCTTTTGGCATCTATGGGTTTACTGGAAGGCAGGAAAGCAACATGCCATCCTGACTTTGAAGGCGAGATGGAGGGAGTGATACTCACAGGCGAAAGCGTTGCAGCTGATGGAAACCTGATCACAGGTCAGGGGCTGGGCGCGTCTTTCGACTTTGCTTTTGAACTTGTAAAGATTCTGGTCGGCGAGGACAAAGCAGCTCAGATCAGAAAGGCGATCTGCTACAGATATTGAATTGCGTGGCTTCTGAGTCGGAAATAGAGTATAAAAAAACGGCCGGTTGGCCGTTTTTTGGTGTCCCCGAGAGGATTCGAACCTCCGGCACACGGTTTAGGAAACCGTTGCTCTATCCCCTGAGCTACGGAGACATATTGCGTGCCCGAGTATGATAACACAGTTCCCGCGAGATATCAAGGTGCGTGAAGGTTAATAAAATGCTTAATAAAATGAAAGGCAATCCGTTGCCGCTGCTGTCGTATAATAATATAGGAAAAAATCGAAATCGATCCTTTATTGATTCTGATAATAAAAGGAGTAATTGCATGAAAAGAGGAATTAGAGCTGCGGCGATACTGGCGTTTTCGGCTGCTCTTCTCCTGATGCTGGGGGCGTGCGGAAAAAGCGAAGCATTCAGGATCACAGGGCGGCTGCTGAACGCTTCAGAAGGTACCATCACCGTAAGCAGTGATGCCGGGCCGGTCGAGATCGATACAGACAAGGAGACGGTTTACCGTCTTGGAGATTCAGACAAGCTCTGCATAGGCGATACCATAGATGTCACTTATCATGAGAGCTTCGGAAAGAAGAGCGCTGATGAGGTGACTGTCGTGGAACACATACAACCGGACCTCATCTTTGAAGGGACAGTCGTACAGTACAGAGAGGACGGGATCGTTGTAGCGGGCAAGAGTCTGACTGTATCGTTCATTCGCGATAATAAAACGGATGTCGCTGGAGAATTAAGTGTAGGTGACACGGTAGAGGTCGCGTACAACGGTGACATCAGCGAATATCCTTACGCGAAGAGAGTAACTGTTACGGCAGAGAATAAGAAGCCGGAGGTCAAGACGCTGAGCGGTATAGTTTCAGAGTTCACCGAGACTACCATTCTGATCGCCATCGATTCCGCAACATCATACAGATTCACGATAGATAAGACGACAGCGGTCACAGGAGTCGCTAAATACGTATTCATCGGTGACAGCGTCAATGTTTCGTACAGCGGGAAGCTGGACGAGTCGCCTCTTGCTATAGAAATAAGTATAGTTAAGGCGGCGCAGGAGGACAGGAGTACTGTCAACGGTACTATCCGGGACGTCGGTAAGGACTCTGTGACGCTGGATACCGGAAAGAAGTCATATGTCATCCACACCAACGAGAAGACAAAGTACTCGGGTGATAAGCCGGAAAAGGGCTGCAGGTCCGAGATCACATACACCGGAAAACTCAGCAAGGGTGCCGTGGCTACAAACATCTTCTGCGTGAAGGCGACACCGGAACCGGTGATCACTTATAAGGTCACGTTCACTGATGGCAACGGCAGGGTCATCAACACACAGGATGTCAGGAAAGGCGATGCCGCAAAGGCACCGGCAAATCCTTCGTTAGCCGGTTATACATTCAAGGGCTGGGATCAGGATTTCAGCAAGATCACAAAAGACCTGACGGTCAACGCGCTGTGGGAGCAGAATCCTGCTCCGGCACCGGAACCTGAACCGTCGCCTGAACCTGCTCCGGCGCCTGAACCGACACCGGATCCAGAACCTGAACCTGAACCAACGCCTATACCTGAGGATGCGATCACGGCGGAAGGAATGATCACCAAGTGGAGCATCGACGGAACAGACATATTCAGTGTCCTGCTTGAAGACGGAGGAATGATAATCCTTGAGGTAGGCGATTATACAGACATCGCAAGCGGATACTTCCCGGCAGAAGAGGATACCGTCAAGGTCACCTATGTGAAAGAGGATATGAAGGCGCTCAAGATAGAGCTGATCGAAAAGGGCGGAGGCGGTGAACCTGAGCCGGCGCCTGAACCTGAACCGGAGCCAACGCCTGAGCCTGAACCGGAGTCAACGCCTGAGTCTGAACCGGCACCTGAACCGGATCCTGTTCAGGAACCTGACGTGAAGATCGATGCTTTGGGAACGATAGTAGAGGGTGATGAAGAAAAACAGACATGCACCATACAGACAGATGATGGTGAAATGATCACACTCAACATAACCAAGGATACCAAGATCGCGAGCGGTTACTTCCCGCAGAAGGGCGACGCGGTAAAGATCACATATACCAAGACGGCCATGCTGCTGAGAGATATACAGCTTCTCAGCAGACCGGAGCCGGTACCTGAACCTGAACCTGAACCGGCGCCTGCGACAGAGCCTGAAGCGGCTTCAGAGGAAGGCGGCGAATAGATTTGCATTCTTGATATGCATATCTCTAAGGAGTAAAATTATTATGTATGTGAAGGCAAACATAATAAGCCCTGACAGAAACTTATATGGGACGTAAATATAAGGAGATGTGTTATGTATAAGGAGACTTTAAGACAGGTATGGGCCGAGATCGACATGTCGGCTTTCGACCACAACGTAAAGCAGATCAAGGCACAGATGAAGTGCCCTAAAATGATCGGCGTAATCAAGGCAAACGGCTACGGACACGGAGCCACGGAGTGCGCTAAGGTGCTCCAGTACAATGGAGTGGACAGCTTTGCTGTAGCTACTCTCGAAGAAGCCATCAACCTCCGTGAGGACGGTATCGAGGGCAACATCGTCATCCTCGGACTTACTCCGATCCAGTGCGTGGACACCGTCATCGAGTATGACTTGATCCCGGGAGTCATGCACTATGACTATGTAAAGGCTTTGAGCGATGAGGTAATGGCTCAGGGCGCAGAGCCGGCAAGAGTTCTTTTCGGCCTGGATACAGGAATGGGCAGAGTCGGCTTCAGAGTATTCACAGAAGAAGAGCGTGAATACGCGGTAGAACAGTACAAGAAGTTCTCCGAGCTTCCGGGCATCAAGATCGCCGGAGTCATTACACACTTCTCGACAGCTGATGAAGAACAGAGAGAATACACGGGCATGCAGATCAAGAACTACAAGGCGTTCATAGACAAGCTGAACGCTGCCGGCTTCAAGCCTAAGATGATCTGCGCTAACTCGGCGTCCATAATGGTATATCCTGAGATACACTTCGACGCCTGCCGTCCGGGAATCATCCTGTACGGACTCGCACCGAGCGGATACCTCAAAGGCAAGGTCCTCGATCTCAAGCCAGTCATGACTGTTAAGGCAGAGATCGTGAACCTCAAGACAGTACCTGCCGGCACATCGGTAAGCTACGGACGCAAGTTCACATCGAGCGAGAAGGAGACAAAGATCGCGACGATCGGTCTCGGATACGCTGACGGTTACAGCAGACTCAACAGCGGCAAGATCAGCGTGCTCTGCGGCGGCATCAAGTGTCCGGTAGTAGGAAACATCTGCATGGACCAGTGCATGGTGGACGTATCCGCGGTGCCTGATGTCAAGCTCGGAGATGAGATAGTGATCATGGGTAAACAGGGCAATGAGGAGATCAGCGCGGACGATCTGGCAGCGATCAATGGAACGATCAACTACGAGATCACATGCTGCTTCGACCTGAGGATCCCTAAAGTATATGTGAACTATCCGGAAGGAATGTGCAAGTGATCCCGGAGATCTGCTGATGGATTCTTTTACACAATTTGATGGAAATCTTTTGATCGGCATTCAGGACGCCCTGAATGCCGATTGGCTTACTCCGATAATGAAGGTGATCACTTACTTCGGTGAGGGAGGGGTCTTCTGGATATGCGTATGCCTTCTGCTTTTGTTCTCCAGGAAGACACGCAGGCTGGGCATCATTTGTTCACTTGCGCTTCTGTTCAACTTTATATGCGTGAACCTGGTGATCAAACCGGTGATCGACAGTGAACGCCCCTGGGTAGTTTTCGAAGCAGTGCATAACTTTATGGGAGACCCGGGAGACGCGTCATTCCCAAGCGGACATACGTCTAATGCTGTCGCTCCCGCATGGGCGATGTTCAAGGCGACAGTACCGGTGAGGCACAGAAACGAGGACGGATCCGGAGGCGCAAAGGACTATGACATGGTACCTTGCCTTGGATGGAAAGGCGTCGGTGCGGATCCATGCCTGTTCCACAGACTCGGTATCGCCGGCGCGATACTGGCGGTCCTTATCGGGATCTCAAGGCTTTATCTGGGAATGCATTATCCGTCAGATGTCATATGCGGATTCCTGATAGGGATCATTTGCGCGACTATCGTATATCTGGTCTTTGCCGCGATCGAAAGAAGACGCGGCTGTCTGGTAGGAAGCTTTGAATTTGAAAAGGAAGAGGAATAACATCTGCCTATTTGACAATGAAGAAGATAACAGGCAACAAGTGGGACGGGCTTCTCGCTGATGAATGGCAAAAGCCGTATTATCAGGAGCTGCGCTCATTCCTTATTGATGAATATAAGTCAGAGACGGTGTATCCGCCTGCAACAGAAATATATAACGCTCTCAGGCTTACGGATTATGACGATGTCAAGGTAGTGATATTGGGGCAGGATCCGTATCACGAACCCGGGCAGGCGCACGGGCTTGCTTTCAGCGTGAAAGCGGGCGTGACCGAGCCGCCTTCGCTTGTCAACATTTTCAGAGAACTTGAGGATGACCTGGGGATAAGGTACCGCAGGCCTGCGGAAGGCGGCGTGCTGGATTCGTGGGCAAGACAGGGAGTGCTGCTTCTGAATACCGTGCTTACCGTGCGCGCGCATCAGGCGGGATCGCACAGAGGAAAAGGATGGGAGCAGTTTACGGACAGGGTGATAGAACTTCTGGCTTCGCGCGAAACGCCAATGGTATTCATACTGTGGGGCGCAAGCGCGGGCGCCAAGAAGAATCTCATACTGGACGCCGCCCGCGCGTCCGCCGACGCGGCGGACGGCCGGTTCCCGGCCCTGCGCCACCTAATCATCACGGCGCCGCACCCAAGCCCTCTTTCGGCATACCGGGGCTTCTTTGGCGGCGCCTACTTCTCCCGTTGCAATTTCTTCCTTGAAGACAACGGGATAGGACCTGTTGACTGGGAAATATGCTGACATAATGTACATTGTTGTACTAAAACATCGGAGGACCCCCCGCCGAGGGTTCTTTTTATTGCCAATCTTGTATTGATTTTGATACAATAAACTATCTAAACAGCCCAACCCGGAATTTTGCCCGTTACAGCATTCCATACCAAAGGAGCCCCCCATGTTATATGGAGTCGGACTGGCATACGCAGTCTTCGCAATCACAACTGCTACGATGACGATATCGAAAACTTCCGCAAGGAATTCGGCAAGGACGCGACGGGACGCAATCTCATCTATGTGGATACACCGACAGAACAGGTGAAAGCAGAAATCGCCAAGCTGCGTAAGATATTCGGAAACAGCAAGGCGGACGCGGGCATCAGGAACATAGCGGACAGGCCGTTCAGCATATCGATCGGATATGTGTCTGCTCTGCGCGGCGAGGACATTTCGGAAACGGCTGTCCGCGCTGACACGATGATGATGGAAGAGAAGCGCAAGTATTATCAGATAAACGGCATAGACGGGAGACGCGCCTCCCGGTAGGACCCCGTAAACTTGATTAAATGCCGCAATTTTGCTAATATATGCGAGTATGCGGACGGGGATCCGCTGAGAAAAAAGCAAAAACGAAAAGAGGAAACAAGATAATGAAAAAAGACGAGAAGAAATACAGAAGATCGGCTGTCTCTGTAGTGTGCTATGTGATAGCGGCATTGATGTTCGGCTATGTCTGCTTCCAGATCGGAACTACAGTAAAAACCATAAATGAGTACTACGCGCAGTATGATATGAGCGCTCAGCCGCTTGAATATATCACATATACACTCCAGTCCGCGCTCCAGCCTATCGTATATACGATAGTAATATTCATGCTCGGATACATCCTTGACGCAGTCAGGAGAAACAACAAGGCATATTACCTCACAGATGAAGAAGTCCTGGAGGCGCAGGAGGCAAGGAAACAGGCCAGAGAGGCAAAGAAGTTCGCTAAGGGTGAAGCTGCTGCTTTAAAGGCAGGCAATGCAACTGCTGCAGAGGATTCTGTTGAGGCGGATTTCGCAAAGAGCCTTAATGAGGAGCTTAAAGCTGACGAGAAGAAGGCTGAAACCAGAAAGCCACGCAGCAACAACAGGTCCGGCCATAACAGACAGGGCGGAAGCAAGAGCGGCAACGGCGGACAGCGCAAGAGCGGCAACAGCAGCAAGACGAATAATACCAACAGCGGAAGCAAGAGCGGCAACAGCGGAAGCAAAAGCAGCAACGGCGGACAGCACAAGAGCAGCAAGAAGCCTGCTGATAAGCCAAAGATGAAAGACGCCGCGAGGGCAAAAGCCGACGACGGATTCGAAGTCAAGATAAGTGACAATGAAAACTAAATAGAAAAAGTGCGGGTTATGATCGACTGGAAAGAAATCACGTTAGAAGATAAACCGCGTATAGAAGAGAAGATTTGCGCAAGCGGCTGCCATGGTGCGGATTACGGTTTCGCAAATCTCTTTATATGGCGCAAAGCATACAAGCCTAAGATAGCGTTCTGCGGCAGCAGATTGCTGGTGGGCATGCCTCAGTGGAATGTCTATGCCTATCCGAAGGGGGACGGTGATGTAAGACCATCCATAGAGCTTCTGCTCGAAGAAGCTCACGCTAATGGCAACAAACTTCGCATCAGAGGTCTTACCGACAAGACACTCGATGAGTTCCTGCCGCTTTATGGCGACAGATTTGAAATAGAAGAGGACCGCGACAACGCTGATTATGTCTACATGGCAAGCAAGCTATGCGATCTGCCGGGAAGGCATCTTTCTTCGAAGCGTAATCACATCAAGCATTTTGAGAGGAACGGCCCGTGGGAGTTCCACAAAATAGCTGCGGGTTCATGCGGCGTATTCACGTCTTGCGAGAACGGCTGCGGCGGCAAGCTCTCATCCATTGCGGAGGCTAAAGCCTTTGTGGATGAGTTTTACAAGGAGAAGAACGATCCCGAGCTGGACGATGAGGCGGGAGCCATCGAGGAGATGTTTGCTCATTACGAGGAACTCGGCTTCCTGGGCGGCATGCTCTATCAGAACGGAGTGCCTGTGGCTTTCACAGCCGGCACAAAACTGGACAACGAGGTCTTTGACACCCACTTTGAAAAAGCGCTTCCGGGAGTCGAGGGAGCCTACACCATGGTTAACCGCGAGTTCGCCAGACTGGTCAGGGCCGAGTATCCTGACATAGAGGCGTTCAACCGTGAAGAGGACATGGGTATAGAGGGGCTGCGTAAGGCAAAGCTAAGCTATCATCCGGATATCCTGCTTATGAAGTATTTTGCCTTTGAGAAATGATCCGGCAGGCATCAAAATGACAGATACACGCGAAAAGACATTTGTGATACTGCCTGCAAACAACGGGACCCTGTATGAGGGCCTGCGCGCTCTGTGGAGCGAGACATTCGGCGACGCGCCCGGGTACGTCGACGCGTTCTATGAGAACTTCGGTGACGATATCAAGGGCTATGTCCTGGTCGATGAAGACGGCCGGGTGTGTTCAGCACTCAGCTGCCATCTCTGCGGAGAATACGAGGGCAGGCCGGTCTATGTCAGCTATGCTGTCTGCACACGTGAGGACATGCGCGGGCAGGGTCTGGCAGCGGAACTGATATCCGCCGTCAGGGATGAGGTCACTGAGGCTGGAGGCATATCGGTGATCTCACCTGCGGAGCCTTCACTTGTGCAGTATTACGCGAAGCAGAACTATGAGCCGCACTTTCTCGCGATACAGAGAGCGGTCATGTCGCCGGACTTCGATGAAGAGGAGTTCGATGATTTTGACGAGTTCGATCTGGACATCGAAGGAGCCGATCCGACTCCTTTCAGGGCATCGATCGATCTGGAGCCGCTTTCATCGGAAAAATACAATAAATACAGGGAGGCTTTTCTCTCGGGACGGCCTCATATAGAACCAAGCGCAGCCATGCTAAGGCTCATGGAGTCGGAGACCATGGACGGATGCGGTCTTTGTTCCATAAACAAAGGCGATGCCATTTGCGCGATAAGTGATGCAGATCCGGCAAGGGTCATCCTGACAGAGCTCATACTGAACCCTGTTCTGGAAGAACTCTCGATGGGTATCGACGCAGAGATAGCCGCCATGATAGCCAAGCACTTTGACGCTGCCGAAACGGTCTACGTCATGCCGGGCCCGGGCGGATGTCAGGGCATGGCATGCGGGCTTCAGTCAAAAAATGAAACATTGCCCGCAGATGAAGAAATGAACGAGGTTTATATAGAGGAACCGTATTACGGATTCCCAATACAATAAAGACCCGCGGAACACAGATGGACAAAACAGAAGGAGAAGAACAATGAACGTAGTTTGCCTGGATATGGAAGGCGTCATCTATCCTGAGATATGGATAGCTTTCAGTGAAGAAAGCGGCATCCCTGAACTCAGAAGGACAACAAGAGATGAGCCGGATTATGACAAACTGATGAAATGGAGGATGGGTATACTCAGAGAGCACGGACTCAAGCTCAAGGATGTGCAGAACACCATCGCCAAGATCCGTCCGCTCCCGGGCGCAAAGGAATTCTTGGACGAGCTCCGCAGTATCACGCAGGTCATCATCCTGAGCGACACCTTCTCTCAGTTTGCCCAGCCTCTGATGGAACAGCTCGGCTGGCCTGCGATCTTCTGCAATGAGCTGGTCATCGATGAAGAAGGATACATAGCGGACACAAAGATGCGCTGCGATCATTCCAAACTCACGACGGTCAGGGGACTGCAGGCCATCGGCTACGATACTATAGCGGCCGGCGACAGCTACAATGACCTGGAGATGATAGAAGCCAGCAAGGCGGGATTCCTCTTCCGCTCCACAGAGCAGATCAAAAAGGACTATCCGCAATACCCGGCGTTCGAGGAGTACGACGAGTTCCTTGAGGCCATCAAAGCGGCCTTATAAATAATCCTACCGAATAAATAGGATTTTACTTGCAATTCTCCCCGCCAGGTTGTAATATAAGCGGCGGAGACAATACCACGGTGAAAGGAGTCAACGAAATGATCACTAAAGACATGATTATCGGAGACGTTATCAATGAGCATCCGGACCTCGTTCGCACATTCTTTGCAAACGGCATGATGTGTATCGGCTGCCCGGCTTCTCAGGGCGAGTCCATTGAACAGGCTGCACTGGTACATGGACTTGACGCTGATCAGCTCACAGCGGCTCTGAACGACGCGCTTGCATAAGCGCGGATGCCTGAAAAAAGCAGGCGGTAAATTCAGAAGTAAACAAATAAAGCAGAATGTTGGCGGGGCTTTCAGCCTTGTCACTTTTTTTCAAATCGCTTATTATTATAAATGTAAAATCAAGCGAAAATGATCGGAAAGGGAAAGAGAAAATGTATTACGAGGTAAGCAAGGAAGTATTCGATAAACTGCCGAATTTCGTGGTCGGCGTAGTGGCCGTCACCGGCATCAATAATAACAAGGAGTACCCGGCCATCGAGAAGATGCTTGAGGACAAGTCCAATGAGGTCATCAGATATTTTGAGGAATCCGGCAACAAGGCAAAGAACGACCCGTGCGTAGTTCCTTACAGGGAGGCTTTCCGCGCTCTGGGCATGAATCCAAACAGATATGCCTGCGCGGCTGAGGCTCTGATGGACCGTCTTGCAAAGGGCAAGGGCCTGCCATCGATCAATCCGGCGGTCGACCTCGGCAACGCGGTATCTCTCAAATACAAGCTGCCTATAGGCGCGCACGACCTTTACACATTCGTGCGTCCTGACGGCACCGGCAGAGGCTGCGAGGATGCGGGCCTTGAGGTAAGACCGGCGACAGCGGAAGATACATTCAGACCGTTTGGCGCGGCCGAGGACGAATTCGACAATCCGGAAGAGGGTGAAGTAGTTTACGTATCCGGCCATGAGGTAAGGACACGCCGCTGGACCTGGAGACAGAGCGAAGTCGGCAAGATGACCGAAAAGACCACGGGTGTACTCTACCCGATCGACGGCTTTTCGGATCTCAACCTCGAGGAAGTAAAAAATGCCATAAAGGATTTTACCGAGCTGGTAGCCAATTACTTTGCACAGGCCGGGCACAGCTGCACGGTCGCGACCGGCATCGTCGACAAGGACAATCCGAGATTCGAATTCTGATACCTCGCGGAGGAAAGACATGTACGATAAAGACATAAGAGAAGATGAGGATATGAAGAGGCGTCTCATAGAGATGGCTAAAGAAAAGCTGCAGAATTCTTATGCGCCGTATTCAAACTACAACGTCGCAGCGGCCGCGCTCTTCGATTCAGGAAAAATCTACACAGGTGTCAATGTAGAAAGCGCGTCGCTCGGCATGACCATCTGCGCGGAGCGCAATGCCATCTTCCATGCCATAGCTGAAGGCGAAAGAAAACTTATCGCCGTAGCCATAGTCGGCGGCACAAACAGGGAGTGCAATGAATACTGCGTTCCTTGCGGAGCCTGCAGGCAGGTAATGAGGGATTTCGGCGACAAGGAAAGTATGATAGTCCTGTCAGCAAAGACGCCGGACGATTATCTGGAACACACTCTCGACGAGCTGCTTCCGTACAGCTTCGGGCCGGAGAAACTCTGAAGCCAGGCGCTGAGTAAAACAGCGGTAAACTACAACATTTTTAAAGAATACAGTCAAAAGAATCAGTTACTTCTAAATGGATAAAAAATTAAGTATAAAACAATTGATGGTAATGGGCGGAGCGTTGTTCTCGATGCATTTCGGAGCAGCTATCATGCTCTTTCCGGTACAGTGGGGCAAGGAGGCCGGTACCGCAGTGTGGCCGATGTTTTTCGGGGCATTGCTTTCGGTCGTTGTTTTGCCGTACTTTGGATATCTGGCGCTGGTGAAAGGTGACGGGACTTTTCTGCAGCTGACAAAACGCGTCACGCCTAAGTTCGGTACATTCTTTGCGGCTCTGACGATATTCGTAATAGGACCGCTCTACATGGTGCCCCGAATGAGTGCCGCCGCATGGGCGGCCATCCTTCAGATCACGGGCTGGCAGCCGGGCAGCCTGATACCGGTCATCATTTTCTCAATAGCTTATTATCTGCTTACCTACTGGTTCGTAGTGAATCCGGGCAAGGTGGTAGAAAAGATAGGAAACATACTTTTTCCGATACTGCTGGTCATAGTTACGGCAGTCATAATTAAGAGCATCGTTTCGCCGATCGCTCCATGGGCTCCGCCTGAGTTCAGTGAGAACCCGGTGCTTTACGGATTCATCGAAGGATACGCGACAGCCGACCTTCAGTGCGCTCTCATCTTCGGAGTCATAGTGGTGCATGGCATCAGGGATGCCGGAGTAAAGGGGAAGGAGATCAACCGCAGCCTCGCCCTCATAGGAGTTGTGGGACTCGGCATGGTGGCCATATCCGTACTTGGCCACATGATCGCCGGCGCAAACACAGGCGGCACCATAGACCTTACGCTGTCGGCTCTGTACACCGAGATGGTCCTTCAGCTTTGGGGAAGCGCCGGCGGAATACTTTTCAATGTCGCGCTTGTGGCGGCGGCTCTCACTACTGCGATAGGCGCGGTCTCCTCGACATCGGAGATCTGGGAAGAGATAATGCTTGAAAAGAATCCCAAGCTCTACACATACAGGAATTTCTGCATCGTTTCATGCGTACTGTCCTGCATAGTGTCGTTCCTTGATCTGGATACCATGGTAAAGGTGGTAGGCCCTGTGCTTGACGCCTGCTATCCTCCGGCAATAGTGCTGGCCATCTACTTCTGCGCGGTCAGAAATACCGCGGATCCGCGCAATCTGAAAGCCGGAAAGTGGGCGATGATAAGCGCCTTCGTTATCAGCATCATTGAGATGCTGGTAAGATACAGCGATATGTTCAGTCTAGGCTGGGACGCGCTGGCAAACGCTTACCGCGCGCTGCCTCTTTCAGGATACAGCCTGGCATGGCTGCCGGTGAGCATAATACTTTACGCAGTGATCCGAATATTAAGCAAAGAAAAAAGGAGTTCGTAATGAACTCCTTTTTTAGGCTCATATTGTCCGAGTTTGCAGTTTCCAAACGATTAACGCTTGCTGAACTGGCTTGCTCTTCTCGCCTTCTTGAGACCCGGCTTTTTACGCTCTTTCATTCTTGGGTCTCTTGTCAGGAAACCAGCTGCCTTCAGTGCAGGTCTGTAAGCTTCCTCATCGACTTCGCAGAGTGCTCTTGCGATGCCGTGTCTGAGAGCTCCGGCCTGGCCTGTGAATCCGCCGCCGTTTACTGTGGCGATGACGTCAAAGCTGCCGAGTGTGCCTGTGAGTTCGAGAGGTCTTCTTACTTCGTTCTTGACGATGTCCTTTTCACCAAAGTAAGTATCGATGTCTCTCTTGTTGATGATGATGTTACCTGCGCCCGGGAGAAGTCTGACTCTGGCTACAGATGACTTTCTCCTGCCTGTTGCCTGATACATAGTCTTTGCCATTGTTTACTCCTCCTTTCTACCAAGTCCATTCTTCCGGCTTCTGAGCAGTATGTGGATGCTCTGGGCCTGCATAAACTTTGAGCTTCTTGAACATCTGGCGTCCGAGCTTGCCCTTTGGCATCATTCCGCGTACTGCGTGGAGGATGATCTCCTCAGGCTTCTTTGCTCTCATCTCTCCGAGTGTTGTCTCTTTGAGTCCGCCCGGATAACCGCTGTGTCTCTTGTAGACCTTATCGGTTTCCTTCTTGCCGCTGACAGCAACCTTCTCTGCATTGATCACGATGACGTAGTCACCTGTGTCGATGTGCGGTGTGTAAGTCGGCTTCTTCTTTCCTCTCAGGATCATTGCTGCCTCGACAGCGAGCTTTCCGAGAGTCTTGCCTTCTGCATCGATAACGTACCACTTGCGGTCGATATCCGATGGCTTAGCGATGTAAGACTTCATGTCGTGTCCTTTCTACCTACTGGGATCTGCCTATATACTTTGCGTCCGGCCCGCCGGTACGTCTGTCTTATTGCAGAGCTTCTTCGGTCCGCCTACTCGGAAGGTCTTATCTTCTTTTTCGGCATAACTAGTAATAAATTATTAGTGCTTTGGCTGCCGGCCCTGAGGCCTGCCTCGGCTCGTGCGGCTTCGTATCTGAAGCACACGCTCGATTAGTATAAGGTGTCAATGCCTTGAAGTCAAGCGTTTTTCTTTGTAAAATCAAGCCATGAGCAATAAAAATAAAGGGAATCTCATACTGCTGCTGACGGCGATACTCTGGGGCACCGGATTCATCTCTCAGAAGCTTGGAAACAGGGTGATGCCGCCAATGACTTTCAACGCCGTACGCCAGTTGATGGCTGCTTTGGTGCTGACGCCGCTCGTTTTGCATAGCCTGAAAAAGAGCGGCTATCTTTCGCGTGAAAGCAATACGTATTCCCGGCTCGGCTACAAAAGAAAAAGGCTGCTGAAGGGTGGCGTTCTATGCGGCCTCTTCATGCTGATAGGCACAGCGACCCAGCAGATAGGACTGCTGACGGTCAGCGCCGGCAAATCCGGATTCATTTCTTCAATATATATAGTCTTTACGCCGCTCTTCAGCGTCATAGTAGGAAGCAAAGTCAAAAGGCGTACTGTGATCTGCATAGCGATCGCGATGATAGGCTTTGCCGTGATGAGTCTTAAGGGAGGCCTCCCGGGAGCTACACCGGGCGACTGGCTGACCCTTGCGAGCGCAGCAGGCTTTGCCGCTCAGATAGTGGCGGTCAATTGCTTCGTCGACAGGGACAACGCAGTCCTTTTGTCCCAGCTGCAGTTTTTCTTCTGCGGAGCCGCCGGCCTCGCAGTTGCCCTCATAATGGAAGGCCCGGCCTGGGCCGGAGTGCTGGCCGGCATACCTATACTGCTATACCAGACATTTGTCCCGACTGCCTGCGGCTACACGCTGCAGATAATCGGTCAGAAATATACAGACTCCTCGACGGCTGCGCTCATCATGAGTACTGAGGCTATCTTTGCCATGATCTTCGGAGCCATCTTCCTCAATGAGATGATGAGCATGCGCGAGATGGCAGGTGCGGCCATCATATTCGCCGCAACCATCCTCGGTCAGCGAGAATAAACCGGGACCTTGTGTATCATTAAGGAAAAATCTCCCGGTAATACACAAATAATCTGTGAAAAGCATAAAAAACGTTTTGAAAAAGGCGATTTTGTGTATCGCTTTTGAAAAAGCTTACGAATCTACACAAATTTTTCAAAGACTTGTGTAGATTCTTTTTATTGCATCTGCCTGATACACAAATACTCAATAATCACAACACTTTTGCTTTTACAAACAGCCTTTTTGTGTATTGTCGGCGGTTTATCTATGGCATATACACATCCTCCTATTTGTCGCATCGCAGGCGACCATTCGAGCTCCTTTTACCGCTAATATGTGCTTGTAAGCAGGAAGAAAAGACATCCGGGAAGTTCGCAAGGGTGCGGGCAGACGGATCGGCGAGAGAACAAACAGCAAACAGGCACAGGCAGCACAGAAAAGGAGGACATAAAAATGGATAAGAAGAAAGAACTGGTAGAAGTCGTTTTCATCATGGACAGGAGCGGATCGATGAGCGGTCTGGAAGCTGACACTATCGGCGGATTCAACGCCATGCTCGAGAAGCAGAAAAAGGAGTCTAACAATATCATCTGGTCGACAGTGCTCTTCGATCACATTTCCGAAGTCATCCACGACAGAGTACCGGTAGATAAGGTAAAGGAACTCGACAGCAACACGTACTATGTAAGAGGATGCACGGCGCTGCTCGACGCGGTCGGCGGAGCGATCCACCATATCGGCAACGTACACAAATACGCCAGGGAAGAGGACAGACCGACAAAGACCCTCTTTGTCATCACGACGGATGGCATGGAGAACGCAAGCGTCATCTTTGACTACAGGCGCGTCAAGCGGATGATCGAGAGACAGCAGAAGAAGTACGGATGGGAGTTCATATTCCTTGGAGCAAACATCGACGCAGTGGGAGTGGCCGGCAGGATCGGCATCGCACCTGAGAGATCGGCGAGATTCCACAATGATAGAAGAGGCATCGCGAAGAACTTTGACGTAGTCGGCGAATCAATGGTGAAATTGTCAAAGGGTATCTGCCTTGAGGTGGATGAGCTTGAGGAAATACGCATGGATTACAGCAGCAGATCGATTTAAAACTTCTGAAAAACTTCGGTAATAGTGTATTATTAAGGAGGCAGCGTGCCGTGATGGTGCGCTGCCATGCCGGCGTTCGGAAAAAGCGCTTTCGGTACGGACAGGCCGGCTATGGAAAAGAGGAAAAAGAATGGCTTTACAGATAATACGCAACAACATAATAAATGTAGAAGCTGACGCTATAGTCAACACCGCGAACCCGAAGGTGGCAGTAGGAAAGGGCGTCGATCTTGCCATATATGAGGCGGCCGGGTGGGACAGGCTGCTGGCGGCCAGGGCAGAAATAGGTGTGATGACACCGGGCCAGGCGGCATATACTCCGGCTTTTGATCTTAACGTTAAGTACATAATCCACACAGTCGGGCCGGCGTGGCGGGGAGGAAACTTTGGCGAGCGTGAAACGGTCGCGGCATGTTACCGCAACTCGCTCTGGCTCGCTAAACGGCTCGACTGCGAGTCGATAGCTTTTCCGCTTCTGGCCACGGGCACATACGGGTTCCCGAAGGACGAGGCGCTGCGCATAGCGATGGCCGAGATCAGCGGATTCCTGCTTGAGAACGAGATGGAAGTAATGCTGGTCGTCTATGACAAGGAGTCATTCCAGGTATCCGGCAAGCTGTTCTCGGACATCAAGATGCTTATCGATGACAGCGAGGTGGAACAGTCGGTCTTTTCCGAGCCTGAACGCAGAAGGAACCTTTTCCACGACAGTGTGAGAAGCAGAGAACCGATGGCCGGCAGCAGCATAGATGACAGCCGCGTTCACCATATTAAAAACAGGCGTGCAAAAGCTTCGAAGAAGAGAGCAGATGCAGAGGAAGAAACAAGGTATCTGTCCGAAGCGTATATGGATCTTTGCGATCTCAGCGAAAAGGTCGTTGAAGAAAGGGATTCCATAAATGCGCAGCCGACATTCCCGACAGAGAGTGAAGCGCTTGATGAAAGGACGCTGCATCTGGACAAGACTTTCCAGGAGTATCTTTTTATGCTGATCGACCGCAAGGGACTGAGCGACCCGGAGGTCTACAAGAAAGCCAATATGGACAGAAAGCATTTCTCAAAGATAAGGAGCAATGTCGATTATCAGCCAAGCAAGAAGACGGCTCTTGCTCTAGCGATAGCGCTGGAGCTGAGCCTGGATGAGACTAGAGACCTGCTGCTTCGCGCAGGCCTGGCGCTGTCGCCAAGCATCATGTTTGACAGAATAATAGAATACTGTATAAAAGAGAAGAAATACGACATCTATGAGATAAATCTCTCGCTGTTTGCCTACGATCAGCCTACGCTCGGCGCATAAAGTAAGAATGAACTTTATTGATAACGATCCAAAACAGGTAGCAATAAGGAAATACCGGAACACCCTGATAGTAGTGGGCACGGGGATCATACTCTTCGGAGTGTGGACTGTGGTCAAGATGCTGGGAAGTTTTTTCATACTCAAAGATGAGACGATCGCGGCAATGAGAAAAATCAGCCATATAGGAGTTGATGAGCTCCCTGATGATGCCTTGTTCTATATCACGTTGGTCGTGGTCATGATCATCAGCGGCGTTATGTCTTTATTTGCCAGCTTTTTCAGAACGGCTTCGGAAACCCCAATGGGCGCGTTCAGGCGCACGGATATCGTATATATACAATAAGGGGAAGTAAAAAATGAGTGAGATCAATGACAATGAAATGAAGCATGCGCTGAAGCAGGCTGAAAAGAAAGGCAGGCGCAAAGGCCTGTGGGCAAAGATACGCAATTTCTTTCTGGGTATCATTTGCGGCATGCTCATAATGACGCTGTTTACAGCATACATGCACGGGCTTGCCATAAAGGATACTTTCAAGGCGCTGTTCACGACTGAGACGGCCGCCGAGGATCACGACCTCACGCTCATCAATCATCGCATATTCGGCTACAAGGTCGCCGATTTTGCGGACGCCATACTGGGCGATGAGGAGCAGCTGAAGAAACTCGAGGTCTATTCGCGCGAGGTCTCCGACGTGGCGACACTGACGCAGGCAGGCCTGTTCAAGCTCAAGGCGTTCTCCAAGTACCAGTACATTACGTACAACGGGAAGGCGATCTATACAGTCGACCTGAGCGGCCTGTCGGCAGATGACATAACGCTCGATGAGGAAACGAAGGTCGTGACCATGAAGGTGCCGGCGCCTGTGCTTGAGCCTATCAACATCCCGAGCGAGGATATACAGTTCGGTGATGTTCAGAGAGAGACCGTATTCGCGTTCGGCGACATCAAGCTGACACCGGAGCAGCAGGCCGAGGTGGAGACCGCGGCAAAGGACAAGATGCTGGAGAAGCTCGAATCGGAAAACGTGCTTGATGATGCGAAGGCCGCTGCAGAGCATTCCATCTGGGAGATCTTCCAGCCGATGATCTCCAGCCTGTCATCGAAATACACACTGAAGGTCGAGTTCAAGTAGAGTG
The DNA here is from genome assembly GCA_024403035.1 of Mogibacterium sp. Taxonomy (GTDB): domain Bacteria; phylum Bacillota; class Clostridia; order Peptostreptococcales; family Anaerovoracaceae; genus Crickella. Next base: position 24,692 of record JAKSSP010000003.1, read on the forward strand.
ATAAGAAAAAGGGCAGTTTCATTATTGATCATGGCGCTTATCCTGGCGGCGGCATTCGTGCCGCTGCAGTATGCGTATGCGGATACTGCGGATGGCTCGCAGTCATCGTTTGAATACAAAAATTTTGGTGATCAGGAAACGTATAAGAAAGCGCTCGACAGCAGGATGCACCGTGTCTATTCGGTCATAAGCGGAGCGATAGATGATGTAGCTACCATCCCTATCCCGGGACTTGTGAGCACATCCACTAGATCCGGCGGCGAGGAAAACGAATCCTCATCATTCGTGCCGCAGGGCATCTGCCAGGCAGATAAATACATACTGATCACGGCCTATCACTCAAAAAAGAAACAGAATTCGGTGGTATATGTCGTGGACGCGGAAGGACGGTCACTGGTATCCACTCTTACGCTGCCAAACAAATATCATCTGGGCGGCATTGCCTTCGACGGTAAAAACATATGGCTTACAGGCGATACCTCCGACAAGTACACAGGAGAGCCTTTTGTCCAGTACATCAGGTATGAGGATTTTGCCCATATGATAGAAGAGCCGGTTTATGAGGTCGGCACTGACGAGATATCGGGACCGGTATATATCAAGAACAAACCGTCATTCCTGGAGTGCGATAACGGCATTCTCTGGGCGGGCACATACATCGGAAGAGAAAGCACCAAAAAAGGCTTCATGAACGGATATAAGATCACTGAAAAAGAGGATGGCCCAGAGCTCAATACGTTCATGTATTCGGTCATTTCGGGTATCGACAGCAGTGTCCAGGGCGTGGACATCAAGGACGGCAATCTGTACGTATCCAGTTCATACGGCGGATCTATCGGGGCGGTCAAATCGTCGTTCATCACAAGGTATAATTTCACGGATGGAAAAAACGGAGACAGAGATATAAACATCAGCAAAAAGGAAGTCAAAAGAGTCGAAGTTCCGAAGATGAACGAAGAGATACTCGTTACGGACTCCGGGATAATCATAAACTTTGAGGCTGCCGCAGATTGCTGGAAATCGGTTGTTATCGCCACGGACAGGCTGCTTGCGGTCGGGAATTCGCTCTGGAGGTGACGGCTATGAAGAGCAATAAGACGATAAAGATCATACTGGCTGTGATAGCGGTGATCATCATAGTGGCTGTAGTGGCAGTGGCCTGTGTCATGTGCGTTGCCGATCCAAACAAAATGCTCAAGAAATACGCGGTCGAGGTCACGGCAGGGGAAGAATATCCCGCAAAATTCAAAAGCCTTCTGGAAACGAAGGATATGGTCATGTACATGGCATCTTTCAAATTCACCCCGGAAGAAAGCGCGGAATACACGTTTACGGCAAGCGGCGAGGCGGTCAGTAATGAAGTGTGGATGAGCATGTTCGTCCTGGACGAGGATCTGTCCGAACTGTTCGATACCGCTAATTATGAAGATGGTGATGTAGCGCCCGCGTCTGATTCGATGGAAGGGACGACATTCCTGACAAAAGGGCAGCTGTATTATGTGGCGATCGACGTATTCTCAGATAACGCGGCAGGAATGGATGCCTTCAAGGAATCATTCAGATTCTCGGTCTCCAAGGCGGGGGACGGAGAACCTGAAGAAATCAAAACAGGTGAAAGCATCACGCTCAAACTAAATAAGGATCAGCAGGCGTGCGCCATGTTCAAGCCTGAGGAAACAGCTTTCTATGATTTTGACACCAGTATAGTGTCAAAGGATGCCGGCGTAGGATTCTCCTCCGTATACGACATCACCGGAGAGGACAAGACAAGCATGATCGTGACTGATGGAGTCTGCTTTATGGAGGCGGGCAAGACATATTATGTCTGGGTCGGCGTAGATGAGACATCAGTGAACAGCTCCGAGGTCGAACTCGGCTGCCTAAAGATGGCATCAGAGTCTGCCTCAGGATTATGTAGCATAGAGGTAAATGGCGAAACGGTCATAGAATATACTGCGGAAGCAAACATGCCTCTTATGATAAGTTCGTCTTCGGACGGAGATCCGGATGTCGTCATGTATGACAGCGATGGATTCATGCTGAGAAAGGACAGTGACTCAGGCGGAGTCGTGAGCGTAAATCCGAAGGACTTTGCGCTTGGCTTCCACGCGGAAAAGGGAAAAGTATACAGGATATGTATAAACGGAGAGTTCACACAGTGTACTGTCACTGTACAGGAATACAAGGGTGACGGCACGGAGCCTGACAGCGCTGCTAAAACAGAAAACGCTGAGGGCACAGAAGGACCGGAAAGCGAGACGGGACAATGAGAAAAGCTTATGTGATCGCGGATTGCCTGTCTGATGACAACAAGCGCGAAATAAAGAAGACTGCCGGAGAATGCGGGTTTGATGTCGCGTTCTTCGATACTGAAGCAGAGGCCTCCGGAAAGGTATCGGACGCGGAGGTCGTCTACTGCAATGGTCCGACGCTGTTCAAAGAAATGCCCGGCCTACGGTGGTGCCACTCGATGTTCGCGGGCGTCGGACACTTTCTTGCGAGCGGCGCCTTTGAAGGAGGCGGTATCATACTGACGAACAGTTCGGGCGCATACGGGCTTGTCATATCAGAGTATGTGATCATGGCGACCCTGATGCTGATGAGACGTATCCCTGAATACGAGGAGATCATCGACAGGCGTGAGTGGACACAGAATCTGCCGATCAGATCGATCGCGGGCAGCAGCATCGCGATAATCGGTACGGGGAATATCGGCAGCAACGCGGCTCTGAGATACAAGGCTCTCGGAGCAGAACGCGTGACCGGCTTCAGCCGCAGCGGACGCCCGGCAGAGGGCTTTGATGAGGTCTATAAGATCGATGATTACGAAAAGGTAATGTTCCGTGAGAGCTTCGATGTGCTCATGCTGTGCGTGCCGGGGACTGCTGAGAGCAAGGGTCTGCTGAATAGAGAACGGCTGGCTGTGCTGTCAGAAAAAACGCTCGTTATAAATGTCGGGCGCGGCACTGTCATCGACCAGGACGCGCTCATCTACGCCCTGAATGAAGGCGTGATAGCAGGAGCGGCTTTGGATGTCGTCTATCCGGAACCTCTTCCGGAAGACAGTCCTCTGTGGACAGCTAAAAACCTGATCCTTACACCGCATATATCCGGCGACATGGGGCTTCCGTATACCGTCGACATAACGGTGGATATCTTCTGCGACAATCTCAGAAGGTATGCCCGCGGTAAAAGCCTTACTCATGTGGTGGATACGACTGCCGGGTACTGATAAAGGGGGATGATCAGTGGACAAGAGAACCATTCTGACAGTGCTGCTGCATAAGATACCTTCGCCAAAGAAGCGCATCTATAAGCCGCTCACATATATCAAGTATGTGCTGCTTGCTGTATTCGTTCTGATAATGCCTGCCCTTGTCACTGATGATTTCGGACTGGGTGCGCCGGCATTCTGCGAATACATCTGTCCGGCGGGGACTCTGGAAGGCGGCATACCTCTGCTGCTGACACATCCGGAACTCAGAGCGCAGCTGGGAGGACTGTTCACACTCACGGCGGCGATCCTCATAATGACTCTCATAGGCTGCATCATATGCTGCAGGTTCTTCTGCAAGGTGATGTGCCCGCTGGGCACCATCTACGGACTGCTTAACAAGATAAGTCTGTACCGCGTTCACGTCGACCGCTTCAGCTGCGTGTCATGCGGCAGGTGCGCAAGCGTCTGTCAGATGGATATAGACCCGGTGGCCAAGCCTGATTCAGCAGAGTGCATACGCTGCGGCAAATGCGCGGCATCCTGCCCGGAGCAGGCCATATAGATAGGTTTTAAGGACAAATAAAAGGACTGCCCGGAGAGTTGTCTCCCGGCAGTCTTTCTTCAAAGTTGGTGCGCCCGGCGGGGAAATCCGGCCGTCAAGGATCTTCGACCTGATGTGCAGGCGCTGGCGCGTCCTTGACTGCCGTTTTTCGGGTGCTGTTTTCAGCTTGCACCCGAATCCGAACCCGTCGCGAGTTCTCACCCCGCCGAATCACACGTATAGCAAAACCGGACACCACGGGGGTGTCCGGTTTCGCTATGGTGCGCCCGGCGGGGATCGAACCCGCGGCCTTCTCATTCGGAGTGAGACACTCTATCCACTGAGCTACGAGCGCATAAACGCCGGGTAATGGACCCGGCGTTTTATATTTGCCTTGTTATTTAGAGATAGTCTATCTCGCGGCCGATAGGGCTTGTCATGAGATCATCCAAGGCTTCCTTTACAGTGATGTTTCCCTTGATGACGTTGTAGATAGCTTCGAAGATAGGCATCTTTACGCCGGCCTGCTGAGCAAGCTCGTGAGCTACCTCTGCGGTATACATACCCTCGGAGACCATTCCGATCTCTTTGATGGCGTCTTCAGGTTTGTAGCCCTGTCCGATAAGTCTTCCGCAGCGGAAATTCCTGGAGTGGACACTCATGCATGTAACGATCATGTCGCCGATGCCGGCAAGTCCGAAGAATGTGGAAGGTCTGGCGCCCAGCACGACTCCGAGTTCTGTCGACTCAGCGCATCCTATCGTCAGAAGCGCAGCCAGAGTGTTGTCGCCGTAGCCGGCTCCGTTAGCGATTCCGGAACCAACAGCCAGAACGTTCTTGAGCGAAGCGGCAAGCTCCATGCCCATCATATCATCGTTGAGATAAACTTTGAACTTATTTGTCGTGAAGAGGTTGGCCATTGCCATGGCGGATTCCTCTTTACGGGATGACATCGCTACGCATGTCGGAACTCCGATGCCAACTTCTTCAGCGTGTGAAGGTCCGCTGATGCAGACGTATCTGTCGAGATCGAAGTACTCGCCGATCACTTCTGACATCCTCTTGTGGGTCTTCTGCTCGAGGCCCTTGGATATGCATGTGATGATAGCGTCCTCACGGATGTAAGGGGCCGAAGCCTTGATGGCGCTTCTTACGTGCTGTGCCGGAAGAGCGAAGATGACGAAGTCCGCGTCCTTGACAGCTTCTTCATTGGTCTTGCAGAAGCGGTAGTCACCCTCAAGCTTTACGCCCGGAAGATAATCCTTGTTCTCCATGTCTCTTTCCATGCGCGCAAGATGATCCTGGTCGATGTCGAACATGTTGATCGTGTAACCCTTGCCGGCAAGTACTGTCGAGAGAGCTGTACCGAAACTGCCTCCGCCGATAAATGCAACTGTTGTCTTCATAAGTGTTGGCTTCCTTCCTTGTTATATGTGTACGTTAATAAGTATCGCCGCTTTCTGACTGCTTGCCTGCGCAAACAACCATATAATTATACAGTTTTTGAGTCCGAATTAAAACCACTAAGCGAGATATACACGCGCGGCTTGGCTGTGGTATACTGATAACCGTATAACGGAACGGAAGATCCTTATCCGCAAAAAAGGAGACAAAAATGGCATCTAAAAAGAACAAAAGAGAGATAAGATTCGCTCTCAGCGATGAAGACTACGGCGCGTTCGGACGTTACCGCATAATGTACACAGCGGGCGGGCGCAAACTGGTAAACAGACAGAGGATCACATACCTGATCAGCGGCATCTGCATAGCAGCGCTGTTTACGGTATTCCACGTAGATCGCAACTTTACGATCCTCGCTTATATTGCTGCCGCTGTCATCGGTATAGGCGGTACTGTATTCGCCGAGAAGATAGTTCTCAAGCAGCAGTCTGATTCCATCAGGAAGTCACGGGACAGTCTGGAGAGGGTGCATCCTGATGAGAACGTGATAACGCTCGGCGACGACTTCCTTACGACAGACGCCGGAACAGATCACCAGGAGTTCGATTATAAGGATATCAAACTCGTAGACCTCACGGATGACGCCATATATGTATGGATGAGCGACACCATGATAATGCCTATACCGCGTCACGCGTTCAGGACCGCAGACGACATGAAGGAGTCATACAGGTTCATTCGTGAGAAGATCAAAGAAAAGGGCGGCAAGATAGACGAGTAACAATGCACTTTGTGAAAAACAACAAAAAAACCACGCTTTTTAGTTGACATCACACACAAACACTGTTATAGTAGCAACTGAACTTATTCTATGAAAGGAGCACATCTGCATGTCTAAAAGAATGATGATGGAAATGGGAATGATGGGCATGTGCATGTGCAGAGCCGAATGATAGCATAGGATAAGGTCGTAACGAATCCAAAACTGTGTATTATTCTCATGTGTATGAGATGCAGAGGGGCAGGTCGTTAGACCCGCCCCTCTTGTTTATGACATGCATATGTTGTAAAATGGCGCAGTCTGCTGATTAAGCAGAGACAAGGCCTAAAACAGACTCAGAAAGGAACGAGATGGCAGAACACATCATCAGCCTGCAGGGCGTGACCAAGGAGTTCGATACCAAAGGCGGCAAGGTAGTCGCGCTTAAGGATATCAACCTCGACATAGAAAAAGGAGATTCCTACGGTATCATCGGTCTGTCCGGCGCAGGCAAATCAACGCTCGTGAGGACGATCAACCTGCTCGAGCAGCCGACTGAGGGCAAGGTGCTCTTTGACGGGAACCTGCTCACGGGACTCGAAAGCAGGGAGCTCAACCTCAGCAGGCGTAAGATCTCAATGATATTCCAGCAGTTCAACCTGCTGATGCAGAGAGACGCGCTGGGCAACATACTCTTTCCGCTCGAGATCGCGGGAGTGCCTAAGGCAGAAGCGCTTGAGAAAGCAAGGGAACTGCTCAAGGTGGTAGACCTTGAGGACAGGGCGCACTCATATCCGTCGCAGCTGTCCGGAGGTCAGAAGCAGAGAGTGGCCATAGCAAGAGCTCTGGCATCGGACCCTGAAGTCATCCTATGCGATGAGGCGACTTCGGCGCTCGACCCTAAGACGACACGCTCGATATTGGGCCTGCTCCACAAGATCAACGAGGAGCGCGGCATCACCCTGGTGGTGATCACCCACGAGATGGAAGTCATCAAGCAGCTCTGCAACAAGGTGGCGGTCATAGAGAACGGAGAGATCGTAGAGCGCGGAGAGGTGCAGGAGATCTTCAAGAAGCCTAAGACAAAGGCCGCAAGGAAGCTGTTCTTCCCGGACGGCGACTACCGCGAGAAGCCTTTAACAAAGACTTCCACAAAGAACAGGGTAAGGCTCGTATTCGACGAAGCTACAGCGGGCGAGCCGATAATCGCAAACATGATAATGGAACTCGGAGCGCCGGTAAACTTCCTGTACGCTAACCTCGATGTACTCGGTGAATCGCAGAAAGGCCAGATGGTACTCTGCCTGGCAGCCGACAAAGAGACAGCCGACAAACAGAAGGCATATCTGAAAGCCAAGAACGTCGAATTCATAGAGATAGATGAAGATGATGAATATGGAGAGGAGGTAAAGGCGTAATGGATACACATACACTTTTGCAGCTTCTCGGAGAAGGCACGGTACAGACGCTGATCATGACGCTGGTAGGAACGCTGGTATCGTATATCATCGGACTTCCGGTCGGAGTTTCTCTCATAGTAACCGGGCCTAACGGTATCAAACCGGTCGGCTGGTACAACAAGATCATGGGCTTCATAGTGAACGTCATAAGATCGATGCCTTTCCTTATACTGATGATCGCTTTCATGCCATACATAAGGAAGATCATTGGAACGGGAATAGGAACTTGGGCTACAACGGCGGCTCTCATACTCGCGGCATGGCCGTTCGTAGCCAGGATGGTAGAACAGAGCCTGCTGGAGGTCGATCCGGGAGTGGTCGAGGCGGCTCAGGCCATGGGAGCCAGCAACATGCAGATAATCCGCAAGGTGCTGCTGCTTGAGGCAAGGCCGTCACTGCTCAACGGAGCGGCGGTAGCGACGATCACTATACTCGGATACTCCGCTATGGCCGGCACGCTAGGCGGAGGCGGACTCGGAGATATCGCCATAAGATACGGTCACTACAGATTCCAGCCTACGATCATGTGGATCACGATACTCGTGCTGGTGGTACTGGTACAGATCATGCAGGAGATAGGCGTAAAGCTGGCCGCAAAGATGGATAACCGTCTAAATTAGTTAATACCCCTGATGGGAAAAATAAATAAGCTATCAAATTCATCAAGTATAACTACTAAGTAGAAAGGGAAAGACAATGAAGAACATCAAAAGAATCAGCATTCTTGCAGCAGTGCTCGTACTTTCACTCGGCGTCCTCGCATCTTGCGGCGGCGGAGCCGGCGGAGACGACAGCGCAGACAAGACGATCAAGGTAGCAGCTTCTCCTACACCGCACGCTGAGATCCTTAATTCCGTTAAGGATCAGCTTGCAGAAGAGGGCTGGACTCTCGAAGTCATCGAGTTTGACGATTATGTACAGCCTAACGTAGCTACAACAGACGGCGATGTTGACGCCAACTACTTCCAGCACGTTCCATACCTCGATCAATACAACGAGGAGAACGGCACAACACTCGTACCTGTAGCCAACATGCACTATGAAAAGATGGCTATCTACGCAGGCACAAAGGACTCTCTCGACGCTATCGAGGCCGGTGACAAGATCGGTGTTCCTAACGACGCTACAAACGAAGCCAGAGCTCTGAAGGTTCTCGAAGAGCAGGGCCTTATCAAGCTCAAAGAAGGCTCCAGCGAGACGGCTACAGTAACTGACATCGAAGAGTATCCAAAGGGTGAGATCGAGATCGTTGAGCTCGAAGCAGCTTCGATCCCGGCATCGCTTCCAGACCTCGCATTCGGAGTGATCAACGCCAACTATGCTATCCAGGCGGACATCATGGACAAGGTAGTCGCAGTAGAAGGTACTGACGAGGAGCAGGAGGATACTTACGTCAACATCATCGTTGTCAACGAAGGCAACGAGAACAGCGAGAAGATCCAGGCTCTCGTAAACGCTCTCCACTCCGATGCTACAAAGGCATTCATCGAGGAGACATTCAACGGCGCAGTAGTCGCTAAGTTCTAATAATACGCGTAATGAAAGAAACTAGAGTTGCTGTTCTGGCGGGAACGCCGGTCGACACCGCTATGGGTGTCGAGTACATAAAGAATAAGAACTCTGAAACGGAGGGGCAGTGTTTGCTGCCCCTCAATGAACCTGTATCGGAATCATGCGATTCGCAGCTGAGGTTCCAGTATTCGGATGATGATGGGAAACTTGCCGTGATGAACAACATCTTTGATCCGCTCATTGCGGATGGAGTGAGAGACTTCTTCATTTACTGCAACTCGCTGTCGGGATCTTTTGATTTCGACTCTTACGCTGTCTCCAAGTCGCTTGAACGCGGGGATGAAATACGTGTCTACACGCCGCTTCAGGTGTACAGAAGTCTGGGCAAATCGTACAGCCGCATTGGCGTCATGGCGGCCAACAATCTGTCGGCGTTCGCCATAGAGGAAGCGCTGATGACCGCGGGTAATGATATATACGTCATCGGCACGGGCAACATGGCAATAGTGCGGGCGATAGAGGACGACCTTTCACCGGCAGAGGTGGTGAAAAGATGCGGTCTGAAAGAGGCGGTGAAATGCATGGAGGCATGCGGCGCGGAAGCTATCGTGCTTGGGTGTACGCATTTCCCGTATTTCAAGGAAGAACTTGCCAAGCTGACCGCTCTGCCGCTCATAGATCCGGCCGACCGCATGTATGAGACGCTGACCGGAGCGATACGCTGAAAACGACTGAAACAGAGAGATCGCAAGCCTGAAATTAGGCCTGCGGTCTCCTTTATTTTGCTCGTATTTTTTAGTATAATCTATTATGTATGATTATGTGCTATTGTGGACATATATCGGATAGAAAAAAGAACAATAAAGGGAAAGAAAAATGGCTGGAAAGTTCATCAAAGTAGGTAAGTGGGGCGAGTGCCTCTGGGGTATCGACGAGAACGGAAATCTCCTCATCGACAGAGGAGAGGCAGTGAGCATCGGCAGCGCGGGAGCGCCGTGGAAGGGATTCGAGAACGCGATCACTTCGGTCGTCGCGACACGCGATATCAGCTTTCCTGACGGAGCTTCACTCGCGGGACTCTTCAAGGGCTGCAAGAAAATGCAGAGAGCCGATCTCAGCGGATTCAGGACCGGCAATGTCGCAAGCATGGCCTCCATGTTTGAGGGCTGCGCAAATCTTTGCGAGCTGGACCTCTCATCATTCGACACAAGTTCCTGTTCGGACATGGACAGGATGTTTGCGAAGTGCGCAAAGCTGGGAGATATACTCCTGGGTGATGACTTCAATATCGAGGGCAACGGAGAAGCTGACTGCGGAAGACTCGCCGTCAAGGAATACGGCAAGTATAGAAAGGCAAAGCCAATCGCGGTCGAGGGCTTCAAGGCGATCTATCACAGCAACTTCGGTGAAGATCTGACAGAAGAAAGAGAGACGGTCCCGAACGAGAAATACGTCATAGAGGATCTCTCGTTTGAGGCGCCTGATGAAAGATCCTCTTTCATCGCGTGGAATACTGAGCCGGACGCGGATGGAGACTTTTATGAGACCGGAGACGCGATCGACGCTGTGGATCAGGACATCCATCTCTATGCTGTATGGGCACGCGTGCCTGAGGTAGGTGATATCGAGGAACCGCCTGTGATCACCTTTGGCGAGGCCATCCCGTTTGAGCTTCCGGAGATCGTCTCAGAGAATGACCCTGAGGTAACCGGTTACCTTGAGATAAGCCAGAGCGGCGAGGAAGGCACATGGCACGCTATCAATCATGACGCGGTGCTTCCTGTCGCATGCGACGGATATCTGATGAGACTCCATGTCGCCAACCGAATAGGCGATGCGGTTTCCAACGCTGTTAAGCTGAGCATCAGAAGAGCAAACATAGATACTTCCGGCGTACGCTGGGCAGAAGATGATGACATGACGTATGACGGAACGCCAAAGCATGTATGGGTAGAAGGTCTGCCTGATGGTGTCGTTCCGACATACAGCGGCAACGAAGCGACAGACGCGGGCACCTATGTAGCCTCCATCGACTTCGATTTTGATCAGGACAACTTCAACGAGCCGCTGGTAGTGCGCGAGTACGAGTGGACCATCCGCAAGGCGGAATACGATATGTCTCAGGCAAGCTGGGACTATGAGGGAGCGTTTGCCTATACGGGCAAGAGACACGGTGTAGAGATCAAGGGTCTCCCTGAAGGCGTAGGACCTAGCTATGAGGGCAATTCCGCTGCGAATGCCGGAGTCTATACGGCAACGGCCAGACTTCTCTATGATGAGAAAAACCATGAGAGGCCAAAGGAAATAGCCCCTTGCGTATGGGAGATAAAGAAAGTAGAGATCGACGCTTCGCAGCTGGAATGGTCGGGCCACGCGGATTTTGTATATGACGGAACGCCTAAGCAGGTCTCTATCACGAACCTGCCTGAGGGCGCAGACGTGGAATACGACGGTGCCGTAGAGACACAGGCCGGCAAGTACCTTGCCAGGGCCGCTCTGAAGGGCAACTACTGCTTCATCGGAAGCGCGGAACACGAGTGGGAGATCGCCAAGGCGGACTATGACATGTCGGGCGCCACATGGGGCGATGCCACCGGATTCTTTTATGACGGGGAGAGCCGCAGCGTAGCGCTTGCATCCTTCCCTGAAGAACTGGATGTAAAATACAGCGGCAATGAGGGGACAAGCGCGGGCGAATACCTGGCAAGGGCCTCGTTCATCAACCCTGACACACATAACTTCAACACGCCTGAGGATATGACTCTCGCGTGGAACATAGATAAGAAAGAGCTGGATATGTCCGGCGTCAGATGGAACTACGACGGCGCTTTCACATATGACGGCGGAGTCAAGAGGGTCGAACTCGAAGGACTGCCTGAGGGCGTCTATGCCGAGTATGAGAACGCGGCTGCTTATGACGCCGGCATCTACAATGCTCACGCGGAGCTGAAATACGACACGGACAACCTCATAGCCATAGCCCCTGCGGACTGCCAGTGGAGGATACTCAAGAAAAAGATCGACATAACGGATGTGCTCTGGGATTACTCCGATCCGTTCACATATGACGGCGGCGAGCACAGCATCTATCTGGCAAATGTCCCTGAGGGCGTAGAGGTCGAATACAGCGGAAACACCCACGTGGAGGCCGGAAAGTACGCTGCTGACGCGGTCCTCATCCCGAATGACGCAAACAACTATGAAGTGCCGGAGATCAACGGCTGCACATGGTCGATCGGAAAGGCTGATCTGAAGCTGCCGGAACTGGTATGGACCGATTCCTCGGCGTTCACCTACGACGGCACTGAGAAGTCAGTTGAGATCTTCAACGATCTGGGGGACGCAGTGAAGGTGGAGTACACAGGAAACACCGCGAAGGCTGCCGGCAGATACTATGCAAAGGCGCTATTCTCACCTGTAGACGCCGCCAACTTCAAGGCGCCTGATCCGCAGGGCCACTCCTGGACCATCAACAAGGCCGAATTCGACATGAGCGGAGCTTACTGGGATTACGCGGAGCCGTTCGTATATGACGGCTCGCCTAAGACGGTCAAAGTCGCGGGGCTGCCTGACGGAGTCGGAGCGGAGTATATCAACGCTGCTGCGACCGATGCCGGCACATACACTTCAACAGCGAAGTTCAGCGTCAAGGATGCCGGCAACTATGAGGACAATATTCCTGACATGATGCTCGACTGGAAGATCGACAAGGCCGAATTCGACATGAGCGGCGTCAGATGGCAGGAAGAAAGGGAGTTCGCGTATGACGGTGAGGTCAGGACTGTAAGACTGACCGGGCTCCCGGAGGGCCTCACACCTGAATACACAGGCAACACGGCATCTGCCGCGGGAGAGTATACAGCGAAAGCAGGCTTCAGCTTCGATGAGAAGAACTATGAGAGACCTGATATCGCGTCGTGCCACTGGGTGATCGACAGGACACCTGTCGACATCTCGACCGTTGTCTGGGATTACGAGGAGCCGTTCATCTACGACGGCACTGAGAAGACCGTCGCGGTCAAAGACATCCCGGAAGGCACATACGTATCCTACAGCAACGCGACAGCGAGCAGGGCGGGCACATACGTGGCCGCAGCCGAGATCGTGCCTGAGGATACGGACAACCTCATCAAGTCCAGACTCGAAAACCTCACATGGCGCATCGAGAAGGGCGATTATGACATGAGTCATGTGCGCTGGGATTATGAAAAGCCGTTCACATACGACGGAAGCGAGCGCAGAGTCGTGCTGAGAGGTCTTCCTGAGGGCGTGCTGCCTTCATACAGAGGCAACAGCGCGACAGACGCCGGCTCATACAAGGCGACCGTGAGCTTTACAGCTTCGGACAGCCGCAACTTCAACACTCCTGAGCCTATGGAACTCGACTGGGAGATCAGAAAGGCTGACTATGACATGTCAGGCGCTTCCTGGGATTACGACGGAGAGTTCATGTACAACGGCAGGATGCACGAGGTATCCCTGCGCGGGCTTCCTGAGGGCGTGAGACCGGTATATTCCGGAAACGCAGCGGCGGAAACAGGCTCGTACGAGGCCGTCGCGGATCTCATCCCTTACGATGCGGGCAATTACAACAAGCCGTCCATAGAAAGCTGCAAGTGGCAGATCGTGAAGGCCGACTATGACATGTCTGCGGTCAGATGGGACTATGACGGCGCCGCTCCGTTCAACGGAAGAGAGCAGAGCGTACTGCTGGAGCAGCTGCCTAACGGAGTTACGGCTTCATACACGGGCAATGAGGCTAAGGATGCCGGAACTTACACGGCAAGAGCCGTGCTTACGGTATCCGATCCAGCAAACTACAACACGCCTGCTGTCAGTGACTGCATCTGGGCGATAATGAAGGCCGACCACGACATGTCAGGTGTCAGGTGGAACTACGACGAGGGCAGCCTGATATACGACGGCGAGAGAAAGACCATAGAGCTTTGCGGCCTGCCTGAGAGCGTAACGGCGACATACAGTGACAACAGCGGAATAAAGGCCGGCAGCTACACAGCAAAGGCCAGCTTTGAGACTTCGGACAATAACTTTGTCGATCCTGATCCTGTAAGCATAGACTGGAGCATCGACAAGGCCGACTACGACATGAGCGGAGTTGCATGGGACTATGACGGCAGCTTCGTCTATGACGCGACACCTAAGAGGATAGAGGTCACGGGTCTGCCTGATGGAGTCAGCGTAAGCTATGAGGGCAACACGGCAGTGGACGCCGGCACTTACACGGCTGTCGCCAGGTTCGATATAAACACATCGGACTACAACGTACCTGAGAACATGTACTGCCAGTGGAGCATAGAGAAGGCCGATCCGGACATCCGCAGGATGAGATGGGATTACGCGCAGCCGTTCGTCTATGACGGAACGGTCAGGACGGTGAAGCTCGAAGGCGTACCTGAGACTCTCGAGGTCTCGTACGACGGCGCGTCCAGCAACACGGTCGGATACTACACAGCTCACGCGGAGCTCACCCCGAAGGATCCTGACAACTACAACGGAACATCCATCAGAGACTGCAAGTGGCGCATCCTTAAGGCTGACTACGACATGTCCGGAGCCAGATGGGAAGGCGACTTCGAAACGGTCTACGACGGAAACGAGAAGTCGGTATATGTCGCGGGCCTGCCTGAGGGTGTGACGCCTGTCTACAGGAACAACTCGGCATCAACAGCCGGCAAGTACAGCGCGGCAGTCGAATTCGAATGCGATAAAGATAATTACCACATGCCTAAGATGAACGGCTGCAAGTGGAGCATCTCCAAGGCAGCATACGACATGAGCGGAGTCGAATGGAAGGGGACTGAAGGATTCGTCTATGACGGAAACGAGCAGTCGGTATTCCTCGCGGGACTTCCTGAGGGAATCACTCCTGTCTACAGCGGCAATACCGCGACAGACGCGGGAGACTATGAAGCCTCGGTCAAACTGGAATATGACGAAGCCAATTACGAGAAGCCTTCATTCGGCGGCTGCAGCTGGAGTATCGCTCCGGCAGCGATACAGATCGATCAGGATGCCGTACGCTGGACATACAGCAAGCCATTCGTGTATGACGGTACCCCTAAGAGCGTATCCATAGCGGAAGTCGTTCACGAGCAGGGTCTCTTCGACAGACTGCGCGGAATCGCTCCTAAGGTCAGTCTCGCCGGTATCCCTGAAGGATTCGATGTGGTATATGAGGGCGACACGGCGACAGACGCCGGCGTCTACTACACGACCGCCAGGCTCATCGCGAAGAAGGCCGGCAACTACAAGGAGTGCGAACTCGCGCCTTGCAAGTGGGAGATACTTAAGGCTCCTATAGACATGTCTGTGGTGCGCTGGGATTACGAGAAGCCTTTCACCTTCGACGGAGAAGAAAAGAAGGTAGAGCTGACAGGTCTGCCTGATACCGTCAAGGTAAGCTACACGGACAACAGAGCCATGAACTCCGGCGAGTATGAAGCCATGGCATCGGTCGAAGCAAAGGATCCGGCAAACTTCGAGACTCCGGCTCCGGTCAGCGGATGCTGGTGGCACATCGAGAAGGCCTCTTACGACATGTCCGGGGCTCACTGGGATTACGACAGTGAATTCGTTTACAACGGCAAGGAGAAGAGCGTGAGACTCGTCGGCCTGCCTGAGGGCGTCAAGGTCGAGTCCTACGTGGGCAACAAGGGCATCGAGGCCGGCGGCTACACAGCCGAAGCAAGGCTAAGATACAGACATATAGAAAACTTTGAGGCGCCTGCTGTGCCTGAACTCAAGTGGAGGATAGCGAAGCAGGAGATAGACCTTTCAGGAGTCGAGTGGGATTACGACGGAGCGTTCGTCTACAATGACAAGCCAAAGACCGTCAAGCTCAAGGGCGTTCCTGAGGGACTGGACGTGGTCTATACGGATAACAGCCGGATCAACGCGGGCACATACACCGCAAGGGCAAGGCTTATCTACGATACGCATAACTACGAAGCGGCCGATATCCCTGATCTCAAGTGGACTATCGCTAAGGCATCTTACGACACATCCGGAGCGCACTGGACTTACGAGAAACCGTTCGATTACGACGGTACGGAGAAGTCCATCAGCCTGAAGGGCGTGCCTAAGGCCATCTCGGTCAGATACAGGGACAACAAGGCGGTCGCGGCAGGAATGTACACCGCGAAGGCGTACCTGACATATGACAGCGACAATTATGAGGCGCCTGAAATAGAAACAACTATAGATTGGGAAATCAAATGAACGGTTATTTAGCAGCAATAATAATACTTACATTGTGTTCAACGTTCTTCTCGGCAACCGAGACGGCGTTCAGCTCAGCCAATAAGATCAAGCTGAAGAACCTCGCCGCAGACGACAACAAGCGGGCAGCGCATGCTCTTGCGCTTTGCGAGGACTTCGACAGGCTGATCACAGCTGTGCTGGTCGGAAACACGATATCCAACATCACAATGACCACAGTCGCGACGGTCTACGGCATCATGATCTGGGGAGACAGGATAGGACCGACCATAGCGACAGTCATGGTCACGCTTCTCGTACTCATCTTTGGCGAGATCTCACCTAAGATCATAGCCAGAGAGTACGCCGAGGAGGTCGCTCTCTTCCTGACCCCATTCGTCAGGGCGCTCATATTCATACTGACTCCGCTGACCTTCATCTTCAACGGACTCAAGATCCTGCTCAAAAAGGCTTTCGGCAAGAATGATGAGCCTGAGTTCAGCGAGGATGAGCTTCTGACGATAGTCGAAGAGGCAGAGGCAGGCGGAGCCATAGGCGAAGAGCAGAGCGAGCTCATCGCAAACGCGATCGAATTCAACGACATCGAGGCTATCGACATCCTCACACCGAGAGTCGACATAGTCGCGGTCGAAAGAGGAACAGCGGTCGCGGAGATCAAGGAGGTCTTCAAGGCATCCGGACTGTCCAGACTGCCTGTATATGAGGATGACCTGGACAACATTATCGGTGTCATCAACCTGAAAGACCTCTACAACAACAATGTCCGCTCGATAAAGGACACTGAAAAGATCATCAAGCCGGTCGCTTACGTGGCCGAGACACTCAAGGCGGCTGTCCTTCTGAGAAGGATGCAGGCCAAGAGGACGCACATAGCTATAGTCGTGGACGAGTACGGCGGCACTACGGGACTTGTCACTCTGGAGGACATCATCGAGGAGATCGTAGGAGACATCTACGATGAGCATGACGCGGTCACATCCAGAGACGTGAGACCTGCGGGCAACGATACCTTTATGGTAGCGGGCGGAGCCAACCTCGAGGACTTCTTCGACATGTTTGACGAGGAGATCGAGGCCGACGCGACTACCGTCAACGGCTGGGTGATGATAGAGCTTGACCGTCTGCCTAAGGTGGGCGATGAGTTCGACTACGAATCAAGACACAAACTGTTCCACGTCAGGATCACCAAGGCTGATTCAAGAAGGGCTTTGATGACGTGCATAAGCGTCCAGGACAAGCCTGAGGACGAGGACTAAAACGAAAGGAATAAAAGCTTATGAGTTTAATGGAAAAGATCTTCGGCGACCTCAACGCTAAAGAGGTAAAGAAGGTCGAAAAGATCGTAGACGTAATAGAGTCATATGACGAGCAGATGCAGCAGCTCTCAGATGATGAACTGAGAGCCAAGACTGATGAGTTCAAGGGCAGGCTCGCGGAGGGCGAGACGCTCGACGACATACTTCCCGAGGCATTCGCCGTATGCCGCGAGGCCGCATGGAGATCGCTGGGAATGAAGCACTTCAGGGTGCAGCTCATCGGCGGAGTCGTGCTCCATCAGGGGCGCATCTCCGAGATGAAGA
The DNA here is from genome assembly GCA_024403035.1 of Mogibacterium sp. Lineage (GTDB taxonomy): Bacteria > Bacillota > Clostridia > Peptostreptococcales > Anaerovoracaceae > Crickella. The sequence goes on from JAKSSP010000003.1 coordinate 42,402, forward strand.
CAGGTGAAGGTAAGACACTGGTAGCGACGCTTCCGGCTTACCTGAACGCTCTCGACGGACACGGCGTACATGTGGTCACGGTAAACGACTACCTGGCCAAGCGTGACGCCGAGTGGATGGGCAAACTGTACACCTTCCTCGGCCTCAAGGTCGGATGCGTCATACACGCGGTTGAGGGACCGGCAAGGCACGAGCAGTACATGGCGGACATCACATACGGAACCAACAATGAGTTTGGTTTCGACTACCTGCGCGACAACATGGTCACTTACAAGGAGGATCTCACACAGAGAGAACTCAACTACGCCATCGTCGACGAGGTAGACTCGATCCTGATCGATGAGGCCAGGACCCCGCTCATCATTTCCGGCAGGGGCGTTGACTCCAGCGTGATGTACCGTAACGCCAACACATTCGTAAAGACTCTTACGGCAGAAAAAGAATACAAGGTGGAGGAAAAGGACAATCAGGTATCGCTTACCGATGAGGGTGTCAAGCTCTGCGAAGACTACTTCAAGATCGACAACTTCTCCGATCCTGACAACATGGAGCTCAACCACTACGTGCACCAGGCGCTGCGCGCCAACTACCTGATGAAGAGGGACGTCGACTATATCGTCAAGGACGGAGAGATCCTCATCGTTGACGAGTTCACCGGACGTCTCATGTACGGAAGACGCTTCAGCAACGGACTGCACCAGGCCATCGAAGCGAAGGAAGGCGTAAGGGTAAGATCGGAGTCCAAGACTCTGGCCACCATCACCCTGCAGAACTACTTCAGGATGTACAACAAGCTGGCAGGAATGACCGGTACAGCCAAGACTGAGGAAGACGAGTTCCGCGACATCTACAACATGGACGTAGTCGTCATCCCTACCAACAAGCCGGTGATCAGGGAGGACCGCGAGGACTCGGTATACGCCCACCAGAAGGCTAAATACAAGGCCATCGTCAACAGGGTGGTCGAGGCTCATCAGACCGGACAACCGGTGCTGGTAGGTACCATCTCGATAGAGATATCCGAACTCATAAGCGACATGCTCAAAAAGCGCGGTGTCAGGCATAACGTACTGAACGCTAAGCACCACGAGCAGGAAGCTGAAATAGTCGCTGAAGCCGGAAGGCTCGGAGCTGTTACCATCGCGACCAACATGGCCGGCCGTGGTACCGACATCATCCTGGGCGGCAACCCGGAATTCGAAGCCAGAAAGCAGATGAGAAAAGAAGGCTACACGCCTGAGCAGATATCATTCGCGACGGGCTTTGAGAAGTCTGACGATCAGGAACTACTGGAGGCGAGAGAGCACTTCCACGCTCTGCACGAACAGATCAAGGCTGAAAGAGCTCCTGAGCAGCAGAAGGTAAGAGAACTCGGAGGTCTCTGCATAGTCGGAACCGAGCGCCACGAATCAAGGCGTATCGACAACCAGCTGAGAGGACGTTCCGGACGTCAGGGAGATCCGGGCAACACGCAGTTCTTCATTGCGCTCGAGGATGATCTTATGAGACTCTTCGGCGGCGAGAGGATGCAGGGAGTGCTGGCAAGGGTCGGCATGGACGAGGATGAACCTCTCGAGGCGGGCATGCTTTCAAGGTCGATCGAAGGCGCTCAGAAGAAGGTCGAAGGCAAGAACTTCGGCATACGTAAATACGTACTGCAGTACGACAACGTCATGAACAAGCAGCGTGAGATCATCTACGATCAGCGCCGCATGGTCCTGGACGGTGAGGACGTATCGGGATACATAAAGAACATGACGTACGAGCTCATAGACGGCACGGTCGATCCTGTCCTGATGGAGTCAAAGTATTCAGAAGAATGGGATATGCAGAGGATCATCGACGGACTGTCGCAGATAACGCCTGCGTTCAGGGAAAGATTCAGACCTGACGAGGGATACCTCATAGGTCTCAGCGAAGAACAGCTCAAAGAAGATATAAAGCAGATATTCGATGCTCTCTATGATGAGAAGGAAGAAGAGATCGGAAGCGAGCAGATGAGAGAGGTGGAGCGAATGATCCTCCTCAGAGTCGTAGATAACCGCTGGATGGATCACATCGATGCGATGGATCAGCTGAAAGACGGTATCGGCCTCAGAGGAATAGGCCAGCAGGATCCTGCGGTGGCCTACGCTCAGGAAGGCTTCGCGATGTTTGATGAAATGGTCGCGGATATCCGCGAAGAGACCGTCAAGTTCTGCTACAACGTGACTGTGACCACAAGGACGGAGAGACGAAACGTCGTGAGCAGCAATACTTCCGCGGCAAAGGAGGAGTATAAGGACGACACCGCCGCTCAGCAGAGCAGAGGCGGAAAAGGCAGCATGCCGGCGGCCGCTCCAAAGGCCGATAAGACGGGCAAGCAGGAAACAGTCAGAAGAGACATGCCAAAAGTGGGCAGGAACGATCCTTGCCCTTGCGGATCCGGCAAGAAATACAAGAATTGCTGCGGCCGCAACGCTTAACAGATAAAGACATTTGCTTAAGAAACGAAAGGAGTCCCAAAATGCTGATGAAACTAGTATTTGTTCTGTTGGTACTGGTTGCGGTCTTTTTCCTGGTCACTTACAACTCGCTGACCAACGCCAAGAACCGCATCGAGCTCGCTGAGGTAGAGCTCCGCAAGTACGAGGAAGCCGGTGATCCTAAGGACATCGACAATGCCAAAAAGTACTACAACGCAGTGCTTCGCGACTACAACAACAAGGTCGAGAAATTCCCGACCAGCATCGTCGCAAACATGTTCAACTTCCCTAAGATGCACACCGAAGAGTTTGATGAAGGACTCTAAAGGAGAAGGATCGATGAAAAAGACAGGAAACAAAGGCATCAGGGCCCTCAGAAGAGCGGCTGCGGTGCTGGCCATCGCTGCTGTGGCGGTAATGATGTATCCGTTCGGACTTCCGGGAAACGACACTCATGCCAGCGACAACACGATGGAAACACTCAATTATGACGTCACGGTCGATGTCGCCAAGGACAACTCCTATGATTTCCATGAGCACCTTGACATGTATTACGTGACGGCACATCACGGCATCTACAGATACATCCCTATGCAGGGTCAGAAGATCTCGAATATAAAGGTGCCGGGTTATAACTATGAGACTTACACCCAGTCGGGCTATGAGGTCGTCAAGATCGGAAGCGGAAGCTATACGCTCACCGGCGAGAATCCTTATGACATCTACTACAACATAGCGATGTACGAGGATGAAAACAGCGACATGGACATGCTGCTGCTGAACCTGATCCCGACTGACTGGGAGACGGATATCTACTCGAGCAAGTGCGTAGTAACGCTGCCTAAGGAGGCCGACCTCAGCAAGGCTAAAGTCTTCTCGGGCTCTTACGGTACAGCAAGCAACGAGGAAAACGCGCTCCTGGAGACAAGCGATGACGGAAAGACGATCACCGTAACGGCCTCCAACATCCCGGCGCACCACGGCATCACGCTCCAGCTGGAGCTCCCGCAGGGCTACTGGGAGGGCGCTCCTGAGTTCGGCAGAGTGAGCATCGTTCAGATGTTCCTCTTTGTGCTCGGACCGGTAGGCGCGTTCCTGCTCTGGTATCTCTTCGGAAGAGACAAGCACATGGTCAAGACGCTCGAGTTCTACCCTCCTGATGACCTGACACCGGGTGAGATAGGTTATCTGGTGGACGGAAGAGCCGACAGGCAGGATGTCATATCCACCATAGTCTGGCTCGCAGACAAGGGCTATATCGAGATCGAGGAGATGGACAGAAAGAAGTTCAAGTTCATCGCCATCAAGAAGCCGGGATCTGACGTGCCTCATTACATCAGGCTGATCTATGACGGCATTTTCCCGGGAACGGGTACGGTCAGAACAACGGCGGGGATAGGATCCTCGACCACATTCGGCAAAAAGTACACCAAGTCGAAAGATGCTCTGGAAGACATGTTCAAGGGCAGCAGAGGCATCACGAGGCCTGATTCCGTGATGGCAAGATGGGGATGCACCATAGCGGCAATGATCCCTGCGGCGGCATTCGTCACATGGGGCAGTATCAACGGAGATGAGATGGGAGGATTTATCTTCGCGTGGGCAGCGTTCCACATACTCATTTCTGCCAGGCTGATGTGCTCTGTATACGACTACATCCGCTCGTCATCCAAGGTGAAGACGGTCCTCAAGGGCATAGGAGCCATCTGGTTCTTCACTGCCGGCACAGCGCTCCTGCCTATGGTATCTGACGCGCTGACCATACTGCCGAAAACCAAGGCGATCGCAATAGTGCTGTATCTGTTTATCGGCACTCTTGTCAGCATGTTCTTCGCGGTCATAGCGATAGCCAAGACAGACCAGTATACTGACCTTCTGGGCAGAGTGCTCGGATTCAGAGACTTTATCAAGACGGCTGAGATCGACAAGCTGAACGAGCTGGTCGAGGAAGACCCTCAGTACTTCTACCACATAATGCCATACGCTTACGTGTTTGGTCTTTCCAACAAGTGGATCAAGAACTTTGAGGATCTGCCTGTCACACCTCCGCACTGGTACCACGGTACGCGCGGCTGGGATCATTATGATTACTACATGATGGGACGCATGATGAGTGACTGCAGCTCCAGCGTGAGCAACAACATCGTCATCCCGTCATCATCCGGCGGTTCCGGCGGATGGAGCAGCGGCGGCAGCAGTGGCGGCGGAAGCAGCTGGAGCGGAGGCGGCGGTTTCTCGGGCGGCGGCTTCTCGGGCGGCGGTTCCGGCGGCGGCGGAGGCGGCGGCTGGTAAAAAGCCCATAGCTAAGCAGATGAAGAAATACATAATATTTGATTTTGACGGGACGCTCGTCAATACGAACAACATAATAACGGAATCCTGGCAGGCCACGCTCGAGAGATATCTCGGGCGCAGGCTGCCGGTCAGAGAGATAGAAGCAACGTTTGGGGAGGTCCTTGCCGACAGCATGGAAAAGCTCATCCCCGGCGCTGACATCCGCGAAACGATAGATTATTACAGGGCGTATCAGGACTCTCACCAGAAAGAGGGGACTGTCTATGTGTTTGACGGTGTAAGAGAATTGCTTGAGACTCTGAGGGAGAGCGGTCATGTGATCGGTGTAGGCACTTCGAGGACAGCATACAGCCTTCGGAAATACATGAAGGCTCTGGATATCGAGGACCTGGTCGATGAGATAGTGACCATGGAAGATGTCAGTATGCATAAACCGCATCCCGAGACCGTGGAAGCCGTTCTGAGAAAAATGGCGGCTCATGATGATGAAGAGTGCGCGCGCGGAGGCCGGATACCCGGTCACGTGCGCGACCTTGCAATAATGATAGGTGATACAAAATATGATATTGGCTGCGCCAACAACGCGGGTGTGGAAAGCGCTCTTGTCGGCTGGAGCCATTATGTTGATGAAGAGGCGATGGCCGCGGACGGCTTTGAGCCGACATACCGCATCGGCAGACCGGAAGAACTGCTTGAGCTGGTTTGAGGTAGCGATGGATCTTAGTACATTTCTGCATCTGATACTTGAGACCGGGATCGCGATGACGTGCGTGCTCTTCGCGGTCTATCTTCACAGCTATAAGGAGATCTTTAAGAACGATCAGAAGAAGATAACTGCGGGACTGATCGTGTGCGCCGCGGTGAATGCCGCGGACGCTTTGGCATACATGCTGACAGGACTGCACGCGAGTGCGGTGTCGATCCTGATCATCGCCTGCTCGATCATCTGTCTTGTCGCGTTCGGAACGAGGGTACATAAGTCGCTTAAAGACATGTCCGTGCAAAAAAGCTTCATCCTGAGTGGAGAGAGCATTGAGAGCGTATCCGGGGACATCGATAGTTTCCTTGATGCCATCGGAACGGGAAAGCAGAACCGGATAAGGATAAGATTTACGATAGAGGACGAGCTGATACGCGTATGGAAGAGCCTTGGCGATCCGAGCATGGTAAAGGTTACGGCAGGCATCAGGTTCAACCGCCCGGGAATAAAAATAGAATACGAGGGCGACTCATTCAACCCGTTCAGCAAGACAAAAAACCAGATAGATGACTGGAGCAGCGGATTGCTCTCATCAGCGGGACTGAGCCCGGATTACAGCTACAGGCATGGGACCAACATGGTCAGGATCCCTCTCGCCAGTATGAGTGTCAATCCGATCATCCCCGGGCTCCTGGCCATCCTGTTCGGAATAGTGTCCGGCGCCGTGGCATTCCAGCTTCTTTCACCGGCGGACGCGCAGTTCGTGACTAAGGATCTGCTGGTGCCGGTATATGATCTGTGGAACAATATATTGTTCAGCGTGTCTGCCCCGGCGATGTTCGTCATAGTTATGTCCACCATGCTCGACACTCGCGACATATCCGAACAGGGAGGAAACTCCGGACGCATACTCGGAAGGTTCTTTGCGCTCATGCTGATACTGGGCCTCGTCACTATCGCGGTCGCAGCGCCTCTGAGGGCGGAATCATTCAGCGTCGGGGAACTGAACAGATACAAGGTCGCTGAGATCATCAATGATTTGTTCGGCATAATTCCGGAAAATCTCATGGAGCCGTTTAAAAACTTTGATACGGCTCAGCTCATATTGATGGGAGTGATATTTGCTTATGCAGTCATGGCCGTCGGTGACAAGGCTGACGGTATCGCAGCTATCATTCGCCAGCTCAACCTGATAAGCACGCAGCTGGCCCAGTGGATCGCTCAGCTGATGCCGTTATTCACGGTGTTCCTGTCAGCGAGACTGGTTCTGGAGAGGAACGGGCACCTGCTGATCGGACTCGCCCGGGTGATACCTTTCGCGCTCATCATGTCTCTGTTCTGCATGACGACGATGATCCTCTACACATGTCGCAGGATGAATGTCTATCCCGGGACGCTTTTGAGAAAGCTGAAGCCGTCGTTCATAGAGACACTGAAGACGGGGCAGGTGGCGGAAACGTACACGCTGGCCGAGCAGTGCTGCCGCAAGCAGCTGGGGATACAGAAGATATTCACTCAGAGGCTGCTTCCGATGGGACTGGTCCTATACATGCCGGTGAGTATGATAGGCATGATCGCGTTCGTAATGTACGCGTCGATCAACAGCGGGGGGATGATAACACCTATGTGGATCATAAAGGCGATAGTATTCGCGTTGATCCTTCTGGTAGCGGCTCCCCCGATACCCGGCGTCAACCTGCTGTCATACGTCGTAATAATCGGGCAGCTGGAAATAGGCAGGGAATATATCATAGCCGCGATGATCTTCGACATAATATTCAGCATGTTCGCGTCTGCGGCAAACCAGACGCTGCTGCAGACCGACCTTATACTCCAGGCGGACCGCATGGGTCTGATCAACCGAAATACTCTGACCAAAGGAGATGAATAATGTTACAGCTTGATGAAATAAGAAGCCAGCTTCCGGCTCTCAAGGAGCAGATAGAGGAAGTGGGAGGCTATCTTTGACCCGGAGGGTCTTAAGAAAAGGATAAAAGAGCTCGAAGAAGAGAGTCTCAAGGAAGGCTTCTGGAACGACCAGAAGAACGCACAGAAAGTGCTCAAAGAGAAGAAATCTCTTGAGGACAAGCTTGGGCTGTATGAAAGGCTCGCTTCAGAGGCAGATGAACTGCCGGAGCTTATAGATATAGCGGAGGAACTCGAGGATGAGGACGAAGCAAAGAGCGTTATCGCAGGCTTCGACAAACTCACGGATGAGCTCGAGGATCTCAAAACGAATATGCTGCTGTCCGGAAAATACGACAGCAAGGACTGTATACTCAGTATACATTCAGGGACGGGCGGAGTTGACGCCAACGACTGGGCTGAGATGCTCGAACGCATGTATCTGAGATACTGCGAGAAGAAAGGCTTCAAAACGAAGATACTCGACAGGCAGGATGATGTGGACTACGGCATAAAAAGCTCAACTATAGAGGTGAGCGGGGAGAACGCCTACGGACTTCTCAAGAGCGAGACGGGTGTGCACAGACTTGTGCGCATATCGCCTTTCAACGCGATGGGAAAGCGCCAGACTTCCTTTGCCGCTGTAGAGGTAGTGCCTGACATAGGCGATGATATAGAGGTCAACATAGACCCTAATGATCTGAAGATCGACACGTACAGATCGGGAGGAGCCGGCGGACAGCACGTCAATACGACCGACTCAGCTGTCAGGATAACGCATATCCCGACGGGCATGGTGGTCACCTGCCAGAATGAACGCTCGCAGATAATGAACCGCGAGGTAGCCATGAAGATCCTTGTGTCCAAGCTGACAAAGATAGCGGAGGAAGCGCACAAGGAGAACCTCAACGAGATAAAGGGAGACCAGTCGATGGCGACATGGGGCTCCCAGATAAGAAACTATGTATTCCAGCCGTATACGATGGTGAAAGACACCCGTACGGGTGCTGAAGTAGGCAATGTCGATGCCGTCATGGACGGAGATATCGATGTCTTTGTCCGGGCTAAGCTGTCACAGGACGCAACTATAACAGTATAATGCTGAAACTTTTTGCCGGAAGAGAGAATATAGATAAGGAACGTTTCATCTATGACCGCGTGAAGGAGCGCGGAGGTGAGACGTTCGTTTTAGTGCCGGATCAGTACACCCTGGTGGCTGAAGAACAGGCGCTTGACAAACTGGACGCGGACTGCCTCTTCGATATTGAGATAATATCGATGAACCGTCTGGGATTCCGCGTGCTGACAGAGCAGGGCCTTGAGTCGGTCAGGATGCTTGACAAGTACGGACGCTTCATGCTGCTTGCCATGCTGATAAAAGAGCACGCGGACGATTTCGAGATCTTCCGCAAGGTGGCGGGCAAGGTGACTTTCACCGCCATGCTCAACGATTTCATTTCGGAATTCAAGCAGCAGGACTGCACCATAGATGAGCTTCAGGAGATGCTTGCCGGTGCTGAAGGCGACCCTATACTCGAGGCCAAACTGAAGGAGCTCAGCGGGGTCATAAGCGCGTATGAGGGAGCCATAAGCGGAGAATACACGGACTCCGAAGATTACATATCCATGTACATATCGGCCATAAAGGATTCCGCCATGGTCAGAGGAAAGACCATATGGGTCTACGGCTACGACAGCATCACTCCGAAGTTCGCGAATGCCGTCATGGAACTGGCCAAGGTGGCTGAGTCCGTCAATTTCGTTGTGAACAGAAGCGACTTTGGGCTGGATGAAATGCTGACCGCATCGCTTACGGACCTGGCGGCAGAGAACGGTATAGACTGCAGCCTTGAGGAGATAGGCCGCGCATATGAGATCGCTCAGTCCGAGACGATATCCCGCATGGAGACAGGTCTCTGGAAGGACCTCATCTCTGCGGATGAAAGAGCTGCCAACAAGGACTTTGTGCCTGAAGACCTTACGCTGGTGTGCGCTGCCAACCCGTACTACGAGGCTGAGAGCGCAGCCGCGTATATCTGGCATCTGGTGCGCGATCTGGGATACAGGATGCGCGAGATACAGGTGATAGCAAATGACGAAGGCGCGATGCAGCCTATCATAAGGAGAGTCTTTGCCGAATACGGACTGCCGGTATTTGCCGACACTTCCCGCGACATCACAGACAGCTCGGCTGTAGGCTTCATAGTCAATCTCCTGGACTTCACGGCGCACCGAGGTCATTCGTCATTCCTCTTTGCGATGCTGAAGACCGGCCTTTCCGGCCTCGATGACAGCGACATAGAGGATCTGGAAAACTACGCCCGCGAGTTCCATATAAAAGGATCCATGTGGGACAAGCCGTTCAAGTACGGCAGGGACGCTTACAGCGAAGAAGATTTCGCGCGCCTTGATTCTATAAGAGACAGGATATCAGCAGCGATCGCTAAGCTCAGCGCCCTTACCAAGGCTGAAAACACCGGAGCTTTCATCAGGGGCTTCAGGACGTACCTTGATGATGAGTGGAAGCTGAGCGAAAGAGTAGAAGAAGCCGCGTCTGTTCAGGATGAGGCCGGTCTACACGATGAGGCTCAGCGCCTGACGCAGAGCTTCGGCAAGGCTGTGGACCTGCTGGCCCAGATAGATGAGATAATGGGTGATTCCGCGATGGATCTCGCGGAATTCACGGATATATATAAGGCGGGTCTTTCGGATGTGGAGGTCGGAGTCATACCGCCGACAGTCGACGGGCTTTCGATGGGCACCATGATAAGGACCAGGCCGCGCCGCATGAAAGCGGCGGTCATACTCGGCGCGTGCGAGGGTGTGATGCCGCTCAAACCTGAGACCGAGGGGCTCTTCTCGATCGATGAGAAAGAGTACTTCAAAAAGAGGGGATTCCCGCTCGGAAAACTTTCAGAGATAAAAATGGACGAAGAGAACGCCGCCATGTACCGCATGATGGCAAGGCCGTCCGAAAAGATATACATGAGCTGGGCAATGACAGACGCTGAGGGCAATGACATGGAACCGTCTCCGGTCGTGGAAGCCGTCAAGGCGCTTTTCCCGAGGATACAGGACGATGGGCTTATCCGGAGAGACATCATCAGCGAAGGCGCTTCAGATGCCATCAATACTGCGGATGACGGAATGAGGCATCTGATCAACCGCGTCAAGGACGCAAGCGGACCGGACGAGCCTGACGCTCTTACAAGAGCCATGCTGAAGTGGTACGCTGACAACAGAAAAGATGAACTCGACATCATGCTGAAGGCGGCGGCTTACGAGAACGATCCGAGACCTCTGGGCAGGGGAACCGCGAAGCAGCTCTTCGGAAGGAGCGACGGACGACTCTTCATGAGCGCGTCATCGATCGGCAGCTACATAGACTGTCCGTTCAAGTACTTCGTTGAAAGAGGCCTGAGACCGAGAGAGGAAAGATCCTTTGAGAGCGATGCCAGATCCGTGGGCGATGTCTATCACGAGTGCCTGATGGCGGTCGCGAGGCAGCTGATGTCAGAAAAAGAGATATTCGGCAGAAAAAAGGAAGGCGATGACAAAGCTCTTGAAGATATGGTCACCGCGGCCCTTGATGATCTGTCAAAAGATTACAGGGACGGACTCTTCGTATCCGCCGGTGTCGAAGACTACCGCATGAGCCGCATACGTGAGATATGCGCGGCCGCTGCCAAAGCAATGGCGGCACAGCTCGCGGCTGCAAGCGTAAAGGATGCAGTATTCGAAGAAGGCTTCGGAAGAAACGGGAAGTTTGAGCCAATAAGGCTAAAGATAGGCGATGATGAAGTCCTGGTAGAGGGCAAGATAGACCGCGCGGACTTCATGGATGTAGGCGGCGAGGACCGTGTCAGGATAATCGATTACAAGACGGGCTCTGACAAGCTCGACCTGTGGAAAGTGCGCCAGGGATACAAGATGCAGCTGATGATCTATACGATCTCCGCGTCTTCAGGCGGAATGTCGCCGGCAGGCATGTTCTACTTCAACATCAAGGATCCAATCGAATCGGCCAACGACAAGGACGCTGCCAAGACAGGTGTCCTTGAGAACAGGCAGGCGGAGGATGAGTTCACGCTTAAAGGACTGTTCATAGATGAGGAAGGCGTGCTCAGCGCGATGCCTGAGAAGGTGCTCGCGTCGGCTAAAAACAAAATCAGCCGCGAAGACTTTGAGGAGGCGCGCGGCGATGTGATGGCGCGCATAGAAGAGACGGCTTCGGGCATTCTGAGCGGAAAGATAGGCATTCGTCCTCTCAAAAATGACAACAAGCTCGTCTGCAATTATTGCAGCTACAAGGCGGTGTGCAGGCGCGACCGCGGCTACGTGAAAAACAGCGCCCGCACCATGAAACCAAAACCTAAGAAACAATAGTCAGAAAGGATATAACTTTGGAGATCATTTCGGTCGGCAGCAGCAGTTCCGGAAATGCATATATCATAAAGGCGGACGGACACGTTCTCATACTCGACGTGGGACTGACCGCCAGAAGCATAAATGAAGCGCTTGCAGAACTAGGCGTGAAGCCTGAAGATGTGGATGCCGTACTCATTACCCATGAACACGCAGACCACGTGAAGAGTATCAGGGCGGTGGCCCGCAAGTGCAGCAATGCGACAGTTTTTGCAAGCCGCGGCACCATACTTCACACCCCGGCATTCTCTCACGTGGAGGAAAGCAGGATATGTCCTGTGGGCGAGGGAGAAATAATAGAGATCGAAGGGCTCACTATCAGCACTTTCCCGCTGAGCCACGATGCCGCCGAGCCGCTTGGCTTTGCCGTTGAATCGGGCGGAGAGAAACTGGCGGTAGTGACCGACACGGGGATAATCACGGATGAGATCTATGAGGCGATACGCGATGCAGACATGCTGGTCTTTGAGTCCAATCATGACGTGGACATGCTGCTCTTTTGCGAATATCCTTACCCGCTGAAGGTCAGGATAAAGAGCGACCTCGGGCACCTGTCGAATGAATATGCCGCTGAGGTGCTGACCCGCATACTTGCGGAAAGAGAGTCAGACAGCCCGCTTCGCATAATGCTGGCTCACCTCAGCTTCCATAACAACATGCCGCTCTTCGCAAGGCAGACCATAGAGGATGCTCTTGTGGCAGCGGGTTTCCATAGAGGCACGGACTATCTGCTGGAGGTAGCCGCCAGAGAAGGCCTTACAAGCATGCCTGTCCTGCGGGAGGAATAAAAACGATGCTCAATATCAGGATAATCTGCGTAGGAAAGTTCAAAGAGAAATACTGGGAAGCGGCGTCAGCTGAGTACATGAAGAGACTCGGCGCGTACTGCAGCGTGTCGGTGACCGAGATAAAAGAAGAAAAGCTGCCGGCTCACGCTTCGCGCGCTGACGAGGAGAACGTGATAGAAAAGGAAGGCAGGGCAATACTCGAGAAAGTGAACGCCGGCGACCATGTCATCGCGCTCGATATAAGCGGACGGGAGCTGTCATCGGAGGCTCTCGCGAAGAAGATAGCCGATATCTCGTTCACAGCGTCGACCGTCGACTTCATAATAGGAGGCAGCCTGGGTCTCAGCGCGGAAGTCAAGTCCCGCGCGGATCTCAGGATGAGCTTCGGACCTATCACTTTGCCGCACCAGCTGGCGCGGATAGTGCTTCTGGAGCAGATATACCGCGCGTTCAAGATCAACGCCGGAGAGACATATCACAAATAAGGAGAAAGAGATGGCAAACAAATACAGCAAGAGCAATATTTCGAAAAAAGCAGCTGAAGAGAAGACGATGCAGGATTATGAAGAGCGCCGCAAAAAGCTCAACACGGGCGCCAAGATAATGGCGCTCATTCTGACAGCCTCGATGGTGGTGTTTTACGTGATTTCCGCCGGGCTTTTCCTTTGGAATTAACAGAAAAACAAGCTCAGATTCCCAACTGAAAAAAGGACACGAAACCAAAAGACGCCATGGCGTTTTTTGTTTTGCTTTGTTTTTTCGTTTTTAATTCGCTAAACAGAAAAAGCACACATAGAAAGTGTGATAAAATATAAACAAATATAATCAGTTTTCGGTTATACAAGGTTATTGACTCATATACAGGAGGTGCCTATGGAACTACAGATTCAAGACCTGGTCTCCTCTATCCGCAAAGAAGGGATAGAGGCGGCGAATGCCGAAGCGGAATCCATCATTGCAGAAGCAAAGAAGAAAGCAGAGTCGATCGTTTCAAGCGCGAAGTCTGAAGCGCAGCAATACAAAGATACTGCTGAGAAGGAAATCAACATTCTCAGAGAAAGTGCTGCCGTCAGCGCCGAGCAGGCGAAGAGAGACGCTGTCCTGGCTTTCAAGACTGAGATCCAGGGTGAGTTCGAGAAGATCCTCGCGGCCGATATCGGCAAGGAACTCTCGGGCGAAGGGCTTGGCAAACTGATCCGCGCGGCGATCGCCGGTGAAAATGTTGCGGATTACGCAGCAGAAGTATCCGAGGTCGGAGATGCTCTCAAGAAGGAGCTCGCTCAGGAGATCAAGAACGGACTGGAGATCAGACCGACTAAAGAAGTACAGCAGGGATTCCGCCTTGCAGCCAAGGACGGATCAGGCTATTTTGACTGTTCAGATGACGGAATCATGGAGATGCTGATGCCATACTTCAGAGATCTGGACTTCCAGTAAAGGAGGTACAGTATGGCTTCGTATTATTATCTGATAGCAAGCCTGCCTGAACTCAGAGCGGACGGAGATATGCCACTTACTTATGACGAATTTCTGTCCTGCTGCCAGTCTAATGTAAGCGAAGAAAAGTATCAGATGCTGAAGGATCTCACCCTCGATTCCACAGAGGGGCCTCTCGTAGATGAGTGGTCGCGCTTCTACGGAATGCTCATGAAAGAGCTGAATTATCAGAGGAGCATGAACCTGGGCAAAAGCTATTCATCCGCTTACGATAAGGATGGTCTCATAGCACAGGCGGCGGCGGCCGCGCTTTCGGCCAAGAACCCGCTTGAAGCAGAAAAAGTTCTGCTGGAGTACGAATTCGAGAACCTCGATTCACTCGTCGGACTGCATATGTTTGATGATTATGTGCTTTTCGGCTATGCGATCAAATTGAAACTGCTTGAGAGGCTGAATTGCTTCGAACAGACGAAGGGCAAGGCTGAATTCCAGTCACTGTTCGACGGGATACAGCAGCGCGTATACAGTTTGTAACAGGAGTGTTATATGAAAACAGAAACAGGATATGTAGCCGGAGTCAACGGAAACCTGATAAAAGTCGATTTCGATGGCTCCGTTCGCAAGAATGAAGTCGGTTACATCCTCGTTGATGACAAACGCCTCAAAGGAGAGGTTATCCGTATCAACAACGGGGAAGTAAGCATGCAGATCTACGAAATGACGAACGGCATCAAGGTCGGTGACGAGGTAGAGTTCACCGGCGAGCTCATGAGCGTAGATCTGGGTCCGGGCCTGCTGACACAGGTGTTCGACGGTCTGCAGAACCCGCTGCCAAAACTGGCTGAGCAGTGCGGTTTCTTCCTGGACAGAGGAGTTTATCTTGACGCGATCCCTGATCGCGACTGGGAGTTTACTCCTGTAGCCAAAGTCGGTGACAAAGTCAAAGCCGGCGCCACTCTCGGAACCGTTCCCGAGGGACTGTTCACACACCACATCATGGTACCGTTCACGCTTAGAGGCAGTGACTGGACCGTGAAATCCATAGTCGGGCCGGGTTCGTACAATGTGCGTTCTACCGTCGCGACGATAGTCAATGGCAAGGGTGAAGAGAGAGACCTTTCAATGGTATTCACACAGCCGGTAAAGCAGGCTGTCAAATGCTATTCCGAAAAGCTGCGCCCGAATGAACCGCTAGTAACAAAGATCCGCTGCATCGACTCCTTCCTTCCGGTAGCGAAGGGCGGAACGTTCTGCACACCGGGACCTTTCGGAGCGGGCAAGACAGTACTTCAGCACATGCAGGCCAAGAACTCTGAGGCAGACGTCGTAATCGTAGCTGCCTGCGGAGAGCGTGCCGGCGAAGTAGTAGAAGTACTGAAAGAGTTCCCTGAACTGATCGACCCTAAGACAGGCCGCTCGCTGATGGAAAGAACCATCATCATCTGCAACACATCGTCCATGCCGGTAGCTGCCCGTGAAGCGTCCTGCTACACTGCGGTAACACTGGCTGAGTATTACAGACAGATGGGACTCGACGTACTGCTTCTGGCTGACTCCACGAGCCGCTGGGCGCAGGCGATGCGTGAGATGTCAGGACGTCTGGAGGAGATCCCGGGCGAGGAAGCTTTCCCGGCGTACCTGGAATCGACGATCGCGAACTTCTACGAGAGAGCCGGTAAGGTCCGTCTCGATAACGGAGAGATCGGATCGATCACCATCGGTGGTACGGTATCACCGGCCGGAGGTAACTTCGAAGAGCCGGTAACACAGGCGACACTGAAGGTAGTAGGAGCATTCCACGGACTTGCAAGAGAGCGTTCCGACGCGCGTAAGTACCCAGCCATCCATCCGGTGGATTCATGGTCCAAGTATAAGGGCGTTGTCGACATGGATCTTGTGAACAAGGCACGCGGGATCCTCATCAGGAGCACGGAAGTCAACCAGATGATGAAGGTAGTCGGCGAGGAAGGAACCTCATCCGAAGACTACACCATCTATCAGAAGGGCGAACTTCTCGACGCGGTATATCTGCAGCAGAACTCCTTCGACCCGATCGACGAGGCCTGCGTACCTGAGAGACAGCGCAGGGAATTCAACAGGCTCTATGATGCGTTGACAAGAAAGTACGATATCACAGACAAGAGAGAGATCCGAGCGTTCTTCAACCAGCTCAGACAGGAATTCCTTGACTGGCATGGCACGGAATTCGAGACTCCGGAGTTCGAAGCGCAGGAGAAAAAGATCTCAGACTTTTACATGGCAAGAGTCGTAGAGTAGGAGGTCGAAGAATATGCAAAAAGTATATACAAAAATAGAATCTATAGTAGGTAACGTAGTAACGGTCCGCGCGCCGGGCGTCAAGAACGGAGACCTGGCTCTCGTAGGCGACAGTTACGCTAACGTTATCAAGCTGGATAAGGATATAGTATCCCTCCAGGTATTCGCCGGAGCGCAGGGCGTCAGCACGACAGACCCTGTCCGCTTCCTGGGCAGACCTATGATGGTATCGTTCTCCGATCACCTCCTTGGCCGTGTATTCGACGGCGCGGGCGTACCGAGAGACAACGGACCTGCTCTTACAGAAAACATGATCCCGATCGGCGGACCGTCGTTCAACCCGGCCAAGCGTATCCTTCCTAAGAAGATGGTACGTACAGGTATCCCGATGATCGACGTATTCAACACGCTGGTAGAGAGCCAGAAGCTCCCTATCTTCTCCATCTCCGGAGAGCCGTACAACCAGCTGCTGTCCAGGATCGCGATGCAGGCCGAAGTAGACATCATCATCCTCGGCGGAATGGGACTCAAGTACGACGACTACATGGAGTTTCGTGACACGCTTGAAAAGGGCGGCGCCATGTCGCATACAGTCATGTTCATCCACACCGCGGCGGACCCTATCGTAGAGTGCACGCTGGTGCCTGACATGTCGCTGGCTGTAGCCGAGCAGTTCGCTCTTGAAGGAAAGAGAGTACTGGTGCTCCTGACCGACATGACCAACTTCGCGGACGCGCAGAAGGAAATGGCGATCACGATGGAGCAGGTACCGTCCAACCGCGGTTATCCGGGCGATCTGTACAGCTGCCTCGCTTCGCGTTATGAAAAGGCAGTGGATATCGAAGGCGCAGGTTCCATCACCATCCTCGGCGTAACGACGATGCCTGGTGATGACGTAACCCACCCGGTACCGGACAACACAGGATACATCACAGAGGGTCAGTACTATCTCAAGGGCGGCCGTATCGAACCTTTCGGATCGCTTTCGCGTCTGAAACAGAACGTAAACGGCAAGACAAGAGACGACCACAGAGCCCTGATGGACGGTATGATCAGACTCTACGCTCAGTACAAGGAGTCCCTCGAAAAGAAATCCATGGGATTCATGATGACTGAGTGGGATGACAAGCTCCTGAAGTATGGCGAGATGTTTGAGACCAAGATGATGGATCTTTCAGTGAACATCCCGCTGGAGGACGCTCTTGACCTTGGCTGGGAGATCCTCGCAGAATGCTTCGATCCTGTCGAGACAGGAATGAAGACAAGTCTGATCGAGGAGAGGTGGCCTGATAAGGACGCGTTGAATTAACATAAAAGGAGCGTGTCATGGCTATCAAACTTACCAAGAACGAGCTGAAGAAGCAGAAGGACAACCTCAAGCAGTTCCAGCGCTATCTTCCGACTCTGCAGCTGAAAAAGCAGCAGCTGCAGTCAGTCATCATGAAGATACGTCAGGAACTCGAGCAGAGGGAAGCCGAGCGCGTTCAGATGATTGGTGACTTGGACGACTGGGTAGCTGTATTCGCAGAGAATGAGATCTTCGATGAAGAGCTGAAACTGGATAAACTGGTGCAGCCTGACAAAGTCATCGTAACAGAAGACAATATAGCAGGTGTAAAGATCCCTTCATTCGAAGAGCTCACGTTCAAGGACATCAACTATAACGTGGACGACTATCCGCTGTGGGTAGACACTGCCGTCTTCAAGCTTCGTGAGATCGCCAGACTCGACGCAATAGTCTCGACTCTCCGGAAGCAGGTACAGCTTCTGGAAAGAGAACTCCGGACCACATCGCAAAGAGTTAACCTCTTTGAAAAGGTCAAGATACCTGAAGCAAAGGAGAATATCCGCGTGATCCAGGTATATCTGGGAGACCAGCAGACCGCCGCCGTAGTCAGGGGTAAGATCTCGAAGAAAAAACTAGTGGAGGTATAGCGATGGTAGAAAAAATGAAAATGGTACACATCGTCACAACTGCCTCTGCTAAAGAAGAGATGCTGAAGGCCCTCAGAGATGCGGGCGTAGTGCATCTCGCTGAAAAACAAAGTGCGGACCGCGAGGTATCCGAGCGCTTCCAGACAATGTCAAGGATGGAGATGGCCCTCAAGGACTATGCCGATCCGAAGCAGGAGGGAGCGAAGGAGATACTCGCTGACGATGAATTCCAAAAGATGTATTCGGGCGCGCTCGACGCGATGGAACGCAAGAGCTTACTGGGACAGGAGATAAGCGCGGCGAATACTGAGATCGACAGGATCTCGGCGTGGGGAGATTTTTTGCCTGAAGAGCTCAGAAAGCTCAGAGATGACGGCTACGACTTCCACTTCTACAGAATGGGAAGCAAAGAACTGCAGGCCGCTCTCGAAGACGAAAACGTCAAACTTATACGCCTTGCCCCTATCGACAAGCAGGACGCGGTCGCTGTGATCGGCACACTGCCTCCTGAGATACCGGGGACCGAGTTCATGCCTCCTGAAAAGAGCATGAGCGAGCTCAAGGAGAGTATTGATCAGGCCCGCAGCGGTATCGCGGAGTGTGACGGCATACTTAAGGACGCGTCAAAGTACGATGCCAGTTTCAAGGACCAGCTGGTCAAGATGCAGAACGAGGTCAACTACTCATCCGCGAGCGCTACGGCGCAGGGGGACGAAGACTTCGTCTGGATCTCCGGCTATGTCCCTGAAGTCGAAATGGACAAAGTCAGAGCCATTGCGGCAGAAAACAATCTGGCGTGGGCGGCTGAAGACGTAGCTGAAGACGATGACAAGATACCTACCAAGCTCCGCTTCAACAAGGTATCCAAGCTCATCGAGCCTGTATTCGATATCCTGGGGGTGCTTCCGGGCTACAGAGAGCAGGATGTATCGCTCTGGTTCTTCCTGTTCTTCACGCTGTTCTTTGCGATGATAATCGGAGACGGCGGCTACGGAGTACTGATACTTCTGGGAACCATCGCCCTCAGGCTGAAGCAGAAGAAAGGCTCAACGGTCACATTCCTTCTCTTCGTGCTGTCGATCGCCACGATCGTATGGGGCGCAGTCACCGGAACCTGGTTCGGCATGGAGAGCGCTATGAAGGTACCGTTCCTCAAGATGCTCGTAGTACCGAGCCTGGCCACATATCCTGAGTACTTCGGACTCACGTCCAATGTAACGCAGAACGCCATAATGAAGTTCTCGTTCTCGATAGGCGCGGTCCAGATGGTACTTGGATCCATCCTTTCGATAAAGGAGAAGATCCCTAAGAAGGATCTGTCGTGGGTATCCAATTTAGGCTGGGCGATCGCCGTAGTGGCGATGTATCTGCTGGCTCTGAATCTGGTCATCCATGATCCGATCCCGCTGGTACCGGTGTTTGCGCTGATAGGCGTCGCTTTCGTACTTGTCCTGCTGTTCGGAGGAATGTCTCCGGACCTGACATTCGGACAGGGATTGAAGGCAGGGCTGGCAAACGCGTTTACGGACTTCCTTGATACGATAAGCTGTTTCGGAAACGTAATGAGCTACATAAGACTGTTCGCAGTCGGAATGGCCGGTGTTGCGATCTCACAGAGCTTCAACGGGATCGCGGCAGGCATGCACGGCCCTCTGATAATCCTCGGTGTACTGGTCGTACTTATAGGCCATGCACTCAACATAATAATGTGTTTCCTGTCGGTAGTCGTTCACGGCGTGCGTCTGAACGTACTCGAGTTCTCGGGTCAGGTCGGCCTCGAGTGGACAGGACTGCCATATGAACCATTTAAGGAACTAAATAAATAGAAAAGGAGAAATTATTATGAATCTTGCATTTATAGGTATGGCTGCGGCCCTTGGTTTATCTGCTGCCGGTTCGGCGTTCGGTGCCGGTTTTGCCGGAATGTCCTCGGTAGGCGCATGGAAAAAGTGCTACGCAAGCGGCAAACCTGCTCCGTTCATCATGATCGCCTTCACAGGTGCTCCGCTCACACAGACAATTTACGGCTTCCTGCTGATGAACTTCATCAACAGCGCAAACTGCGATGCCGGCATGGCTCTCGGCGTTGGCCTCTTTGGCGGCCTTGCAATCGGAATGTCGGCCCTCTTCCAGGGAAGATGCGCTGCTGCTGCATCTGATGCTCTCGGAGCAACAGGAAAAGGTACCGCTAACTACTTCATCGTAATCGGTATCGTAGAGACAGTAGCTCTGTTTACGCTGGTATTTGGATTGCTGCTGCTCAACAGTGCCGGCTAAGCCACACAAATTTTAACTGAAAAAGCAGGGGCCTTCGGGTCCCTGCTTTAACTCGTTAGGAGCGAAAAATGATAGATTTCAAAAAGCTGCAGAACGGAAGTGACATTCGCGGAGTCGCCATAGCTACAGAAGGCGGACCGGAGGTCAATCTCAATAAAGAGGTCGCGGGCCGGATCGCCGGAGCCTTTTGTTACCTGCTGTCAAAAAAGGTAAATAAGAATCCGGTGATGCTTAAAATATGTGTCGGCCAGGATTCACGTGTTTCCGGAGACGAACTCAAAGAAGGAATCCTTGAAGCCATAAGCCTCTGGGGGGCCGAGGGATATGACGCGGGGCTGGCTACTACTCCGGCTATGTTCATGTCTACGGTACTTCCGCAATTCGAATTCGACGGAGCCATCATGATCACGGCCAGTCATCTGCCGTATGAAAGGAACGGGTTCAAATTCTTCTCTGCGGAAGGCGGATTTGAAAAGGAAGATATTACCGAGATCCTGAGACTGGCCAGCAGGTATAACTTCATTGGCGGAGTATACGATAAAAACGAAGTCGCACTGATGCCTTTCTATGCTGCATACCTGCGCCAGATGATCTCACAGGGCCTTAAGGACATTCCGGGCTACCTGAAGGGGATGCACATTGTCGTAGACGCAGGCAACGGAGCCTCCGGATTCTTCGCGACGGAAGTTCTTGAGAAGATGGGCGCTGACATAAGCGGCAGCCTGTACCTTGAGCCTGACGGAACTTTCCCTAATCATCCTGCCAACCCGGAGAACAAGGACGCCATGGCTGCGATCTGCAAGGCCGTAAAGGACAACAATGCCGATCTGGGCATCATATTCGATACGGACGGCGACAGGTCAGCGGCAGTAGGTCCGGGAGGAAGGCCTATAGCGCGCAATGAGATAGTCGCGCTTGCGGCCGCTCTGGCCGCGGGCGATTATCCGGGCGGAACGGTCGTTACTGACAGCATCACATCCAACGAACTGCATGAGTTCCTCGAAGACAAACTGGGATTGAAACACCTTAGGTACAAGAGAGGTTACAGAAATGTAATCAACAAGGCCAAAGAGCTGACCGAGGCAGGCGAGCAGGCATTTCTTGCAATCGAGACATCCGGCCATGCCGCGTACTCGGACAACTATTACCTCGATGACGGAGCCTTCCTTGCCGTACAGATAGTGATCAACGCAGCAAGGCTCAAGGCTGAGGGCAAGGACATAACAGCCCTGATGGACGGACTGAGATCGCCTGCCGAATCTAAAGAAGTCAGGCTGAAGATAAAGGCGGAGGACTTTGCGGCTTACGGCACAGGTGCCCTTGAGGACTTTGGAAAGTGGGCTGAGTACTCCGGAAATCTGGAGGTCGTAGAGCCTAATTACGAGGGTGTCAGGGTCAATTACGATATTGACGGCGCAAAGGGATGGTTCCTGCTGCGCATGTCTTTGCACGATCCTGTCATGCCGCTCAATGTCGAATCCGATACCGAAGGCGGTGCTGACAAGGCTATGGCAAAGATCTTCGAGTTCATGAGCAACTATAAGGAAATAGAGATACCGGAAGCATAGGCTGAACGCACGGGAATGTCGAAAGAACAAAAGAAACCCGCATCAATGAATATGAGAGTGAGAAGGGCGGCAATGAACGTCATCATGGTTTGTCTTGCCCTCATCTGCCTGGTGTCCGGTTTCAAGGTCTTTACTATCCTTAAGAGCTATAGGGCTGACAGGGCGGTATACGACAAGATAGCGGAGGCGGCAGGAGATGCCAGGGTGGGGATCGATTTTGACGCCCTCAGCGCGATCAATCCGGATGTGATCGGATGGCTGGTCTACGATGATACGGTGATCGACTATCCGGTCGTGCAGGGTGAAAACAACGACATGTACCTCAGCATGCTTTTCGACCGCACCTGGGGCGTCTGCGGTACTCTCTTCGCGGATGCCGTTACTGAAGCCCCGTTCAGGCAGTTCAATACCATTATCTACGGCCATCACATGAAGGACGGGAGCATGTTTGCGTGCCTCAAGTCACTCAAGGATCCCGGGTGGACTGCCGATCACCCAAAACTGAAGCTGTATACTCCGGACGGGAATTATTACCTGGAGATATGGGCGTTTCTCAATCAGCCTTCCGACAGCAACATATATCAGACCAACATGACTGATGAAGATAAGAAAGCTGAATACATCAGGCTGGTCGAAAACCTGGCAGACTATACGACGGACGTCAAAGTGACGACGGATGACATGCTCGTTCTGCTGTCCACCTGCGCTTATGAGTATCAGGATGCCCGGTACATAGCGGTATGCAGGATGACGCCGATGAGATAATGTTGCCAAACGTATTAAAAAACTGCCCGTGTTGTGGTAAAATCCATGTGTGTATTGTGGGTAACTGAAAGGAAGAGATTATGGACTATAAGATGACTATCGCAGGCCTCGAAAGGCATCTGCCGCTTTGCAAGGTAACAGACGACCTTTACATTGCAGGCTTCATTATGTTCAATGATGTGGAGATCACCGAAGCCGCAGCCAGAGAGCTTCTGAAACAGGCGCCGGAATTCGACGTTCTCATCACTGCCGAGAGCAAGGGCATCCCGCTCTGCTATGAGATGGCGCGCCAGTCGGGCAAGCCTTACATCGTAGCCCGCAAGGGAGCAAAGCTCTACATGCAGGATGTCGTCAAGGTCCAGGTCAATTCGATCACAACTGACCATATGCAGACACTCTGCCTTGGCAGAGATGAAAGAGAACAGATCGAGGGCAAGCGCACCCTGATAGTCGACGACGTCATCAGCACGGGCGAATCGCTCGCAGCCATTGAGGCGCTTGTAGATACAGTCGGCGGAAACATCGTCGGCAAGTTCACGGTACTGGCTGAGGGCGAAGCTGCCGACCGTACTGACATAACTTTCCTCGAGTATCTGCCTCTGTTCAACTCCGACGGAACACCTCAGTAGAAGGACAGAGATCTGTATTCAAAGATCCGGACATCCGGGGATGCCTCGATCAAGGGGCTTCCCCCCTTTTTATGAGAAAAAAGCTGCAGACGTGGCGTAAATCAAAAAATCGCATAAAATGACGCTGCATATGATGCTTTCAGCGCCGTTTGCCGATTGTTCTGTTATTTGTACACAAAATCGGGCTCAAAATTTGAGTTTTTTCACAAAAAGTGTTGACACAAAATCTTCACAATGCTATCATCGCACTGTACACAAAACCTGTACACTAGAAAGGGAGATCAAATGTACTTTAGTTCAAGCCTTATCGTAATCGGCATTATCAGCGTCCTTCTGGTCGTAAGACTGGTAGAGGGCGATGTTCTGCTGTAGGGCGATAAAGTTCAAGAGGTCAACTTAAACCTTATGCTTGGAAGCCCGCAGCGATGCGGGCTTATTAAATGCCCGGCTAAGAGAACAGGCAACTATCAACTATCACTCAGTCAGATTTCTACATCTAGAGAGAAAGGGAGAATCAAAATGAAAAAGAATTGGAAAAAAGCCGTAGTTGTAGCAGTCTCCTGCATGATGGTCTTCATGCTTGCAGCCTGCGGTGGCGGTGGCGGAAGCAGCGATGCAGGAGATAACGTTCTGAAGTTAGGCTGCACAGGCCCTCTCACAGGACCGGCTGCTATCTATGGTAATGCTGTAAAGAACGGCGGCCAGATCGCGGTTGATGAAATCAACGCAGCAAACGCTGACGGCGTCCAGGTCGCATGGCAGGTCGAGGACGACGAAGCTGACGGCGAGAAGGCTGTAAACGCTTACAACAAGCTTATGGATGACGGAATGCAGGTCTTTGTAGGTTCCGTAACATCCGGAGCCTGCGTAGCTGTAGCAGAGAAGACGAATGCTGACAGAGTATTCGAACTCACACCATCCGCTTCACAGGCAGCTGTAACAGAGGGTAAGGACAATGTATTCCAGCTCTGCTTCAGAGACCCTGATCAGGGTACTATCTCTGCTGACTACATCATGGAAAACTTCCCGGATGCAAAAGTAGGAGTTATCTACAACAACGCAAGTGACTACTCTGCAGGAATCTTCGACGGATTCAAGAAAGAGTTCGAAGCAAAGGGTAAAGAGATCGTAGCAGTTGAGGCATTCGCTGATGACGCCAACACTGACTTCCAGGCTCAGCTCAACAGCATGAAGAACGCAGGCGCAGACTTTGTCTTCCTGCCAAACTACTACACACCTGTATCCAACATCCTCGTTCAGGCTGACAAGATGGGATATGCTCCGACATTCTTCGGATGTGACGGCGTTGACGGCATCCTGACACTTGAAGGATTCGATACAAGCCTGGCAGAGGGAGTATACCTCCTGACACCGTTCACAGCATCTGCTGAGGATGAGAAGACTCAGAACTTCGTAAAGGCTTACATGGACGCTTACGGTGAAGAGCCTAACCAGTTCGCAGCTGACGCTTATGACTGCGTATATGCTTGCTACAATGCATTCAAAGAGACAGGCCTTGAGACAAGCGCATCTGCAGCTGATATCTGCGAGGCTATGGTAGCACAGTTCACAGGCGGATTCTCATACGAAGGACTTACCGCTGCCAATGCGATGAAGTGGCAGGCTACCGGCGAAGTTGACAAGATGCCGGCAGTATACGTCATCGAGGGCGGAAAGTACGTTGAGAAGTAATACACTGACTGATTTAAGTGTATAGTTGTCGGCTGAGGGGTGCTGTATGAAAATACGGCACCCCAACGCCACGTTATTATGAGTTTTACTTAAGCACTTAAGAGAGAAATAATCATGATTTTTTTGACTAACCTCATCTCAGGTCTCAGCCTGGGAAGCGTATACGCGATAATAGCGCTTGGATATACCATGGTCTACGGTATTTCCAAGATGCTCAATTTTGCGCACGGCGATGTTATTATGATCGGCGGATACATGTCGTTCATCATGACGATGTATATGGGGCTGAATGGATGGCTGGCTCTTCTGGTCGCAATGGTCATATGCACGATCCTCGGTATCACTATCGAGAGACTCGCGTACAGACCGCTCAGAGGAACCGGCTCTTTGGCTGTTCTGATTACGGCCATTGGTGTGTCATACTTTCTGCAGAACATCGCTCTTCTGATTTGGGGCGCAAACCCTAAGATGTTCACGAGCCTGTTCAACGGAATGAAACCGATCCACGCGATGGACGGACAGCTGACCATCACTCCGGAGTCGATCTTCACGATCCTCGCCAATATCATAATAATGATCCTGCTGACACTTTTTGTCAGCAAAACAAAGGCCGGCAAGGCAATGAGAGCTGTCTCCGAAGACAACGGAGCTGCCCAGCTGATGGGTATCAACGTGAACCAGTCCATTTCGCTGACATTTGCCATTGGATCCGGCCTTGCTGCTGTAGCGGGAGTTCTGATGCTTTCAGCTTATCCGGTACTTATGCCTACCACGGGCGCGATGCCGGGCATAAAGGCATTCACAGCTGCCGTATTCGGCGGCATCGGTTCCATCCCGGGAGCCATGATAGGCGGACTCATCCTTGGGATCATCGAGATATTCTCAAGAGCATATATCTCAACGGAACTCTCTGACGCCATCGTTTTCGCATGCCTGATCATCGTGCTTCTGGTCAAGCCTACGGGCTTGCTGGGCAAGAAGATCAGTGAGAAAGTGTAGGTGAGCCATGGCGGAGAGAATACTTAAAAATATACGCATCGGAGGACTTAAAAACGCAGTAAAGGGAAATGACTACCGAAAGGAAGCCACCATTTCTTACTGCATCCTCATAGGCGGATACATACTGCTTCAGATCCTCACGGCGGCCGGACTGGTCGGTCACAATTTGCAGGGACAGTTCGTACCTATCTGCGTGTATATATCACTGGCGGTATCGCTCAACCTGGTCGTTGGGATCTCGGGCGAACTGTCACTCGGACATGCAGGATTTATGGCGGTCGGAGCGTTCAGCGGCATACTTATGTCTCGCATACTGCTGCAAAGCATGTCATTCGAACCGGCCATCCTGATCATATCAATGCTTTTCGGAGCGCTGATGGCGTCGGTCGCAGGATTCATAATCGGGATACCGATCCTTGGCCTGCGCGGAGATTATCTGGCGATAGTGACACTCGCATTCGGCGAGATCATCAGAAACTTCATGAACGTCCTGTATTTTGGCTTTGTTGACGGGAAACTCAGATTCGCGTTCAACCACACCATAGAGGGCATCGAAGATACTGACCGTATCATTACCGGAGCAATCGGAGCGACAGGAACAAAGACGATGGCTTCATTTACCTGGGGATTGCTGCTGTGCCTCTTCACGGTATTCATCGTTCTCAATCTTAAAAACTCCAAACAGGGGCGTGCGATCATGTCCATCAGAGACAACCGCATCGCGGGCGAGTCTATCGGACTGGACGTCAGAAAATATAAACTGATGGCATTTGTCGTAAGCGCCGCTCTCGCGGGAATGGCAGGCTGCCTGTTTGGACTCAACTACAGCACGCTCGTACCGGTCAAGTTCAACTTCAATACTTCGGTACTCGTTCTGGTCTTTGTCGTGCTTGGCGGAGTAGGCAACATCTGGGGCGGCATCATCGCCGCGACACTGCTGACGATACTGCCTGAGACATTCAGACAGTTTGCGGACTACAGAATGCTGACCTATGCCATCGTATTGATCCTTGTTATGATCGGCACTTATAACCCGGCCATCAAGTCGAGGATGAACGCTTTATTTGCAAAGTTCAAGCCTAAGAAAAAGAAGGACGACGGCAAAGTAAAAAAGAAAAAAAGCGGAAAGGAGGAGGCATAGATGGCAGATAAGAAAGACAAGCGCGAAGAGCTTATGGACATCGATATCTCCGATCCCGGACACGCTTATGAAAACAGGCAGGAGATCTACTACAACGACAACGTAGGCGGACGTGCCGTCTTCGTTGACTCAAAAGAGCAGTATGATCCCGATGAGCCATACAATGACCAGGTCTATATCCCTGAGAAGGACAGAGACAAGGCGCCTATACTCGAGGTAAAGGGTCTGGGCATAGATTTCGGCGGACTGACCGCTGTGGATAATTTCAATCTGACACTCGGCAGAACGGAGATAGGCGGACTCATCGGTCCAAACGGCGCCGGCAAGACCACCATCTTCAACATGCTCACAAAGGTGTACGAGCCAACAAGAGGAGAGATCTTCTTCGACGGTAAGAGCACCAAGGGCATGAATACCGTAGATATCAACAAGGCCGGAATGGCGCGTACGTTCCAGAACATCAGGCTTTTTGACAAGCTCACCGTAGAGGAGAACATCAAGGTGGCTCTCCATCACACTACCAACTACGGCCTGATCGACGGAATGCTGCACACACCGAAGTACAGACACGAGGAATTCCGTATCCGCAAGGAAGCGATGAAATACCTCAAGATCTTCGGCATGACCAAGACCGCCGACTACAGAGCGGGATCGCTCCCGTACGGAGCTCAGAGGAGACTCGAGATCATGAGAGCGCTCGCCACAAAGCCAAAACTGCTTCTTCTTGATGAGCCTGCGGCCGGAATGAACCCGTCTGAAACGACCGAGCTGATGGACACCATCAGGGAGATCCGCGACAGATTCCAGATCGGCATCTTCCTTATCGAGCATGACATGAGTCTTGTAATGGGCATCTGCGAAGGCATCGTGGTGCTCAACTACGGCAGAGTCATCGCAAAGGGCTGGCCTGAAGACATCCAGAGCAACCCTAAGGTAATCGAGGCTTACCTCGGAAAGAGCCGCGGAAAGATGGAGGAAGAAGAGAAGAAAGAGGATATCGAAGACGCTCTCAAAAAGGGCAAGCTCGAATCCGCTCCTTCCGGCAAGCCTGACAGAAAGGAGGGTGAATGATGGGTACAGTACTTACAGTTGACAACATCAACGTTTACTACGGAGCCATCCACGCCCTCAAGGGCATATCGCTCGATGTAAACAGAGGCGAGATCGTAACGCTTATCGGAGCCAACGGCGCCGGCAAGTCGACGACCCTGCACACCATTTCCGGACTGCTCCGCAGCAAGACAGGCGATATCGAGTTTCTTGAGAGCTCAATTGCCCACGTGCCAGCTCATAAGATAGTCGCAATGGGCATCTCGCACGTTCCTGAAGGCAGGCGTATATTCCAGGGCCTGACCGTGGAAGAGAATCTGCAGATGGGAGCTTTCGTAACAAAGAAGGACCGTATCGCTCATAACCTTGAGTATGTATATGACCAGTTCCCGAGACTCAAGGAGAGGACCTCGCAGATAGCGGGCACACTCTCCGGCGGAGAGCAGCAGATGCTGGCCATGGGAAGAGCGCTGATGTCCGACCCGGAGCTGCTGATGCTGGATGAGCCGTCAATGGGACTTGCTCCTATCCTTGTTGACCAGATCTTTGATATCATCAAGAACCTCAACAAGGCCGGCACTACCATCCTTCTGGTAGAGCAGAACGCGCAGATGGCGCTTTCCGTAGCCGACAGGGCATACGTTATCGAGACGGGACGCATTACCCTCTCCGGCACGGGCAAGGAACTTGCTCAATCCGAAGAGGTCAAAAAAGCGTACCTGGGCGGCTAAATATTCATTCAATCTTCATCAAAGGAGCGGCTCTGCCGCTTCTTTGTTTTTGTCATTTGTGATATTATTGACGGGTATACAGTTTGAAAAAAGGGGGACATTATTAATGCTTACAAAGAAAAGATTGCCGCTTTTATCACTGATGCTGATCATCGCAATGATGTTCATGCTGGTTTCGTGTGGCGGAAAAGGCGGCGATTCCGGACAGTCCGCTGAACCCGCGGATACAGAAGAGAGCGCAGCTCAAAAGGCGGAAGTCATCAAGACTCTTGAGGAAATCGATACAGAGGATATGATGGATCTTCCGCTCCAGATCAAATCGATAACTCTCTATGATGACGGAACACTTAAGATAGTCCCGGCAGAGGACCTTCTGAAGAATGCCGAGACCAACAACGAGGTAGTCGACGGAGCGGTCTATCCGTTCGCGGACAGCGGCAAAGTGAAGGATTTTTATCTTGTCAGGTTCGGCAATGGAGGATACAGAACGCTCATTTGCCTGATGGACGACGGGACGCTTTCTGCCCTAAGCGCTACCAAGCTGATCGAAGACCATATCTTTATAGTTATGGACAGGCTCACCGGCAGGGAAAACTATGTAAATATAAAGGAAGTCAAGTATGATGACGCGTTCGGAGTAGTTGGCATCACTGAAGACGATGAGGAAATAGAACTCGATTTCAGTCTGGATTTCTAACGTATTCAGGCGTACTTGTGATATACTATAAACGGGTTGTTTTGGACTGCGCCGCATGGCGCGAAAGGAACATAAATGGCAGTACAAGCATTGGATCAGCACAAAGCGATCACGGACTGGTTTGAAACTGATTTCAAAGAGGCAGCGAAAGCCACTACAAAGACTTCGAGGCTCGAGGACGGCAGACTGAGCTACAGTTTTTCAGTCGTCAACGGGTCGGGCTTTGATTTTGACAGATTCTCTTTTAAGATCAAGGTCATCGACAAGACCAATAGCAGGGAGATAGGCACTGCGAAGATCAATGCGGGCAAGTGGGCTGACGGCGAGAGAAAGAACTTCAAGTCGCGCCTCTCGATCCCGGCTGAAGCAAAGAGCCTGTCTTTCGTGATGTACTCGAATTCTCTCGACTATGAGGCATCTCCTGCCGGTGCAGTTCAGACGGCAGGCAAAGATATCAGCGATGCGCTCAGAGACATGGGCGACGCGCTGTCGGGCTCTGACGGAAGCGGCGGAGTATTCGGAGAACTCTTCGGTACAGGCGGCATGCCTCAGGGTACTACCGTGACAAAGACCACCACGACCAAGACCGTAAACGGAAAGACTACAAAAACAACAACTACTACAACGACGCGTCCGGCAAGCACATCCACGACACGCACAAGGACCACCAGCCAGACACCGCAGCGTCAGACGGGCGGCAGCTCCAGACCGGCAAGCCAGAGCGGCACCTTCACACAGCGTCGCACTGAAAAGATGCTCAACAAAAAGAGACTCGGCAAATCCGGATGGACCATGGCCTCACTGATAACGGGACTGCTCTTCCTGCTGTCTGCTGCGGGATCGTCAGATACTCCTGAGATGAGGCTGGCGTTCGGCCTGGTAGGAGCGATCCTTCTGGTCATTGCCGGTGTAATGAAGCTGGTCCTCAATACAAGAGCTAAGAGGATCAGGACCTATGAGGCAAAGATCAACAAGAAGGGCAACACTTCGATCGATGATCTCGCTGCTTATGTAGGAAAGCCGTTCAGCAAGGTCGCTGATGACCTTCAGGCGATGATAGCCGACGGATTCTTCCCTGAGGCGTACGTAGACATAAACAACAGACTTCTTGTCATGACACGTAACGGCGAGCCTATCGAATCCGTAGAGAGATCCGCCGCGGAGAACAAGAAGGCAAGACGCAAAGCCGGCCGTGAGGGAATGGCGCCTGAGTCACTCGATGATCTTATTGCCATGACAGATGACACAGAGATCAAGGGCAAGCTCAAATCGCTCCGCGCCATCACAAAGAAGATAGACGCGAGAGTCGAGGAAGTGCCGGACCTTGAAAAGCAGGTAAAGGACTTCAGAGAGAAATACTATCCGGAAGTCGTCCGACTTACCGATCAGTATAACGAGAAGATCGCGGATATGGGCAAGCTCGGCACAGAAAAGCCGAAAGAGGAAGTCACAACGGATGCTTCCGGAGCTCCTGTGCTCAACACTAACCCTAACTATCTTGAGGAGCAGGCAGCCGCTATCAAGACGCAGCTCATAAGCCTCATCGATTCCGTTACCGAGGCTTCAGAGAATCTGCTTGAAAAGCTCCATGAAGACGATATCATGGACATTACCACAGACATACAGAGACTGCAGACCACGCTCGCAAGCAAGGGCCTGCTGGATTCCGATTTCGATATCTAATAGTTAGTAAAATAAGGAGGACAAGATGGCAGATTTTGAACTTACCCCTGAAGCTGTAGTAGACGCAGCAGAAACACAGGCGGCAGTACTCGAAGCAGAGGTACAGGACGTTGCGGCGCAGGCTGCGGCTATCGACGTAGCACCGGCGATCGACTTTGCTCCTGAATTCTCACCTGTAGAAGAGAAGAAAGAAGACCCGCTCTCAAAGTTCACACCTGATGAGCAGAGACAGATCAGAGCGGTTGCCGACAAGATCGATATCAAGGACAGCAACGCAGTCCTTAGCTATGGAGCTACGGCACAGCGCAAGGTCTCCGACTTTGCTGACGGCGCTCTCGAGAGCGTAAGAGCAAAGGATATGGGAGAGACAGGTCAGGTGCTGACATCCCTGCTGGTAGAGCTCAAGAGCAACAGCGAAGAGAAGAAGAGCTTCCTCGGCAAGCTGTTTGGCAGCGCTGAGAGGAACTTCGAGAGACTCAAAGCGCAGTACAGCACAACAGAAGCCAACATCGACAGACTCGTCAAACTGCTTGAAGGTCATGAAGAGCAGCTCCTTAAGGACATCGCTCAGCTCGATAAGCTTTATGACAAGAACAAACTCTACTTCAAGGAAGTTTCGATGTACATCGAGGCCGGCAAGCTGGCTCTAGAGAAAGCAAAGACAGTCACGCTCCCTGAGCTCGAAGCAAAGGCTAAAGAGACAGGCGCGATCGAGGACACACAGGCTGCTCAGGATTACGCAGACATGATCACAAGATTCGAGAAGAAGATATATGACCTCGAACTCTCCAGAACAGTTTGCCTGCAGACAGCTCCTGAGATCAGAATGGTACAGAACTCTGACACCATCATGTCCGAGAAGATCCGCTCCACCATCGTTAATGTCATCCCTATGTGGAAGACACAGATGGTTCTGGCGCTCAACAATTACCATACACAGAAGGCCATCGAGGCTCAGCACGCAGTTACAGAGGCTACAAACGAGATGCTCAAGAAGAACGCTGACGCGCTTCACCAGAGTACTGTCGAGACAGCAAAGGCCAGCGAGAGAGGTATCGTCGACATCGAGACGCTGCAGCACACCAACGAGCAGCTGATCACGGCACTCGACGAGATCAAGCAGATCCAGGAGGACGGCAGGGTCGCAAGAGCCGAGGCCGAGAAGGAACTCGCAAGGATCGAGCAGGAACTCAAGGACAAGATGCTTGGTATCGCGGCAAACGCGAAGTGGACAGGCGAGGACATCGCGTCTACAAGAACTGAGTAACAGGTAATGGCGGAGAAAGACCGTAAAGACAATAAAAAAAAAGAGAAGAGCCGGAGGAGTCCGGCTCTTGCTCTATTGCTTGTACTGCTGATAGCGGCGGTTTTCTTTATCGTGTCCGATGTGCCGTTCATCAAGAGCGCCAGAGACGCCGTGAAGGAGAAGCTCGGCTATGAGTCGATAGAGCCTGACGCAGAACCGGAAAACGGAGGAGGCAGTGAGAACGGCAGCAACAGCAGCTTTAACGGTCAGCTTAACGCGTCTTCGCTTCCTGAATGGGACGGGAATCACTATGTGCAGGTAAACGGCAACGTGCCGGAATTCCCTGATGATGTATATGAACGCGCCGGACTTATAAAGGACGGCGACGGATGGAAGACAAAAGGCAACCTGCTTGGGACCATCGATTCAGGCAAACTGACGCCGTACGAGTACTACGGAAGTCTTGATGAACTGGGCAGATGCACGTACGCGTACGGCTGCCTGGGAAGAGAGACCATGCCTGAAGAGGGAGTTGAGCGCGGAGACATTTCTTCTGTTCACCCGTCAGGCTGGGCAAAGGCGCAGAACTGGGAACGCTGCCACCTTATAGCGTGGGCTCTGTCCGCGGAGAACGCTAACCCGTCCAATCTGGTAACAGGCACACATTATCTGAATTACGACGGAATGAGACCTCTTGAAGAAGAGGTAGAGCACTATATCTGGAATACTGGCGATCATGTGCTTTACATGGCAAAACCTTGGTTTGCCGGGGATGAGCTCGTTGCCAGAGGAGTGCAGCTTACGGCTCTTTCTCTTGAGGACGGAGGCAAAGGCATATCGTTCAATGTCTATTGTTTCAACGTGACTCCGAATGCCGAAATAGACTACAAAACAGGTGTCGTTACGACGGAAGAACAGGCTTCTCAGGAGGCCAGACTCTATGTGATAAACAAGCGCTCAAAGGTGTTCCATTATCCGACTTGCGAGGGTGCGCAGAGCATGTCTCCATATAACCGCGAAGAGGTGACTGCGACCCGCGTCGAGCTTACTTCGCAGGGATATACGCCTTGTGGATACTGTGAGCCGTAAATCAATCGCTTTTGCGTGAAAGAAGCCGGCATGTGACACTGCTGATAACAGATATAGAAAGCGCGTAGACGGCAAGACCCGCGGGTATACCCGCGGTTTTTTGTATGCTTCCGACGAGCGGCTGCGGAGAGATATGGTATGGATTCAGATAGAACATAGCTGCCCAGCTGTGAGGAAGTCCCGACGTTGTCTGCATTATCGGCTCAGCAAACAAATTTATCAGGATGGCGATGATGCAGAGTATCGCGAACAACCCGAATGCGCGCATAAGCCCGCGGGCTGATATATCCGCTGAGCCCGTAAGCAGCACAGTAAGACTTATAAACAGCAGCAGGCCGTGCCACACGAATCCGTGAACAGTCAGCGCTGTATATGATCTCAGTATGTCTTCCGGGAAGATCAATGTCGCGACCGCGCTTACAAAAGTATAACCTCCAAGGAAGGTCAGATATGTTCTGCGGGTCCGTTTACCTGCTGACGGCAGCAATATGCAAAGATACATAGGAACAGAACAGAGCTGAAACGGAAAGTACCACCAGTCATAAGCCCCGTTATTGACGATAAAGAAAAGAAAGAGCTGTTTCCATATCTCGAGCAATAAAAGGGCCCACCCGATGACTGCAAGTACCCGTACTGTATCAGAGTTCTTTCTTTTGGAAACGACCACCGCCAAAAGCACGGCCGCCGCTACTGCGGCAAGCGAAGCGGTGATATGGAAGCTGCCGAACAGTTCCGGCGCATCCATTCTCCATGCAGTCATATTCAGGAGCGATATGATCATCTCTTTCATCACAAAAATCATACTATTATGCAGTCCCAAAAAGCAATTCAACATGGATGCCGATATGCTATACTGTTGAAGAGGTAATGATATGGCAGGAATGAATGAAACGCCTAGCGGCGAAAGAGTGCATATAGGGTTCTTCGGACGAAGAAACGCGGGCAAGTCGAGTGTGGTAAACGCCGTCACCGGCCAGGATCTTGCAGTGGTATCGGAAGTGAAGGGCACTACGACGGATCCGGTCAGAAAGGCAATGGAGTTACTGCCGCTCGGACCGGTGGTGATCATCGACACGCCGGGCTTCGATGACGAGGGCAGCCTGGGAGAGCTTCGCGTGCAGAGGACAAAAAAGATACTTGAACAGACAGACATAGCTGTTCTTGTAGTCGATACTACAGAGGGGTTCAGGAAGGTCGATGAAGAACTGACTGACTTGTTCAGGGAAAGAGGGATACCTTTCCTGATAGCGCTCAACAAGAGCGATATCCCAGAGGACTCTGAAGATTACAATGTCGATGAAGAGGCGAGGGGCCTTCTTCAGAAGATCGCCAAGGGATGCAGCGGCATGATACATGTAAGCGCTCTCTCCGGATACGGCATCGATGAACTGAAAAACAGGCTCGCTATCCTGAAACCAGAGGGAAATGAAGAACAGCTCATCGCTGACAAGATAAAGGCCGGAGACCTGATCGTTCTTGTCGTACCGATAGACAAGGCCGCGCCAAAAGGCAGACTGATACTCCCTCAGCAGCAGACGATCAGAGACATACTTGATGCCGGAGCGGCAGCGGTCGTCGTGCAGGATACAGAACTTGCGGACACCCTGGATAAGCTTGGCGCAAAGCCGGCTCTCGTCATAACAGACAGCCAGGTGTTCGGAAAAGTCGATAAGATCGTTCCCCCTGATGTTCCTCTGACATCGTTCTCCATACTGATGGCCCGTTACAAAGGACTGCTTGAAGACGCTGTCAACGGAATCGCGGCGATAACAAAACTGAAAGACGGTGACAAGGTGCTGATAGCCGAGGGCTGTACACACCACAGGCAGTGCGGAGACATCGGGACGGTCAAGATACCGAAGTGGCTGACAGGATTCACCGGCAAAGAGCTGATATTCGAAACGGCGAGCGGAACAGGCTATCCGGACGATCTGACACCGTATGCTCTGGTAGTCCACTGCGGCGGGTGCATGCTAAATGAAAAGGAGGTCAGACACCGTGCGTCAAAGACGGTGGCCCAGGGCGTCCCGATCACCAATTACGGCACGATGATAGCCTACGTTCACGGCATACTGAAACGAAGCCTGGAGATATTCCCTGAATATTCGAAGCTGATTTAAGCGCGGGAAACCGCGCTTTTGATTTGGGTTTCATTTTTGCAGAATTGTAGAGAATTGGTTTTGTATTTGTTAGAATTAACGGGTAGCATGCTTCTGCTTTTGACTGCTACATAGTAGATGTTAGGGACGGAAGAGGAGAATGAATGAGGAAATATAAATGCATATATGACATAGAATTCCAGGACCTCAAGGAGATCATGGATTTTGTTGTCGACAAGTACGCGAACAATACGGCGTTCATCTATAAAACTCCTGACAGAAAAAACAAGGTCGAGATCACATACCGCAAGTTCAGGGATGATATCGACACTATCGGCGCGTATCTGATCAGCAAGGGCCTCAAGGGAAAGAGGATCGTTGTTATCGGACCTAACTCCTACGCGTGGCTGGCGGCTTATTACGGGATCGTTATCAATGTCGGCGTTGTAGTGCCGCTGGACAAGGGCCTTCCTGAAGAAGAGATCATAAACTCGCTTATAAAGTGCAAGGCCGATGCCATAGTCTATGACGAAAGCCTTGGCTGGGACTTTGATAAGATCATTGCCCATGAAGGTATAGCGGTCAGGACGCTGATACCTATGTCGGAGATCTCGCAGGAAGCTCTCGCGGAGCACGCGAAACTTGTCGATCAGTACCGGCCTGAGTTCAAGGTCATCGACAAGCATGCTACGGACATCATCGTGTTCACATCCGGAACGTCCGCGGACGCGAAGGCGGCTCAGCTCTCGCAGCGCAATATCGCTTCAACGATCGCCGCCATGAGAAAGGTGGAGCCTATATTTGAGGACGATGTTGAGATGATACTGCTTCCTCTGCACCATGTATTCGGAAACCAGGGAGTCCTGATGTTCATCAGTAACGGCTGCACCAACGTATTCTGCAGCGGACTGAAGTACATACAGAAGGAGCTCAAGGAATACGGCGTTACCGCATTCTTCTGCGTACCGCTCATCATCGAGTCGATGATAAACAAGGTGCTCAAGACCGCAGAAAAGGAAGGCAAGCTGAAAAAGCTGGAAACAGGCCGCAAGATATCCAAAGCCCTGCTCAAGGTCGGCATCGATGTAAGACGCAAGCTGTTCAAGGACGTCATCGACGGACTTGGCGGAAAGCTGAGATTCCTTATCAGCGGAGCGGCGGGACTCGATCTTAAGATCCTCGAGTATGCTACGGACTTCGGCATCCTAACGGTGCAGGGCTACGGCCTTACTGAGACCGCTCCTACCATCGCGTCAGAGAGCTACTTCTACAGAAGAGCCGGCTCGGTCGGACACGCAATGCCGGGAGTCGAGGTCAAGATCAACGATCCTGACGAGGACGGCATCGGAGAGCTCTTCGCGAAGGGCCCTAACATCATGAAGGGCTATCTTGATGATCCGGAAGCGGATAAGGAAGTCTTTGTGAATGGCTGGTTCAATACAGGCGACCTTGCGCGTATCGACAAGGACGGATACATCTTCCTGACAGGCCGCAAGAAGAACGTCATAGTTCTCAAGAACGGCAAGAACATCTATCCTGAAGAAATAGAAGCGCTGATCGACAAGATCCCTTACGTAGTTGAGGACGTCGTGATG
The DNA here is from genome assembly GCA_024403035.1 of Mogibacterium sp. Taxonomy (GTDB): domain Bacteria; phylum Bacillota; class Clostridia; order Peptostreptococcales; family Anaerovoracaceae; genus Crickella. The sequence goes on from JAKSSP010000003.1 coordinate 79,890, forward strand.
GGCGAAGAGGAGGGAGACGACTACAGGATGGTAGCGCATGTGGTCTACGATCCTGAGGCTGAGGAACTCAAGGGAAAGAGCCTTGAAGAGATCCAGGCGATCGCTGACGCGGACATAGAGAAGATCAACGATGAGATGCCTAAGTACAAGCGCGTAAAACAGACATACCTGAGGACGGAGCCATTCGAAAAAACCACGACTCAGAAGATCAAGCGCCGCAAGATCAAATAGTCAGCATAGAACAACTCAATACATGACAGGAAGCGCCATAGATTTTATCTATTTTATGGCGCTTTTTAGTGATAGTAAAATTTATACGTAAACAGTCGCCGCAGGCATTTTGCAGCGGCGGCACTTGTATGCGTTTTTATTATGTAAAGGGAGATTATATTATGGCTGACAATCAAAAAATGTGGGCAGAACTCGGCATGAACCTTGAGATGCACGACATGCTGTGCGAGGTACTTCCGGGCGCTATCGGTGACGTATTCATGTCGCAGGAGAACAGACCTGAAGCTATGGACTACTTTGACATGGTCCTCGCTGATGTACACGGACTCAGACCTTCCGAGCTCGTTGAGTTCAGAAAGAACGGCGGCAAGGTATTCGGCACATTCTGCGCTTACGTACCTGATGAAGTCATCTTCGCGGCAGGCGGAATCGCTACAGGCCTCTGCGCAGGCTCGCAGTTCTGGGTACCTGGCGGCGAGAGATATCTGCCGGCTAACACATGCCCGCTCATCAAGGCTATGCTCGGCGCAAGATTCGACAGGACATGCCCGTTCTACAGACTGGCTGATGTCTATATCGGAGAGACTACATGCGACGGCAAGAAGAAAGCTTATGAGATCCTCGGAACAGACGTGCCTCTGCACGTAATGGATCTGCCTCAGATGAAGAGGGAGAAGGATTATCACAAGTGGGCTGACGAGATCAAGGATCTCATCAAGGTAGTTGAAGAGACAACAGGCAACAAGGTAACTCCTGAGGCTCTGGCTGAGAACATCAAGAAGATCAACGCCAAGAGAGCTGCTCTTCAGAGACTGTACAGCCTCAGATGGAAAGAGAACGTTCCTATCAGCGGAACCGACGTGCTGCTCATCTCACAGATCGCGTACTATGACGATCCTGAGAGATTCACGGCAATGGTCAACAAGCTGTGCGACGAGCTCGAGAAGAGAGTTGCTGACGGCGTCAACCTGGCAGCAGGCAAGAAGAGGATCCTCATCAGCGGAACTCCTATGGCGATTCCTAACTGGAAGCTCCACAACCTCGTTGAGACAAGCGGCGGAATCGTAGTTTGCGAAGAGACATGCACAGGCACAAGATACTTCGAGAACTTTGTTGACGAGAGCGGCACAAACCTGAACGAGATGGTACAGAACATCGCCAACAGATATATGAGCATCAACTGCGCATGCTTTACTCCTAACACAGCGAGATTTGACGATGTAGTAAGGCTCGCCAAGGCAAGCAAGGCTGACGGAGTCATCGATGTAAGCCTCATGTTCTGCCAGACATACGATATCGAGGGCAGAAGCCTCGAAGAGAGATGCAAGGCGGAGGGAATCCCGTTCCTCGGCATCGAGACAGACTACACTGACAATGACGCTCAGCAGCTGAAGACAAGGATCGGCGCGTTCATCGAGATGCTCGGCTAGTTGCCGGAATCAGACAAAGAAAGTCATTTTTGAAAGATTTGATGGTGGGGCGGGAACGATTCTCGCCCCATCGTTTTGCGAGATGGGTTCCGGGAAAACCCAGCGGAAAGAAGCCGGGTGTAGATCAAGAAGAAAACATCGCTGAATTACACCCGTTTGCATAAAAATCATTTGTATTAATGGCAAAACAGTTCAAATGGTGTAATAATTAATACAAAAAGTTGGGATCTACACCCAATTCCGGAAAACGGGTGTAAATTCCACTTCAAAATCGAAATTGTTACACCCACTGCAAAAAAACAATGCAAGAATACTTACACTACTACATATTATTTCAGAATCATACAGATGCGACCGCAATGTACCGCTCTCTCAAGGGAAAGGGCATGTATGCCCAGATAAGCCCGACTCCGAGAGAACTTTCCGTCTGCTGCGGCGTGTCTCTTCTTGTCCACGGCGGGGACGTGGACAGGATAAAGGAGATAGCGGAGGCCGAGAAGCTGGCGTATCTCTCCATAAGCGGACTGAACAATACTTTCGACAATACCCGCCATAAATATGGATAATATACGGATAATTACTGATAATATACGGATCATAAGGGAAAAGAAGTGGCAGAAAAACATATAGGAATAGATATAGGCTCGACCGCGTCTAAAGTGTGCGTTCTTGAGGAGGGCAAGGAGCCTGTTTATGACGTGCTCCCTACGGGCTGGAACAGCAAGATCACCGCGGGCATCATCAAGGAAGACCTGCTTAAGAAGTACGGAGAAATCGAAGATTCGGACATCGTAGCAACAGGCTACGGGCGTATCAGCGTTGACTATGCCGACAAGGTCATCACCGAGATCACATGCCACGGCAGGGGCGGCTATGAGATGATAGGCCGCGACTGCACCATTATCGACATAGGCGGTCAGGATACCAAGTATATAAATGTCAAGGACGGCAAGCCGATAGATTTTCTGATGAATGATAAATGCGCCGCGGGCACGGGCAAGTTCATCGAGGTAATGGCTAACAGGCTTGGCGTAACGATAGAGGAGCTTTTTGAACTTGCGGAAATAGGAAATCCTATCTCGATAAGTTCTCTATGTACTGTATTCGCGGAGTCAGAGGTGATAAACTATATGGGAGAGGGCAGGAGCCGCGAGGATCTGGCTGCCGGTGTCATCGACTCGGTAGCCCTCAAGGTCGCCACTCTCGTACAGAGGAAAGAGCTCCAGGATACGATAATCATTACCGGGGGCTTCAGCAACAACGAATTCTTCGCTTCGCTGCTGAGCAAAAAGCTGGGCAAGAAGGCGCTCGCGATGCCTGAAGGCAGGTACGCGGGAGCGTACGGCGCAGCTCTGCTCGCCCGCGAGCGCAGTGAAAAGGCCTGAAGAAAACTATGAGAAACAGAAAAAACCGCGCGCTGTTAATAATGATACTCGCCCTCATACTGGCGGTCTTTTGCGTTGTACTTTTGTTATTCCACATGATCACATCGAGCAATCAGATGAAAGAGGCAAACGAGGCTGCTGAGGAAGCTGCACGCATGCAAGAGGAAGAAGAAGCGCGCGAACAGGCGAAACTGGACAGGATGGCGGAAGAAAAATCCCAATGGTACCTTCTGCTGGTGAATGAGTGGAACGCGATGCCCGATGACTTCGATATCGAGACCGCAGAGGTAGAAGGCGGTTACGAAGTTGACGCGAGAGTGAAGGATGCTCTGAAGGAAATGCTGTCGGACTGCAGGGAGGCCGGCTATTCCCCGCAGATAATCTCCTCGTTCAGGACACGCTCGACCCAGCAGTGGCTGTACGATCACACAGCAAACAAGTCTGATACCGCCATACCGGGTCACAGTGAGCATGAATGCGGCCTCGCAGCGGATATAATCGACAGCAGCTCGGCCGGATGGAGCGATCCTCTCATAGACGAGCAAGAAGATCTTCCTGCTCAGAAATGGCTCATGGAACATTGCCAGGACTACGGTTTCGTACTGCGTTACCCTAAAGACAAGGAAGATGTCACAGGCATAATTTACGAGCCTTGGCATTACAGGTACGTTGGAAAAGAACACGCCGCAAATATCATGAGCAACGGTATTTGCCTTGAAGAATACCTCAGAGACATGGGGACTTACTACGACCCGCAGTGATTGAATTGAAAGGATGATTATAGTACAATAGCCGCATGAAATTCAGAAGCGCATTAGTATACGGAAAGTTAATAAACCTTGCGATCAACGTGATCGACAAGAGCAGGGGCTCAAATAAGGCAGGCGACATGGCCATGGCCAAGTGCCCCGACATGATGAAACACTTTAAAGGGATAGATCCCTCTAAGGTGCTTTTCATTACCGGAACAAACGGAAAGTCGTCAACCAACAACCTGATCAACCACATACTTAAAAAGCAAGGATACAAGGTTGTGTCGAACCTTGAGGGAGCCAACCTGCTTACAGGGATCTGCACGGCTCTTATAAAGGCTTCGGATCTGTCGGGAAACATCGATGCCGACTTCTTTGTGTTTGAGACGGATGAAAGATACCTGCACAAGATCCGCGAGAATCTGCCGTGCGACAATCTCCTGGTCACCAACATCCAGAAGGATCAGGTACAGCGCAACGGCGACCCGGACTATATCTACCGCAAGATTTCCAAGGTCGCGGAGGAGTTCGATATGAGACTTTTCCTGAACGCGGATGAGCCAAGGGCCGACTCACTCGGAAGAAAGGCGTCCAGAGCCGTAAGATTCGGAACGGCTAGGCACAGCCGCAGCTTCACGAAGGATGACAGCTATGTCACGATGCCTTGCCCGGTCTGCAGGCACAAGATAGAGTTCAGCTATTACAATAACGACAATGTCGGCGGGTTCAGATGCGTCCATTGCGGTTTCTCCAATGAGGACGGAGCAGACTACGTAACTGAGAACTCGGATTTCGAAAACAGGACATTCGCGGTCAGAGGCGTACCGTTCAAAATGCCGTACGACCAGCCGTACATGCTTTACAACTATTCGGCAGCGGTAGCGGCGGTAAAAGAGATAGCAGGCATAGAGCCTGAGGTAGCGGCTAAGGCATTCGCGGACTTCAGCAATATCTCCGGACGCTATGAGACCATCCGCTACAAGGGCAAGAACATCAAGTACATGAGGTTCAAGCAGGAGAACCCTGAGACTCTCCAGAACTTCATCAACGTGATCGCCTCAGACCCGGACGAGAAAGTCATAGTAGTGGGATACGGCACGGTAAACGATATCATCCCGTCATACATCAACTCCTTCTACGGATTCGACTGTGATTTCTCCAAGATGATCAGATCGAACGTAAAGAAGTTCCTCTGCGTGACGGATACCGTCTGCTACGACGCGGCAAACAGTTTCATGTACGGCGGAGTCGATCCTTCTATGATAGAGATACTGCCGACCAGCGATGTGAGCGAGATACTCGAGGCTATCGCTAAGCAGGATACTGACAACGTATATCTCACCATGGAGCTTGCAAAATTCGAAAAGATGCAGGCCGTCGCAGGGAAGGAGGACTAGGATGATCAAAATAGCATGGATGTATCCGGACACTCTTTACCTTCACGGTGAGAGAGGCAATGCTCTGGCGCTGAAGCACATCTCGGAAGTGTTGGGCGGAGAGGCAGTGCTTGATAAAGTGGATTTTGAAACGAAGGATTTTGATCCGATGGACTACGACATACTGTTCTTTGCGCCGGGAGAGGTCTCGTCATTCGAAGTGATAGGCGAGGATATGGGACGCTACATGGACAGACTGAAGGAGTTCATCGAGAGCGGTAGGGCCGTCATCGCCACGGGCACCACACTCGGACTGTTCGGAGGAGAGGTCAGCAGGACCGACGGCAGCAAGACGCACGGCATAGGTTTTATCCCTGCCACAGCGGTCGAGCGTGAGTATGTGTACGGCGATGATGAGCAGATAAACGCGGATTACCACGGCAGAAAGATGGAAGTCGTGGGCAACCAGATCCAGATGATCAACGTCAGTTTTGAAGAGACCGCGGAGTTCAGACGTTTCGGCTCAGTGGTATACGGCATGGGCAACAACGGCAGGGACGGCATCGAAGGAGTGGTCTATAAGAACTCGGTCTTCACAAACATGCTGGGACCGGTACTGGTCAATAACCCTTGGCTGACCGCAGAGATCATAAGAGCCGCGGCTGAGGCTTCCGGCAAGAATGTAAAGGCGGAGGATCCGGATTTTGAGCTTGAAAAGAAGTCGCTTGAATGCAAAAAGGTGTTCATAGCTGAAAAGAAGCCGGGCAGCATGGGACTGTAGACGCGGCAAAAGGACAATAAAAAAGAGCTGTGCAGGGGCACAGCTCTTTCTGTTATTCCGAAATCCTGGCGTATCCCGATATCACAGGGTCTGCCAGAGCGTATCGCTTCTGCCTGCAGCGGTCACTGGAGTTGCCTTCGACCGTAAACAGCTGATCATTGACAACTGCGGTGACGATACCGACGTGATCAAGCTCGTTATCCTGATCCCAGTCGAAGAATACGAGATCACCGGCTGCAGGCACTTCTTCTTCACCAAGCCATTGTTTATGTCTCTGGAACCAGGCGGCTCCGTCGGCAACCATGGCAAACGAAGGCGCCTTGTCATTCTTTATGAATCCGCACTGGTCTTCGCACCAGGATACGAAAACAGCACACCATTCAACGTGCGTACCAAAGCCGAACCAGGTCCAGAAAGGCTCGCCGCCCACGTTTCCAAGCTGACCCATGGCAGTGCTGATCAGCGGTTTATCCTCAACGACAGACGTGAACTGCTTCATCTCTTTGTCGTACTTGTTGTTTCCGATGGTCTTGCCGGTAAACCAGCCGGATGTCGCGAAGACCGCCACAGTAAGGATAACAGCTATGACCCGCTTTCTAATACGCTGCTTTTTCTTTTTGTTCCTTAATTCCTGTCTTATTTCTTCATCAGTCATACAAGAATTATACAGTATTAGACAAGCGAGAACAAATGCTATATCATAGAGAGCAAAGAGAGGACTTTGTGATGAGTAAAAAGAGATCAAACAAAATACTTATATGCGCGCTTCTGATCCTGGCGCTGATATTTGCCCTGACAGCAATGATCAGCTCAAAGAAGGCCTATAAGGAGAAGAGAGCATCGGAACAGCTGACCGAACTGGACTTCAATTCCATGCAGGCATTTTCCACAGAGAATGCAGCAGCTGTCATGGATGCCCTGAAGTCAGGTAACAAGGGAAAGCTCGAGGAATTGCTGATTAGCGACGCAGGCATAGATGAAGTCATGAACTTTGCCAAGTGGAACAAGGCAGACTTCAAAAATGCCGTGTCTCTGGGTGCCGGCAGTCTTACCGCAGCGCCTGACGGGGCAGGCAAGATGGACATCAGTGAAAGATTCTTTGTGGATATCGGGGATACAGAATATGTGCTCTTCATAGAAACTCTCACATCAAGATGGGGCAGGGAAAACAACGGAATCAGCGCCATAGGAGTTACGACTTACGCTCACTTTGATGAGAAAGAGTACGGCTGGAACGGCGAGCCTGATGATCAGAGCGTGCTTGCCGGAGAACTGTGGTGGAATAAACAAAACTAAATATTAAAGTTTACATATCATCGTTGACGCTTGCATGTCCTTAATGTTAAATGGAAATGGCGCATTATGCGGTTCGCCCGTATAGCGTCAAATCCACTGAACAGAAGGGAGGCAACGAACATGAAAGCGATGACGGCAAAGAGTAAAACGAACATCGGCAGCCATGCTTTTGATGTTCGTTCTTTCTTTTAATAAAGTATGGCGGGAAAGACCGGCAAGACAGCAAGAGAGATATTAAAGGAAACTATACAGCTCGAGCGTGAGGAGATCAGAGAGAAGATAAAGGAGCTGATCGAGGCGCAGTATTCCAGGCTCGAGGAAGAGGCGGAGAAGATCGCGCCTGATTTCGATTACGAATTCGAAGGAGAAAAGCTGAAAGCAGAGGAAGCCGCGGAACTCGCAAGAATAGATTTTGAGTGGGCCGATTCAGCTGATGATGCCGCAGAGCCGGAAGAGGAGCCTGCTGCTGAAGAAGCAGCAGCGGAAGAGGAAGCGGCAAAAGAAGAAAAGAAGAAGGAGTACGGTCCGCTTCCTGAGGCAAAAGTCTCTCATTCAAAGTATCCGAAACCCGCGCATGTGCCCGGGACGGCTGCGGGCAGAGTATTGCTGGGAGACAAACACAGAAGAACACTTACCGCGGCAGCGGTAATGCTCGTTCTGTTTGCCGCATATCAGGCATGGGACTATCTGGTTCCGAAGACCGTGCACATCGACTACCTGACATTTGATGGAATGCAGCACATAGATTACAGTACTACCGCCAGGACTGCCGGCGAGGTGATGGATGAGCTTGTGGAAGAAGGGGACAGAAACATCTTCAGCCTGAACGGCAATGAATTCAGCTTCAGCGAAGCAGATCTTCTTGAGACCGGCGAGGACGTGCCTGTAAAGAACGATCTGACGGTAGGCATCAGGCACGCGACAGAGGCATCGGCAAAGATAGGCGGAAAGAAACAGCCGCTGTGGCTCGTGCCGGGCACTGTTGAAGAAAACCTGAAATTGAACGATATAGCCTATGACGACGATGATGAGATAAAGCCCGCACTCGACAGAAAGGTCAGCGAGGATACCGGGATCACTGTCAACGAAGTGCACTATGACGTAGAGGAAAAGAAAGAGAAAGTAGAGGCGGTCGACAAGGTGATACTGGATCCTTCGCTCACATCCGGAGTACAGGAGACCTCCGAAGGAAATGACGGCGAGGGAATCTTTACATATACGACCAAGTATGTGAACGGAAAAGACAAGGGAACCGAACGCGAAGTCAAGGAATGGATCACAGAACCGCACGACAACGTGCTGAGACTGGGGACCTCCGCGACCGGAAATAAAGGTGAATATGTTGTAGCAAGGACGTTCACAGCAAATACGACTGCGTATACGGCACGCCCGGGAGCAGGGGGAGCGCTGGGAATGGGCGTACATCTGGGGACCTGCGCTGTTGACCCGAAATTTGTCGCCCTGAGGTCCGAACTCTGGATAGAAGGCTACGGGTACGCGTACGCCAACGACACCGGCGGAGCTGTAAAAGGCAATGTCGTGGATCTTTACATGAATTCAAAGGGGCAATGCATAAGCTGGGGAAGAAGAAACATGACAGCTTATGTGATTGTTCCTGCGGAATAGTTCTTTGTGATAAAATATATAGACTGAATGGGAGAAGCCCGGAGGAAACAGAATGTTCAAGAAATTCAAAGACAGCCCATACGCAAAAGCCGCGTTTCTGATCCTCGTTTGCGGAGCGCTGCTGATCGTATTCCACAACTGGATCAGCAGGAACCGCATATCGATAGGATTCGAGAACATAAACAAGACGCTTGCGCCTATATACATAGGTATTATTTTCGCGTTCATCCTTTGCCCTGTATATAACGCATGTGTCAAATGGTGTTACACACGTATGGTTGCGAGCGCAGGCAAGAAGGGATTCTCCATCGGCACGGTTGTAGCCAGGGAAGACGGCAATCTCATTGTCGACAGGCAGGAGAGGACAAGAATGCTAAAAGGCGCCAGAGCCATCGCTTCGCTGGTATGCGTCGTGATCGTGGTAGGTGTCGTAGGACTCTTCATCTACTTTGTAGTACCGCAGGTGGTAGCAAGCGGCATCAGCCTTGTAAATACCATGCCTCAGAGGCTGCTCATATTCTCAGACTGGTGTAATGAGCATCTCGCGCATTTTCCGTTCATAGCTACATGGGCCGATAACCTTGCTCACACAGAGAACACCGAAGTACTTCAGTGGATACAGGAACATATCCTGAGCGGAAACGCGGCAAGTATCGCTTCCATGATCTCCACCGGAGTCATACAGGCGGTCAAATATGTAGCGAACGCGTTCATTGGTCTTCTGATCATGATATATCTGCTCAACTACAAGGAGAGGCTTTTTGCCATTACACGCAAGATCGTAAACGCGACATGCAGCCAGAAGCGCAAAGCCAGCCTCTATGAATTCGCGGGGATAGTCAATGAGACTTTCATCGGCTTTATTGTAGGCCGTATCATAGATTCGTTCATCATCGGAGTGCTGACATACATTGTGCTCAAGATAGTTAACATCCCGTTTGCTCTGATGATAAGCCTTATCGTGGGAGTTACCAATGTGATACCGTTCTTCGGTCCGTTCATCGGTGCGATCCCTTCGGTATTCATTCTCCTGCTCGAAAACCCGGTAGACGCACTGTACTTCATTATTATAGTAGTGATCATACAGCAGCTGGACGGCAACATCATCGGACCTAAGATCGTGGGCAACGCGATAGGTATCAGCAGCTTCTGGGTACTCATCTCAGTGCTGATAGGCGGCGGTCTGTTCGGATTCCCGGGAATGGCTCTGGGGGTGCCGGTCTTTGCCGTGCTATACAGATATGTCAACAAGATGACCGTGGCAAGTCTGAAGAAGAAAGAAAAGCACACAAGAACATCCTATTACTACGTCCTGGAGGCGTACGGACTCGAGGATGATGAAGTGGAGCTTGAACCTGATAAGAACAAACAGTCATCCTGGCTGACAAGGTTCAGGAAGCCAAAGAAGGATGTATCACAGAATAAATTCACTCAGGATGACCACGTAGATGTATACGATCCCGAAGAGGAAAGCGGCGAGTGATGCATAAAAAGACAGCAAAAGCGATAGAAATGATAAGCAGGACGGTGCCTGAGGAACGTGTGCTCAGAGATGAGCTTATGAGCAGGCATACGTCTTTTCGTATAGGCGGGCCGGCTGAAGCGCTGGTGCTGGCTGCTGATGAAGCAGAACTGGCGGCCGTACTCAGTGCCGTAACAACGACGGGCGCCGAGCACATGATCATCGGAAACGGTTCAAATCTGCTGATATCCGATGAGGGTTATCCGGGCATCATGATAAAGCTTGCCGGAGACTTTGAAAGCATAACACGCAGCGCTGAGGATCCAAACAGGGTCAGGGTCGGTGCCGCGGTTCTGATGTCAAGGACCGCAGCCTTCCTTACAGAGAACGGACTCAGCGGCTTTGAATTTGCCAGCGGCATACCGGGAAGCATAGGCGGGGCCGTCTTTATGAACGCGGGAGCCTATGGCGGCGAGATAAAGGATGTCGTGCGATCTGTACGGGCAATGGATCCTGACGGTACCAACGCCCGTGAGATCAGCGGAGAGGACATGGACTTTTCCTACAGGCACAGCAGGGCTCAGGATGAGGACATGCTGATACTCTCGGCAGAAATGGAACTCACCGCGGATGATCCGGCAGCGATAGCTGAAAGAGTTGCGGATCTGGCGGCCAGGAGGAACGCCAAGCAGCCGGTCAGCTTCCCAAGCGCCGGAAGCACGTTCAAGAGGCCCGTCGGAGGCTACGCGGCAGCGCTCATAGAGCAGTCCGGACTCAAGGGCTATAAGGTTGGCGGAGCTGAAGTTTCCGAAAAGCACTCCGGTTTTGTGATCAACACCGGCGGAGCAACATGCGAAGACGTGCTGGCAGTGATGAGGCACGTGAGAGAAAAGGTATACGCTGATTCCGGCATAATGCTGGAGCCTGAAGTAAGGCTGATAAACTGCAGACTCTGAAGATATGGTACAAAGACTGGAAGAACTAAAAAAAGAATATAAGCTGAAATTCGACTACCATACCCACACGATATATTCGAGAGTGGGGCCGTATTTCCATGGCAAGGGAAGGGTCATAGACAATGCCCGCGCGGCAGCAAAGAGAGGACTGGCGTCCCTCGCGATAACCGACCACGGGCCGTCGGATTTCTACGGACTCAACCTGAAGAAGATCCCGCAGATCAGAAGAGAGATCGCGGCAGCCATGCATGCTTTCCCTAAGCTGAAGATCTACCTTGGAGTCGAAGCGGACATAGTGGATACGCCTAACGGCCTTGATATTTCGCCTGAGGACTTTGCGCTCTTCGATTTCGTGAACGCGGGATATCACTACGTGCCTAAGTGCCACATGCTGCACAACTTTGTGGCCTTCCGCGCGCCATGGCCAAAGAAGCTCAGGGAGAGACTGAGATTTCAGAATACAGAGCGTATCATAAAGGCTCTGAAAAGCAACGACATAAAGATCCTGACGCATCCGGGCGACAAGGCGTTCATCGATGAGCACGCAGTCGCAAAGGCCTGCGAAGAGACCGGCACCATGGTCGAGATCAACGCAAGACATAAGCATCCGGATGTGCGCGATCTGCAGATATACAAGAATTACGATATAGATTTTGTCATAAGCAGCGATGCCCACAGGCCTAAGCATGTGGGGCGTTACGCCGAGAGTCTCGCGCTCGCGCTCGAGGCGGGCATCGACCCGGCAAGGATAGTCAATATAGAAAAGAGATAGCAGGAGCAGCGGATATGGATGTCGTAATAATCACCGGAATGTCGGGAGCGGGACGAAGCAGAGCAGCCGACTGGTTCGAGGACCAGGGATATTATTGTGTCGACAACATGCCGCCTGCTCTTACTTACAGTTTCCTTGATATGGCATCCGCGGCAGAGAACAATATAGAAAAAGTAGCGCTGGTAACAGATCTTCGCGGAAGAAGCTTCTTCGGAGAGTTATCTGACGTCATAGAAGAACTCAGAGCGCGGGATGACATCGATCTGACCGTACTCTACATGGAGGCGGGAGTATCAGAGATCGTCCGCAGATACAATGAGGTCAGACGCAATCATCCTCTGACCGGAGGGCAGGCCAGCGCCAGTGTCATAGAGGAAGAGGTCGAGAGACTGAAAGGCATCCGCAGGAAGGCAGACATCATCCTGGATACCAGTAACCTCAAGATCCCTGAGATGATCGCCGAGCTCGACCGTGTGTTTTTCGGTGGCTCCGCATCGACAAACTTCGCGGTAAATATAAGCTCATTCGGATTCAAATACGGTATCCCGACTGAGACCGATGTAATGTTTGACGTGAGATTCCTGCCTAACCCATACTATGTGGCGAGTCTCAAAAAACTGAGCGGCAACAACCGAAAAGTCAGGGACTACATTTTCAGAAGCGAGCTGGCGGATCAGTTTGTGAATTCCGCGCACGACCTTCTGAAGTCGATGGTGCAGGGCTACATAAACGAGGGCAAGTACCACCTGAATATCGCGTTCGGCTGTACGGGAGGCCATCACAGATCTGTCGCCATTGCCAACGCGGTAGCAGAAGAATTCAAGAAGGACGGCATGAGGGTCAGGGTATACCACAGAGACCTCGACCTGCAGAATAAAAGGGGATAGAAGGGGGCACAGTTGTCATTCTCTTCGGATGTAAAAGGTGAACTGGCGAGACTGAGTCCCGCCAAAAAATGCTGCATGCTGGCTGAGATCGCCGGATTCCTGAGAGCATCGGGATCCGTGAGGATCACCGGCGGCAGTTTTGCTATTGTGGCAACTACGGAGAGCGCGGCTGTCGCGAGGCACTTTAAGGTGCTGATAGAAACCTATTTCAGAAACAAGGTGGACCTTGCGATAGGCGGATCGCTGAGGCCGGGCAGCCAGGGCAAGAAGGGACGCAATACCTATTACATCAACATCAGCCCGGATGAGAAGTCCATGCAGATACTCCGCGAGACGGGAATGATGCTTATCCGCGAGGGCGATGACTACTTCAGCGACGGCATATATCAGCCGATCGTGAAGTCAAAGTGCTGCAAGAGAGCGTACCTCAGAGGAATGTTCCTCAGCTGCGGCACAATGTCGGATCCGCGCAAGGGATATCATCTGGAATTCGTGCTCGACAAAGAGCAGACTGCGACAGACCTCAGAAAGCTGATCGGCTCGTTTGACGATCTCTCTGCATCGGTCGCGAAACGAGGTGAAAACTACATCGTATATGTGAAAAAGGGCGCGTATATAAGCGATATGCTGGGGATAATCGGCGCGGACAGCGCGATGCTTGAACTCGAGAGCATCAGAGTAAACAAGAGCATGCACGGAGAGATAATGCGCATACTGAACTGCGATAATGCCAACGTGGACAGGACGCTGTCAGCGGCAGAGGAGCAGAAAAGCTGGCTGGCAGAGATAGCAGCCGCTGAGACAGGCAGATTGCCGGAGACTGATGAACTGAACGACCCGGCTTCGGATTTCTGGGCTGAAGGGCTCAGAGTATTGCCTCCTGCACTCAAGGAAGTCGCTTACCTGAGGCTGTACAAGCCGGAGGCGAGCCTCACCGAGATAGGCGAGTCGCTATCGCCGCCGGTAGGAAAAGCGGCGATCAGCAAGCGCTTCGCGAAGCTGCGCGCGCTCGCCGAAGGGGAACAGAATGGAAAAGAATAAGACAGTAGAATTAGTGATAGATGATATGCTCGATGACGGCAGGGCCTTTGGCAGATGCGAAGGCTGTGCCGTTTTTGTGAACGGAGGAGCCGTCCCCGGCGATAGGGTCAGAGCGAAAGTGACCAAGGTAAAGAAGTCATCGGCAGAGGCAACGCTCACGGAAGTGACCGTCCCGTCAGCTGACAGGATCGCCGCGGAATGCCCGTACTTTGGTGAGTGCGGCGGCTGCGCGATGCAGGAGCTTTCTTACGATGCCCAGGAGAAACTCAAAACAGAGCAGGTAAGAGCTAAGCTGAAGAGGTTGGGCGGCTTAGAGGATCCAAAGGTCAATGACTGCATAGGCGCCGAGACTCTGAAGTATTACCGCAATAAGGCAGTGTTTGCCATAGGGCCGCACGGAGAAGTGGGCTTCATGAAAGGAAAGAGCCACTTCGTCATAGACATAAACGACTGTATGCTGCAGTCTGACGCTGCCATGGTCTGTGCAGACGCTTTGAGAGCATTTTTGAGGGAAACAGGCATCAGATGCATCACGCAGCTGACAGTAAAGACCGCGTTCGGCACAGGTGAAGTGATGGCTATACTCGATTCAGAGAGCAAGGAGATCCCGCAGATAGATAAACTCGTCAGCATGTTCGATGATGCTGTATACAGCCTGAATGAAGATGAAGAGGGCGGATACAGCCTTGAGTCAGTTGCCGTGATACATAAAGGCAAGTGCCGTATCATCGCAGGCAAGCCGACTATAACAGAAGAATTCATAACGGACGGAAGCGTATTGAAGTTTGAGATAAGCCCACAGTCTTTCTTCCAGGTGAATCCTGAACAGATGGTAAAACTGTATGACAAGGCTGCAGATTATGCTGATCTTAAAGGCGGAGAGACTGTGCTTGATCTTTACTGCGGCGCAGGCACCATAGGCATATGGCTCCTTGAAAAACTCAGAAACAAAGATATCGAAGTATGCGGGAAAACAAAAGTGATAGGCATCGAATCGGTCAAACCTGCTGTACTTGATGCTAATAGAAATTCGGTAATCAACGGCTTCATAAATACCCGCTATTTCTGCGGAAAGGCTGAAGAAGAACTCCCGGGAATGATGGGAAGGGCAAAGCTGTATAAGTGGAATGAAATCAATGAACGTGTAGAGCGTGAACCGGAAATAAAGATAGAACATGCGGATGTGGTGATTCTTGATCCGCCGCGTGCCGGCTGCGATGAGGCCCTCCTCGCCGCAGTGGCTGCTGCACAGCCGGATCGCATCGTCTACGTCTCATGCGATCCCGGCACCCTCGCCCGCGATATAAGATACCTGACCGCAAACGGCTACGAATTTATCGAAGCAACCCCGGTTGACCAGTTCCCATGGACCACACACATCGAATGCGTCACCCTTATGAAGAAATTCAAGAATTAAACTCAGATCATGCATTTTGTTGACGCCAAAGGAATACTGACAGGAAACAGCGGTTATTATGGAATGAATATATACCGTGGATGTTCCCATGGATGTATTTATTGTGACAGCAGAAGCAAGTGCTATCAGTTTACGCATCCCTTCGAAGATATTGAAGTGAAGCGGAATGCGCCTGAACTGTTAGAGAAGGCTCTGAGATCCAAGAGGAAAAGGTGCATGATCGGGACCGGAGCGATGTCTGATCCGTATATGCACTGTGAAGAAGAACTGCGTCTTACAAGAAAATGTTTGGAAATCATCTGCAAGTATGGATTTGGCGCAGCCATACAGACAAAGTCTGACCGCATCCTTCAGGACATCGACCTCCTTGATGAAATAAACAGATCTGCAAAGTGTGTGGTACAGATCACTCTGACAACTTACGACGATGATCTGTGCAGCATACTTGAACCTAATGTTTGCAATACAAAACGCAGGATAGAAGTGCTGGAGGAAATGCAGAAAAGGGGCATCCCTACAGTTGTCTGGCTGACGCCTATCCTGCCATTCATAAATGATACTGTAGAGAACATAACATCCATAATGAACGAATGCGTCAGAACAGGAGTCAAAGGAATCATAGACTTTGGAATGGGACTGACTCTGCGGGAAGGAGACAGAGAATACTACTACGCTGCACTTGATAAGTATTTCCCCGGTTTAAAGCAACGTTATATAAGTACATATGTAAATGCATATGAGTTGCCAAGCCCAAACGAAAAAGAACTGACTGCTGTTTATAAAAGGATATGCAGGGAAAACAGCATGATGTCTACTCCGGAAGAATGTTTCAGCTTTATGAGGGAGTTGCCTGAGAAGAACTCACAAATCAGCCTATTCGATCTATGAGCAATATATAAGGGGCAGATAATGATAATCAATGAAACATGCAAGGCGTGCCAGCTGAAGAAGAACATAAACTTATATCCTGCAGACACAACGGCAAAGATGAGATCGGTCCATGGATAACAGATAATGAAAAACTCCCTGAATTCCTTGAGAGACCGCAGGTACGGCTGGTCAGAGAACAGGATTCCGGGCAGATAAGAATGGACTTCGGGATAGACTCCACGATGCGTAGGTAGTGCCCCCTGCGGCGCATGTGATAATTTAGTGCCGCAAGGAGGTAATGACCATGGACAGATATGTTACCGGAGCTGTCATACGAAGGCTCCGTGAAAAGAAAAAGATAACACAGGAAGAGCTGGCGGACATAATACATGTCAGCGGCAAGGCGGTCAGCAAGTGGGAGACGGGACAGGGTTTTCCGGATATAAGTCTGCTTGAGCCTCTTGCACAGGCGCTTGGCATTTCAGTCATTGAATTGTTGTCCGGAGAGGACATAAGAAACCCGAACCGTTCTTTCAATATGGCAAAGGGCAAGTTTTATGTCTGCCCGGTCTGCGGGAATGTCATCATCGCGACAGGGGAGACAGTAGTGAGTTGTTGCGGTATAACTCTTCCACCGCTCGAGGCCGAACCTTCGGATGAGGAGCATGCCATCCGCAAGGAAATCGCTGAAGATGAGTACTTTGTGTCAGTCGATCATCCGATGACGAAAGAGCATTACATATCATTTCTGGCGGCGGTGTCAGACTTCGGAGTGCAGCTCGTAAAGCTCTATCCGGAAGGAAGCGCAGAGGGAAGGTTCAAGATAGACAGAGTCAAAATACTCTACGCTTACTGCAACAGGCACGGATTGTTCCGCATATAAAAAGACGCTTTTGATTGCCCCGGAGAACCGGGGTTTTTTCATTTTATACAATAGAATGAAACAGTGTATAATGGATTCAGAAACAATGAAAATGCGTTTGAACCATCCTTTCGGTCCTTTATATGATGACAACAGCCGGGTGCTTATACTCGGCAGCGGCCTGGCGCTCTGGGATTCAATAGCGAGCTGCGAGATCACAGGCTCGTCCGATTCCAGCATCAGAAATGCACGCGCCAATGATATAGGGGCCATTCTGGACAGCTGCGAAATCGAGAAAATATATTGCAACGGACGCAAGTCCCACGAATTGTACCGCAAGTATATAGAATCGCAGACCGGACGCGAGGCGGTGTGCCTGCCATCGACCAGTCCGGCAAACGCACAGTGGACACTGGAGAAGCTGATATAAGAGTGGTCAGTTATAAGGGGATAATATGAAGATCATGGTCAGTGCCTGCCTGCTTGGGCAGAAATGTAAATACGATGGCGGCGATAACTACAGCGACAGGGTGATCGCGTTCACTGACGGCCACGAAGTGATACCTGTCTGTCCGGAGATGGAAGGAGGACTTCCTGCTCCGCGCATTCCGTGCGAGATCGTGAACGGCATAGTCATGAACAGCGCGGGTGAGAACAAGGACCGTGAGTTCAGAGAAGGCGCGGAAAAGTGTCTGCAACTGGCAAAAGAAAAGGAGATCGACCTTGCCATCCTGCAGCCCCGCAGTCCGACATGCGGCGTGGGGCACATTTATGACGGGTCTTTCTCGGGGAAGATAGTTGAGGGCAACGGGGTGTTTGCATCTCTTCTGATAGAAAACGGTTATAAAGTCATGAATGCCAATGACCTGAGATTGTTTGAACTTCAGGATGAGAGGTACAGAGACTTCCAGGCTAAACTTATCCCCAATATAGATCCGGAAACTATGATCGGGATACGCACGCCTGAGCTCAGGAAACTCGCAAAAGAGATGGCTAAAGAACCGGATACCGGCAAGTTCCTTGCGGCGCTGCCTCACAGGTGGTTCGATGAGAACCAGCTGCACGCGTTCATTATCTCGCTGACAAAGGACTACGACACATGCATGGCGCAGGTCGAACGCTTTCTGCCGTATATAGATAACTGGGCAACCTGCGACCAGCTGTCGCCTAAGGTGTTCGGAAAGAATAAAGAAGACCTGCTTCAGCATATAAGGGAGTGGCTGAAGTCGGATAAAACATACACTGTACGTTTTGCTGCCGGCATGCTGATGCAGCACTATCTGGATGACGACTTCGATCCCGCATATCCGGAGATGGCGGCAGCGATAGAATCTGACGAGTACTATGTCAACATGATGCGCGCATGGTATTTTGCTACTGCGCTGGCTAAACAGTATGACGCGGTGCTCCCGTATATAGAAGAAAAGTGTCTGGACAAGTGGACCCATAATAAGACTATACAGAAGGCGGTCGAGAGCTACAGGATAACTCCGGAGCAGAAAGGGTATCTTAGGGGACTAAGGATCAAATAGAACTGATGACTATAGAACAGAAAGTGTTCAGCCAGAAGCGATTCAATACCAAGCGGCTGGCTGACTATGGGTTCATTAATAAGGACGCGTGCTTTTCACTGTCAAAGGAGTTTGTTGACGGTGATTTTACTGCCGAGATCAGGGTATATGAGAATGGCACAGTGACAGGCAGGGTAATGGATAACATGATAGGCGAAGAATACACTCCTCTTCGGATGCCGAACTACGCCGGAGCTTTTGTAGGCTCAGTAAGAGAGGCATATGAAGGACTGCTGCGTGACATCGCGGACCGTTGCTGTACGGATGTCACCTTCGCTTCGGACCAGAGCAACCGTATCGCCGCTGCCATACTGGAAAGATACGGAGTGGAACCGGACTTCCCATGGGATGATGAAAAACATGGAGCTTCCGGAGTGTTCAGACACGGCAGCAACAATAAATGGTTTGGGCTTATCATGAATATCGGCAAAAGACTTCTGGATAAGGGCGCTGATGAAGAGGCGGTAGATGTGCTGAACCTAAAGGCAGATGAAAACAAAACAATTGCTCTGCATAAGATAAGAGGCATATATCCGGCATATCACATGAACCACAGCAAGTGGATCTCAGTCACATTAGACGATACTCTGGAAGACAGCGATGTCATGGACCTGATAGATGAGAGCTTTAAGCTTACGTCAGGGGCGGCAAGACCGATGAACGAGAAACTCATGCGCGAGGTATACGCGATAGCGGACAGCATACCGCCCGGCAAGGTAATGTCGTACGGGCAGATCGCCGCGGTACTGGGCCGTCCTAAAAACTCGCGTCTCATCGGAAAGATAATGAGCCTGGCGGATAGGTATGGAGACCACCCGTGCCACAGAGTCGTGAACAGCGCGGGGCGTACCGTGCCGGGCTGGCCCGAGCAGCGCGAGCTCCTCGAGGAAGAAGGCGTGACCTTCAGGAAGAACGGTAATGTGGACATGTCAAAACACCGTGTAGAGTAAAAGGACAGACAACGGAAAAGTACTTAAAAATGATAGCTTCCGTACAGGCGCTTGACAAAGAAAAGCAGTTTTACGGTACCAGCGTCGTGGTAAAGACAGATGTCTGCGCCAGGGATCTTGTACAGTCAACCATAGAGGCGGGCTTTGAGCCTCACTTCGCGGTCATATACGGAGATGCAGCTGACGCTCTTGAGGCTCTTGGCCACATGCTGAATACAGAAGTAGTCAGATTTTAACTGAAAGGGCGGTTTTTCAACACTTTGCAACCGCCGGTTGACAGATTGAAAAGCACAGTTGGTAGTGTGCAACCGCGCGAAAGAGTACTTTTGCATCAGAAAGCAAAAGCAAAACAGCGCGGAAAGGCGCATCAGCAACAGGAGGCATACAAATGATATTGGCAGACAAGATCATAGAGAACAGAAAGAAAAACGGATGGTCGCAGGAAGAACTCGCGGACAGGCTGGGAGTATCGAGGCAATCGGTATCCAAGTGGGAAGGCGCGCAGGCAGTACCTGACATGAAGAAGATAATACAGATGTCTGAAGTCTTCGGAGTCAGCACGGACTATCTGCTGAGAGATGACATAGAGACAGCAGCGGCGCCGGATATCCCGCCGGTCGACAACGGTCTCGAAGATGAAGTCAGATCCGTCAGCATGGAGGAGGCAAGCGCTTTCCTAGCGCATAATATGAAAGCATCATCGACAGTATCCACCGGAGTCATGATCTGCATCCTTTCCCCTATAGTACTGCTGATACTCGTAGGTCTTTCAAACAGCGGCATCCTGTCCGCGAGTGATGAGGTCACAGGCATGGCCGGAGTGGTCGTTCTTCTGATGATGGTAGCCGCCGCAGTAGTGATGTTTGTTGTTACAGGTCTGCGCGGCAAGGAGTACGAATACCTCGAAAATATAAACATCGACACGGAATACGGAGTCAGCGGCATGGCAAAGGAGCGCCGCGACGCTTACGCACAGGCACACAGCCGCCGCCTTGTTCTCGGTATCATGCTCTGTGTCATGGCGGCAGTTCCGCTGCTGATCCTTCTGATGATGGGCTACAGCAACAATTCCGACCTGCTCCCGTCTATAGGGGTATCGGCATTGCTGGCAATGGTTGCTGCCGGCGTCAAACTTATAGTCATGACATGCATCAGACAGGCAGGCTACGACAAACTTCTTGAAGAGGGCGACTATACAAGGCTGGGCAAGAAAGCCGGTAAGTACGACGGCATCTACTGGGCGATCGCACTGGTGGTTTACCTCGGCTGGAGCTTTTCCAACATGCAGTGGCAGACGACCTGGATCGTATGGCCGATAGCGGGAGTCCTCTACGCGGCATACCACGAGATCATGAAGGCAATCTTCCGCTCACGTGTTTAATGGAGTATAATTGAACCGGCAGGCAGCAGCCTGCGGGAGCGGTTTAAAAAGGTTAAGACAGGGAGACTGACATGAAGAAGATAGGAGTTCTTACAAGCGGCGGAGACTCACCGGGAATGAACGCGGCCATCAGAGCTGTCGTCAGATATGCCATCTACTACGATATGGAAGTCTACGGCATCAAAAAAGGCTATGAAGGACTCATCGAGGGAGAAGTGGAGAGACTCTACAGACGTTCGGTAGGGGACATACTTCAGCGTGGCGGCACCATCCTCAAAACAGCCAGAAGCAAAGAGTTCGAGACAGAAGAAGGAATGGCAAAGGCTTACGAGACGCTGAAGAAATATAAGATAGAAGATCTGGTCGTTATTGGCGGCAACGGATCTCTCACAGGAGCGAAAGTGCTCTCTGAAAAATTCAGGGTCAACGTGTACGGGCTTCCGGGCACTATCGATAACGACCTGTCATATACCGATAACACGATAGGCTTCGACACCGCGATCAATACGGTCCTGGATGCTATCACACGTATAAGGGACACCAGTTCTTCGCATGAAAGGACATGCATCATAGAGGTGATGGGACGCCACTGCGGAGACATCGCTCTGTACTCTGGCGTTACCGGAGGAGCTGAGATCGTGATGATGCCGGAGATAGACTGCGACCTCGATGAGATCTGCAAAAAGGTCAATGAAGGCATCAAGTCCGGCAAACTCCATAACACCATCATCAGAGCTGAAGGCGTTTCAGTGAAAACCGATGAGCTGGTAGCGAAACTCAAGGAGAACACAAGCAGAGACGTAAAAGTCATAGTCCTCTCGTATCTGCAGCGCGGCGGTTCGCCGACATTCCGCGACAGGATGCTCGCCACACAATGCGGTATGCGTGCCATAGAGCTTATACGCGCCGGCATCAAGAACAGAGCGATAGGCGAAAGAGACGGGCACATCGTAGACTTCGACATCGCGGAAGCTCTTGAAATGCCAAGAGGCACCGACTATGATCTTTACAAGGGAATAGATGTGCTGAGCATGTAGCAAAGGACATGTTCCGGCCTGCGAAAGCAGGCCGCTTTTTATTTTGCAAAAATCCTATTGATATGGTGGGAAAAACTTGACAAGCTCATATGAATTAGATATAACTAACACAGTTAGAATACACGTGGATATAGCTAACTGAATATTAACGATATGAAACTAAGCGATCTAAAACAGGAACAATCAGCGATAATAGAATCGGTCGGAGGCGAGGGCGCCCTCCGCCAGCATCTGCTGGACATGGGAGTCATACCGGGAGCGCAGGTAAAGCTCATAAAGTTTGCTCCCATGGGAGATCCGATCGAGGTGCGCATACACGGGTACGAACTGACCCTTCGTATTTCGGATGCAAAACAGATAGAGATAACACCGGTCCATGAAGGCCCGGGTGTGAAGAGTGATCTGGCTGACCGCAAAGGCGAGGCGGAGCATCCGGGTCTCGGTGAAGAAGGAAGATACCACGAGAAAGAAGGAGAGGATCCTCTCCCTGACGGAACAAAGCTCACCTTCGCGCTGGTAGGCAACCAGAACAGCGGCAAGACGACGCTTTTCAATCAGTTGACGGGATCGAATCAGCACGTAGGCAACTTCCCGGGAGTCACGGTCGACCGCAAGGACGGCGTGATAAAAGGATATCCTAACACCCTTATCACAGACCTTCCGGGCATATACTCTATGTCACCGTATTCGGGCGAGGAGATAGTATCAAGGGACTTTGTCCTGAAAGAGAAACCTAAGGCGATAATCAATATACTCGATGTCACCAGCATAGACAGAAGTCTGTACCTGACAATGCAGCTTCTCGAAATGGGACTGCCGATGGTAGTGGCTCTCAACATGATGGACGAGATGACGGGAAATGGAGGCTCTGTAGATATCAACCGCATGGAGCAGATGCTGGGCGTACCGGTAGTACCTATCTCGGCGGCACAGAACCAGGGTGTTGATGAGCTTGTAAGCCACGCGGTACACGTTGCAAAGTACCAGGAGGGCCCGCTAAGGCAGGACTTCTGCGACAGCACCGACAATGGAGGAGCCGTGCACCGCTGCATTCATGCAGTCATCCATCTCATTGAGGACCATGCGCAAAGAGCCGGCATACCTCTTCGATTTGCAGCGGCAAAGCTGATCGAAGGCGATGAGCTAATACTTGAGCAACTGGGTCTCGATCAGAACGAGAAGGAGATGCTGGAGCACATCGTTCTTCAGATGGAAAACGAACGCGGACTCGACAGAAGCGCGGCGATGGCTGACATGCGCTATTCTTTCATATATAAAGTCTGCGACGGATGCATCACAAGACCTAAAGAGAGTAAGGAGCATATAAGAAGCAGTAACGCCGACAATATACTGACTGGCAAATATACGGCAATACCGGTATTCATAGCGGTTATGGCAGCCGTATTCTTCCTGACATTCGCTGTGATAGGGCCGTTCCTGCAGGGACTGCTCGAGAGCGGTATAGATGCCCTTGGCTCAGGTGTCGAGAGAGCAATGACCGCAGCCAATGTGAACCCGGCTATCAGCAGCCTTGTGATGGATGGCATCTTTGAAGGAGTCGGAAGCGTGCTCAGCTTCCTGCCGATAATCGTGACGATGTTCTTCTTCCTGTCGCTTCTAGAAGACAGCGGCTACATCGCCAGAGTAGCATTCGTGATGGACAAGCCTCTGCGAAAGATAGGACTTTCAGGTCGAAGCATAGTGCCTATGCTGATCGGCTTCGGCTGCACAGTGCCTGCCGTCATGGCGACACGCACCCTGCCTAGCTCGAGAGACAGGCGCATGACCATACTGCTGACGCCATTCATGACATGCACGGCGAAGCTTCCGATCTACGGCTTCTTCGTTAACGCATTTTTCCCGGGCAGAGGCTGGTGGATAATAACAGCTCTCTATCTGCTGGGCATCGTATCCGGCATACTCTCGGCCCTATTCCTCAAGAACACTCTGTTCAAAGGTGAGGCCGTACCGCTGGTCATGGAGCTTCCTAATTACAGGCTGCCTTCTGCAAAGAATGTCGGACATTTGATATGGGACAAATCCAAGGACTTCCTCCAGAGAGCATTTTCGGTGATCCTCATCGCGACAATAGTCGTGTGGTTCCTGCAAAGCTTCAGTTTCAGCTTCAATATGGTGGCTGACGCGCAGGATTCGATGCTGGCAGCCATAGCGGGCGTTCTGGCGCCTGTATTCAAGCCTGTGGGCCTCGGAGACTGGCGCATAGTTACAGCCCTCATAAGCGGATTTATGGCCAAGGAGAGCGTTGTAGCGACCATGAACGTGCTCTTTGCCGGCGGAGTGGCTTCCGCGCTTACATCTCTTACAGCGGCTTCCATGCTGGTATTCAGCCTGCTGTACACGCCATGTGTTGCGGCAGTGGCTGCTATCAGGAGAGAGCTCGGAGGCGGATGGGCTCTCTATGTAGTGCTTTGCCAGTGCGGTATTGCCTGGGTCGCCGCGCTCATCATGCGCCTTATTGGGATAGCCATTGGGATGAGCTAACAGGGCAAAGCCGAAGATGAACATAATAAAAGGCCCCTGCCTCCGGAATGACCGGCGGCGGGGGCTTGTTGTTTCCTTTATTATTCTTCCGGTACTGCGGCGCCAAGCTGATCTGCCGCGAATAGAACGAATTCCCTGACAGCAGGCGCAGCGTCCTCAAGCGATGGCAGGCAAATGCCGAGTTCTATGCTGCTCGGGGGATCTACAGGAATGATGACCGTTCCCGTCTTCCAGTGCTTGGTGATACCTTCATTCATAATGCCGATACCGAGGCCCTTTTCTACCATGTTTATGGCCGTATAGTTTTCAAGAGTTGTAAGACGCACATTAGGGAATATCCCGTGACGCTTGAAGAGTTCCCTTACATCTGCGTCATCTCCCTCACTCGGCATTATGAGGTTTTCTTTTTTACATCTGTCGATAGGGTATGCCTTTAAGCCGGCATCCCAGTGATCTCTCGGAAGAACGGCTACCATGCGGTCCTCGGCAAAAGGTATCCAGACAAACGATTTGTTTGAGAGCCGTGAAGAGAACGAAAGATCAGCCTTGCCGGAGGTGACCATCCTGTCGATCTTATTCTTGGTAGCCTCTTCTATCTGAATATTGATGGAAGGGTGCAGATCGCTGAAATCCTTAATGATTTGAGGAAGCACCTGCGCAGCGATGCTGGAATAGGCAGCGATCATTACGTTGCCCTTGTACATTCCCGAGAGCTCGGTGGCTGCCTTGTATACAGCAGCTTCTTTTTCGATGTACTCCATGACAATGGGATATATGTATTCGCCCTCGCGTGTCAGGACTACTCCGTTGCTCTTTCGCATCAGCAGCGAAAAGCCGAACTCTTTTTCCATGGCAGCTACGAGCTGGCTGATACCGGAAGGCGTATAGCCCATTATTTTTCCTGCCGCGGTAAAACTGCCTTCATCTGCGGCAGTTATAAATGCTTTGCATTTCAGAATATCCATGAATAAAAACTCGCTTCGATAAATTGATAAAAGAATTTCTTAATACAGATTATACCATTTATTAAAACCAAGTCAACACAGTGCAGTTGACAATAGTCAAAAACTATAATGCCGCAGAGCTGCTGTGAAAGGGGTGAAAATTTACTTTTAAGTGAAGATAATGTACAATGTGTAGGTAATTTATCAGAGAGGAGAAAATCAAATGAGACTGGATCCCAACAATGACAAATATCCGGGAGATCTGAATCTGCTCAACAAAAGAAAGCATCAATGGAGCAGGGGAGAGGAGAAAGGCACCAGATACCGATATGGTTCGATCGCGGTACTCCTGGTCGGATTTGCCGCCATACTGTTCGTCTCAGTAAAGACACACAGCGGCTCTGCAGACGCAAATCAGCTGCCGGTGCACCTGACGATCTGGACCACCGCGCTCCTTACCTACCTTGTAGCTCACCGGGGCAGAGTGATATCCCAGATACCGTTCGACGGATTCCACAGCGCAAGGTTCGAAGTCAGCGATGACACGGTCTACTATGTATTCCAGCAGGGAATGAAGCTCAAGACATATTACATCCGCGACGCCGCTATAAAGAAGATCAGACGCGATGATGAAGCCGGAGTCCTCTGCATAGAAGGCAAGGCGACCGTCAATATACAGACAAGAAACGATGAAACGGAAGAAGAACTGGATGAGTTCTACGCGCTTGTGCCATTCGATAAATACGAACTCGATGACCTGCTCGCTCCATATAAAAGGAAGATAGTCAAGGCAGACGGGAAGCTGAGAGAGAAATACCGCGAAGAGCACAGTTCGTAAAACTGTAAAAAAGCATAAGAAAAGAGCCGGTCGATGTGACCGGCTCTTTTGATGTCGTTCAGACAGTGATAGTAAACTATGCTGCTGATCCCTTCTTGATACCGTCTCTCAGGTAGAGGAGAGATGTGATGAAGCAGACGATAACTACCATCAGTGTGAGTGTACGTATGTTCATGGAACCTACGATCCAAGCAGCGATAGGAACACCGATCAGTCCGCCGCCGAGAGCCATAGCCCAGCAAGCGTTCATGTCATAACGTCCCTCCTTGATGAACTTAGGACCATTGCCGTAAGCCATCAGGAATGCGCAGGATCCCATCATAGCAGGGAATGCGCAGCTTGCATCGAGTCCGAGGATGACGCAGAGAGCCATGCATGGAGCATAGAGACCTACGCCGATGGACATCAGTCCGCCGAGGATGAAGTTGACAGCGATAGCAACGATCAGCTTAATTCCTCTGAGACCCATTTCTGTTCCTTCAAGCTTGAACGGACCCCATCCCATCCATCTAGCAAACATGATGACGGAGAGCAGGAACAGTCCTACGAACAGAGCATAACGTACGTGCTTACGGTCGAACTTGGATACGACACCGGCCATGAGGTACGAACCGAGAACGGATGCAACGATCATGGTTACGAGTGTGAGAAGATCCATGTCAACGATTCCGAAGAATGCCGCAGCCTCTACGCATACAGGAACTGTATCGCCTACGTTGAGTGTACCAGGAACAAGAACGTCGTCGCAGGACTTAGCTACCTTGAACATGGTCGATGTAGGAGCGAAAGATCCGATACCGAGAGTGTCGAAGAAGTTAGCGATGATTCCAGGCCCTACGAAGTTGAACCAGAAATGCTTCTTCTGAGACTGCCAGAGTTCCTCGCCGCTTACTCCGAATTCTGTTTCCGGAAGCGCACGGATCTCTTTCATCTTTCTCCACATCAGGATCACGTTGTAGACGACTCCGAGGAGAGCGATACCAATAAGAATCCACTTAGACATAAAAAAACCTCCTATAATAATAATAATCCTTTATAAGAATTGTTTATAAGTGATTATACACTTCTTTAAGTCTGATTATAGCATCTCTTAAGTCCAAGTCAATACTAATGTGAAGATAATGTGAATGTTTGATGCTTAAATTTCTTACAGATCTCCATCGCGCAATGGGCCCTGGACGCAGCCGTTCGAGGTTTGATTTGGGTGCTGCTTATATAGTATTATTTTATAGCACAGATCCAGGCGTTTTAAGCCAAAGAATGAGATGAAAGGAAGAGACAGATGAAGAATCCAAACAGGACGGCAAGAGAGAACCGGAGAGCAGAGACCGGAGATTCTTCAGATACGATAGTCGTATGCTCAGGAAAGTACGGTACGGCCCTTCAGTACGCCAAGTGGCTGATGGAGATGCTTGGCTGCGACGGCATGGAGTATGACAAGAAAAACCTCGGATATGTCAGCATGTATAAAAATGTCGTGTATATCGGCGCTGTGAGGAACGGAGATATCCACATGCTCAATATGCTGTGGCAGAACTATAATAACTTCGGACTTGACGGAAGGAACCTGTATATATGCGGGGTAGGGCTTGGAGATCCGGAAAGCAGATCTTATGTCGATCTGCTAAGGCGCAGGAATGGTTGCGAAGGGCAGGACAATATCGATTTCTTCATACTGCCGGGAAGGGTAAAAAAAGAGAGACTGAAACTGCTTGACAGATCGCTGTTCAAAGACTTCATCACAGGAGGAGCTTACGGCATGTATGAAAAGGACGACGCGGACCTTATCATGCAAAGGGCAGAGAATAATTATGACGGGATGAGCAAAGAAGCTCTTGATCCCGTCATCAGGAGAATAATGGAGCTGAACTGAAAGAGGTTCAGCTCTTCTTTTTTTCCATCTGGTCTCTCACGATGGCGCGCTGCGACCGCATCTTCCTGAGCTTGTTGCTGAACTTGGCAGGGATCCAGCGGCATACTTTTTTGCATTTCTTGTACATGAAATCGCCAAAAGTTGACGGATCCCCGATCGTAAACCTGTCCATAGGAATAACAAAGAATTCTCTGCTGGTAAGACTGAGATAGTAATAATCCTCATCATAGAATATGGCATCGATGTCTTTGTATCTGCTGCTGTATACAGATAGCTCTCCATCACGGAAGAATGAGGCGTCATTCTGCGTGAACTCATATACGAATTCCGTTCCGTTGCGGTAATCTTCATCCGATTTTTTTGTAAGCGCAAGAGATATATACTGACGGAACAGCCCGAGAAGTACTACCAGTCCGCCTAATACCCATAGAACGACCTTAAGAGCCTGGGCTTTAACAAAAAAGCCGGGTACGAATATCAAAAGTCCGTAGAGTACCATTCTCGCCGTGACCTTAGGATGGAACACGCGATAGGTAAAAGTGATATATGCTTTCAAAACGCCTGAATCGCGCTGGGTCCTGATCTGATAAAGCACTTCCTTTGGCTTTTCAGGAGCTTTATCGGTGCCTTTGCTTCCGCCGTTCTGCATTTTGTTATTCTGCGATTTGTTGCTCTGTGATTTCTTCTGCTGTCCTGACTGAACGGCAGAACTGCTGCTTCTTGATTTGTTCTTTGCCATGTAAATGATCTCCGCTTATGATTATCAGCTGATTCAATGATCGTTTATGCCTGATTACAGACAAAGTATAATCGGAAGGCTGCTGCTTGTAAACCGCCATGCCTGTGAAAACTCTGTCTCGCATTTTGGTTTCCGAAATGCTTCTATAATATATATCTTAGGTGTATAATGATGCCGTAAATACTACGGTTTTAAACAGCGGTCGACCGCTGATGTAAGAAGGAGATTCCATATGAAAGAGAATGTTATTTTCTGCTATTCAGGTACGGGCAATTGCCTTGACATGGCAAAGAACATAGCTAAGAGTCTGGGTAATACCGACATCATCATGATGCGCAAGTACCCGGCTGTCACTGACGTCAGGGGAGCCAAGAGGGTAGGCTTCATCTTCCCTTGCTACGGCGGAGGACTCCCTGGACATGTTGAAAGATATCTGCATGATATCAAAGTCGATCCGGATGCTTACACGTTCGCGATCAACCAGAGCGCGGCTTACAAGGGCGAGGGACTCAGGAAACTCAATGAGATCATTCCGCTCGACTACTGGGCTGCAGTCACACATCAGTGCACATGCATATGGCTCTTCCCGCATGACCTCATGATTCCTAAGATGGGCGCTGTAGAGGCTCAGGCGAGATCAGAACATTTTGCGGAAAAATTTGCAAACGACATTAAAAATAATGTTAAGACCAAGAGGAACGTTCCGAAGGCTTACCTGAATTCCGCAGAGCATGCTGCCTGGCCGAAGATAGCAAGATCAAAGGGCGCGGATCTCAAAGCTAACGATAAATGCGTAATTTGCGGAACATGCGCAAAGGTCTGCCCGATGGACAATATCAGATACGCCGGTAAGGCTGTCGTATTCGGAGACAAGTGCATATCCTGCTGCGCGTGCGTCCAGTACTGCCCGCAGGAGGCTATCAACTTCGGAAAGGTCACAGAGAAGAGGGAACGTTATCACAATGTTAATATCTCAGTGGACGATCTGAATGAGGAGATCATTTCGTTCTAATCGCTTCTGCCCAGATCAATAATAAAGGAATCAAAAAAGCGCCGGCTCTGAGCCGGCACTTTTGCTTGATCATTTATTTTTCTCAGGGTTGGTGTCGATCTCGTCGTGAGAGGTCTTGCTTTCACCGTCGACAGCGTTGGCGTCATAAAGATCCCTCTTGATCTGGCTGCTGCTGACTTCAGGCGTACGAGGCAGATATACCACTTCGACACCTTCTTCTCTGAGGAAGTCAAACTTTCCTTTCCAGTCATCGCCGATCACGAAAGTATCGATGTGATACTCGTGCATGTCGCGCTTCTTTTGTTCCCAGCTCTCTTCAGGGATGACAAGGTCCACGTATCTGACAGCCTCTACCAGAGCCTTGCGCTGCTCATATGTGAAATAGCATTTCTTCTGTTTCGAGTTCCAGTTGAACTCATCGGTCGAGATGGCAACGATGAGATAGTCGCCCAGAGCCTTAGCTCTCTTGAGCAGATTGATATGACCATAGTGCAGAAGGTCATATGTGCCGTATGTTATTACTCTTTTCATATTTATATACTCCATTCGGGTCTGTTTCGTTTTTACGAAGGTATTGTACCATTGAACCTGAGGAATGGCAATTGAAAGGCGTCTGACTCAATGGACACGAGGCGCGCCCCGTGTTAAGATTGGTAGGGAAAAAGAAAGGGGCATAGATAATGGACATCAATATTAGCAACTGGGAAAAACTGCTGGGCAAGATCAGCGATGGCGCGATAGATATAGGCCTGAAGCTGCTGCTGGCGATAGTTGTCTATCTGGTCGGAAGCTTTCTGATCAAAAGGCTCATCAAAGCGCTCGGAAAACTCCGCTCGTTCAAGTCGATAGATCCGACTGCTGAAAGCTACATCATCACCTTCATCAAGGCGGCCCTGTATGTGGTCCTCCTTGTGTCGATAGTAGCTCTTCTGGGAGTGCCGATGTCATCGGTGATCGCCGCGATCGCGTCAGTAGGAGTGGCGATAGGCCTGGCTCTGCAGGGCGCGCTCAGCAACATTGCGGGCGGCATCATGCTTCTCATCTTCCGTCCGTTCAGCGTAGGCGACTACATTGTTGCAGGCGGTGAACAGGGTACAGTCAGAAGCATCTCGCTCGTATATACGGTCCTGACCACCATAGACAACCGCAGAGTATCGGTCCCTAATGGAACTCTGATGAATTCGACCATTTCAAATGCAAGCGTCGAACCTTTGAGAAGGGTAGACATCAACTTCGATATCGCGGGCTCAGAGGATGCTGACAAGGTCGAGAAGATTCTTTATGATGTTATCGCGAAGTCCGGAAAAGCTCTCAAGGAGCCTGCTTCACAGGCGCTGATCACGGGAGCTGTCCCTGGCGGACTGACCTATACAGTAAGGGTATGGGTAAAGACTGATGACTACTGGGATGAGTACGGTTATCTGATGAAGGAGATCCCATCGGCGCTCAACACGGCTGAGATCGCCAGACCGTCGACACCGATAAGTGTAAATAAATAAGAAGAAAATAGGAGATGCATTCTGATGAAAAAAGTAATTGGAGCGTTCATTACCGGAGTACTGTTTGCGGCTCTGATCGTACTGCTGAAAATCTACGACGTAGCAGCGATAGGGCCTATGGGCACCGAAATAGGATTCTCGCATTTCAATCAATTCATTCATGAACTTACAGGCGTCAACATGCTGTGGTACGACATCACCGATTACATAGGCTATGCAGCTATAGGTGTCTGCGTACTGTTCGCTTGTGTGGGATTCGTGCAGATGGTAAAACGCAGAAGCCTGATCAAGGTCGACAAGGAGATACTGGCGCTCGGAGGTCTCTTCGTGGTAGTGATAGGCTGCTATGTTTTCTTTAAGAAATACATCATCAACTACAGACCTATAATCATGCCGGGTGAGGACATGCCTGAAGCATCGTTCCCTTCATCGCACACAATGCTCATCATGACAGTGTTCATCGCTGTTATGATCATCTCGGACAGATATGTGAACAAGGGGCTGGGTGCTCTGGTAAGGCTGGCATGCTTCCTGATCGTTCTGGTCACGATAGGCGGCAGGCTGTACTGCGGGGTTCACTGGTGCACGGATATAATAGGCGGTATACTCCTGACCGCGACACTGCTGATGCTGTTCTCGGCTGTTGTGTCTTCCGGAAGCAAAAAGCTTCGCAAGGCAGATCTGGCATTTGAAGCCGAAGGCAGGACGGAACGTCCTAAAAAGACGGGCGGATCCATGAGCGGCTATAAACCGAAACACTGAGATAAAGTATTTGCGAAATGAAAGAAACCGGACGGGTATTATAGGCTTTATCTATAGTCGGCGATTATACAATCACTTTACTCAATTAGTTTAAACAATAGGATGAGTATATAATCTTATGAGGCGTAGTAACGCCTCATTCGTTATTTTTTGAGACTATTCAATATGGATTATATGGAGGATCAATATGGAAAAGAAAAATGATAAGCTGTTTATCATCATCGCCGGTCTCATTATCGGTATCATCGCCGCAGGCCTTGCGTTCCTCGGAAACCCAAAGAACATGGGATTCTGCATCGCGTGCTTCCTGCGTGACACTGCAGGCGCTCTTGGACTTCACAAGGCACCTCCGGTACAGTATATCAGACCTGAGATCATCGGAATCGTTATCGGAGCTTTCGTAGCTGCATTCGCTAAGAAGGAGTTCGGCTCCAAGGGCGGAAGCGCTCCTATGACAAGATTCGTACTTGGATTCTTCGCGATGGTAGGCTGCCTTATGTTCCTCGGCTGTCCGTTCAGAATGATCCTGAGACTGGCCGGCGGAGACCTGAACGCAGTTCTCGGGCTCGTCGGATTCGTTATCGGTATCTTCTGCGGAATCTTCTTTCTCAAGAACGGATACTCGCTCAAGAGAACTTACAGCCTGACAGCCGGTGAAGGTTACTGGATGCCTATCCTCGAGGTAGTTATATTCGTACTTCTCATCGCAAGACCTGCATTCATCGCTTTCTCGGAAGAAGGCCCTGGATCGATGCACGCTGCAGTTATCCTGTCCCTCGCTGCCGGACTCATCGTTGGTGTTCTGGCTCAGAGAACAAGACTGTGCATGGTTGGCGGAATGAGAGACCTCGTTCTCTTCAAAGAGACAAGACTCCTTTGGGGATTCATCGCTATCCTTGTTGCCGCACTGGTTACTAACCTTGTGCTCGGCGGATTCAAGCTTGGATTCACAGAGCAGCCGATCGCACACACCGACGGACTCTGGAACTGCCTCGGCATGCTCCTCGTCGGATTCGCATGCGTACTGCTCGGCGGATGCCCGCTCAGACAGCTCGTCATGTCCGGCGAAGGCAATGCTGACAGCGCAGTAACAGTACTCGGCCTCATGGTAGGCGCGGCATTCTGCCACAACTTCGGACTCGCTTCGAGCGGCGAAGGCCCTACACCTGCAGGCAAGATCGCTGTTATCATCGGCATCGTTGTTGTCGCTCTCATCGGCGTAGTCAATACTTACGTCAAGGCGAGCGCAGCTGAAGAAGCCGCGTAGTATATCCGGAGGTGCAATATGGTAGATGCAAGAGGACTGTCCTGCCCTATGCCTGTGATCATGACTCAGAAGGCAATGAAGAGCAAAGAGGACTACTATGAAGTAATGGTAGACGCAAAGGCTCCTCTCGAAAACGTCACTCGTTATGCCGAGAGCCAGGGTTACAAAGTTGAGGTAGAGGAGAAAGGCGGAGAGTATCTGCTGAAGATCTCCAGATAGCGCAAGCACAGCTTAAAAGCGGGGGGAGCATTCCCCCGCTTTGTGTTATAATGTCGACATGAATACTTACATCGCTACATTTTTTATGCATTTCGGATCGATCAGGTTTGAGCGCCTGTGTAAGTCAAAGGGACTCGAGGCGCGGACCATGCCCGTACCAAGGAGCCTCAGCAGCAGTTGCGGTACCTGCGTGAAGTACAGGGCAGAGGAACCGCTGTTTGACCCTGCCCACGATGAGATGGAGCAGATGGTCATCTGCAACGACGACGGATCGTATACCCAGATATACAAAGCGAAAAACCTGTAAAACAAAACAGGGGCAACGCCTCTGGTTTTTATTGCCTTATTTATAGTGATACTATTTCCAGATCTTCACAGGCTTCGAGTGCCGATCTCGGGCCGGCCACACAAACTGTACCTTTCTCAGCCAGGTCTTTCAGCACCGCGCTCATGCCGGCAAAGTCGGACGCCTTTGTCTCAAGCATTTCGCGTCGTATCCTTATCCTGTCCTCATCGGTGAATCCCGAGAAGAAGAAGTCGTCAGCCATCCTGCCCTTTGAGGAAGGAGACATAAGTGGCTCTGCGTTTGCTATTGTGGATATGATGAACCCATCGAGCCCTGCGTCTTCCGATGACGCAAATCCGTCGAGGAACTCCTGAAGCGACTTGAAGATACCGAGTGAACGCGCAGGGGTAGGATCTCTGAACGAGAGAGCGTGGACACTGCCCGTGCGGCCCGCATTCATGGATGTCCCGTAAGCACCGCCCTGTACTCTGACTGTGTTCCAGAGGTACGACAGGGAGATGATGTTGGAAGCGACCTGCATGCTGCCGTTCATCCTGTGCCCGTCTTCGTTCATGTCATACGCGGTGACAGCAAACGAGACTGCGGCAGGGAGGTCGATGCCCATCCTGCGCGGAAGCGTAGATTCATAATGAGCCTTTTCAGGCATCTTCTCACCCTCAGGCAGCATCTCTGCAAAACGCGAGACATCGGCGTATTCCGTGGCCGTTACGCTTATGATCGCATTCTGCCTGTTGATACTCTTTTTGATCACATCCTTCGCGAAAGAGGTGAAGGCTTCAAGATCTTCATCCGACGCGCAGCTCATGGCGTGCATGTACTGCATGAAGCTGCATCCGTTCACTGCCTCTGCGGCAGCGTCTCTTGCCGACCAGTGAGATCTGGCCTCGGCCATGGCAAGCTTGTGGCCCTGCCCGACGGCGGATCTCTTGGAATCTTCATCTATCTGAGTGATGAGTTCGCGCATCATGGCCTTGTCATCAAACTTTGTGCTGGTCAGTATCTCGATCATAAGATCTTCCGCATACGGGAGCTTATCCTCAAGCACTGAAGCCCTTACTCTTATGCAAGGAGTGCATGATTCTCTGTCGTCATCCTTCGCGAGTATATCGAGCCCGAATGACATCGCTCCTACATACATTCGTATCTCATTCTGAAGGGCGAGCACGCTGAAGTTTTCAGTCGGCAGATCCTTATAGAATTCCGTGATCAGCGCGGCGGCAGGCAGATCTTTCTGAGGCAGCTGCGTGATAGGGAAGTATGCATTTATATATACGATCCCATTAGAAGCAACAGGGTGGAAGATCACCTTTGTGCCGCCTGCGTCCTTTATCTCGGTCGTGATCAGATTAGGCAAAGGATCGATGTCCGCGAGATCGAGCTGCGGGATGGTTGCCAAAGCCACTTCGCTGTCCTCACTCTGCTGCCACTCGATCAGTCCGCTGTTGAGCTCCTCGAGTTTTTTTCTTTCCGTTTTGCTCATCGCTTCCACAGAAGCCCTGACCCTGGCAGCTTCCTCAGCTGCTTCTTTCGCGCCGTATTCACTGCTTGGAACAAGAATGAGCTTAGACAGCCCGGAGGTATCTCCAAGGACTTCCATGGCCAGAGATTCCATCCTGTCTTCATCTATCATGGAGCGCACGTTGGCGATCGCTTCATCTGTAGTCAGGTATAATGCCGGGTCGCCGTCGTAGAGCCATGAAGAGAACAAAGCCATTGCTCTGTAGAGCGCCTGAGGCTCCGGGTACTGTCTGAATCTGAAATCTGTCTGGTTTACAGATGCTTCAAGATCTCTCTTTGAAAAGCCATCGTCAGTGATCTTCTTTATGGTTTCTTCAACTATGGCGAGCAGCTTGTCCGCTATGCTGTCAAGCAAGGCTTTGTCCGGCTTGCTGCCGTCCTCCGCGGTGATGCCGCGGAAGATCATCACAAGGTAAGGCTGTGCTATGCCGTCGGAAACATAGATCTCCATGTCTTCAGCAAGACCGGATGAAAGGACAGCGCGTTTCAAAGGAGACTCGTTGGAGTCTGCCATCTGTTCGAGTATCACGCTGAGAGCCAGCATCTTGTCTCTGTCTTCCCAGCTGCCGATTATCTTGCCGAAGCATATCATAGGCTTGTCATCTTCGCTGCTCACAGCATAGTCAATGGTGCGTTCTGACTTGACAGGGACCTGCGGAACAAACTCAGGGAGGTCTTCGCGCCTGCCGTAGCCGGCGAGATAGCTCTCGATCATTTCAAGCGTCTTATCGATAGGTACGTCACCGTCCAGATAGAAGTATGAATTGGATGGATGATAAAACCTTTTATATCTCTCTATGAACGAATCATAGCTAAGCTCAGGGATCTCATCAGGATCGCCGCCTGAATTGTATCCATAGCAATAGTCAGGGAAGAGCAGCTTGCTTATGTGGCGATCCGCGATCGAATCCACTTCGGACATGGCGCCCTTCATCTCATTGAAAACAACGCCCTTGAATACGGGTTCGCCCTCAGCCGTATCGATATGCCATCCTTCCTGGTAGAAAATGTTGGGATCATGCAGGATATTCGGTTTGAACACAGCATCAAGATAGACTCCCGTCAGATTGAGATAGTCCTGCTCTATGCGGCTGGATACCGGGTAAAGCGTTTTGTCCGAAAAGGTCATGGCGTTCAGGAATGTGTTCATCGAGGTCTTCAGGAGCTCGACAAAAGGTTCCTTTACCGGATAGTTCTCGGAACCGCAAAGGACGGAGTGCTCAAGGATGTGGAACACGCCCGTGCTGTCCTCCGGAATGGTCCTGAAGCCAACAGAGAAAAGCTTGTTTTCATCTCCGTTGTCGGTCCATGCGAGCTTTGCGCCGGTCACATCATGTTCCATTTCGACCAGTCTGCCGCCGATCTCTTTTATTTCACGAATATTGGTCACGGTGAAGCCGTGAAGTTTGTCGTTTATGTTCATGTAATTGCCTTTCTGTGTACAGAGTTTGACCACACAATAATATAACAATGCTTCAAACAATGAAAGACTGAAAGGTTGTGCATATGGTATACTTTACGGGTAAAAAGAATATGGGATGAAGCCTTAATTTAAGAGACAAGGAGATATACAAATGGTAGATAACGGAATGATCTATTTTGCCAGAAAGGGCGACGGAGAAAGCCTGAGCGACAAGATATGCATGCGTCCTGACAAGGCCAACAGACACGGCTTTATTTGCGGCGCTACGGGCACGGGCAAGTCGGTGACTCTCAAGGTGCTGGCGGAAAGCTTTTCGCAGATAGGAGTACCTGTATTCATGTCCGATGTAAAGGGCGACATGGCGGGCATAGCAGTGCCCGGAGAAGACAACGAAGGCATGCAGAAGAGGCTGGACCGCTTTGAGATCCGGGACAGCTTCGAGTTCCGCGGATTTCCTGTCTCGATATTCGACATCTACTCGGATAAGGGCACACCGCTCCGCACGACCGTGTCGGAGATGGGGCCGCTGCTCTTCAGTCAGGTGCTCGACCTCAACGATACTCAGACAGAACTGATGCAGGTCATCTTCAAGATAGCGGACGACCTCGGTCTTGTCCTGACCGACACCAAGGACATGAAGGCTACGCTGCAGTACTGCGCGGATCATTCAGATGAATTCAAGATGGATTACGGCCTGATCCCACAGCAGTCGACATCGGCCATCATAAGGGCCATCGTAGCGCTTGAATCAGAAGGGGCGGACAAATTCTTTGGCGAGCCGGCGATAGATATCAGGGATTTCTTCCTGACTGCTCCTGACGGAAGGGGCATCATCAACATACTCGACGCTGAGACGCTGATCAATAAGCCTAGGCTGTATTCTGCTTTCATGCTCTACCTGCTGTCAGAGCTTTTCGAGGTGCTGCCTGAGGTGGGCGACCCTGAGAAGCCAAAGATGGTGTTCTTCTTCGATGAAGCGCATCTGCTGTTCAAGAACGCGTCAAAGAGCTTGCTTGAGAAGATAGAACAGGTAGTGAAACTTATAAGATCAAAAGGCGTCTCGATATTCTTCGTGACGCAAAGCCCGGGCGATATTCCGGGAGCTGTGATGTCCCAGCTCGGCAACAAGATAGAGCACGGACTGCATGCTTATACCCCTGCGGAGCAGAAGGCTCTTCAGGCTGCCTCGGATGCTTTCAGGGAAAACCCGGCCTTTAACACCAAAGAACTGATGCAGAATCTGGGCACGGGTGAAGCCGTGGTATCGACGCTTGATGAGAACGGCGCGCCTACCATGGCGGAGTACGCGTTTATCCTTCCGCCTGAGAGCCGCATGGGCGCTCTGACAGACGAGGAGAGAAGGAACGCCGTAGATTATTCGCCGCTCAATAATAAGTATCTCAATATGGTGGACAACGTTTCAGCCTATGAAGTCATCACGGGTCGGGTACCGGGAGCTGCCGTCGCGGCAGAGTCCACCGTTACCGCGCCGGACGGCCAGGTATACGGCAACACTTCCGGTATCCCTGAATCGGAACCGGCAGTACAGCCGGAGATCAGCTATGATGTGGAAACACAGCCGGCAGTACAGCCTAAGGTGAAACCTGCGGCCAAAGCTGAGGATGACGGAAAATCGACCATAGGAGAGATCGCAGACAACTATCTGGGCAAGTCCGGTACAAAGCAGGTCATAAGATCGACCGGCAGCACCATCGGCAGAGAGATAGGAAAGACCATTGGCGAGGCAGTGCTTGGTAAGAAGGGCAGGACGATAGGAGGCAATATAGGATCGGCCATCGGACGCAACCTGCTGGGCACTCTTTCAAGCAAAAAGTAAAGTCTTTACGGAGGCGGACCGTTTAGGAAAGCGGCAAAAGAAAGGGTATGATATGACACTTACAAAAGAGGAAGTCCTGAAGTTTCTTGATGACAGTAAGATCAAATACGAAATAGCGGAACACAAACCTGTATATACAATAGATGAGATGCTTGAGTGCGGACTGCCTCATCCGGAGCAGATCGCCAAGAACCTCTTTGTGCGTGATGACAAGAAGCGCAAGTACTATCTTATCACATGTCTTGAAGACAAGAAGGTGAACCTTAAGGAATTCCGCAAGGAACATGAAACGCGTCCGCTGACATTCGCGTCGGAAGAAGATCTTCTGGACAAGATGGGGCTCACACGCGGAGCAGTCACTCCGCTCGGCATACTCGCCAACGAGGACAGGGGCGTCGTGGTCTACATCGACAAGGATTTCGAAAACAAGCTGATGGGCATACATCCATGTGACAACACTGCTACGGTGTACATAAACACGCGTGATGTGGCAAAGTTGATCAAGAAGCACGGAAACGAGCTCCACTTCGTTAAGATGTAAGATGATTACACTGAACGACGCCGCAATCGAATACATGCGCCGTATGGGATACAGGGACATCGTTCTTCTTGTGGATAACGACAAGACGTGATGTACCGGCTCCAGACCGGGGGTGTCGGTGAGTTTCACTGACGGAGACAGATCGGAATACGCCGGCGGCTATCTGCGCGAGGAGTCGCAGATAGGAGCGGTATACGTACCGGTTCATGGCGTGCTGCTTGAAGAAGGCGCTGCGATCAGGTATGAGAGGCGTCCGTGGATAGAAGGGTTTGAACTGGATGGAATAAAACCTGCGCCTGTATGCTGCATACTGTCGCCTTTCGACTGATTGTATACAGTTATACAAAATCGTTCAAAATTGTGGACAACTCTTCGGGCATTTGGTAAAATACACCCATCAAGTATGCCGGACTGCCGGTAAAACGGCAGCCTGTTTTATTTAGTAATTGTCTAAGGTAAAAAGGGAATAATCAAAAGGAGATTCAAATGAGTGGTTTTGTTAGTTTCATGAACGACATTCTCTACAGACCATACATCGTTCCTCTGTTCCTGATCGCTGTAGGCATCTACTTCACGATCAGAACAAAGGGCGTTCAGGTCCGTATGTTCGGAGAAATGTTCAGAGTAGTAAGCGAGAAGCCTGCTGATGAAAAGGGCATCTCGTCATTCGGAGCCCTGATGGTATCCACGGCTTCCAGAGTAGGAACAGGAAACATCATCGGTGTTTGTACAGCTATCATCCTCGGAGGCCCGGGAGCCATCTTCTGGATGTGGATCACAGCTATCTTCGGTGGAGCAAACGCTTTCATCGAGTCCACACTGGCTCAGATCTATAAGAAAAAAGCAGACGACGGCACATATTACGGCGGACCTTCGTACTACATGCAGAACGCTCTCGGTCAGAGATGGCTCGGAGTTCTGTTCTCGGTACTGATCATCTTCACATATGCTGTAGGATACAACATGCTCGCGGCATTCAACCTGCAGTCGACATTCGCGACATTCTCGTTCTATAACGAGAAGTCGACACCGATGGTGATCGGAGTCATCCTGGCGGTATTCTTCGGCGCTACCATCCTCGGCGGCGCAAAGAAGCTGACAGACGTAACAGGATTCCTCGTTCCTGTAATGGGAGTCATCTACGTAGCGATGTCCCTCGTTGTTCTCGTTCTCAACGCAAGAAACTTCGGAGCAATGTTCGGACTGATCTTCAGCACAGCATTCGACTTCCAGGCGATCTTCGGAGGATTCACCGGATCGGTAATCATGTGGGGACTCAAGAGAGGTCTTTACTCCAACGAAGCAGGTATGGGTTCTGCTCCTAACGCCGCCGCAAAGGCTGACGTAGCTCACCCGGTAAAGCAGGGCCTCGTTCAGACTCTGTCCGTATTCATCGATACACTGCTGATCTGCTCGGCCACAGCTTTCATGTGCCTGTCCACAATGTCGGTCAGCCCTGCTGATTACGTTCTTGAGGACGGCGGAGCCAACGCGGCAGGTTATGTACAGACATGCCTGCACACATCGCTCGGCAGCTTCGGACCGGTATTCATCGCCATCTCGATGACGCTGTTCGCGTTCACAACGCTGATCGGTAACTATTCATACTGCGAAGGATGCTTCGCGTTCATCCTGAAGAGAGACATGACAAAAACAGAGGTCATGATCTTCAGAGCCGTAGCGATCGTTCTGGTATTCCTCGGAGCCATCTCGAGTGCTGGACTCGTATGGGATACAGCTGACATGTTCCAGGGACTCATGGTAGTCTGCAACATCCCGACTATCGCGATCCTCGGCGGAGTTGCCGTCAAGGCTCTTGATGATTACGCAAAGCAGAAGAAAGAAGGCAAAGCGCCTCACTTCAAAGCTGCTGACATCGGTCTTTCGGATGACAAGGTAGACTGCTGGAAGTAAAGCGGAAAAACAATTTATAAACAACATAAAGAGGCTGCCCATGCGGGCGGCCTCTTTTATATTGTCAACATATATCGGTCAGGTTTTTTGTGGTAATATTATTATGTATGACTATAACCATTTAGGTTCGAAAAAAGGGCAAATGGACAGAAGGGAGACAAAATGACATATTCCATCATCGGGATCCTGGCAGCTATCATCCTGCTTATCATAAACAGGGATGTTCTGTGGGGCTCTGACTGCAAATGCATTTGAAGAGGATGTGCAGCGCAGCATGCAGGCGGGACTCGATGCCCATCTGTCAAAGCCGGTAGAACCGGAAACACTGTTCAGAACGCTTGAGGATCTCATAGCGAAACGTCAGGATCCGGAGACATAAAGACTATGACCAAAATGATCTATATAGACGGGCTTGAGGTGGAGCTTACCAGAAAGCGCGTCAAAAAAATGAATATGCGGGTCAAGGCGCCGGATGGCAGGATAGTCATCAGCTGTCCGTATATCGTGCCCGACAAAGCGGTGATAGCTTTTGTCAGGAGCAAGCGGGACTGGATAGATAAAGCCGTTTACCGGACGCGCGCAAAGGCGGCTGCTCATCCGGAACCTGTCGACAAAAGAGAAAAGGAAGCAAGGAGGCGTGAACTCAAACGCCGCATAGAAGAAAGGCTGCCTGTTATTGAAGAGGCGACCGGACTTTACTGCAACGGATGGACTGTACGTGACATGCACAGCCGCTGGGGCAGCTGCAACACGCAGACACATCACATCAACCTAAGCCTCATGCTCGCGACCAGATCGGACGCAGAACTTGATTACGTCATACTCCACGAACTGGTACACACCGTGGTGCCGAATCACGGGCTGGATTTCTATGCATTGATGGACAGGTTCATGCCGGGCTGGAAAAGGATACGTAAAGCACTCAATTACGGTTAATCGAAAGGAATAAATGGAAGTTCCTCAGCTTATAGTCGATCTTGCAATAATGCTGACTACTGCAGCAGCAGTCACGATAGTTTTCAAAAGACTCAGGATCCCTACGATACTGGGATATATTGTCGCGGGCTTTCTTATCGGTCCTAATTTCCCGCTCTTTATGAATATTGAGAGCGCAGCATCTGTAGAGACCTGGAGTGAGATCGGTGTCATCATAATACTGTTTCATATAGGCCTTGAATTTGACTTCCACAAGCTGTCCGAAATAGGAAGCACAGCAATAGTATCTGCTGCGGTAAAGATGGGCGGAGTCATGCTTGTGGGATATGGATTCGGCATTCTCGCCGGTATGAGCACCATGAACTCCGTGTTCCTCGGAGCCATGCTTTCAATCAGTTCTACGGTCGTCATTCAGAAGTGCTTCAGCGAGATGGGACTTGAAGGTGAAAAGTATACAGGTCTGGTAATGGGATCACTCGTTATGGAAGACGTAATCGCCGTGTTCATGATGGTAGTGCTGACAACGATATCCGCGAGCCAGGCTTCAGACGGAAGCAGCATGGCGCTACGCATGTTCCTGATGATAACATACCTGGTGCTCTGGCTGATTCTGGGCATTTTCTTTCTGCCAACCATCCTCGACAGAACGATGGGCTTGATGAGTGATGAGACGCTCACTCTTTTAAGCCTCGGTTTCTGTTTCCTAATGGGGATGCTGGCGCACTGGCTGGGATTTTCCATGGAACTCGGAGCATTCATAGCGGGTTCACTGTTTGCCGGTACCCGGCATGTACATAAAGTTGAAAGGGTGACAGCCGGCATCAAGGATATGTTTGGAGCCATATTCTTCCTGTCTGTAGGAATGATGGTAGACCCGGGAATCATCGCTGCCCGCTGGACTTCCATAGTCCCTATAGCGATACTTGCCGTGGTGGCCAAGCTTATATTCGCTACCATTGGAATGATACTCTCAGGCCAGGAACCGGAGACTGCTTTGAGAGGCGGCATTTCACTTGCGCCTATAGGTGAATTTTCATTTATCATCGCAAATCTCGGCATCTCACTTGGAGTCATGGACAGCTATCTGTATCCCGTTATAGTTGCTGCATCCATATTGACTATCATCGCTACTCCTGTACTGATACGGAATCAGGATAAGATAATAAGAGTGATATCCGGGCTGATTCCTGCGAAGGTCAAAGAACTGATCCGCAATTACACTTCTGAAAACCGGAGCGATGAAGAACACGTTTCTGAGTGGAAGATAGTGCTCAGGGACTACTTCATTAAAGTGGCTGTCTACGGAAGCATCATGCTGGTCCTGACCCTCGTGTGCTGCAAAGCGCTGTATCCGGCTATCGCGGCTTTTACGGGTGATAATGCTGCCAAGATAGTGACCATCATTTTGAACTATCTGGCATTAGCGGTCTTTGCGGTGCCTTTCATGGGGAATCGCAGCGTCGCATTTACGCAGCTTTGGATGGACAGGCTGGCAAACAGGCCTCCGCTTGCTGTGATGATACTTATCAAAATAGTCATTCTGGAGCTCATTGCACTTATCCCGGTGGAGACGCTCCTCAACATAAACAATCTTATAATAGTACTTCTTATTCCGTTGAGCGTATTCCTGATAGCAAGGTCGGAATTCATAGCTACTTATTATCTGCAGCTGGAGACAAGGTTTTTCGCAAACCTGAATCAGAAGACGATGGAGGAGCGCGGAGGGGCCAGGCAAAGACAGCACTGGCTCAACGAAGATTACAGCATATTCAGCTGGGACGTTCCGGCAGGAGCGTCATATGAAGGGAAGACGATACAGGAGCTTGATTGGGGCAGAAAAGATGCCGTTTATGTGGTCAAGGTAAGGCATGGAGATAAGAAAATGCCTATGCCTCCGGCAAGGACAGTCCTGCATGCGGGAGATCATGTTCATGTGATTGGCGACAAATCGTCGCTTGAGACATTCTATAAAACACTCGGAATAGATCAGGATGTACATATGCGCACGCTCAAGGAGTTTCTGGATGAAGATTATACCGGAGGCAATGCGTTGTCGTGCGCGGCCATCCAGGTCAGAGGAACGGAACCGTATGTAGGTAAACCGATCAAAAAAAGCCGTATAACTGCACGAAATCACTGCATGATACTAGGCCTTGAGCGCGATGGATATGCGACAACAATGCCGGATTCAAATATGCTCATAGAAAAAGGAGACATACTTTGGATCATCGGTACAGGAACAAACCTGAGCAGTATAGCTTCGCATTCGGTCGGGGATACCGGAGTGCACTCATCTTCCCGGACTGATACTGAACTTTCTGAGAGAGGTGAACTCAAATGAGCTGGGACATAATATCTGCATATATTCTTTCCCCGCTGGTCGGAGCGGTAATAGGA
Organism: Mogibacterium sp.; assembly: GCA_024403035.1. Classification (GTDB taxonomy): domain Bacteria; phylum Bacillota; class Clostridia; order Peptostreptococcales; family Anaerovoracaceae; genus Crickella. The sequence goes on from JAKSSP010000003.1 coordinate 124,501, forward strand.
TATTTTACGAATCTTATCGCGGTCAAGATGCTGTTCTATCCGCATAAGGCTGTTTACGTGTTCGGACACAGGCTGCCGTTTACACCGGGAGCTATACCTAAGGGCAAGGCGAGACTCGCCAAGTCCGCGGGAAAAATCGTCCAGAACGAGCTTTTTACCCGGGAGGATATCTCCGGCAGGCTGCTGACGGAAGAGGTGGAGAGGCCGCTCATCGACAAAGTGATGAGCATACTCGATGAAAACATCAAGGATACCGGCGCTGTAATGACAGGCAGCGAAGAGAAGTTTGACAGGATCGAAGAAAACTTCATTGAGCTGCTTTCATTCAAGATTACGGACGCCATAAAAAGAATGGATATACCTGGGACTGTAAAGCAGGAGGGCAAGTCCATGCTGCTGGATCACGTACTGGATTCCAGAGTCCTGGCCCTGCTGGTCTCGGATAAGATGATCGACAAGGTGATGAACACGGTCGGCGAGAAGATGGAAGAATATATAGACGCGAGAGGCCCGGAGATGGTACGCGAGATCACAAACTCCAGGATACATGACCTGGGGGAGAGGACACCGCTCTATGTGCTTGAACTTGCAGGATACGATCCTGATTACGTGAGAAAGAAGATCACGGAAGCATACCGGGAGTCCGTGGTGAACGCGGTCAACTCCGCGCTTCGCCGGATAGACGTCGCGAAGGTAGTTGAAGACAAGATAAACTCGATGTCGGTAGAGGAACTCGAGAAAGGCGTGCTGACTGTCATGAAGACGGAACTCAATATGATAGTAAGTCTCGGCGCTCTCATCGGACTCGTCATCGGTAGCATAAACATATTCATTTGACGGAGAATAGGAATGTACGAAACTAACGATCCTGAGCTTAAAGAAAAATACAAGGCGCTGAAAGAAGCGGGACTGCTGGATAATATCCTGGAAAAAGCTGATGTCCCTGAGGAGAAGGAAGCGGCTGCGGCCGATCCTGATGACTATGTGGTATTCGAACACGTCCGTAAAGTCTATCATGTTGGCGAAGTCGACATAGAGGCGCTTGCCGACGCGACATTCAGCGTATCGAAGGGCGAACTTGCCATTGTAGTAGGTGAATCAGGCGCGGGCAAGACGACCCTCCTGAACATACTGGGAGGCATGGATACCCTGACAAGCGGCAGGGTGCTTCTGGATGGCCGTGAGATAAGCAGCCTCAATACGCGTGAACTGACAAAGTACCGCAGATACGACATCGGCTTCGTTTTCCAGTTCTACAATCTGGTGCAGAATCTTACCGCGCTTGAGAACGTATCACTCGCGACACAGATCTGCAGCGATCCGCTTGATCCGGCAGAGACTCTGAAGGCTGTCGGACTGGGTGACAGGATGTACAACTTTCCGGGGCAGCTGTCAGGCGGCGAGCAGCAGAGAGTGGCTATAGCCAGGGCACTCGCTAAGAATCCCAAATTGCTGCTCTGCGATGAACCTACAGGAGCCCTTGACTACAACACTGGAAAGCAGATCCTTCAGCTGCTGCAGGATCAGGCCCACAAGTCCGGCGCGACAGTAATAATCATCACACACAACAAGGCGATCACTCCGATGGGCGACCGCGTCATCAGCGTAAGGAGCGGAAGAGTACAGGATGTGAAGATCAATCCGCATCCGGTACCTGTGTCCGAAATAGAGTGGTAGCGGTTTAGAACATGCTCAGGAAGTCGACTTTCAGGGAAATACGGACCTCGCTTGCAAGATACCTTGCGATCTTCGCGATCGTGGCGCTTGGAGTGGGGTTTTTCAGTGGCCTGAAAGACTGCAAGGAATCGATGGTAAGCACGGCCAGGAAATACCTTGACCGGACCAATTTCTATGACTATCAGATACTCTCATCATACGGTGCCGATGATGACAGCGTGGCTCTCGCGGAGTCCTGGGATGAAGTAAAAGCGGCCGAGGGATCCATACAGATAGACGTGATGGCGAGATCCGGCGACGGTGATTCAAGAGCGCTCAAGTGCATTTCATTGCCAGATAAAATAAACACGCTGAATGTAGTAGAGGGAAGGCTGCCTGAAGCCTCGAATGAGTGCGTGGTTGACTCCTACAGTATCACGGACGCGGGGTTCAGAGTTGGAGACTTCATAGAGATCACGGATGAGAATGACAAGGACAAACTTGATGAATTCAGGGAAACGAGATTTGAGATAGTAGGCCTTGTCAATACGCCTATATACCTTGACTACCAGAGGGGTTCCACCGATATAGGAAACGGCAGCCTTGACACATTCTTCTTTATTGATAAGGATGCCTTTGATGTCGATTATTATACAAACCTGTACATCAAACTGGACGGGGATCAGCAGGCTCTGAGTGAAGAACATGAAGACTACCTGAAGGCGAAAGAGGACAGCATGAAAGATCTGGCGGAAGCAGTTACAGCCGGACGCCGTGAGACGGCACAGGAGGAAGCTCAGAAAGAGCTGGATGAGAAAAAACAGGAATACGAAGACAATCTCGCTAAGTACAAAAGAGAGAAGGCGAATGCCGAGAATAAACTCAACAAGGCTGAGAATAAGATAAATGCCGGTGAGAAAAAGATAAAGAAAACCAGAAAACAGCTCAATGCTGCTATAACAGAAGCTAACGCAGGCATAGAACAAGCCAATGCTGCGATAGCAGACCTAAAGACAAAGAAGGCTCAGGCAGAGGGCGGTATTGAAGAGGCAAAGGCTGCAAAGGAGCAGGCAAAAGCTGCCCATGAGGGTGGAATGATATCCGATGATGAGTACGCAGCTGCCATAGCCCAGGCCGATGCCACCATCAGCGGCCTTGAAGGAAATCTTAACGATATAAACAACGGTATCAGCCAGGCGGAAGCAGGCCTGAAGCAGGCCCAGGAAGGCCTGGCGCAGGCAGAGGCAGGCCTCAAAGAGTTAGACAAACAGAAAAACAAGCTGGACAGCAGCGAGAAAAAGCTCAAGAAAGAAGAGCGTAAAGCTGACAATGAATTCGACAAGGCTAAAAGAGAACTTGATGACGCCAAGGACAAGCTCGATGAAGCACAGGAAAAGATCGACGACATGGAGATCGGAAATTCTTTCGCGCTATCCCGCAAGGAGAACATGGGCTACTCATCGTTCGACAGCAACTCCAGCATCGTAAGCAATATATCCAAGATATTCCCGTTGTTCTTCTTCCTGATAGCGGCTCTCGTGTGCATGACTACGATGACTAGGATGGTGGATGAGCAGCGCACACAGATAGGCGTGTTGAAAGCACTCGGCTACAGCAACAGCCAGATAGTGGGCAAGTACATGTTCTACTCGGGCAGCGGAGCTTTCCTGGGCGCCGTTCTCGGTTTCTTCGTCGGCTGCAAGGTGTTTCCGACGGTCATCTGGAACGCGTACACCATGATGTACGACTTCAGCCATTCGGTCGACTATATCATAAACTGGAAGCTCGGCCTCATAGTATTGGCGGTATCGCTGCTCTGCTCAATGGGAGCGACATGGGTATCAATCGCCGCGGATTTCAAGGTCCCGCCGGCAGAACTCATAAGGCCTAAGACGCCTCCTGCGGGCAGGCGCATACTCCTTGAGAGGATCAGACCGCTGTGGAACCGTATCAGCTTCCTGTACAAGGTATCCATCCGCAATATCTTCAGGGACAAGAAGAGGTTCCTGATGATGGTCATCGGAGTAAGCGGCTGTACGGCTCTCCTGATCGCCGGTATAGGGATCAGAGCTACGATCTCAAAGATCGCGGACTACCAGTTCGATGAGATCTCCCTGTATGATATCACCGTGATGTTCAGCAAAAACATGACTGAGGACAGGCAGAAGGATTTCATGGAGGAGATGAAGGATGCGGGCGTAACCGGTGATAGTGTCAGGTTCCTGCACCGGGGCGAAGTGACGGTGATCATTGGTGACAAAACAACTGACATTACATGTGTAGCCACCGAAGCAGAGGGCTTTGATCAGTTTATTGATCTGCATACCGGTGATCAGCATTTAGACTACCCGGGTCCGGGAGAGGCGATTATTGTCAAGAAGACCAACCACGACTACGGCATAGGGGTAGGCGATGAGATAACGCTGCGCGACGATTACCGCGAGATGAAGGTGAAGATAGTGGGCGTTGCTGACAACTACGTATACGACAGCATTTACATATCTTCCGATACCTACCGCGATGGCTTCGGCATGGAGCCGGATATAAAAGCGGCGTATATCGATTTCGAAGAAGGTACTGCGGAAGATGTTATCAGAAACGCATCGGCTGACGCTGCAGGTTACGAATATACGGCAGCGGCGCAGACCAACATCGATGTCAGAGAGAACGTCAACAAGATGATGAAAAGCCTTAACTCCATCGTCTATGTCGTCATACTCAGCGCCGCGCTCCTGGCGTTCATAGTGCTCTACAACCTGACTAACATCAATATCACGGAACGAATACGGGAGATCGCTACCATCAAAGTGCTGGGCTTCTACCAGCTTGAGGTATCGCAGTACGTGTTCCGCGAGAATCTCTTCCTGACGGCGGTGGCTGCAATAGTCGGCATACCGATGGGCGACGGGCTGCTTAAGTTTGTAATAGACAACATAGTTCTGAGCATGATCTACTTCGAACCAAGACACGGGCCGTATGACATACCAATTTCAGTCGCAATGACATTCGTCTTTGCGTTCCTGGTGAATATCGCCATGCAGAAGAGACTGCGCGATGTGTCCATGACAGAATCGCTCAAAGCTGTGGAATAAGCAGCGGCGGATGGCACTTGGCCACGTCCTCGAAAGCACGAAGCACAAGCCGCTTCATCGCTCCTCCGGGCGCCAGCGGAAATGAGCCCGCTGCACGTGCTCTAGTTTCCGCTGTTCGTTCCGCTGTCGGAGCGCCGCCACGGTGTGCTTCTGCACTTTCTGCGGAGTGTGGCCCACTGCCATTCACCGCTGCGCTTATGCCGATAGACTAGGGGCAAATTACAATGTATAATAATCTTTAAGCCATACAAATGGAGGTATACTTTATGAAGAAATTCACTATAGAAATGGAAGACGGCGGCATCATGAAGGGCGAACTTTATGAAGACATCGCTCCTGAAACAGTCGCAAACTTTGAGAAGCTCGCTAATTCAGAATTCTATGACGGACTCATTTTCCACAGAGTCATTCCGGGATTCATGATCCAGGGCGGATGCCCTAACGGAAACGGCATGGGCGGTCCGGGATACACCATCAAGGGCGAGTTCAGCGCCAATGGATTCAAAAATGATCTGAAGCATGAGAGGGGAGTCCTCTCGATGGCAAGAGCCATGGATCCAAATTCGGCCGGTTCGCAGTTCTTCATCATGACAACGACTTCGCCTCATCTGGACGGTCAGTATGCCGCGTTCGGCAAAGTGACCGACGGCATGGCAGTGGCAGACAAGATCGTCAATGCAAGACGCGATTTCAGAGACAAACCGCTCCTGCCGCAGAAGATAAAGTGCATCAGAGTAGAAGGTTAAATGGAAAACAACAGCAATTGGGAAAAAACACAAAAGAAGCTGTTCGCTATGGTTTCTACCGGCGTGACCGACAGCGGGCTGAATCAGTTCTACGACATGCTCAGTACCGTGGCGCTGATCGCCAACCTGGTATGCGCTTTCGCGTCGACTTTTGAATCCGCAAGGGCGGCATACGGCACGCTGCTTAACTGGGTAGATGACATCACGGTATTATTCTTTGCGATCGACTATGTGTTGAGGATACTTACCGCAAGGCAGCAATACAGAGGGTATTCGACAGGCAAAGCTGTAGGCAAGTATGTTACTTCGGGCTACGGTATCATCGACCTTCTGTCGTTCCTGCCGCACTACCTGCCTACGTTCTTCCCGGCAGGCGCCGCGGTATTCCGCATGTTCAGAGTGGTCAGGATATTCAGACTTTTCAGGATCAACGCGTATTCAGATTCACTCACACTCATAGGGAACGTGCTTTCAAAAAAGCGGACTCAGATCCTCGCTTCGATCTTTGTCATAGCGCTGCTCATTTTGGCTTCGAGCCTTTGCATGTACAGCGTTGAGCATGACGCGCAGCCTGACGTTTTTGAGAACGCGTTCTCAGCCATTTGGTGGGCGACCTCAACGCTGCTGACAGTCGGCTACGGCGACATTTACCCGATAACGGTCATGGGCCAGATTATGGGCATAGTGATAACATTCCTCGGTGTGCTTCTGGTAGCCATCCCTACGGGTATCATTTCCGCCGGATTCGTTGAAGAGTATCAGCTGGCAACAAGGTTGGCGGACATAGAGCAGCAGCAGAACGTCAGATTCATCAAGGCTTCGATCGATCCGGGAGACGCGTGGATAGGAAAGACCTTAAGTGAGGTAGCGATGCCGAGCGGCTCTATCATAGCCCTTATCATCAGAGACGGGGAGACGATGGTGCCAAGGGGAGATGTCGAAATAATGCTTGGCGACAAGCTGATAATCTGCGCCGAGTCGGCTACTGAAGGAATGCTTGAGGATGTGAAAGAGATCATCCTCGGAAAGAACCATCCGTGGAATGGCCATAAGATAAAAGACCTGGATATTTCACGCCAGACATTTATAGTACTGATAGAGCGCGACGGAAAGACTGTAAAACCGGATGGAGATGTGGTTTTGCTTGAGGGCGACAGAGTGCTCGTCTATACAAAAGAAAGTATAAGGAAATACACACAGGAGCCGCTTTTCTAGGCGGCTCGCCTTTATCATGATCAGATCGACTATTTGCTATCTTGAGAATAACGGCAGCTGGCTGATGCTGTACCGTGACAAAAAGCCCGGAGATATGAACGAAGGCAAGTGGATCAGCGTAGGCGGCAAGCTGGAAGACGGGGAGACACCGGATGAATGCGTCGTGCGCGAGGTGCTTGAAGAGACGGGACTAAAGCTGAAGTCATGGGCCTTCCACGGTGTGATCGAGTTCCGCTCGGATCAGTACGAAGATGAGGACATGTATCTGTATTCATCTTCCGACTTTGAGCCCGCGGATGAAGAGGCTGGCCGCATATTTGCGGAAACCGGCAGGTATGAACCGCCTGAATGCAGGGAAGGAGAGCTGGCCTGGGTGCCGCATGACAAGATGCTGGATCTTCCGGCATGGGAGGGAGACAGAGCCTTTCTGACGGAGCTGCTCGCCGGCAAACGGGACATAAACATGACATTGCAGTACGAAGGGGAGAAATGTACTGTCATCAAAAACGGCCGGGTGTAGACCCGACCGTTTTTCATTTTTTGATCTTTAGTTTCCGTCCGACTCAGCGTCATCGTCCTGAAGCAGTCCGTGCTCATCGATATTGCTTTCGTGACCGGCTTCATCCGTGCTGTAGCGTACGACTCCATTCTCATCAGCGATGAAGAACAGGTAATCGTGGTGCTCATAGTTGAGAGTAGCGTCTACAGCGCTTCCGACCACCTGACAGATAGGCCCAGGCGGGAGACCTGCGTACTTGCGCGTGTTGTAAGGATTAGTGCTTTCAAGCTGGCTTACCTTGAGGTCGACTCTGTCTTCCTGGAATATGTAGCAGACCGTGACATCGGACCCGAGAGACATGTCCTTGTTGAGCCTGTTCATGAATACGCCCGCTACGCCTGCCTGATCATCGGCTGTCGCTTCCTTGGTGACTATTGAGGTCAGCGTCAGGAGCTGGTGAACAGTGAATCCTGAAGTCTCGATCTCGCCTCTGCGTTCTGACAGCTCTTCATCCATCCTGTCAAGACACATCTCCGTGAAGCCCTCGAGAGTCATATTGTCAGTAACGATGTAGGTGTCCGCGTAAAGGTATCCCTCGAGCGGATACATCACATCTTTGTTGAGTATCTCGTCTGTAAGGAACCAGTATCTGTCGATAAGTTCGTTCAGATAATCCTTGTCTGCCCATTTCTCAAGGATCTCATCTGCCGAGTACGGGAGCTTCTCTGAAACAGCTTCGGCTACCTGCTGCAGCCTTGCCCCGTCCTTGACTTCTATGCTTTCCTTGGAGAGATAATCGAAGTCGCCTGTATTGATGGCTGTCATCATCTCCTGGAAAGACATCGAAGGACTGAAGATGTATGTGTTTGCCTGAAGGCTGTTGTAGCGGCCTATCCTGCTGTTTACCTTGGCGCAGAACTTGTTCTTCACGAGCCCGGCCTCATCGAGTATCTCCACGATAGTCGACGCTCCGCTGCCGTTCGGGATATCCACGACGATCTGCTCGTCGCTATTCGGATCGACCGGCCTTAGCCCCATTGTGTAATAGCCTCCGCCTCCGACGAGTATGGCCAGGACCAGCACCAGTATCCACAGGCATCCGCCTTTCTTCTTCTTCTTTTTTCTTTTCTTAACAGAAGCAGCCTGTCTTTCCTGTGCGGCCCGGCTTGCCTCTGCCCGCTCTACACGACTCATTAGAGACCCCTTTCGCTCGAATAATGTGATATAATCTTTCAGATAGTGTTATTGCTTAAATTATAAAGGATTGAGAAGGAAATGACAAAGAATTCCTTTAAAGCGTTCCTAGAACGCAAGAATATAGAGATAAGCGCGAGGCGCTATGGGATAGACGCGCTGTCGGCTATGGCGCAGGGTCTCTTCTGCTCGCTGCTTATCGGTACGATCATCAACACGATAGGCACGCAGTTCCATATCGGATTTCTTACAAATCCGGTCTGCACCATAGGCGGGGCAGATTACACGGTGGGCGGACTTGCCGTAGCGATGACCGGACCCGCGATGGCGATAGCGATAGGTTACGCGCTCAAGAGCCCTAACCTGGTACTGTTCTCGCTCGCGACCGTGGGCTTTGCGGCCAACGGACTCGGCGGAGCGGGCGGGCCTCTTGCCGTCCTCATAGTCGCCATTATCGCCGCGGAATGCGGTAAGGCAGTCGCCGGAGAGACAAGAGTGGACATACTCGTTGTTCCGCTGGTGACCATAGGCGTCGGCGTAGCCTTGGCCGCATGGTGGGCACCGGGACTCGGAGCCGCTGCCATGAAGGTCGGCAATCTTATCATGTGGGCGACAGAGCTGAGACCGTTCATGATGGGCATCATCGTATCGGTGATAGTAGGCATGGCTCTGACCCTGCCGATCTCGTCAGCCGCGATCTGCGCCGCGTTCGGCCTTGCCGGACTCGCGGGCGGTGCTGCTGTTGCGGGCTGCTGCGCTCAGATGGTTGGCTTTGCTGTTATGTCGTTCCCTGAAAACAAGTGGGGCGGACTCATTTCGCAGGGCATCGGAACATCGATGCTGCAGATGGGAAACATCGTAAAGAATCCGCGCATATGGATAGCACCTACGCTTACTTCCGCGATCACAGGTCCGATAGCGACATGCCTGTTCAAACTGCAGATGAACGGAGCTCCGGTATCCAGCGGTATGGGAACATGCGGATTAGTCGGACAGATCGGCGTTTACTCGGGCTGGGTAGCAGACGTCGCGTCCGGAGCCAAGGCTTCCATCACAGGCATGGACTGGCTGGGACTTATCCTCATATGCTTCGTGCTGCCGGCAGTGCTGGCTCCGCTGATCAACGCGGGCTGCCGCAAGCTTGGCTGGGTAAAGGACGGAGACCTGAAACTATAGGATCGTCGATTCTTTAGAAAACAAGCCGGACTTCCTCTGACGGAGTCCGGTTTTGCAAATTCAGACAATAAATCCGGATAATCAACTATGGTGTTATCGCAATATGAGTAAAGCAAAATTTGAAATAGTAATTATAGGCGGAGGAGCATCAGGTCTCATGCTGGCATCTCAGTTGGATCTGAATGGTGCGCCCGGGCTTGTGCTCGAGGGAGGCTGCTCCCTGGGGACAAAGCTGTTGATGAGCGGGGGCGGAAGATGCAACATAACGCACGGCGGTTCTATAAAAGACTTTGTATATGCCTACGGAGATGAAGGGCAAACGCTGCGCAGGTGTTTGTACAGGCATAGCAATCTGGATCTCGCGATGTGGTTTTCCGCGCTGGGCGTAGAGCTTGCGGATGAGAACGGCGACCCTGTATATGCTTATTACGGACCGGACGGCATGGACAGCGCGGGGCGGATATTCCCTGCATCAGGAAAAGCCAGAGACGTACTCAATACGCTGATAAGTGAAGCTGCCTCAAACCTATGGCAGATAGAGGGGGACGCGAAGGTCACCGGGCTCCGCAGGGATGAAGGGCTCTGGGAGATCACGCTTGAGAACGGATATGAATTGACAGCAGAGAATGTAGTTATCGCGACAGGAGGCATCACCTATCCGGAGACCGGATCGGACGGATCCATGTTTGAGATGCTTGAGGATCTTGGCCTGGATATCAACGAGCCGAGACCCGCGCTGGCACCGGTATATGTTGAGGATTATCCATACGCTGAATTATCCGGTGTTTCGATCCCGGATGTCACAGCGATAGCGTTCAGCAGCGACGCTGCCTGCACATGCAAGGGCAAGGCTGCGAAAATGAAGGGAGATCTTCTGTTTACTCACGAAGGCCTGTCGGGCCCGGTGATACTCAACATATCAAAATATGTCAGGCCGGGTGAGCTGATAAGACTGTGCTATAATAAGGAACTGTATGAATTGCCTAAGCGCATGCAGGGCATACTGCACGAGCGTTCAAGGGGGCTGCTGGGCGATGTCAGGACAAACGTGCTGGCGTCATTCCTTGACCACGATGACTTCACCGTCAGCGGAGTCGATAAACGCGGCATGGTGACTGCGGGCGGAGTATCTCTTGATGAGATAGATAACGCGACGATGCAGGCAAAGAGATTTGAGGGCCTGTACATAATAGGGGAGGCTCTGGACGCTGACGGAATAACGGGTGGATACAATCTGCAGATGTGCTGGTCAACAGCCGGGGCGTGCGCGGATGACCTGAGGGGCAAACTTGAGATATAAGGAGAAATATAATGGTTTCATTTGAATGTGACTATATTGCCGGAGCGCACCCGGAGATCCTGAAGAAGCTGGCTGAAACCAATTTGGAAAGCCTGCCGGGTTACGGAATGGATCATTACACAGAGAGCGCAAAGGAAAAGATAAAGGCAGCGTGCGGACTTCCGGATGCACAGGTGGAACTTCTGGTGGGCGGCACACAGACTAATGCCGTGGTCATTTCCACGATGCTCCGCGACTGGGAGGGCGTGATAGCCGCGACCAGCGGACATGTGAGCGTGCATGAATCCGGAGCGATTGAATTCACAGGCCACAAGGTCATAGAACTTCCTGCAAAGGACGGTAAACTTGAAGCTGATGAAGTCAGGAAGTATCTTGAGACTTTCTACAGCGATATGACTCATGACCATATGGTATTCCCGGGCATGGTATATATCTCGTTCCCGACTGAGCCGGGCACTCTTTACAGCAAGGCAGAGCTCGAGGCACTGTCCGGTCTCTGCCATGACTATAAGATACCTCTGTATCTGGACGGGGCGAGGCTGGGCTACGGGCTCATGAGTGATGCCTGCGACCTGACCCTGCAGGATATCGCAAGGCTGACCGACGTGTTCTATATCGGAGGCGCCAAGGTTGGCGCGCTCTGCGGCGAGGCAGTCGTTTTCACAAAGGGCAACAGGCCGGAACACTTCATGACATCGGTAAAGAAGAGAGGCGCGCTGCTCGCGAAGGGCAGACTGCTGGGAATACAGTTTGACACGTTGTTTACTGATGATCTGTATTTTAAGATCAGCCGCCATGCGATAGAGATGGCGCTGAAGATAAAGGAGATCATCCGTAAAAAGGGCTGGAAAGTTTATATGGATTCGCCTACAAATCAGCAGCTCATACTGATGACTGAAGAGGAGATGGCGGAACTTGGAAAGACGGTCGTGTTTGACCGCTGGGGCATATATGATGACACCCATACGATAGTTAGGCTGGCGTCCAGCTGGTCGACAAGTGAAGAGGACATCAAGGCTTTGGCAAATGCCTGACGGATCCGTAGAAACAAAAATGGCGCAGCTGTATCGTATGTTACGGCTGCGCCATTTATAATGTCTGTGTTTACAGAACAGCGTTACTCTATTCCGGCAACTTTGTACTCCTTGGCTTCTACTGCTTCCTTGAGTACAGCGTCAGCTACATCTGCCGACATCGATACCACTGCGGTGCCTGCCGCATGGCTGACTTCAGCTGCTTCTACGCCTTCGAGCGCCTCGAGAGCCTTCCTGACTGCTGCCTCACAGTGAGGGCACATCATTCCTTCGATCTTCATTGTTTTCTGCATCAGTTTTTCCTCGCTTTCATTTTTACTATTATTGACAGGCGCGTCAGTATCAGCAGAGGCGGCCTGTGATGAACTATTTGTGTTATCCGCTCCGGAGCCTTTTCCGGCACCGGAATCAAACAGGTTGAGCCTGAGGGCATTGGTGACCACGCAGAAGCTTGAAAGGCTCATCGCGGCAGCTCCGAGCATTGGGTTAAGCGCCCAGCCAAACAGCTTTATGAATGCCCCGGCGGCCACGGGCATGCAAATCGCGTTATAGAAGAATGCCCAGAACAGGTTCTCATGTATGTTTATAAGCGTCTTACGGCCAAGCCTTACGGCTTTCACCGCGTCTGAAAGGCTGCTGTTGACAAGTACGACATCTGCCGCGTCGAGAGCGACATCCGTACCCGCGCCTATGGCTATGCCGACGTTAGCTCTTGTGAGAGCAGGAGCGTCATTGATGCCGTCTCCTATCATCGCCGTGCGGCCTTGCTCCATCAGCCCGCGTATGACTTCTTCCTTGCCGTCCGGAAGGACTTCAGCTATCACCTCATCGACTCCGACCTCCGACGCGATGGCGTCCGCGGTCTTCTTTCTGTCGCCGGTCAGCATGACGGTCCTGATACCCATCTCCCTGAACTGCCTGATGGCGTCAACACTGTCTTCTCTTACGGAGTCCGCCAAAGCGATAAGACCCAGCAGCCTGCCGCCTTTTTCGAAGAGCACGGACGTTTTGCCGGCGTTGGCGAATTCGGCCGTTTCTCTCAGCAGACGGTCAACATCCTCAGACGATACTCCATTAGCGGTCATGAACGCGGCATTTCCTCCGGCTATGCTGACTGCCCTGGAGCCGTCCCATGTGAATGCCTTGACTCCTCCGCCCGGGACTTCAGTATAGTCGCTTATCCTGAGGGTGGTGCCTCCGACATATTCAGAGACTGCTTTCGCGAGAGGGTGGGTGGATCTTGATTCTACAGCGGCTGCGACGGTGAGCAGCTCATCCTGCGGCACTCCGCGGCAGGTAAATAAATCTGTTACCTTAGGGTCTCCGCCTGTGATGGTGCCGGTCTTATCGAGTGCAACTATCTCTATGCGGCCCGTTTCCTCAAGCGCCGCGGCGGTCTTGAAGAGTATGCCGTTCCTTGCGCCTACTCCGCTTCCGACCATTATGGCAACCGGCGTCGCAAGGCCCAGAGCGCACGGGCAGCTTATTACGAGCACTGATATGGCTCTGGCAAGAGCAAAACCGGCATCCTTGCCGACAGCCAGCCAGATCACGAGTGTAACGAGCGCTATGCCTATTACAGCAGGGACGAAAACTCCCGCAACACGGTCGGCGATCTTGGCGATAGGAGCCTTCGTGGCTGCCGCGTCGCTCACCATGCGTATGATCTGAGCAAGGGTGGTATCTTCGCCGACCCTTACAGCTCTGCATCTGATGAATCCGGACTGATTGGTCGTGGCCGCGGATACGTTGTCGCCGGCTTTCTTATCGACCGGTATGGATTCGCCTGTAAGGGCAGCTTCGTTGACCGCTGAGTTTCCTTCCAGGATCACTCCGTCTACCGGGATGTTTTCTCCCGGGCTGACCAGGAACACGTCACCTACGCGCACCTGTGATACAGGGATCTCCGTTTCGATCCCGCCACGTTCAACGACTGCCGTCTGCGGAGCAAGCTTCATCAGGCTTTTAAGCGCGTCTGTTGTCTTTCCCTTGGAGCGTGCCTCAAGCATCTTGCCTACTGTGATGAGAGTCAGTATCATGGCCGCAGACTCAAAGTAAAAGTCATGCATATAGGCCATTACCGCTTCACTGTCGCCCGAAAGCTGCGCGCCTGTCATAGCGAAGAGCACGTATGTGCTCCAGCAGAATGAAGCGGCGCTGCCCATGGCGACCAGCGTATCCATGTTTGGGGCGCCATGTATGAGTCCCTTGAATCCGTTGATAAAGAACTTCTGGTTTATTACCATCACTATTGCCGCGAGTATCATCTGTATGAGTCCCATCGCGACGTGATTTCCTTCGAAGAAAGAAGGGAGAGGCCAGCCCCACATCATATGACCCATCGAGAAGTACATGAGTACCAGCAAAAAACCGATAGATGCGATAAGGCGCTTTTTAAGGACCGGAGTCTCTCTGTCCTCGAGGGCAGCTTCATCGGCAGCAAAACTGCTCCGTTCATTTTGAACGGGATCGGAGGACTTTAAGCTGGCACCATAGCCTGCTTCGGTAACGGCGCGTATGATATCTTCAGGAGCGGCGCTTCCCTCAACTCCCATTGAGTTTGTAAGGAGGCTGACCGAACATGAGTCGACACCCCCAACTTTGGACACGGCCTTTTCGACCCGCGCCTGACAAGCGGCGCAGCTCATTCCCGTGACTATGTATTGCTCCATTTTCAGCACCCCCCCCGTTTACTTCATCATTTTCTGAAGAGTGGTGACAAGTTCTTCAACGACTTCATCGTTGCCGTCCCGTATATCGTTTCTTACGCAGGTACGGATGTGGTTTGACAGCAGCACCTTGCTGAAACTGTTCAGAGCCGAGTTGACGGCTGATGTCTGGATCAGGATATCCGGACAGTATGCTCCGCGTTCTACCATCGCCTTGATGCCGCGCACCTGTCCCTCGATACGGCTGAGCCTGTTTAACAGATCCCTGTATTCTTCTGGACTGCGTTCCTTATGCTTCTCGCTGCACGCGCAGCAGTCTTTTACCGCGCCGTCTTTGCAAATATCGCTTTTATCTGCCATATATAACTCCGTTTATGAAATATTTACAATAATGATCAGCCATACCCCATAGGGGTATCTGCGACTCTAATATATACCCCGGGAGGGTATAAGTCAAGGATCGGATCTGTTTGCAGGTATAACCGTAAAACACCGATATTGTGATATCCCCTGCAGAGGGATGCTTTTTTTGTATCAGTTTTTGCGTAATATAGATGAAACTAATTGTCTGGAAACAGTTTCGCGTGATAAAATGTTACCAATAGTATGGGCACCTTTTTCTCGGGTATCCGGCGGTCGGCAGGCGGCCGTATATGTTAACCAAAGAGAGGGAGAGATGAAAGACTTAAAGCACCTGATTTACTTCGAGGACCTGCTGCAGGAAGCAAACAATGATCTTGTTGCGCAGGCCCAGAAAGAGGGCATGAAGTGCATAGGCTATATGTGCGAGAACGTGCCTGAGCCTCTTCTCAATCTGCTCGGCTGCTTCTCCAGTAGACTCCGCGCTCCGCGCACGGGTTCGATCGATGTAGGCACCTACTATCTGACCAGCTTCCTTTGTGAATATTCAAGAGCCATTCTTGAGAGAGCTCTTGAGGGAGGCTACAACTTCCTGGACGCTGTCATCACGCCTGACGGCTGCACCATGCTGAACCGCTGCGTAGAGAACATGGATGTTCTGCAGGCGATCGGCAAGGACAAGAAGGGCTTCTTCTTCGACTACATGGAGATACCTATGAAGGCTGACTACAACGGCCTCAACCTCTACGTCGTTCAGTGCAAGAACCACATCCTCAAGCCGCTGGCTGAAAACTACGGCATCGACATCTCCGATGCCGCCATCCGCAAGGCTGTTGATCAGCACAACAAGGTATGCGAACTCATAAGAGCAATCGGAGATTTCCGCAAACTTGACGAGCCGACCATCACCGGATACGAGTTCAGTGTCTTCTGCCTGGCATCCTATGTGGCTCCTAAGCATCTCATCATCGACAAACTCGAAGAGACCCTTGAAGAACTCAAGAAGAGAAAACCTGATCCAAAGCCTTGGTTCAAGGCAAGGGTAGAGGTCGTCGGCTCCGAGGTCGATGATACCGACTTCATCAAACTGGTAGAGGAAAGCGGCGCGTTTGTCTGTGCCGACAGATTCTGCTACGGCTCGCTACCTGGCAGAGATCCTATCTATCTCAACGATGAAGAGGATGCTCTTACACAGCTCTGCAGCGCTTACATGTACAGAGGCGAGTGCCCTCGCTACATGGATACCGTGACGATGGACGGACGCCGTTCATACGTAGACGAGCTTGCTAAAGAGTACAAGGCTGACGGCATCATCTATCAGCAGATGAAGTTCTGCGACCCATGGGCTTATGAAAGAATGATAGGCTCACACATCCTCAGAAACAGGTATGATTGGCCGGTGCTCGCGGTAGACAGACCGTACACTATCGGTTCGTCGGGACAGATGCGCACACGTGTGCAAGCTTTCCTTGAGAGCATCGATATCAAGAAGATACAGAAGGAGGGTTAGTGATGGCAGTCAGAAAATTCAAGACCATGGTAAACCCTGAAAAGATAAGGGGCGATACAAGATACGGTGACCTTTACAAGCCGCATGGTAAGGTCAGAAAACGCCGTGAGTGGCGCGGAGTGGGAGACACTCTCTATGATTATTCGAGATGGCTGGGCATCATGCTCACACTCGGAAAATTCGTTGCAAAACCGCGCAATATAAAGTTCTTCTTCAGATACCGCTGGATGGCCAACTATCTGGCAGTACCTATGATGGTAGACAGATTCACCCAGGGTCTCAGAGGCGAATACCTCAGAATGGCTCATGAGGAACAGGACCTTATCATCATCGACGTAGCCAAGCTGCTCAACACACTGGCCCGCGGCGACCGCAGGACCGGTAACGACGAGGAGTTTTCAAAGATCAACGTACTCGTTGACGAGAACGAGATGACAGCAGTCATGATGGGATTCCCTAACCTGAAATGCACATCCCGTGAGACTCCTTCAACATACGTATCCGTGCTGCTTAACCAGCATGCGATGGAGCACTATATCGACGTAGCTCAGGAATACGGACTTCCTGGTGACGTCTGCCCGATGCCTGAGGCTGAGGCCGGCGTATCCATTGACGATGACGCTCCTATACTCGGCGCCTGCGCTGTACAGTGCAACACCACATGCGACGGCTCACTGCTCGGAAACGGCGTTATCTCCGAGAGACTCGAGAAGGAAGACGGCATTCCTGTATTCCAGCTGCCGGCTCCGCTCCGTCACAAGGAAGACGACGTTCAGGAATACGCCGCTGAAGAAGTCAGAAGAGCCATCAAGTTCATCGAAGAGCACACAGGCCACAAATGGGACTGGGATTACTACTTCGAATGCGCTAAGAGAGTCAACTTCGCGACAAAGTGCCGCAACGAGTGGCTCGACATGAACAAGACGGATTATCCGCAGATCTTCGGCGGAAACCTCGCTCTCTACACAGAGACCACATACATGGCCATCTGCGGCAAGGTTCCTGAATTCGAGACAGCTGACAAGCGTCTCATGAAGCTGGCAGAGAAGGCATACAAGAAGAGAAAGATGGCTGCTCCTGAGTACCGCCACAGAGCGATCGTATGGGGCGTTCAGTCACACTACTACATGGACTTCCTGGTATGGCTGCTCAACTGCTGGGGCATCGTGCCTCTGACAGACATGCTCAGCTGCATCAACACAGAGATGATCGCGGATACTGATACTCCTGAGAACAGAGAGCAGGCCTACTATGATATGGCCATGCTGACAGAAGAGATGATCATGCGTAACCGTACGCATGGCGGATACAAGGTGCTGCTGGACGACCTCTTTGAGTTTGTTGAAGAGTTTAATGCAGATATGATCATCCTCTGGGAGCACATCACCTGTAAGGCCCTGGACGGCATGCACGGACTCTTCGAAGATAAGGCAAGAGAACGCGGCATTCCTCTGATCTGGGTAGACCACCAGCTCTTCGACCCTCGCGTCATCTCGAGACAGGGCGTAAGAGATCAGGTCAACCAGTACATGAGAACAGTCATGCAGGAAGAACCGCTTGATCCTTCACTCGAGTTCCTCGAGGACGAGAATGCATGGTAAAATAGATTAACGGAGGCACATATATGAAAAAGAAACTCGCAAAAGCATTACTGTATGTTCTGACCGGAGGCCTCGCATTTTTCGTGGTCACATTCACAGTCTACTTCTTCAATCTTGACATGAAGCTGACCTCGATGATCGAGCCGTTCCTGCTCAAGTGGTACGACAGGATCCCAAGGAATCAGCACCTTTAAACAAGAGAAAAGGGGATACAGAGCCGCTGCCGGATGGCAGCGGCTTTATATTTGAAAAATTTTTTAATTTTTCAAATCCTACCTTGACAATAGGAAAAAGAGGTGCTAATATGTGCTTGAAAGAAAGAGTTAGATATATCTAACCGCACCATAATACTTTCATCCCTCTTACATACAATATCTACAAACTATACAAAATGGCTGTCATCTGACAGCTTTTTTGTTAGAATTGATTCATCATGAAAGAAACAGCATATAAGACACAGTGGAAATATCTTATAGACAGGCTTGAGAATGAGCATGACCTGACAGACGAAGAGTTGAAGGCTGTCCTGCTTTGCGATGCGCCCGGCTTTGATGAGTATATCTCTGGAAAGGCACGCAAGGTACGTGAAGCGTATTATGGCAAGGATGTATACCTTCGCGGGCTCATCGAGATCTCCAACATCTGCAGGAACAACTGCTATTACTGCGGGATACGCAGCGGCAACACAAACTGCGAACGCTACCGCCTCAGCAAAGAGCAGATCCTCTCCTGCTGCGACATCGGCTATGAGCTTGGCTTCCGAACCTTTGTGATGCAGGGCGGCGAGGATCCGTTTTACACGGATGAGCTTATAGTTTCGATCATCAGAGACATAAAGGATAAGTATCCGGACTGTGCGGTCACCCTGTCACTGGGTGAGTTTGAAAAGGAGAGCTATCAGAAGTTCTTCGATGCCGGAGCTGACAGATATCTTCTCAGGCACGAGACTGCGGATAAGGCGCACTATGAGATGCTGCATCCTGCGGAGATGTCTTTTGAGCGCCGTATGCAGTGTCTGCGCGATCTCAAGGAGATTGGATATCAGGTAGGCTGCGGCATGATGGTGGGGTCTCCTTATCAGACAACGGAGCACCTGGTGGAGGACCTCAGATTCCTTCAGGAGTTCAGACCGGAGATGGTAGGCATAGGCCCGTTTATCCCGCACCATGACACACAGTTCGCGGATCATCCGGCTGGTACCGTAGACATGACTCTGAGACTGCTGTCAGTCATACGTCTTATTTTGCCTGACGTACTGCTTCCGGCAACTACCGCGCTCGGAACGATCGATCCACGCGGACGCGAGAAGGGCATATTGGCCGGCGCCAACGTCGTGATGCCAAACCTTTCGCCTTCGGATGTGAGGGGGAAATATCTGCTGTACGACAACAAGATCTGCACAGGAGATGAGGCGGCCGAATGCATACGCTGCATGGCAATGCGTATAGCTTCAGTGGGTTATGAGACGGTAGTAGCCAGGGGAGACCATGCCGGATTTGGCACTAAATAAGATACAAGAGCAGTTTTAAAAACCTATTGACTTGGTAGGAAATAAGAGTTAGAATACCGGCAATCACAGAGATCATTTTTGAAAGGGACGGACGATGAAAACTGCTTATCTCCCTCTTACAAATAAAAATAACATGATGTGTTGTTGTCTGACGCAAAGCTCCCGGGCGCGATGTATGGCCGGGGTCTTGTCATAGGATGACACGCACCTCGTAACACATCGGAATCCGATCCCTGAAATCGAGTGATACGCCCGGGAGCATAAAAAGCCCCGGGCTTTTGTTTGCTCCCGGACAGGGTAAGGGATATACGTAATTCAGTGAATCAAAGCAAGAAAGGAAGCAAAAGAAATGGCTAATATATATAAAGGAACACTTGGACTTATCGGAAACACACCGCTTGTAGAAGTTACAAATATCGAAAAAGAGCTGGGCCTCGAGGCAACAGTGCTGGTTAAGCTTGAATACTTCAATCCGGCCGGCAGCGTAAAGGACAGGATCGCCAAGGCGATGATAGAAGACGCTGAAGAGAAGGGCCTGCTCAAGGAAGGTTCGGTCATCATAGAGCCTACATCCGGCAACACAGGCATAGGTCTTGCGTCCATCGCGGCAGCCAAAGGATACAGAGCCATCCTGACCATGCCTGAGACTATGAGCGTTGAAAGACGCAACATCCTTAAGGCATATGGCGCTGAGATAGTCCTGACTGAAGGAGCAAAGGGTATGAAAGGCGCTATCGAAAAGGCAGAGGAACTCGCAAAAGAGATAGACGGAGGATTCATACCTGGACAGTTCGTGAACCCTGCAAATCCTGCGGTACACAAGGCGACAACAGGCCCGGAGATCTGGAAGGATACTGACGGCGCGGTAGATGTCTTTATCGCCGGAGTAGGTACAGGCGGCACGCTCACAGGCGTTGGGGAATACCTCAAGGAACAGAAGCCGGAAGTAAAGATAGTGGCACTGGAGCCGGCAGATTCACCGGTCCTTTCCGAAGGCAGAGCGGGAGCTCATAAGATCCAGGGCATCGGCGCGGGCTTCGTTCCTGACGTACTGAACACGAATGTCTACGATGAGGTCTACAAGGCTGACGGACAGAAAGCATTTGAAGCGGCCAAACTGCTCGCAAAAAAAGAAGGCATCTCCGTAGGCGTATCTTCCGGAGCTGCGCTTTCCGCAGCACTCGAATATGCGAAGAAGCCTGAGAACAAGGGCAAGACCATAGTGGCTCTGCTTCCTGACAGCGGCGACAGATACTACTCGACTCCGCTGTTCACAGAGTAAGCGGCGGTTCTGCCGCGGCGAAGGATGACGGCTGAAACAGCGGCGAACAATGCTGCTGCGGCAAGCCAGATCCCGGCGATCCACATCGCGGCATCGGAGAACACATCCTCCTGCATGATATTGATCAACTGGTCCTTATCCGGATAGAGTATCCACAGGTCGTTATCGAAAAAGATGTGATGGAACTCCGTGAAGACCATAGTGAAGTCAATCACGCAAAGGACGGCAATGACCGCGGCGATCATCACAATAAAGACAAGAGACTTCAGATACCCTTTCGCGAGAAGCGAGGGGGTATTTTTTCCATTATGCGTGTAGATATAGATCACGAACGCGGCCAGAAGCAGGCACGCTATGACGCGCGCTCGAAGACCCTTCCGGAACAGTACCCTGCAGTCCGCCAGATGTGATTTCTCGCGGTCGGTGAAGAACGGCTTTGTAACGCCGTCGATCGTCGCTTCGGTATCATCGAGTGTGTCGAGTCTGCCTATGCAGTATTCAAGCATATCCTCTGTGACATGGACGGCATCATCAAGCGACATCTCGCCCCTGACGTTGGAAGGAGTGTCGTACTTGGCATACTCATTCCGCCACCAGTCAGGTATCCAGTAGCAAACTGCCTGGAAAGAGGTGATAAGCAAAATGAGCAGCAGACAAAGTCCGCAGATGAATGCCGCTATCCTGTGAGTCAATGTCGATCCATGAATCTTTTTCATGTGATACATAATATTCCCATGGTGACGGTAATTCAACTCGAAAAAATGCAAAAGAAAACAAAACACTTTAGCACATTAAAGCGTGAAAGGTGTATACTATAACAAATAATAAATACGCATCGAAGAGACTGCGGGAAAGGCGGTGCACCATGATCACGGATAAAGACAGAAAAAACATGAGCCAGTTCTATAAAGCTATTCTGGCGCTTAAGGATGAAGAAGAGTGCCGCAAGTTCTTTGACGATGTGGCGACGATCAAGGAAGTGCTTGACCTGTCAGCAAGGCTGGAGGTTGCGCGGCTGCTTGACGAGGGGGCGGTCTTCAGCGAGATAAGCAAGAAGACCGGCGCAAGCTCTGCTACGATCAGCCGTGTCAACAAATGTCTGGCTTACGGAGAAGGCGGATACAAGACTGTGCTCGACAGGATAAAAGAAGAGTAATAAAAGGCCCGGGGCGACCCGGGCCAGATTTGTATTATATGCTTAAGGCCTATTCATCGGCCTTGACAACCACTCCGTCATATTTGAAGCAATCCATGAACCTCAGTTTAAAGAGGTTCTTTTTATGCAGCGAGTCTATGCGCTCTTTGGTAGCCGGATCGTCGATCTCGCCGGTGCGGATGTATCTGTCCAGAACCTCGTAGGTGAAGCCAAGTTTGTCCTCGTCTGACATTCCCGAAAGCCCATCGGTAGGGACTTTGTCTATGAGAATCGAAGGGAGGCCAAGAACTCTGCCCATCGCTCTTATCTCGGCGGTAGTGAAGCAGGACATGGCGCTGAAGTCACCTGCCGAGTCGCCGTATCTCGTCGAATAGCCTACCCAGTCTTCTGACAGGTTGCAGGTGTTCACGACTCTGCCATTGTGACTCTGGCCGACAGCATAGAGAGTCGACATGCGAAGGCGAGGCGGGAGGTTGATGATCGAATCCTTTGAGACTTCGATCTCTGCCAGTTCCATCTGTTCGATGATGGCATCGAACGCGGCCTTGATGTTGATGACGTAGTGCTTTATTCCGAGGTGCTCTACCAGCAGCTTGGCCATGTCTATGTCGGACTGCTCACCGTTAGGCATAAGCACTCCTATGACTCTGTCACTACCGAGAGCATCACAGCAGAGAGCGGCAGCGATAGAGCTGTCCTTTCCCCCGCTGATACCGACTATCGCGTTGCAGCCCGGTCCGTTTCTATCGAACCAGTCTCTTATCCATTCAACTGTCGCCTTTGTGGCTTTATCAGCATCAAATCCCATAAATGCCTCCGTTCGTTTACAGATAATACTATTGTGACCGAATCTTCAATTATGAATTAAAGATCAGCTGTGTTTCTTCACCCGCTGATTATATCATACAGCGGGGCTGTGGTATAATGATTCGGATAATAATTACACCGATACCGGGAGAGCCGGTACCGGACACAAGGAGAAATGAATGAAACCGTATTACATCAAAGACCTCAGGCCTGATGAAGGTCACCATATTGAAGACAGATATCTCGTGAAAAGCGCCGACATACGCGATGGCAACAACGGCAAGAGACACCTTTATATGTCGCTCGCCGACGCGACAGGAGACATGCAGGCGGTGAAGTGGAATCTCACACCTGATGAGATAAAAGCTTTTTCAAAGATCGAATCAGGCATGGTAATAACGATAGTCGGCAGGTGCCGCGACTACAAGGGCCAAAACCAGCTCGTTATCGATGTCATCAAGGGCAGGGCCCAGGAAGGCTCGTACGAGAGGGCCGATCTCTTCAAGGCCGCTCCTGAGAAGCCTGAGGATATGTATGATTTCATAGTCGGCCGCATAAAAGCCTTCGAAGACAAAGACCTCAAAAACCTTTGCCTCAGTTTCTATGAGGATGAAAAGGGACGTCTTATGTATTGGCCGGCAGCCATGAGCAATCACCACGCGGAATACGCCGGTCTGCTATGGCACGTCAAGAGAATGATGATGATGGGCGAACGCGCCTGCGAGGTCTACCCGTTTCTGAACAAGGACCTGCTCCTGGCGGGAGTCGCACTTCATGACATACAGAAGCTTGATGAGCTCGATTCCGACAAGAACGGGGTGGTTTCTGAGTACACACTTGAGGGCAAAATGCTGGGGCACCTTGTCATGGGAGTAGAGATCATAGGCGAGCGCTGCATGGAGCTGGGGATCGATGAAGAAAAGTGCCTTCTTATGCAGCACATGGCACTCAGCCATCACTATGAGCCTGAATTCGGCAGCCCTAAAAAGCCGCTGTTCCCGGAGGCAGAAATGCTCCATTACCTCGACATGGTCGACGCCAAGATGTTCGACATGGAGGATGCGCTCAGCAATGTAGAGCCGGGCGGCTTCAGCGAGAGGGTGTTCACGCTTGATAACAGGAGACTCTATAAAAGGACATTCTGATAAATGCAGCAGGAAGGCAAGCTCGGAAAGATAATATTCAACAATCCTGAGAACGGCTATACCGTAGCGGTCTTCGATACAGAAGAAGGCTCATTCCGTATAGCCGGTTCTTTTGCTGAGCCAAGGACAGGGACCGCATACAGGCTTGAGGGAAAATTCACCGTGCATCCTAAGTACGGCGAGCAGTTCAGCTTCGCAAGTTACGAAGAGGTGATGCCTGAAGGAGCCGATGCTATCCTCGAATTCCTTTCTGCAGGCAATATCAGGGGCATAGGTCCGGCTACGGCGAGAGCGATAGTCGAAACTTTCGGAGATGAGGCTTTGACAGTTATTGAGGAGACGCCGGAAAAACTGCTTCAGGTGAACGGAATAGGCGCAAAGACGCTTGCGAAGATCGCGGAATCTTTTGGTGAATCGAGAGAATTCGCGAATACATCGATAGAACTGCGGGAGCTCGGCATTGAGATGAGCGAGGCGGTACGTGTCTACAAGATCTACGGCAGTGATTCGGTTCGCATCGTTAAGGAAAATCCGTATGTACTGGCTGAAGACATCCGCGGCATCAATTTCAACAAAGCGGATGAGATCGCCGCCCGCATAGGCGTAGAGCCTGACAGCAGCGTTAGGATAGAAAGCGGCATAAGATACATGCTCAAGGCCTGGGCGGCAAGCGGAAGCACGCTGGTGCCTGAAAGGCTTCTTGTTGAAAAGACGGCGGCATTCCTCGATGTGATGATGGATAATGTCCATGACGCTCTGAGGGACATGGTGTTTGCCGGAGAGCTTGAAGAGGACAGCATCGATGACGTGCAGGTCATCTACCTGTATGGCTATTACCATGCGGAGCAGAGAGTGGCTCACGCGCTGATGAAGATCAGGAACGCGGCCGTCAGGCCCGTGCCGATGCAGTCAGGCACTGCCATCCACGCCGCGAGGGAAAATGCTCTTTCACTTAGCGGCGGAGAAGTAGAGCTCTCAGCCGAACAGCAGCGAGCGATCGAAGCCTGCCTTGCAAACAACATCACGATAATCACAGGCGGCCCGGGTACGGGCAAGACCACTATCATAAATACGCTCGTGAAGATATTCGACTTCGCGGGCCTTGAGACTGCGCTTGCGGCTCCTACAGGAAGAGCGGCCAAGCGCATGGAAGAAGCGTCCGGAAAGCCGGCGATGACCATACACCGCCTGCTTGAATTCGTATGGTCCGATGAAGACGATACCCTAAACTTCGGCCGCAATGATGAGAATCCTCTGGAGCAGGACGTGATAATAATCGACGAAGCATCGATGATAGATCTGATGCTGATGGACGGGCTGCTGAACGCGGTAAAAGAAGGGACACGCCTGATCTTTACGGGAGACGTTGACCAGCTTCCGTCAGTAGGAGCCGGCAATGTGCTGCGCGACATGATCGCGAGCGAGTGCATTCCGACCATACGCCTCAGGGAGATATTCCGCCAGGCCGAGGGCAGCGGCATAGTCGCGAACTCGCATCTGATCAACAGCGGCGAGTACCCGGCGCAGCAGAGCGGAGACGACTTCTACATAATCAGCAAGAACAGCGAAAACAGCGTAAGCGACACCATAAAGGAGCTCATAGGCGGACGCATACAGTCGGGCTTTGACTTTGTGCGCTCGGCTGACGATATACAGGTGCTGACACCTACCAAGCGCGGCATACTCGGAGCGCCGAGCCTCAATGCAGTGCTCCAGGAGGTCATAAATCCTGCTGATGAGACCAAAGCTGAACTCAAATACGGAAGCGTGACCTTCCGCGAAGGCGACAAGGTGATGCAGCTCAGAAACAACTACGGCGCAGAGTGGCGTACCGACTTCATGTCGGCTGCCGGCGAGGGCGTGTTCAACGGCGATATGGGCATAGTCGAATCGATCGATACAGAAGACAAGACCATGACTGTCAGAATGGATGACCGCTTGATCGACTATTCCGGAGACATGCTTGAAGAGATAGACCTGGCGTATGCCGTGACCGTGCACAAGAGCCAGGGCGCGGAGTTTCCGGCCGTTATAATTCCGGTGCTCAACTTCCCGCCTATGCTCATGACCCGCAATTTACTCTATACCGCGGTCACAAGAGGCAAGAAACTTGTGATCATAGTGGGCGATCCTAACCGTGTCCGCTCCATGATCGATAACAACCGCGCGGACGGCAGGTATACGGGGCTCAGAGCACGCCTGATATCACTTGACGCAGACCCGTTCGGAAGGTACTGACTATGGACGGTTCATGGCTCGGAAAACTCAGAAACGAATTGCTGCACCTGGTGTATCCACCGGGTCTTTATTGCATAAGCTGCGGAAAGATAACGGATGACAGCAGAACATACAGGCTGTGCAACGACTGCATGGCCTCGGTAAACTGGATCACGGACAGGCGCTGCGCCAAATGCGGCAGACCGCTGTCTCCGAACGACCCCGGAGAGACATGCTTCAGATGCTCCGTTAGAGAATCATCGGGCAGCCCTCAATGCTTCGACAAAGGTCATGCCTGCGCAGGCTACGGGGCTGTTGAGCAGTCGGTCATATTTGCGCTCAAATACGGCAGCCGTCCCGACATCGGCGGCACCTTGGGAGAGATACTGTATGACCGCATGGCCTCCGAATACGGAGAAGACGTTCTTGCCGGCATGTACGATCTGGTGACGCCGGTGCCGACGCATAGGGATAAGCAGGCAGTAAGAGGCTACAACCATGCGGATCTCATGGGAAAGCGCTTCGCTAAGCGGGCCGGTCTCCGTTATGATCCGGAGATCGTGAAAAGAACGCGCCCGACATTGCCGATGAAGGGCCTGGGCCCGGAAGCAAGAATGGCTAACATACAGGGAGCGTTTGACGTACGGGCCCGCAAACTCCCGCTGATAGCCGGGGCGCGTATCCTGCTGATAGATGATATCTTCACGACCGGAGCGACCATAGATGAGATAGCGCGCATATTAAAAGACGCGGGTGCATCCCGCGTCGATTTCCTTGCCTTTGCCGCAGCAGGCGATATGATAAATTAGACTCCGAGTGCCTCAAGCTCATCCGCGGTCAGGCGCCGGCACTCGCCCGGCTCAAGATCCGGATCCAGAGACAGTGGGCCCATGGAAAGCCGTTTCAGATATGAGACTTCGGCTCCCACGGAACTGAACATGCGCTTCACCTGATGGAACTTGCCCTCGCGTATGGTGATCTCTGCTTCAGATGTGTATTCTTCTTCTGAAACGGACAGTATCTTCAGATCCGCAGGCATGCATTCAAGGCCGTCAGAGAGGGCAAGCCCTTCTCTGAACAGTTCTACATCCGGCTCACCGAGTATGCCTGACACTTCAGCATAATAGACCTTATCCACATGATGTTTCGGCGACAGAAGGCGGTGCGAAAGCGCGCCGTCATTTGTTATGAGAAGAAGCCCTTCGGTATCCCGGTCAAGACGTCCGACAGGGAAAAGGTCTCTTCGCTTCGGCTCCGGGATCAGGTCGATAACAGTTTCTTCTCTGTCATCCTCGCTTGCGCTGATGACGCCCGCAGGCTTGTTCATCATGTAGTAAACGAATTCCTCATACCTGATAACCGTCCCCTTGAAGACTACGCGCGAGGACGCGTCAACACCGTGGCCGGGATCCTTTATGACTTCCCCGTCGACGCTGACGCCGCCCTTGCGGATATCCTTTTTCAGTTCGCTTCTCGTACCGACACCCATGTCGGACAGATACTTGTCCAGTCTCATATTACAATTGTAACACAACGTCCCTGCCGCGTTGAGAGAAGAGGTGCAATTTGATATATTTAGAATCGATGAAAAGATGAGAATGTTTATAGCGATACAACTGAATGATGACATGAAAGACAGCAAATTGTAAAAGAAGACTGGAACATTTCGCTATAAGAGAATATAATCAAATAAACACCAGGGGAGCATTTGCTGAGAGATCCCGAGCGGGATGACCCTTACACCTGATCCGGATAATGCCGGCGTAGGGAGGTAAATAGTGCAGAACTTTTTTGTTTTGCTTTCAGCGCGCTCCTTAATGAATCCATTAAGGAGGTTTTTTATGGATAAGAATAACAGCAGAAGAAATTACACCAGTAAACTTACGACCACAGCGCTGTTGGTAGCGCTTGCGATCATCCTCGATCAAATCAAACTTTTCGAGATGCCTCAGGGCGGAGCAGTCACACTTTTTGGAACACTGCCGATAATCGCGCTCGGATATCTGCTGGGAACCAGATGGGGACTGCTTGGCGGCGCCGTAACGGGGCTGCTGAACCTCATCTTCGGAGGATATGTCATCCATCCTGTCCAGATGATACTCGACTATGTTATAGCCTTTGCGGTCATGGGACTGTCGGGACTGGTGAGGAACAGAAAGAATGGCCTGACCAAGGGGTATCTGCTTGGCGTCTTCTGCAGATACATCTGCGCGGTCATCAGTGGAGTGGTCTTCTTCGGAGAGTACGCACCTGAGAACTTCAATGCTCTCACATGGTCGTTGTGGTACAATATTACATATCTGGCGGTAGAGGGGGTAATGACTGTTATCGTCATCAACATACCGGCAGTAAAGAAGATGTTTGAGCGCTTCAGGGCGCAGCTGGCAAACTGATACACGTGCTTGATGTATAATAGGGATGTACGATCGGCGGATGGAGAGGTTGTGATCATGGCCAAAAAGAAAGATACGGGCATTGTCGTTATAGGAGCGGCGTTCGTGGATATAAAGGGATATCCATACGCGCAGTACATACCGGGCGGACGCAACTCGGGACATGTGGTTGAAGTGCATGGCGGAGTCGCCCGCAATATAGTCGAGGACATAGCCAACGTAGAACTGAGGCCTACTTTTGTGACTGTCGTGGATCCGAAAGGCATCAGCAATGACGTAGTCGACAAGCTTACAAAGCATAAGGTCAATACTGAATACATAGGGCGTTACGAAGGCGGTCTCGGCACCTGGCTCGCCATATTCGACAACAGCGGTGACGTGGCCGCTTCCATATCCAAGAGGCCGGACATCTCCAGGATCGCTGACATCCTTGATGAAAAGGGCGACGAGATATTCAAGGCTGCGGACAGCATTGCTGTAGAGTTCGACGTCGATGTACCTACACTCAAAAGGGTGCTGGAACTTGCAGAGAAGCACGGCAAAAGGGTATATGCGCCGGTCTCAAACATGTCCATTGCCATGGAACGCAGGGACCTGCTTCAAAGCATCAGCTGTCTGGTGTGCAATCTTGAAGAGGCGGGACTGCTCTTCTCCGAAGACTATGAGGGCAAAGAGCCGGACGAGATGAGTGAGATACTCTCCACCAAGATCTCGCAGGCAAGGATCCCTGCCATGGTAGTCACGATGGGAGGCGAGGGAGCTGTATATGCGTCGATCGAAGGAGACAAGGGACACTGCCCGGCGCCTAAGACGGAGGTAAGAGATACTACCGGAGCGGGAGATGCTTTCTTTGCTGGAGTGGTCATTGGACTGACCTACGGAAAGACACTTGGTGAGTCCTGCGCGATCGGTACAAGACTTGCGAATTCAGTCATTGTTACCGATGAAAACATCTGCCCGAGATTTCTTCCGGCGGAGTTCGGACTCGATGTAAACAAAGAATAAAACAGCAGTTATCAAAGCGGCGCGGCAGCGCCGCGTTTTATTGATAAAAAACATAGAAAAGCACAGAAAACGACGCCTTTTCCCTTGCGGTAAACAGTACTCGATGATAGAATCGACAATGGGAAACGTTGACTATCTGCAAAGTTTCCTATCCCTCTAAGGGGGATGGGGAAAGGGGGACTGAAAATGGCAGTTAATAACGACCTTCGTGTCCGCATCCTTGATGAGGCTGCGAGACAGTTTGACAAAAAGGGAATCAAATTCACGATGGATGATCTTGCCCGCTCTCTGGGCATGAGCAAGAAGACCATTTATACAGTTTTCGAAGACAAAAGGCAGATCATGAATGACACGATCGACCGCTTCTTCGAAGACGCTTTTGTCCAGGAACAGGAGATCCTGAACGATGAAACCATTGGCGTATTAGAGAAGCTGAGACGCATTATCGGCTCGGTACCTGAGAGATACACTCAGAACGATCTCACTCAGCTCTATGTGCTTAAGGAAAAATACCCTTCGGTATACAGACACTGGCAGCACTGCCGTGAGAATTACTGGAACAGCGTTCAGGTGCTTCTTGACAAAGGCATAGAAGAGGGCTTCTTCAGGCCTGTCACCATGCCTGTTCTCAAGACGATGTTCCAGTCGACCATAGAACAGTTCTTCCAGAATGACGTGCTCGTTAAAAACCATATCTCATACAGGGAGGCCCTTGATGAGGTCGCGTCGATCCTTGTGACTGGGATCATAAAGATATAGTTTCGGTAAGCAGCTCTTCAGGGCGCCACAAATAAAAGAGTTTGTAATAAACGTTATTGTAAGAGAAAGAGAGGGAAAAGTATGGCAAAAAAGGCTAAGCAGCTGAGCCACGACGAGAAGATCTTCAAGCTCACGAAGATCATTACTGACCGTAAAGAGATCCTCCTTGGACTCGAGAAACCTTCAAAGGATTCTCCTGAGTACTGGGGATTCGACTGCGGTTATCAGTATATCGTCAGGAGATACGGCAAGGACATCGCTGAGGACTGTCTCGACACAGCTCTCGTGATGGGAAAGCGTAAGCCTAAGACTTTCGCTAAGATGAAAGAACTGACAGGCTATGATGACGATCATCTGAAGACAGTTCTGGAAGCTCTGGGACAGTTTGGTCTCGTAGAGTGGAACAACGAGAACGAGGACGGCAAGAATCCTCAGCATGAGAGACGTTATGTCCTTGACATGTTCGTACCGGGCGCAGCAGAGATCATGGTCATGAGAGACCAGATCATGTGTGAGACTCCGCAGGTAGCTGACTTCTTTGAGAGAATGACTTATCTGCCGCTGGCAGGCATCACTCAGATGGTAGGCAAGGGCGGAAACGGCATCGGCATGCACGTCATCCCTGTTGAGAAGGCTATCCCTGCTGAGTGCGAGTCGCTCGACGTAGAGCACATCTCGTATTGGCTCAAGAAATACGAAGGCCAGATCGGCCTCGGAATCTGCTCCTGCCGCAAGCAGCAGACAGAGAGAGGCGAGGGCTCCGGAGACATCATGCAGTACTGGTGCATGGGCCTTGGTGACTTCGCAGACTACTGCAAAGAGTCCGGCATGGGCTATGACATCACTTATGAAGAAGCACTCGAAGTACTCGAGAAGGCTGAAGAGAAGGGATATGTACATCAGGTAACAAACATCGACGGCGAAAACAAGATCTTCGCTATCTGCAACTGCGCAGTAGGTGTCTGCAACGCTCTGAGAACATCACAGCTCTTCAATACACCTAACCTGTCGGCTTCCGCATACGCTTCAGAAGTTGACGCTGAGAAGTGCGTTGCATGCGGCAAGTGCGTAGAGGTCTGCCCTGCAGGCGCAGTCAGACTCGGACAGAAGCTCTGCACAAAGCACGGCGAGATCGAGTATCCTAAGCAGGAGCTGCCTGACAGCAACTTCTGGCCTGAGGATAAGTGGAACTGGAACTACAAGAACGAGAACGGCGTCATCCAGACATGGCCTACAGGTACAGCGCCATGCAAGGCTGCATGCCCGCTCCATATCGCTATCCAGGGTTACATCGACATGGCCAGCAGAGGAGAATACAACGAGGCTCTCAAGCTGATCAAGAGAGATAACCCGTTCCCTGCAGTATGCGGCGCTATCTGCCATAAGTACTGCGAGCTCGAGTGCACAAGAGGTACAGTAGACGATGCTCTGGCTATCGATGATATCAAGGCGTTCATCGCAGCCAAGGACCTCGAGGATGATCACAAGTACATCCCGCCAATGGTATCCACAACAAGAGAGCCGTTCGAGCAGAAGATCGGTATCGTAGGATCCGGCCCTGCAGGACTGTCCTGCGCTTACTTCCTCGCTATCGAAGGTTACAAGCCTGTAGTATTCGAGAAGCAGGAGATGCCTGGCGGAATGATGACACTCGGAATCCCTAATTTCAGACTCGACAAGAAAGTCGTTAACGCTGAGATCGAGATCCTCAAGGCTATGGGTGTTGAGATCAGATGCGGAGTCGAAGTAGGTAAGGACGTTACATTCCAGTCCCTCAGAGAAGAAGGCTTCAAGGGCTTCTTCGTAGGAACAGGACTCCAGGCATGCGGCAAGCTGGGAATCCCTGGCGACGACGCTAGGGGAGTTATCGGCGGTGTTGACTATGTAAAGAACGTAACACTCGGCAAGGCCAAGAAGCTCTCCGGCGATGTAGTAGTCATCGGCGGCGGAAACATCGGAGCCGACGTAGCCCGTACAGCTATCCGTCAGGGCGCAAAGAGCGTACACCTGTACTGCCTCGAGAGCTATGATGAGATGCCAATGGGCGCTGAGGATCAGGAATTCCTCCAGAACGAAGGCATCGTTATCCACGACGGCTGGGGGCAGACTGAAGTCGTCACAAAGGACGGCAAGGTCGCAGGCATCAAGTTCAGAAAGTGCCTGTCTGTAAAGAACGCAGAGGGCAGATTCGATCCTAAGTTCGATGACAGCGAGACAACTGAGCAGAAGTGCAGCACCATTCTGTTCAGCATCGGCCAGAAGCCTGATTACGGCAAACTGTTCGAGGGCACAAAGGTAGAGCTGACACCGAGAGGATTCATCGTTGCAGACCCTGTTACACTGCAGACAGGCGAGCCTGACATCTTCGCAGGCGGCGACTCCGTAAGCGGACAGAAGTTCGTGGTAGACGCTCTCGCGATGGGACGTGAAGGCGCTGTATCGCTCCACAGATTCGTGAACAAGGGACAGCACCTCATGATCCACAGAAATACACGTCACTTCGAGCCACTCAACAAGGACGATATCGTACTTCCTGCAGATAGCTACAAGAAGCCTGTACGTCAGATCAGAGAGATCGACGAGAGCAAGAAGCTCACCATGGATTACGAGATCAAGCAATTCGCTGAAGAGCAGATCAAGAAAGAAGCTGAGAGATGCCTCAAGTGCGGACGCAGCGTAGTTGATCAGAACAAGTGCATCGGCTGCGGAATGTGCACGGTACAGTGCAAGTTCGACGCTATCCACCTGATCAGACGTCCGGACGGAGATCTCTACTCCAGAATGATGCGTGCTGAGGATAAGTTCATTGGAATCGGCAAGAACATGCCGGTCCGTATCGCAGGCATCGTAAAGAATAAGATTGCACGCAAATAAAAGGACGACCGAAGTTATATGCACGAACTTGGACTTGTAAATTATGTAGTAAAAGAGGTCAGCAAAGTCGCTGAGGAAAACAATGTCAGCAGGATCAAGTCGGTCACGCTCGAATTCGGTGAGGTATCCGGTATAGTCACATCATACCTGTATGATTACTGGAACTGGTATACCAAGAAATACCCGGTATTCGAGGGATCGGAACTCAAATGCGAGGAGATACCGGCTGTGACCTGGTGCGATGACTGCAAGATCACTTACTCGACAGTCGCATACGGAAAGACCTGCCCGCGCTGCGGGAGCGGCCGCACATGGCTGCTTCGCGGCAATGAGATGCGGATCAAGCAGGTCGAGGTATTTGAAGACGGAGAGGAAGGATCAGGCGAACTCGACGCAAAAGGTGAATACAGGCCTTAGCTACAGCTGCCTTTATCAGAGGAGGTTAAAATGACCAAACAGGAAATGCGTAACATCAAGGAGTCTCTCAACGTTGAGATGTTCAAGATGAATTACAAAGCCGGCGTCCGTCTTCCTCAGCTCGAGGCATTCTTTGCGGGAGATGACAACGCTCTCGATGAAAAGGCGCTCGAAAGACTTGAGAAGATGCTTGCCAGCGAGGTAAAGAAGAGCAGAAAGAAATAAGTGCTCGCGGATAAGATTTGTCCGCATAAAATTGTGAATAGCTCGCAGCCATGTTCGTGGTTGAAAGTCCAAGCCAGATACGGGCAAAGGGACCCACGTAAGCAGCACGCAGGAAGCGGCTGTGATCATGGCGTATCTTAGAAGTAAGTCCTCCGCAAAGCGGGTCAAGGCAGGTGTGGGGTCAAAGACCAGGTCGAGTGGCTGCGGTGCTAATCATAAACAATAGTCAAGGGAGGAAACATAATGAGTATAATGATAGATCCGACCATGAATATCCCAATGGAAGAGCTTCAGCTTATTCTTGCCGGTATTTCTGATGACGGAAAGATCAGCGCAGAGGCAAAGAAGGCTCTCCTCGCCCGCATCGAAGAGGGGAAAGCCAAGGGCTTCATTAATGAAATGGGAGAAGTCAAGAGACAGCTCAGATGCAAACTCGGTCCTGTTGAGGGAAAGAAGATCGCTGACGCTGTTGAAAAACTCTGGTAAAATTGTCAGACCAGCCACAGGTCTGTGGCGCTGAAAAAAATCAACATATTGTGTGCTTCTTCACAGAGGAAGCACACATTTTTTGTCTATCTTGTGGTACAATAAGTTAGGAAGATATGACATCAGGAGGATAAGTGATATGAAGATCAACATTTCATCAAAAAATTATCCAATGAGCGAGAAGCTCAGCAACTACATTGAGAAGAAACTCGACAAGATAGGCAAATACTTTGACGAGGACACAACAGCCAATATCGTTGTCTCAAAACTCAGAGAGACACCGAAATTCGAGGCTACCATCAACGCTAAGCAGGCAGTCCTTAGGGCAGAGATGGCAAATGACAGCATTTATGACGCTGTAGATCTGGTCACAGATAAGCTTGAATACCAGATGAGCAAACTCAAGGGCAAGCTTGAGTCAAGATATAAGGAAAACAAAGCTCTTAAGCTGGAGTTCGTTCCGGAACCTGAAGATGAGGATTTCGAGGAGGAGATGACCATCGTCAGAAGAAAGCAGGTAGAGCTTACCCCGATGGTCGCTGAGGAAGCCATCCTGCAGATGGAGATGCTCGGACATGATTTCTTTGTTTTCCTCGACATGGATACTGATGATGTCAGCGTAGTGTACAAGCGCAAGGGCAACGCTTACGGACTGATTGAGACCAAGAGATAGGAAATACTTTTTATGGCAAATAATGACTGGGATCTCGATGATCTTCTGAACTTTAATTACGACAGAGAGATCCCGGATAACAATAACGGTTTTGACATATTTGATGAGCTTGAAAGTAAGCCGGAACCCGCTAAGCCTAAGGCAGAAAAGGGTCTCGGTGATACTTTCGATGCTTATGATGAATACAGACGCTATGAAGCACTGAGGCACACAAGTGACGAGAGCCCTTCTGCTCCGGCTGCTCCTAAGATAAAAGAGAAACGCCGGCGCGCTCCGGTAGAAGAGCTGGAAGAACAGGGCATGTTCCACACGCCCAAAGAGGTCGAAGCAATCAGGAAGGCCTCTCAGGATGCCTATGACAGGTACCGCAGCAATTATGTAAAGGGCAAGAAGAAACGTGAAGGCGGCAGCAGGCATGTGACCGGCTTTGACCGCTTCCTTACCGTGATATACATGATCGCATTCGTAGTGTTTGCCCTGGCCATGACCTTCATGAATGTGCTGCCGTTCGGATTCTGGGTGGCGATGATGGCCGTTATGGTGCTGCTCAGCCTGGTCATACTCGTTCAGACACGCAAAAGGAGCATAAAGAAGTGGGGCAAACGCCTCGCAACGATGCTTGCCATAGTGCTGATAGCATTCTACGGAGTAGGTACAGCGTACGCGCTTGGCACGCTGTTCTTCCTCAGCGGAAGCTCAGTAGACAATGAGAATGCCGTTTCGGATGTTACCCGAAAACCGTTTAACTTCACCATTACCGGTATCGATGTGGACGGTACGATCGATGAGCCGGGCAGGAGCGATGTAAACATGGTGGTCACGTTCAATCCGTCCACTCATCAGA
The DNA here is from genome assembly GCA_024403035.1 of Mogibacterium sp. Lineage (GTDB taxonomy): Bacteria > Bacillota > Clostridia > Peptostreptococcales > Anaerovoracaceae > Crickella. The sequence goes on from JAKSSP010000003.1 coordinate 160,346, forward strand.
TACTGATGACATCGATCCCGAGAGACTATGAGATCTACATGCCTGACTTCGACAACGCGATGGATAAGCTGACGCATACCGGTCACTATGGAGTATCGACCACTATTGGAGCGGAAGAGCAGCTTCTGGGCGCAGAGATCAATTACTATGTAAAGGTCAATTTCACTACAGTAGAGAGATTCATCGACGCGGTCGGAGGAGTCGATGTGGAGTCGGATTATGAGTTCGTGCCGGTCAAGCTGAAAAGCTGGACCGTACAGGAAGGCATGAACCATATGGACGGCAAGCAGGCCCTTGCTTTCGCGAGAGAGCGTAAGGCCTTCCCTGACGGCGACAGGCAGAGGATCAAGAATCAGCAGGCGGTGTTTGAGGCGCTTATCAGAAAGGCGACCAGCAGCCGCACCATGATAATGGATTACAACAACGTGCTCTCCAGCCTGCAGGACTACGTCGAAATGAGCTTCAGCTCACGCGAGGTAAGAAGGCTGGTCAAATTCCAGCTGGCAAAAGATCCTGACTGGCAGATCTACAAAAACACCATAACAGGAGGCGACGGCACAGGAAATACATATTCTGCCGGATACGCTTATGTCATGACGCAGGATGCCGAAAGCATAGGGAATGCCAAGACCCTCATCAACGCCGTGCTGAACGGACAGATGCTGCAGAAGGATGATGAAGGCAACGTCACCGTCGTACCTGAAGAAGGAGAATAAGAAAGGATATAAATGATCGACAATCTTACCGGGATTCTGATGAGTATAAAGACAACGGATATCATAGATATCGTCGTTGTCGCATACCTTCTGTACAAGCTGCTCGGGTTTATCAAAGAGACCCGCGCTCAGCAGCTGTTCAGAGGAATCCTTTTGATTGTCGTTTTCTTCCTGATTTCGGAGATATTCAATCTGAGCCTCCTTAACTGGCTGTTCACCAGACTTATCACGGTCGGCCTCATCGCTGTAGTGATACTGTTCCAGCCTGAGATCAGAAGAGGCCTTGAACAGATCGGCCGCAGGGGAGTACTCAGCAGGCAGTTCAGAGACATAGGCAAGGAGGAGATCTACGCTACCGTCCACAGGATAGTAGACGCCGTAGACGATTTCTCCTCGACACATACAGGCGCGCTCATGGCAATTGAACGCGAGACAATGCTTAACGATATCGCGGAGACGGGGGTTATCGTTGACGCTGAGATCTCCGTAAGGCTTCTGGGCAACCTCTTCTACGAGGGATCACCGCTGCACGATGGCGCCGTCATAATCAGGGGAGACAGGGTGTATGCCGCAAGCTGCGTCCTGCCGCTCACTGAAAGACAGAACATAGGCAAGAACCTCGGTACGCGCCACAGAGCTGCGCTCGGACTCAGCGAAGTTTCGGACGCATTCATCATAGTGGTCTCCGAGGAGACGGGAGCCATATCGGTCGCTCAGAACGGCGAGTTCAGAAGGTTCCTTGACCTCAAGACTCTCGAGAAGATGCTGCTTGACATATACATTCCTGCCGGTGAGGACAGAGATCTGCTTTCCAGGCTCAGATTCCTGAAGGGAGGCAATGAGGATGAGTGACAAAGGCCGCAAGATAATCAACATCATATTGGCGCTGCTTGTATCGATGGCTGCGTGGGTCTTTGTCGTGTATAACTACGATCCGATGACCAAGGAGAAGTACTCCGGGATCCCTATCACATACACGGGGCTTGAGACTCTCGCCAACAGAGGCTACGCGGTAGCCGAGACCAACCATGAAAGAGTAGATGTGACACTCGAGCAGAAGAGGATAGATACAGGAAACATCGGTTCTGAGGACATTTCAGTCACGGCGGACGTAAGCCAGCTTTCAAGCGGCCAGAACACCGTAGCGCTCCACGTGGAGGGACCGGAAGATACTTCAGTGAGCGATATATCCCTCAAGACCGTAACCATAGAGATAGAGAGCTCGGACAGTGAAGACATGGAGATCTCCGTCGAGTATCCTGCGGCATCTGCCGAAGACGATGCTGAACCTATCGTAGAAGAACTGTCTGAAACAGAGGCCACTGTCATCGCTACATCTGACAGGCTTGCAAGAGTCGACAGAGTGGCGGCAGTGATAGATCCGAACGATCTGAACGATAAGCTCAAGCCGCTGACGGTCGATCTCGCTGCGCTTGACGCTGAGGGTAACAGAGTGCTCAATGTTGTTGTGTATCCTCAGAGCGTTTCATTCAAGGCCGCTGCCGGTTATGTAAGAGAAGTGCGTCTGATAGTGCCGGTAAAAGATGATTCCGATGACAACTATGAAAGAACACACACTGTCCGGAACACGATAGTGATAAAGGGCAGCAAGGACCTTGTCAACAAGACCGGAAGCATAACGGCGGATGAGATCGATATCAGCCAGTACTATGAGGATGCCGAAATACCGCTCACATTTGAGCTGCCTGACGGGATATATCTGGAGGAAGGCTATGAAGCTCTGGTACTGAAACTGAAAGTCAAGGAAAAGGCCACGGAGGAGGAAGCCGGGGACAACCAGACAGGATAGAAATCTGAATATCAATAATTCGAAAGCAGGGGATCTACCCCTGCTTTTTTTCCAGCAATGATGAAGGCTCGCAGCCAAGAGCGGCGGAGATAGCGATGATATACTCAGCGCGCGCCCTGTTTATGTCTTTCTGACGCTGCTCGTACTGCTGTATGGTCCTCAGAGGGACGCCGCTTGCTTTTGCGAGCTGCGACTGACTCAGGCCGTTTCTCATTCGCATGGCCTTGAGAGCTGTATCGGATGATACAGCGGCGCTGCTGACTGCCGATACGATCTCCGGTACCGCTTCAAGCGCGTAGTTTCTGCCGTTTTCCCTTATCTTCCTTGTTCTCTCATCCGCTCTGATATCAAGAGGAAGACTGTCGAGATATTCGAGACGCTTCCTGCTGTAATCGGAAATTAATCCTGCCACAGAAAATGACTTCATGATGCGGCCGAAAGGAAGGCATGACTCCCATTGCGCGCGGGCTAGGGCGTATCCACACCAGTACTCCGGGCTGAGGCTTGCGGTGTGCCGCGGCATGGCGCGCTCATATGCCAGTCCGCTGCGGTCCAGAGTTTCGTACGCGAGTTCGATACCGGACATGCCGGCTGTTACACTGACATCTCCCTGTTCAAAGAAAGAGGCGAGGCCGCAGGAAACAAAAAGCTGCAGCATGACAGCAGGATCCTGGCGCAGGCTATGTACCGCGAAGTCCAGCATGCGGCCCAGCGTTCCGGAGGCTCTTTCAAGAAGGATCTCATCATAGGCGCGGGTCATACGGACGCACCTCCTGTTCGATAAGATCGGTGATGAAAAGACCATCTGCTGTTTTTCTCATGCTTTTGATCGCCCTGAGCTCACGGCTTCTCCTGGCAGGGAAGGACTCCTCCGCTGAAGCATGGCTGTAGCCCGCAAAACTTACGCGGTCGAATGCGCGGTTGCTTTTTAGCACGAACTGCCTGTTGGAATCTCCGGACAGAGAATCGCGGAGGTCCTGATACGAAAGATCGCCGTCAAGGAAGTCCTGCGCAAACATGAAGAGCCTGTTGTCGGCCCTGTATCCGATGATGCAGTCGCAGCCCTGATAGTCGACGGAAAACCATTTGTTTATGTACTCTCTGGCCCTGTGTGCCGTATCTGAAGATAGATCGAATTCGCGGAAGGTCAGAAGCAGGCTGAGCCAGTGCAGAGGGTTGTACTGGGGACCGCAGAGATTGATGGTCATGAGCCTGTCGGTATCGATCGTATAAGCGGAGACGAAACCGTTTCTCTCTCTGCCAACAGCCCATTCAGCGGCATAACGGGAATTGCCGGTGCAATAAAAACCGAGCCCGAAATCATTAAAAGGACGGCCTGCGCCAAACACCGGTGTACGCACTATATGGTCTGATCCGTGGTATATCTTTCTCTCCATGAACCCCTCTTTCTTATCCTTTGTTTAGAGTATACTCCCACAGGAGTATGATTTCAAACAAATTAGGCGCAGCGCATTTACCGCCATGCTGACAGATGCTATAATTCCCAAGGTTAGTATTAAAAAGCATTGGCAGACACAATATATGCCGATAACTTTAAGGAGCGGTCATAACAAGGCAAGAGCCATGGCGGCAGTAGTAGAGGGCGGAGTCAGCCAGAAGTGGACATGCAGTGCTCTTCAGATGCACAACGGCGCCATCATCGCCTGCGATGAAGAGGCCTGCGGCGAGCTGACAGTAGATACATATAAGTACTTCCTCGATATCGAGAAAAAGGAGAGACTGTAATGGGTAAATATTTCGGAACTGACGGCTTCCGCGGCGAAGCCAACAAGACGCTTACGTTCGATCACGCGATCAAGATCGGCCGTTATCTCGGCTGGTACTACGGCAAGAGGCTCGACCGCAAGGCAAAGATCGTTATCGGCAAGGACACAAGAAGATCCAGCTACATGTTTGAGTACGCGCTGTGCACGGGCCTTATGGCATCAGGCGCGGATGCCTACATCATGCACGTAACGACGACACCATCGGTATCGTATATCGCAAGAGTTGACGACTTTGACTGCGGTATCATGATCTCGGCTTCTCACAACCCGTACTACGACAACGGCATCAAGATCGTCAACAACAATGGCGAGAAGATGGATGAGGAGACTCTCCTCAAGATTGAGCAGTACATAGACGGAGAGATGGAAGTCCCTATGGCTGAGCGCGATGAGATCGGCCGCACGGTAGACTACATTTCCGGACGTAACCGCTACATCGGATATCTCATCTCGATGTCAAAGTTCAGTTTCAAGGACGTCAAGGTCGGACTCGACGTGGCTAACGGAGCCGCATGGCAGATAGCGAAGGGCGTATTCGACGCTCTCGGCGCCAAGACATATGTGATGAACGATGAGCCGGACGGCTACAACATCAACACCAACTGCGGCTCGACTCATATAGAGCATCTGCAGAAATTCGTCGTGGACAATGGTCTCGATGTGGGATTCGCTTATGACGGAGATGCAGACAGATGCCTCTGCGTTGATGAGAAGGGCAATGTCGTCACCGGAGACCACATCCTTTATATTTACGGCCTCTATATGAAGGAGAGAGGCAAACTGCTCAACAACAAGGTCGTTACGACAGTCATGTCCAATTTCGGACTTTACAAAGCGCTTGATAAAGCCGGCATCGAATACGAGCAGACCAAGGTCGGCGATAAATATGTATATGAGAACATGGTACAGAACGGCCACCGCATCGGTGGTGAGCAGAGCGGGCATATCATCTTCACCAAGTACGCTACTACAGGCGACGGCATCCTGACATCCCTCAAGCTGATGGAGACAATGCTGGCAAGAAAGAAGAAGATGAGCGAGCTGGCTGCTCCGGTAGTGTTCTATCCACAGGTGCTCAAGAACGTGAGAGTCAAGAGCAAGGAAGCCTGCATGAACGATCCTGACGTTCTGGCTGCTGACGCTGCGGCAAAGAAGGCGCTTGGGGACAAGGGCCGCACGCTGCTGAGAGAATCCGGCACAGAGCCTGTGGTCAGAGTCATGGCAGAGGCACCGTCCGAAGAAGAGTGCGAAAAGTACGTCGATCAGATCATCGACGTGATACGCGCAAAGGGACATCTGGTAGACTAGGAGGCGTGAATGTATACGATCAATGATTTATATGACCTTGACCATACTCTGGCTAAGGATTATCT
>JAKSSP010000030.1 GCA_024403035.1 Mogibacterium sp.
GGGCCCAGACCGTAACGTGGATGTCGAGATTACCCGCATGGTAGAAATGTACCAGCTTTCATTGCTTCGGTTGAGTTTCGCCTATTTGCATGATAAATCCCTGGCAGAGGATGCTGTGCAGGAGACATTCCTGAAAGCCTACCGGAATTATGGTTCTTTCCGCGGCGAATCCAGCGAAAAGACCTGGCTCTCCCGCATTGCCATCAACTGCTGCCGGGATATGTATCGAACAAGTTGGTTCAGACATATAGATCGAGCGGTGTCGTTGGATATGCTCCCGGAACAGATTCAGGAGGCATCTGACGATGACAATACATTAACCATAGAAGTGATGAAGCTCCCCATTCGCCTGCGGGAAGTGATCCTGCTGTACTACTTTGAAGACATGACAACCAATGAGATTGCGGAAACCATGCACATTACGCAGCAAGCTGTGTCAAGCAGACTGAAACGCGCGCGTGACAGGCTCCGCAAAACGCTGGGTGACTATGAAGGGAGCGAGTGGAATGGATAACAAGAAGAAGGTTCAAGATTCGTTGAATCGTTCTCTTTCCGGCTTGAGTGAAAACCCGTATCTCGCCCAGCGGGTGATCGCACAGGCGAAAGGAGAAACAAAAGTGAAAAGAAAGTCTATCGGTGCCGTAACGCTGGCCATCGTGTTGGCGCTGGCTATGATGGGAACGGCGTATGCTCTGTTTTCTTCCAGGGTGGCGGAACTCTTCGGCATACAATACGGCAAGGAAATGGGGGACTGGCTCCAGGGCGGCAAGGTGGCTCAGGTCGGCGAAACCGTGACAGTTGGAGATTTGAGTATTACGCTGGATGAAGTAGTATATCGCAGTCGCGGCTTGTATGGTGTAGGTACAATACGTGCAGCCGATCCGAAGGATGTGCTGCTGCCGGATGCCATTGCCGAAGACAGTGAATACTTCTTTAGTCTGAATGACGACGAGAACGAACAGGCTGCACTAGCGCACAAGCTGGCGGAACAGGCCAAAGCAAATGGCGGCTGCCTGATGACAGTATGCGTGCAGCCGGAGCAGGTCAGTGTGGATGGCGGCACGATGCTGAACGTAAACTGTTTCGGATATTATGATCAACGGAATGAGGATGGCAGTCTGACCTTTTCCTTTGAAATGGAAGATGGTCAGATCCTGGAGGATGGAACGGCTTATCAGATGCTTATGGACATCTGTGTGTTTCAGGTCGATCAGAACGGTGTGCTGATGCAGGAAACGCAAAAGAGAGGTAACTGGCGTGTGGCCTTCGAACCGGTCGTTACGGTGGAGGTGGAAACTGCTGTATCTGATTCTGCGATACCTGATACGGCCGCTGTCGGTGACTATGTGCTGATTGTTCCGGAAGCGTATACCGAAAACGGAACCATTCCCGTGTATCGTGCGACAGAAGCCGCGCTGAGCAAGCAGGTGGATCCTTCCTGGTTCGATCAGAGCGGTATTGCTGAGAAGCGTTCTGAGGGCAACTTTGTTTTTGCCGACCATGCCACTTTGTACTATTCCGATGATTATCTGTGCTATGAGCTGCTCACGGAAGAAATGTATGACTATGCCACGCTGCAGCGCACATTTGATCCGAATGCGGAGCCTGATCTGCTGCCGATTCCCGATCTGTCCTATTTTGTGATGACGATGGCAGAGGGTGTCCATAACAACTACCCGTATGGCGAAGGTGTTCAGTTCGAGAAGGATCAGTTGACTTACCTTTCTCTGGCGGAAGCCCAGCGGATCGCTGATGATATGATCGACAAGCTTGGGCTGCATGGCTACGCGTGCAGTTGTGCTCTGGACATGAGCGCCGAACGCATCCGTACACTTGGCGAGAAGTATAATCAGTTCTGGTATGAGAGTGGGACTGCAACGAATAATAGTCCCCGCATGGATTACAGCAATGCTTCCGTTGATGATGAGGGCTATTATCTGATATATGCTCTGAATGGTATGCACGACGCGGAGGATGGTCAGCAACAGATTGCGATGTACATTGATCGCGGCGGCATCGCCTATATGTCGATTCACAATTCCTTCACCATGGG
>JAKSSP010000031.1 GCA_024403035.1 Mogibacterium sp.
CGGCTCCCGGCCTTGCCGTATTTGCCTGCGGCAAATACACGGCCTCCGCCGGACCGCTGATGCGGTCTTTTTTACAGGGCGCTGCCCTGAAACCCGCCGCTTCATCAGGAACTTTCATATCTCACACTTTTTCGAAGACCTCTCTATTCGTCTTCGGCAGGGGTAGATTGCGAAAGGATGCATTGCGGTAAGTGCCGCGAAAGGATGCCGGATGCGAGTGGAAAATGTCTGTGGGCCGGCGTCAGCCGGGATTGACATTGCGACAAAGGACAGACTCAGCCGCAGCCAGCACGAAGCAGACGTGCAACTTTCAGGCACTGAAGCTCAGCATCCGTCCCAGCCTGTCCCTGCCGAAGGACTGAAGCCCTGCTACTGCTGGGGGGGTGCTGCTGAGCAAATCCTCCCCTTTTGCTCACAAACCCCTAAAAAAACTCACCCTGTCTTTAACTAAAAAAGGTTGACTCAAAAACAAAGAGTTAATCATGACACAGAAACAGCAAAAGTACTACGATCAAGTAGTAGAGTTTTATCAGCGAACAGGCATGACAGCAGCGAGAATAGCCAAACTAGGGTTATTTCCTGTTCATCGAACAACACTTGCCAATTGGATTGCTAACTTTGCAAGTGATCCTTCAAACAAGGATCCACAAGCAATGGCAAAAGCAATCTCTTCAAAGTCTGAGGAGCTGGAGGCTCTGAAGGCAAAGGTTGCTGACTTGGAGGAACAGCTTAGAGTCGAGAAACTGCGCAACCGCCTGAACGAGAAGATTATCGACATAGCGGAGGAGCGTTGGCACATCGAGATAAGAAAAAAAGCTGGCACCAAGCAGTGACTGACCTGCACGCAGAATCTGCCACAGAATGCCATGTGGCAGAGCTCTGCGGGCTGTTTGGTGTAAGCAAGCAGGCTTACTATCAGTATGACGAGGACATCGCTCTGGCTAAGGCTGCCAGAGAGGAGTTCGCCCTTCAGTACGCCAAGGATATTCGTTCGTTGGATCCTGGGATCGGTGGTGTGAAGCTCTGGTATATGTACCACGACGAGTTCGGTTGCGACTATCCGATAGGGCGAGACAGGTTCTGCAGAATACTTGACGAGCATGGTCTAAAAGTCCGGTTAAAGATCCCCAAGCCGCGTACTACGGACTCGACGCACGGCCTTCCGACATATCCCAATCTCATAAAGGACTTTGTTCCAACTGCCCCCAATCAGCTATGGGTGAGCGACATAACCTACATCGTGATAATGGACGACGACTATCACTACCACTTCTGCTATCTATCGCTCATACTTGATGCCTATACGGAAGAGATAGTTGGTTGGAGTGTTGGTCCGACATTGGACACGACATATCCTCTGGAGGCTTTGAGGATGGCATTGAAGCGCATAGAGGGCACGGATATCAACCTTATCCATCACTCCGACCGTGGCTGCCAGTATGTTAGCCGCGAGTATGTCAATCTGCTCAAGGACTACGGCATCAGAATAAGCATGACCGAGTCCGGTGACCCGAGGGACAACGCTCAGGCGGAGCGGATCAACAACACGATGAAGAACGAACTCCTCAAGGACAAGGTCTTCAGGAGCATCCAGGAGGTCATTGCGGCAGTTGCAGTGGCCGTTGACTTCTACAACAACCGAAGGCCGCATATGAGCATCGGCATGATGACGCCGGCAAAAGCTGCTGAGTCAACTGGAGACAGGGATATGAGATGGACGAGCTACAGGCACATGGCAATAAAATCCAGGGATAACTTGGATATCCCTGAAAACTCTTTACCTTTGCCGGTGTGTCAGGGGTCTCCTTCCGGCCTACGGCCTCCAGTCAACCCCTGACAGTGATAAGACTCGGATGGTAAACCCATCTCAGGGATAACGACGAATAGTCAACTTATACCAGTAATAAATCTATAATCCGAGTCAACCAAAATCAGGAAAGGACACTCCCGTGAGCAAATGGCCGGATTTTGCTCACGAGATTCCATAAAAAGAGCCCTCAGGGATTCGGGTCCGCTCGTCCGAGGCTCGTGTCAAAAAAGAAAGCCCCA
>JAKSSP010000032.1 GCA_024403035.1 Mogibacterium sp.
AGAACTTATCCGGTTCTCCCATATGGAACATGGCATGCATGAGTCTGAGTCTCTCCATACCATCCAGTGCCTGAGCAGTAACACCGATACGCTTGAAGTTGTGAAGCAGAGAGGTCTGGATGTGCTCCAGACGGGGCTTTGCCTCCTTCATGGAAGCAGCCTCAATGCCGAAGGTAATATACTTGGTCTTGGTCAGACCGTTATTACCCTGGGCCAGCTGCATCTTCAGCATGTCGCTGTACTCGGTACGGATGGGATTGAAGTTATCGTGTCTGTGAGGGATACGGATACTCTGTTCGAAGCTTTCCGCATCGGTCGCCATGTTCATGAAGGACAGCTCGAAGTGGATGGAGCTGTCGAAAAAGTTCAGGAAACCGCACCATTCCTCAAAGATGGCTCTCTGATCCTCCTGCTGTGCCAGCTGGTAGTTGATATCCTGAAACTGGATGGTTTTGGTGTAATAGTTGTCCGTCACACGGCAGATGCCATCCGCAAACATGCGCTGAAACGGGATGGACTGCTGGGCGGTGCGGGGAATGCCGTCATTTCTTCTGGCCGTCTCCACGATCTGATTGATCTGCTTATACTCTTCCTTGGTAAGGTTCTTAGGAAGATTTACGGGTGCTGCCTTTGCCTGGCTGCGCCCTTTTTTCAGCTTTGCAAACAATAGCGTTAACCTCCTTTTCCGCCTGTTCCTGACGCATCAGGATGGCATAATAGTTATCCGTCTGATAGGGACGGACCTTCGGCCTTACGAATTTGGCCTGAATGAACTGCTTTGCAATGACCTCAAGGGGCTGCCCGTCTCTCTCATACATTCCGAGGAAAAAGAGAGGAAGCATGATGATGATCATGCAGATGGCTGCCATGGAAACATTTCCGGCCTTCTTGAGTAAAAAGAAAGACGGCACTCCGATGAGTGCCGCCGCTCCGAAGCAAAGCAGCTGACGTTTGGTCAGGTTGAATAAGATTTTACTTTTGACCCTGCTTAAATCGCGGGGCACACTGATATACGCTGCCAATTTGAAACCTCCTTCTTAGTGTGCGTGCAGGACGCTCTTTGCCAGACTGCCTGTCTTAAATAACGTGAAGCACAGAAGCACGGTATATCCGATCAGACCCCAGATCGCATTGATGGGATCTGCAACTGCGACTGACTGGACCAGCACCGCATAGATCGCGACGCAGATCATGATGAGAAAGCCCTGGAAGCCAAGGGCAAACAGGGATCTCAGATAGTTCTGACCGATCTGACTCTGTTCTCTGTTTGCAAAGGTAGCAAAGGGAATGGGAGCCAGGCTCGTCATCAGGTAGATCTCCACCATTCGTCCGTAGACGATAACGAAGATGATGATACCGATGACCTTCATGGTCAGGCCTATGATCATGCTTTGGGCAAACAACCCCAGTAGTGGTCCGAGGTCCATGTCTGCCAGGTTGGTCTCAAGAGTCGTCAGCATACTGTCGGTCACGGCCGTACTGCCTCCGATGATACCGCCGGAGCTGCTTATCACATGCTGCGAGACATCGAACACCGCCATCACGATATTGAAGGTGTTGGTGATCAGAGTCACAGCGACAAAGGTCTTGAAGATCCATTTGAAAAAGATCCAGGTCTCAAAATTGGCCAGGTTGTTATGGTCGATGATCAGCTGAATCAGCTCATAGCACACGATAAAGGTCAGGATGATTCCTGCTATCGGGACAATGACTGACTCGGAAACGTTCCGGATCAGAGAGAACACCCCCGGCGAAAAGCTCGCCGGAGAGGTTCCCACCTGCGTTGCGATATCGCCAACCTGGTCGTTCACCGAGTCAAACAAGCCCGACAGATTATTCATGATTCCGGAAATGAGCATTTCCTTGAGCCAATCCTGAATCTGTTGGAGAATGCTTTCCAAGGGTGATTACCTCCTTTGCCGATTAACCGAAGAGACCGGAAAGCAGAGGTACCAGAGTGATACCGATGAGGGCTACGCCGCCGCCAGCCATGAGCTGCTTCATACCCTG
>JAKSSP010000033.1 GCA_024403035.1 Mogibacterium sp.
CCGGAAGTTTGACACATAATTTTTGAAATATTTTGCTACAGAGGCCTCGGGCCTCTTTTTTTTGTCAAATTTTGTTTGTATATTTGTAGCTATATACGGCTATACAAATGAAACTTACCATCAGCAAATCCAAGAACGCTACTCTGTATTATGTTCAGAAGTCCTATAGAACCGATTCCGGCAAGAGTTCAACCCGCACGGTTGAAAGGCTGGGGACCATTGAAGAGGTCAAGAGCCGCTTCGGCGAGGAAAACACTCTCGAGGCTGTAAAGAAATACATAAAGGAGCTGACAGCTGCAGATAAAGAACTCCGTCGTGATGTAACAATCAAACTGTCTCAGGATAAAATAATATCTAAAAACGAGCAGCGCTGCTACAACGGCGGCTATCTTTTCCTTCAGAAAGTCTACCACGAACTCGGCCTCGACAAAATCTGCAAGAAGATAGAGAAGAAGCACAAGAACGAGTACGATCTTGACGCGATACTCCAGATGCTTCTCTATACAAGGATCCTCTATCCAGGCTCAAAGTTGTCGTCTCTCGAAGATGCGAAACGGTTCATCGAGCAGCCAGAGGCTGATATCCATCATGTGTACAGGGCTCTGTCACTTCTTGCGAAAGAGAGCGATGATGTACAGGCGGCTGTCTACAAGAATAGTCTGAAGCTCGGCAAGCGCGACAGCTCGGTCATCTACTATGACTGCACGAACTACTACTTCGAGAGTGAGGAGGAGAGCGGTCTTCGTCAGTACGGGCACTCGAAGGAGAGCAGACCCAACCCGATAGTCCAGATGGGCCTCTTCACCGATATGGACGGCATCCCCCTCGCTTTCTGTATCAACCCCGGCAACACGGCGGAGACCACTACGCTCAAGCCTCTTGAGGATACCCTCCGCGAAAAGTTCGGCATGTCAAAAGTGATAACCTGCACGGATGGCGGACTGGCATCATACGAGAACAGGCTGAACGACCACGTCGGGGAGAGGGCGTTCATCACCGTACAGTCTCTCAAGAAGCTTGAAAAGCCGCTGCAGGACTGGGCACTGGAGACAAAGGAATGGCGTATGGTTATTTATGAGAACGATAAGGCCCCGAGGCTCTCTGAAGAGGTGTACGATCTAACTAAGTTGGATCCTAAAGCGTATGCGGACAAGCTCTTCTGTCGTGAGCGCTGGATAAAGACAAAACTCAGCAAGACAAAGGAGGAACTGGAGCAGAGGCTCATCGTAACCTTCTCCTTCAAGTACCGCGAATATCTGAGGCACGTCCGCGAAAAGCAGATTGCACGGGCGAAAGGCCTCATAGACAGCGGCACCGCATGCAAACTCGGCAAGGGTCAGAATGACCCGAAACGCTTCATCAAGAGTGAATCATGCACCATTGACGGCGAGATGGCCGAGTACACCAGTTATGCTCTCAATCAGGAAATGATAGACCAGGAGGCGCGCTTCGACGGCTTCTATGGCATCTGCACCGACCTTGAGGACAGCGCCCCTGAAATCATCAGACTGAACGGCGGACGCTGGATAATCGAGGACTGCTTCCGCATCACGAAGACCGACTTCGAAGCAAGGCCCGTGTTCCTCCAAAGGGACGACCGCATCAGGGCTCACTTCCTTACCTGCTTCCTTGCCCTCATCCTGTACAAGTATCTTGCGAAGAAGGTAAACCGCGGAGGAAAGCACTTCTCTCCTGATGAAATCATCAGCACTCTGCAGGATATGAACTTCCTCAGCATCCCCGGAGAAGGTTACATACCCACCTATACCAGAACCGATCTCACCAACAACCTGCACGGCTCAGCGGGCTTCAGAACCGACACACAGATAGTCTCAAGACAGAGGATGAAAAAAATAATCTCAGAAGTAAAAAATAATCCGTCAACCAAGGACAAGAAGTAAAAATAGCTACAAAGTTGACAAAACGCGAAAGCCCCAAATCGCTAACACAGCGGTCTGGGGCTTTGATATCTCAAAAGTGATGTGTCAAAGATGAGAA
>JAKSSP010000034.1 GCA_024403035.1 Mogibacterium sp.
TTCTGCTGCGAGCAGATGCTCTCTATAGCTGTAGGCGGTACATACTTTTCTCCAAGGCTGATAAAGTCGCCACATTCCTTGTCGGGCACAAGGTAGGCTTCGTATCGCTTGACAAGCACCTGATTGTCTTCCTGCACCTTATAGAATCCTGTGATACCCTCTTGGCACTGCAGCACGTAGCTTCCCTTAGGCGCATAGACATCGCCCTCAGTGCTGGCTGTCAGTTTATTCTCTGTCCGCAATCCTTCAGGTGAGGCAGGACCTGTGAAGCTATAGGTAGCACCTGGTGTGCCGTGTAAGATGCATGGGGTATTAATGGCAAAACTATATCTGTCATCCAGAGTAAGCACATTATCGCCGATATCTGATATATAATAGACAGACAAATCCTCGGGGAAACTCGTTCCAAAAGGCAGGCAAAGGGTTCCCCACCCGGTCTCAGGGAGGGTATATTCGATTGTCTCCGACGCGCAGAAATAGAGATGCGACGGCTTTGTCAGGAATTCACCTGTAGTCAGGTTCTGCATACGGAGCAGGTAGGTCTGGCCGGGCACCAGTGTCTGAGGCTGCCCAGGTAATGTCTGACTGTGAAGATTCTGATAGCCATATCGCAGATAGTCACTTCCCTTCTTCTTCAGAGTTACTTCTCCCAGATCTATATAGTCAATACTGTCACCACCTTCTTCAGGATAGATCCAAATGACCAACTGCTGAGTCAACGTTTCCTGTGTATAGTTTATGACAAGGGCGTAGCCGAAGTTACTATCTGCCGATACATATCCCTTATCATTGATTGTAAGGGTATCTGTTTGTGAAGATATCCCTTTCCAAGGCGATATCTTCAGGGGCAAAGAATACTTTCCCACCTTTGACTCGAGCGGCATCCATTCGCCTGGCTTTCCCTCTATCATTAGCTCTGCCAGATAGGTGGCTCCCGGCTTGGCTTCGGCAGGTACGGTGAATGAGGCAGTATACAAATGGGCATATCCAGAAGGAATATTGACCGTGATAGTCTCCGGGATGTACAGTACCTCCTCCTCATTATCTTTATTTACTAGTTTGCACTTGAATCGTAGCGTTCCGCCGTCTTTGACGTGACTGTATATACTACCTCTAAATTCGGCTTCTTCGCCCTGTTGGTAGAAACCCTCTGGCACTCTGATGCTCTCGATTACGAGGGTATCCCCTGTATATTCGCTGGTGCCATCCTTATCTGGATATATGCCGATGATGGCAGATTGATATAAGACATAGCTAGCGTCTGCTGCCGCACCTCCTGCACCCGTGCCACCTGGGTGCAACGCTTCTTCTGTGGCCGAGGCCGTAAGCAGGAACGTCGAATTATACGAGCCATCCCATCCCCAGTTGATGTGCCATCGGCCATCCTGATAACCGTCACAGACGAACTCATGCCCGAGTATCTGCTTGCCGAAATATGCAGAGCCGCAGTAAAGCACAGGGCGACCCTCTGATAGTTCTCTATAAATCAGCTGCTCCCATTCGGTATCAGAATAATGCTCCCTTTTCTCCAGGGTCATGCCTTTATTATACTTGAAAGTATCGGCCAGACGGTCTATCAGAAGCTCCTCCCTGGCCGCAGTACCATAAATGCCACCATACTCCGCATTCATGGCCACACCCAGGTGATACATCAGCGTGCCTACCGCAATTTCTTCTACAGTGCCAGTATAGGTGTCAGGGGCATACGTATCGGTCATGTGAGCCCAGTCATAATGAGTGTGCCCGAAGTCTGCTTCGAACTTCTTCAGTCCGTAGTATTCCCCGCTCATGGTTGCCGACCCCACACCCACATCCGGCCACTCATAGTACTTCATCACCTGTGCAGCTGCGGTAGCCACACAACCAGTCACCAGGGCTTTTTCGCCCCTATATCCTGCTGCATAGCTCGGTATCTGGCAGTTGTACGGCTCGGTCTG
>JAKSSP010000035.1 GCA_024403035.1 Mogibacterium sp.
AGGGGCGTCGGGATGAGCGTCACGGTACTGCTGTATCTGGTGCAGACGGAACTGCTGGATGACGTCGATCAGTCGCATGCCCAGATCGAGCTGGATGGCGCCTCCGAGCTTGTGGCGATCCACGGCGAGATAATCTGCTACTTCCTGGCTCTCAATGAGTAGCGTCGTGTGCAGCGTCTCGGCCAAGGCGTTGACGATAGGAGAGGAGGTATAGGTTTCGGCCTGACCGGGAGTATAATCTAGTACCTGCTGAAAGGTGACTACCGGGAGGTATGGGTGTTTGTTTTTTACCATTATTTATTTTCTTTTTGCAGAGCATCGAGGCAATCCTTCCAGCGTTTCACCACATACTGGTAATGGCTTCGCAGGGTATCCTGTACGTCCTTCTCGGCTTTCGATTCTTTCTCACAGCTGTTCTTGTATTGCGCCGCGTGCTCGTCGAGCATTTTCACACATTTCAAGAGCGTGGTGCGGTCACTTGAGACCTTCTCGCCGAAGTTCAGTCGGATGACGCTGAGGAAGCCTTGCAGGTTGTCATGCATCTGATGCTCTAACCGATAATACAGATAGATGAACGACCAGAAGCTTGTCTTGCTCATGGCGTAACCTGCATTGAAGACAAAGTCTTTTCTTGTCTTGCTATCACCCCCGGGGCGGTAGTAAAGTTCGAGCATAGCTTTGCCACGGCGGATAAAATCCTCCTCACTCTCTTTCGTGCGGAAAGGGCTCTCCAGTGGGCGGCCTACTGTTCGTTTCTCTTTTAGTTCAAAGCCTTCGCCTTCAATCCAGATCATCTATTTATTTATCAATTATCAATTATCAATTATCAATTATCAATTATGAATTTTCCATCCCGTACCCCATCACATCCAGCGTGATGATATCCCAGGTAAAATCACGGTCAGGGCTTACCACATGATACTTATCCATCAGCTCATCCATCTTAGTGCGGAGCGCCTCGGTCTTCTCAGGAGCAGGATGACGCTCGCCGATGGTCAGATGCTCCCTGATCCATGCTGCCAGTTCCTTGGCGCAAAGCACCTGCTTGGCGTAATAGTTCTCGCTGATGTATGTATCCATAGCATCGTACACCGACTGTGCCAGCGGGTCGAGCCCCATCAGCCGTCCTATCTGGATGTGGTTCTCGATGATCAACAGATCAGCTGCACACTTCCAGACCTCCATCACCAGCAGCTTCAGTTCTTCTGCCGAGAGATCTCCCTTCCAGTGGCGAGCCACAGAGCGGTCAAAGGCAACCGATGCATCCTGTAGCGCCACACTTGAGAAGAATCCGTCATCACCCTGCCACATACGCTGCTTCAAGGCGTAGAGCATCGCCGCTCCGAGATAAGGCCTCTTCTCGTTGGTAATCAGCTCGTAGAGCGGTTTATTGTCGAGGCTGCTGCTGCCGTCTTCGAGCAGCCACGGCCATGCTGACCAATCGATCTTCTCGCCGCGGAACAGCGGGTAGCACACCTTCTCCACGTCCAGATAGAAGCTGAGGCGCTGCTGCTCATCCTCGCTGAGCTGGCTGAGCTCCGTGTCGTCACTTACCAGCTCTCTGACCTCCTTCTCGTCAAAGATTTCGAGCACCCACTCCGTAATTTCCGAGTATCTTCCCTTCGAAAATATCTGGTCATTGGCCGTCTGGAGCACCAGTTGGCGATATTCTTCACTCTTCCAGTCAGGAAGCTGACCGAAGTCAATGCCCTTCACCACATCATCGAAGTGCTCAATTATGATTTGTAAAGTCCAATCATTCATATACTTACATGTTCTGTGGTGAGCGACAGAACCCATCCTCTGCGGTTCTCATGTGGCAAAGATAATAAATTTCTGCCGCTTCACCAAATTTATACTACACTATTTTTCTTATTGTGATTTGTGATTTGTGA
>JAKSSP010000036.1 GCA_024403035.1 Mogibacterium sp.
GACGGTCACGTTGGATTCTTTGAAGAAGACTATTGGCAAGAAAAAGCTGAAGTCCTTGGCTTTTGCCTGGCTTGCGGATTTGGAACGCGAGGCTGGAGACATTGAGACTGCTCTGGAGCGCGTGGATGGAAGTATCACTCTCTATCCGAAGGAAGTTCCTGCCCGCCTGGTTCGTACGAAGATCCTCTTCCAGAAGGGAGATTTTGAGGCCTGCATTCAGGAGTGCGAAGATGTGCTCCGCATAGACCCGTTCTGCCTGTCTGCCCAGAAACGCATGGGTGATGCTTATGACCAGCTGGGTAATGAAAGCGAACGCAACAAGTGCTACCGTAAGGTGCACGACATGGATCCTTTGGATACCTTCTGGAAGGAAGAGTACGACGTGGCTGCTGCAGCCGCAGGTGCTGCAGCTTTGAGCGAGATGGATCTTTCTATGCCAGACATGACCATGCCGGCTGACTCTGCTGAGGATAGTTTTGACTTGGGCTCCATCGGCGGTGAAGGCTCCTTCATTGAAAAGACTCCGGAAGATTGGAAGGCTCCGGAAGAAAAGACCCCTGCGTTTGGTAGTGGCTTTGATACGGACTTCAATACTCCAGATGCTGCGGCTCTCGAAGCTGCAGGATTGGCCAGCCCTAGCACCAATGCGGAAGACGATCCGTTTGCCTCTCTCTCCTCATTGCTCCCCAGCGAAAATGCGGAAGATTCCGCTGCTATGGATAATTTGCAGGCCTCTTTGGAATCCGCATTGTCTGAAGCCTCTGGTGAACTTGCTGCTCCTCAGGAAAATTTCCCTGCCGATGATGAACTTTCTGGAAGCGATGTGGGCTCTGCGCTCTCGGATTTCTTCGGATCTGATGATGATGAATTGGAACCGGAAGCACCGCAGTCTCCGTTCGCCCACCTGAATGTCCCTGAGACTTTGGATGAGGAGCCGGCTGCAGTAAGTAATGCGGACAAGGTCTTTGGGTCTGCAGAACCGGATAAACCCCAGAGTGTAGACAGCGCCTTTGATGATATCTTTGGTGCTGACGAATTGCCTGAGGAAAAATCGGCTGAACCTGCAGTTGAGGATAAACCTCAGAGCGTAGACAATGCTTTTGATGATATATTTGGCGAGGATGAACTTCCAGAGGAGAAGTCTGCTGAACCGGCTCCTGCGGCTGAGGATAAGCCTCAGAGTGTAGACAACGCTTTTGACGATATCTTTGGTGAGGATGAACTCCCAGAAGAAAAACCTGCTGAACCAGCACAGACGGAATCGTTGGAAGAACCTTTGGAATCGTTGGAAGAACCGGCTGTAGAGGATGTTACTTTTGAAGCCCCTGCTGTGGAAGAACCAGTTGCAGAAGAGCCAGTTGCAGAAGAGTCTTTGACGCTGGAGGAGGAAACGCCCAAGGCTGAAGAATCTACCAGCGAACTGGACGGAGCTTTTGGTAGTCTCTTTGGAAGTGAATCTGATGACGAACTCAAGTCTGAGGAAGATACGGGTGCCGCTGTTGAAGAAACTGTAGTGCCAGAAGTTGAAGAAAAATCCGATTTGGATAAGTCCTTTGACTCTCTCTTTGGGGATGACGATGCTCCCGTAGAAATTCCTGCGGCAAAGCCTGTTGCAGACGTTGAATCTGTTGAAGACGAAGTGTCTGGCGCTTTCAAGGGATTGTTTGCTGATGACGACGATCTTCCTGAAGAATCTACACCGTCCAACAAGGGTGTTGATTTCCTCATGTCTGGCGACAGTGATGATCAGGTTTCTGAAGGACTCCTCAAAGATCCTACCGCTTCCCTTGGTGGTGATGATTCTTTGGATGATAGCCTGAATACTAGAACCCTGGCAGAAATCTATTTCG
>JAKSSP010000037.1 GCA_024403035.1 Mogibacterium sp.
AAATAGGGATTGTCGTTTAATGTTTTAAATTTGAGCGAAGCAGCGACTGGTCCCATCCGTTTTCTGCGTTCGGCTCAACAAACTTATCTTCTTTATCATCATATCCGGTCACCTGGTCGGATTTTTCGTTTCCTCTCCGTGACAAGCACATAGTTCCCCTGCGAAAGCACTTCTTTATGTGCATGTTTTCGTGTCAGGCGGCTTTCAACTGTGCTCGCTGTTCGATCCTGTCTGCCAACTGTACCACGTTTGCCGTGTGGATGCCGAAGAAGATGTACAGGATCTCAGTCTTCTTTGTCCTGGCCTTGACCCTTTTCAAGTCATAATGTTCTTTCTGCGTTCCAAACGAGCCCTCCATCGCCGTAGCCCTCACTCTGGCAAGTTCCTTCCTGACAAGGTCTTTATCCTTCTTCCCCTCGCTGAACGGCCTGCCTCGCTTCACGAACGAGGTCTGTATCCCGTTTTCCTTGCAGAAGTCCCTGTTTTCGGTGCTGGCGTAGCCGGTATCTCCCCCTATCTTCTTCACGTCCACTCCGAACAGCCTCCTGTGGAGCGTCGTGCAGTGCCTCAGCCTCTTTCCCTCACTGAATGGGTTGAATGAGAGTTTCTCGATGAACGAGATCCCATCAACCAGGATGTTGTTGACCTTCGCTCCGAACTCGACGCTCTTCACTTCCTTGCCCCTCACTATCGGCCTCACATACGGCTTGTTGATGCTCACTATCCTGTCCGGGATGCTTTCTCTGCAGTCCCTGCTCTCGAAGTGGTTCTTTTGCTGGCGGTACATCTTCGTGATGATGTCCAGCTCGTTCTTCTCTCTTATTGTCAGTGGGTTGTCTTCATCGTCGTTTTTACGAACTATGTCACGTATCTCCTTCAGTATCTTGCCAAGCAGCTCAAGCAGCCTGCGCGTCATTCTGCGTGTCTGGCTCTTGGTGTGTTTGCGCTGCTTCTTGTATGTCAGATTCGCCTTCTGGACATCCAGGAAC
The DNA here is from genome assembly GCA_024403035.1 of Mogibacterium sp. Taxonomy (GTDB): domain Bacteria; phylum Bacillota; class Clostridia; order Peptostreptococcales; family Anaerovoracaceae; genus Crickella. The sequence continues at coordinate 990 of JAKSSP010000037.1, forward strand.
TTGGTCCTTGGACGGTGGAGCCCAAGTCGCGTACTAAGCTCGCACATCGTCTCATAGCTCTTCTCGATGCCTTCCCACAGCAGTTTCGGATCGGTTGGATAACGCATCTCGCTCTCGTAGCAGGTCGCATCCGCGTACAGCGTGTCAAGGTTCTCCATGTACGGTTTCCACATTTCTGCCAGGATGTTCTGCTGCTGTTGGATCTTCAGCTTTCCGGCAAGTTCCAGCATTATGTCATCCAGCAGTTTGTAGTTCGTAAGCGGACGAGTAGGCTCGATGATCACATCACAGAACATCTGGTAATGGATGTTGCCATTCAGTTGCTCCATCAGCTTCGGACAACTCAGCCCCGTGTACATCTTCAGGAACATCAGAGCCACCTTGCCCTCAGGAGTGAAGAATGACTTCCGGCCACGCTTTGGCATCATACTTTTGCTGACCAGTCCGAAGTTCTCCGCCATCTCATTGAGAGGTAGAAGTCTCTTTATCCTGCCCAATTCACTATTCTCGAACGTTGACCTGTAGAGATCGTAAAAGTTGAACTCGGAAAACGGAAGATTTGGAGTAATCTCAGCGAAATTTTGTACCTTAGCCATGCAGATTAATTTTTGCGATACCTCCAAAAACAGCTTTCCTAGGGCGTTTGGAGGTATATTTTTATCTACATCTAAGTTACGAAATATTTAACACA
>JAKSSP010000038.1 GCA_024403035.1 Mogibacterium sp.
GGCTGTAAGATGAACTGTGAGTTCTGCATGACGGGCAAACAGGGCTGGAGCGGAAATCTCTCTGCTGCTGAAATCATGAACCAGATAATGGCAGTTCCTGAGTCTCAGTCGCTTACTAACATTGTGTTCATGGGAATGGGGGAACCGATGGATAATATGGATGAGGTCCTGAAGGCAATCCGTATCCTTACGTCGGATTGGGGCTTCGGCTGGAGTCCGCACCGCATCACGGTCTCTACTGTGGGTGTGATTCCTGGGATTCGTCGTTTCTTGGATGAATGTCAGTGTCATCTTGCAATTTCTCTGCATAATCCGTTCTCGGCTGAGCGTGAGGCTATTATGCCTGCCGAAAAGGCTTTCCATATCGCTGATGTGATGGAGGTTCTGCGGGAATACGACTGGTCGCACCAGCGTCGTGTCTCTTTCGAATATATCCTCATCAGCGGGAAGAATGACTCTATCCGCCATGCTGCCGAAATCATCCGGCTTACTCGCGGCATCGAATGCCGTGTGAACTTAATCCGCTGGCACTCAATCCCTAACGTTGACCTTCACAGTCCTGAGGAATCTAAAATGATTTGGTTCCGCGACTATCTCTCTGATAATGGGGTGACTTGCACTATCCGCCGCTCTCGTGGCGAGGATATCCAGGCTGCCTGCGGTCTTCTTTCAAGTAATCATAAACACGAAAATCAATGAATATCAAGTATTTACTCGCAGCAGCGGCTCTTTTTGCCACTACTGCTTTCATGGCTGTTTCTTGCTGTGACAAAACCACCGAAACACCTGAGGCTGAGCCTGTTGACTCCACCGCTATAGTTCTCAGCAACATCGCTGAGCGTAAATCTGTCCGTCACTTCACCTCAGAGGCTGTCTCTGACGGACAACTCGAGTCTCTCGCTCGCGCCGCTATGGCTGCCCCTACCGCCTGCAACAAGCAGCCTTGGGCTGTCATCGCCGTCAACGACCGCGCGGTGCTGGACTCTCTCTGCGCTGTCCTTCCTTATGCCAAGATGCTGGAACAGGCTCCCGCTGCCATGATTGTCTGCGGCGACCTTTCCAAGACTCTGGAGGGCGACGGTCAGCAGTACTGGATCCAGGACTGCTCTGCTGCCACCGAGAATCTGCTCCTCGCTGCTGAGGCAATGGGTCTAGGCGCTGTCTGGACCGCTGTCTTCCCGGACACAGCAAAAATCAATGGCGTCTCTGCCATCCTCTCTCTCCCCGAAAACATCATCCCGCTTAATGTCATCCCTGTAGGACACCCTACCGGCGAGGACACTCCTAAGGACAAATGGCTGGATTCTAACTACCACGTCAATCGCTGGTGATTCTCATGCCTGTCCGCTCCATGGCGGCTCTATAGGCCATCCGTAGCCCATACAGGGCATGCATTGATTATCAGTAACTTACACAACAGAGTGGATTTTATCGAAAAACGATAAAATCCACTCTTCAAAAAATTTTCCACCTCCACAAATTACTGTCTCTCAATCATTTACACTCACTATTGTCCGTTACTCGAATTTTTCTTGCCAAAAAACTTGTTTTGGCGCTTTTTATGTTGTACTTTTGCAGCATCTAATCCAGTTTAATCTAAACTCACCTTATCTAATCGCTATGTATTCCGTCCCATCATACATCATCAGCATCTCTGGCCATACGCACCATCA
>JAKSSP010000039.1 GCA_024403035.1 Mogibacterium sp.
GCTCTCACATCATGCACTCGGAGGATGTGTGCTCCCATCTGCGTAGCCAGCGTATTGAGTACGGTCGTGCCATTGAGCGCCTCGTTGGCCGATGTACCCAGCAGGCGATAGATCATACTCTTACGGCTGATACCGACGAGCATCGGATATTGCTCAAAACGCTGCATCAAGGCTGGCAGCTGAGCAAAGAGCTCGTAGTTCTGATCGAGCGTCTTAGCAAAGCCATAGCCAGGATCGAGGATCACCTGAGCCTCTGGATCCAACGAGTAGAGTTTCTTTAACTGCTCATCGAAGAAATCCCCTACCGCCTCGGTGACCGGTTTGTCATATTGTGTCAGCTGCTGCATGGTCTGCGGAGTACCACGCATGTGCATCAAGATATAAGGAGCTTTCGTACGAGCCACTACGGCCAGCATGTCGTCATCGAGCGTACCACCTGACACGTCGTTGATGATATCGCCACCCAGTTCCGTCACGCTCGTCTCAGCCACTGAAGCACGGAATGTATCCACTGACACGAGCATCTCAGGCTTACCCTGGAGAGCGAGCTCCTCACGGATGATCGGCAAAGCCTGAGCCAGTCGGTCGAGCTCTTCCTGTGCTGACACTTCCGTCGCATCCGGACGGGTGCTATAGGCTCCGACATCGATCATCGAACCTCCTTCCTTCACGATCTGAGCCACACGCTGACGCAAGGCTTCCTCTTCACGGTAACGGCTCCCGGCATAGAAAGAATCCGGCGTCACATTGATGATACCCATCACCTGCGTACCCGTGAATTTATATCCTGCGCCGCGCGCGTTTAAATAAAAAGAAGGATGTTCCATTCTTATTCTAATATCGGATTTCGTCATTTTGACGTGGCAAAGTTAGTTATTTTTAGAAAGAAAAGCAAATATAATGTTCGAAAAAATGTATTTTTAGCACCATTATTCTATAATTTATAATATCTTTACACCGTGAAACCATTATTAACTTAAAAAAATTCACTATGATCGAAACATTTGAAAGCATGCCCACCACGCTGCAGATCTTCTGGATCCTGGCAGCAGTTTCTAGCGTGATCTTCATCATTCAGGCCATCATGACCTTTGTCGGCTTCGATTCGGATTCAGACATCGAACTGGCAGATGCTCCTGATGAGATACCTGCAAGTGGTGATGCCGACTTTGATGCCGATGGCTTCCATCTCATCTCTGTCAAGTCTATCGTCAGCTTCATCCTCGGCTTCGGCTGGACGGGCGTATTGTTCTGGGACACGTTCGAGAATCCCCTCTGGCTCGGTCTCCTGGCCTTTGTCGTCGGCATGATCTTCATGTCGCTCATCGCCCTCCTGCTGTTCCAGATCAGGAAGCTTGACAAGGACAACACCTTCCGCATCGAGAAGGTCATCGGCATGAACGCTGAGGTCTATCTCCGCATCCCTGCCGCTCGCAAGGACACCGGCAAGATCAACGTCAGCCTCCATGGTTCGATGCACGAACTCGAAGCGCTGACCGAAGGCGAAGAGATCCCTACCGGTGGCAAGGTCCGCATCATCTCTAAGGTCGATGGCGAGACTGTTGTGGTCGAAAAGATTTGAGCCCCACGTTGTTAACTGTTAATTGTTAACTGTTAACTGACAATTTTTCATTTTTAATTTTCAATTTTTCATTTACATAATACTATG
>JAKSSP010000004.1 GCA_024403035.1 Mogibacterium sp.
TCATCATAAAGAAAAGCGAAGGCTCTTAAAACCCTCGCTTATATATTAAGAACCTGAATTTGTAAGGCTGATTGCTATATATAATGACTCGATATATTCTAGTTTTGTATAAGGAAATGGAAAAGTTAACTGTTAACGAAACTGAATATGAGATTGAAAAACTCTTGGGAAAAGGTAAAGGAGGATATTCATATTTAGCAGTAAAAGATGGAAAGAAATATGTGCTCAAGCAAATTCATCATGAACCATGTTCTTACTATCAGTTTGGAAATAAGATTCAGTCAGAAATTGACGATTATAAGCGATTATCTACGATTGGTATCAAGATGCCAGAAATGTTGGATGTGGATATAGATAATGAGCGAATTGTAAAGGAATACATTGATGGTGAAACAATTTACGATCTTGTACTTGAGGATAAGATGGAGCCTGAATATGTAAGCCAGATGAAAGCTATGTGTGAGCTACTCTATCCCACAAACACTAATATCGATTATTTTCCAACTAATTTTGTAGTTAACAATGGTGAGATCTTTTATATTGATTACGAGTGCAATGACTATATGGAAGAATGGAATTTTGAAAACTGGGGTATTAAGTATTGGTCAAAAACACCTGAGTTTTTGCAGTATGTAGAAGAGCATAGATAAAGGCAAATTCGGATTGTTTGGAGAAAACATATGAAATTCGGTTGGATCAATCTTTTTGGAGCAATCATTGTATTGCTGATAATCATTCCAAATATTATATATGCACTTAGAAAAAAGAACGAAACAGAAGCACCTGATGTTCCGCAGTATCTGACTGTATGTGAACAGACCGGAAGATACGGGTGCATCATTCTTATGTGGCTGCCGCTGATGGTTTGGGAATTCGGGTTTAAGAGCAATGAAGAATTCGTGATCTATCTGTTTTTAAATGGTATTTTGATCATCATCTATTATCTTTACTGGGCCGGATACTTTAAGCAGAAGACTCTTAAGAAAGGGTTGGTTCTGGCAATCATCCCAACAACGATTTTTCTGGTTTCGGCTTTGTTGCTTCGTCACTGGCTTTTGGCATTTTTCGCGTTGTTATTTGGATTTGCGCATATCAGGATCACGTGCTTAACGCACCAAAATCATCAGGCATAACAGGTTATAAAGGAGCATGAAAGACATGGAAAAACATATACTGCCAACGGGCAAAGGAAAGGTATTCTACTGGCAATCTGATAACTGGGATGTCAACAAGGATACGCTTTTCTTTCTGCACGGACTCACTGCGGATCATAGTATGTTTGACGGGCAGATACCGGCATTTGAGAAAGAGTACAATCTTTTGACATGGGACACTCCTGCTCATGGACAATCCAGACCTTTTGATGAATTCGATTTTGCAGATACCTCTGACTACATAAAAATCATTCTTGATAATAATGCTGTGGAGCAAGTTGTTCTTATAGGGCAGTCCCTGGGAGGCTTCCTTGCCCAGTCATTCATAAAACGGTACCCGGACCGTGTAAAGGGATTTGTTTCCATAGACAGTACTCCCTATGGATCTGGCTATTATTCAAGGCTTGATATCTGGATCCTGAAACAAGTCGGATGGATGGCCCATCTATATCCACTGCGGTGGATGAAAAAAGCTATGGCCAGGCAGGTGTCTGCGACGAGTAAGGCTTATAACAACATGATGCAGATGCTTTCTCCATATGGCAAAAACGAACTGTGTCATTTAATGGGTCGTGGCTATGCTGGATTTCTGGATGACAATTGCGAGTTGGAAATACCATGCCCGGTTTTATTGATTTTGGGAGAAAAGGACAAAACAGGAAAAGTTGCACAGTACAATAAGGAATGGACAAGGCGGACAGGATATCCGCTTAAGATTATCAATGAAGCTGCTCATAATGTGAACGTTGATAAACCAGAGGAAGTAAATAACTGTATCCGCGCTTTTCTATCGGATTTAACTTGGGACATTCTGACATCCATATCACTTTAGACACTTATACAGATGTGTTTTCAGAACTAAACGATGGATCTGTTAACTTGTTAGATGATTATTTGAAGAACCTATAATTGGGGACGTAAATGGTGAAAGCAAGTGGCATAACAGTCGTTTTTTATTGCAGCCACTTTACAATCGTTCTTTAAATTCATATAATTAAAGAGCGATTTCGAGGTGGCGCTTATGAATATACAGGACTTAGAGAATATCGCATCTAAGCAAAATGGTTTGCTTAAAAAACTAACAACAGCTTTTAAGTTTTTATCGTTCTGAATGGAAGGAGCTTTGGAAATGAAGAAACTTGTACTTTGCGCAGCGCTCGTCGGAACACTTGCTTATATCAACAAGAATGGTCTTCCGGTACTCGGAAACCTGACGATGCATATCCCTGTCAAGCTCAAATATGACGGCTGGGATGCATTCACAAAGGGAATCGAGATCGCAGAGGGCCTGACCAAATAAGCGGCCATTTAAAAAGATGAGAAGTCCGGGATCAGATGAGTCCCGGACTTTTTGTACTTTTCCTGCGTTAAGTTTGTGTTAAAATAATCTGCAGAACATGTAGCGTGAGTACATGGAGAAAAGTCATGGAGACAGCTAGATTAAGAGCATTTATAGAAACAGCGGACAGGGGCAGCGTGAAAGCTGCCGCTGATTCACTCGGATATACGCCATCGGCGATAAGCCAGCTTATAACGGCTCTCGAGAAAGAACTGGGGATCACTCTTTTTGTGAGATCGCAGAAGGGAATGAAACTGACTTCGGAAGGAAGTGAGATGATCCCTGTAGTCAGGGGGTATCTCAACCATGAAGAGGAGATATACACTTTTGCTGCTGAGCTAAAGGGAGTCACAAGAGGCAAGATAACCATTGCAACTTACCCGAGTATCGCTACCACATGGCTGCCGGAGATAGTCAGGCGCTTCAAGAATGATTACCCGGGCATCCAGGTAAGCCTGATGGAGTGCATCAAATCGGATGTCATACATCACTTTGAGCAGAACGAGGCCGATCTGGCATTCCTGGCATATTCAGAGCCTTTCCCTTATGAGTGGATACCGCTTGCGGAAAGCAATATCATTGCGGCGATACCGGAAGACCACAGGCTTGCCAAGGCTAAAAGATTCCCGATCGCCGAATGCGAGAACGATGATTTCATCATGGGATCCTGGGGTAAAGAAATGGAGATATGGGAGATCCTCAACAGGAACGGCGTACATCCTGAGTTGAAATATACTACCTACGATACGCCGGCATCACTTGCGATGGTGAGGATGGGCCTGGGAACTGCCTATGTCAACGAACTTTCTGCGCAGTTCTGGAACGAGCATCTCGTGAAGCTGCCGCTCGACCCGCCGCAGAAGATCACGTTCGGCGTGGCATTCCCGTCAAAAGAAAGGATGACAGGCGCCGCCAGGAAGTTCCTCGACTGTACGCTGCAGTATTTCGGTAAATAAGCAAAATAAAAAGCCATTTCATAAAGCGTGAAATGGCTTTTTGAGAGGGATAATTAATGAATTCTGAATTAATTTCGGGATTATCTGTGGTTCTTGTTGTACTTTGAAAAGTAGTTCCACTTTGCTACGAGTACTGCTCCGAATGATACGATCACGAATGCTGTTGCCATGATGTGTATCTCCTCCCCAAATAACCGGTTCCATAAGACCTGAACGAAGATATTTCTTTTTCCAGCTACAGTATATGAATCGTAGGCATTTAAGTAAAGTTAATAATATTGTACGATATATTAAGTTGCATTTAATTCGAAACATACAGTCGTTTACTAATTTGAAGTTATCATGGGTATCATAATCCCATATAAAAAAGAGGAGAAAGACAGTGAAGATAATACTTTGCGGAAAAGGCGGCTGCGGCAAGAGTACTGTCGCGACGCTACTGGCAAGAGCATATGAGAAACATGGCAATAACGTCCTGGTGATCGATTCCGACGAGTCCAATTACGGTCTGCACAGGCAGCTTGGCTTCGAACTCCCGGAGGATTTCACACATTACTTTGGCGGCAAAAAAGGAGCATACCGGAAGTTTGACGACAAAGGCTACCTGTTCGAATGTTCGCATGAACATAACGGCCGCATGTCGGAGTATCTGCCTTACAAAAGGGAAAGCTGTACTGCCAGGTAGGCGGCAGACACTGTGAAGAGGACTGGGAAAAACAGCTCGGCATATTCATGCCGTTCCTGTGGCAGGAATAGCAGTGCGCAGACTGAAAATGACGACACGAAGCGGCAGTGACCCTCAAGAGAGCCCTCGAGGCTCTAATTATATTGCAAAAGCAACCATTCATAACATTAAAAGCGCATGATCGTCAGCTTTGGTTGGTAGACTGACGCGGCCGGGGGCGTTACAATGATGTCAATAAAAGTTGCAAAAGCAGGAAAGATAAGAGAAAACACAGAAGTGGAAGGATTCATACAATGTTCAAGGACAATCTGATACAGCTAAGAAAGCTGAACAGCATGACACAGGAAGATATCGCTGAGAAGGTCGGCGTATCCAGACAGGCCGTGGCAAAGTGGGAATCCGGCGAGACATCTCCGGACCTTGAAAAGGCAAAACTTCTTGCCGGCGCGTTCGGTGTTTCACTCGACGACCTTACCAATTTTGAGCCCGGAGAGAATATGGGGCTTTCCGTGCCTCCTAAAGGCAGGCACCTTTTCGGAGTCGTCACGGTCGGAGACAAGGGGCAGATAGTCATACCCGCTAAAGCCAGAAAGATATTCGAGATCAGTTCCGGCGATCAGCTTGTAGTGCTCGGCAAGGAAGGGGAAGGGCTCGCAATGATAAAGGCGAATGACTTTCTTACATTGGCAGACATGATAAAAACTCAGGAGGCAAACAATGGCAGATAGATCCGAAAGCGGAAAAACCATGCTGGACATACAGCACTATTCCAAGACATACGGTGAGGGAAAGAAGGCGGCTGATGACGTATCGCTTACCATTGAAAGCGGCGACATATACGGCTTCATAGGCCACAACGGCGCAGGCAAGACAACCACTATCCGCGCTGTGGTGGGCGTTCTGGATTTCACCGATGGCGAAATCTTCATAGATGGTCACTCGGTAAAGGATGAGCCGATCGAATGCAAGAAGGTCACGGCGTACATACCGGATAACCCGGATCTTTATGAGAACCTGACAGGCCTTCAGTACCTGAACTTCGTAGCGGACATATTTGATATTAGCGCGGCGGACCGCGAGGAGCGCATAAAGAAATACGCGGACATGTTTGAGATAACTGATTCGCTCGGAGACCAGATCAGCTCTTATTCACACGGAATGAAGCAGAAGGTGGCCATCATCTCCGCGCTCATCCATGAGCCTAAACTGATGGTGCTCGATGAGCCTTTCGTAGGCCTCGACCCTAAGGCGTCATTCATTCTCAAGGAGATAATGCATGAGATGTGCCGAAATGGCTCGGCCATATTCTTCTCGACACATGTCCTGGACGTTGCTGAAAAGCTCTGCAACAAGGTCGCCATCATAAGGAAAGGCAAAATAATCGCGACCGGCACAATGGAGGAGATCACGGAAGGCCATTCGCTCGAGGAGGCGTTCCTCGGAGATACTTTCGCGGAGGCGAACCATGAATAAGAACATCCTGCTTCTGAGGACGCTGCTGCTGTCCACTAGCCAGAGGAACATCTACAAATACTGTAAGGACAAGAAGAAGCGCAGCAAGATTGCCGGTGCTTTCATAGCCACATTCTTTCTGTATGCCCTGCTGATGGGGTACTGCATACTTATGTGCATAGGTTATGGCATGACCGGCATGATTGATGCTGTGCCTGTGATGTGCGCTCTGACCATCAGCCTGCTGGCATTCCTCTTTACGATCTTCAAGACGAACGGATATCTGTTCAATTTCAAGGAGTATGACATGCTGATGTCGCTGCCGCTTGAGGCAAGGATGGTAGCGGGCTGCAAGTTCCTGTACATGTATGTCAAGAGCCTGCCGTGGTATATCAGTATCTCCCTGGCGATGCTGATCGGTTACAGCGCGTATGCGCATCGGTCCGTGATCACGTATCCTGTCTGGGTGATATTGTCACTCTTTTTGCCGGTGATACCGATGCTGATCGCGGCCTTCCTGGGCTTTCTGATCGCGAGGATAAGCGCAGGCTTCAGAAAGACGAATATAATACAGACGGTGCTGATGATGGCCTTTGTAATCTTCTGCTTCTCGCTCCGCTTCATAATCGAGAGTGTCTTCAAGAACGATAAGGTTGAGGCGACGCTTGAGAGGACGTCGGAGATCACATCGAATGCGGCAGGGATATATCTGCCCGCGAAGTGGTTTTCGGATGCTGTTACCGGGAACAGCGTCATAGCTATGTTGCTGCTCATTGGTGTGAGCGTGCTGCTGTTCGCGGCGGTGTTCCATGTCGTCGGAAATTCGTACAGGAGCATCAATTCCGCTCTGAAATCTCACGCGGCCTCAAAGAAATACAAACTGAGCGGTCAGAAGAAGCGCAGCGTTGTGAACTCCATTGCTTTCAAGGAATATAAAAGACTTGTGGGGTCTTCCGCATATACCGTGAACGGCGCTATGGGCGAGATACTTGCCATACTCTTGGGACTGATCACTCTGGTCCTCGGATTTGACAGGATAGTGCAGGTGGTGACCAATGACGCTCCGTTCGATCACGCCATGCTGCAGCCGGCTATCCCGTTCCTTGTCTATTTCTTCATCGGAATGGCAGCGACCACGGCGATGTCTCCGTCGCTTGAGGGCAGGAATTACTGGATCGTGCAAAGCCTGCCAATAGAAAAGAAAGCGCTTTATCAGGGCAAGATGCTTTTCAACCTGTACCTGACAGTGCCTGCAATGACTTTTGCCACACTGTGCATGTGTATATCCGCAAAGGTCCCTATAGTAGATACTGTGTTATACTTAGTATTAGGACTTGCGCTCTGTGCATTCTCCACGGCCTGGGGATGCGTATGCGGTGTGAAGCACATGAGGCTCGACTGGGAAAACGAGATAGAGGCCATCAAGCAGGGAGCCGCTGTAGCTCTCTACATGCTGCCTAACATGTTTGTGGTCATGGGCCTTGTAGTGCTGGTAGTGATACTTGGCCTCAGGATGGATCACAGGCTGCTGGCGCTGGCGTTCATACTTCTGGCAACATTGCTTGCCGCGCTCAGCTACCTGAGAGTCATGTCTTTAGCGAAGCGCAAATAAGGGAAAACGGATGATATTTACAACTGAGAGACTTATTCTGCGTCCGTGGGAAGAAACGGATGCAGAATCGTTATATGAATATGCCAAAGACGAGCTCATAGGGCCTGCCGCGGGCTGGCCTGCCCACACAAGCGTCAAAAACAGTCTGGAGATCATCCGGACTGTTCTGGCAGCTCCTGAGACTTACGCAGTCTGCCTGAAGGAGGATAACAGGGCGATCGGAAGCATAGGGCTGATGGTCGGTGAGCAGAGCAATATCGGCCTGCCTGATTCAGAGGCTGAGATAGGCTACTGGATAGGTGTGCCGTTCTGGGGTCGGGGGCTCATACCGGAAGGCGTCAGGGAGATCATCCGCTACGCGTTTGAAGATCTGCATCTTGAGGTCTTATGGTGCGGCTACTTTGAGGGAAATGACAAGTCGAGACGCGTGCAGGAAAAGTGCGGTTTCAGGTATCATCATACGAATGAGGATGCCCCTTGGGTAAAGATGATGGACAGGCGCACCGAGCATATCATGCGCCTGACAAGAGAGGACTGGCTGAATGGCGTTTGATTTTAAGAAGGAATACAAAGAGTTCTACATGCCTAAGGACAAGCCGGCCATTGTTGATGTGCCGGAAATGAACTATATTGCCGTACGCGGTCAGGGCGATCCCAACACAGAAGACGGCGAGTACAAGAAAGCCATCGGTCTTTTGTATGGCATTGCTTTCACCATCAAGATGAGCAAGAAGGGCGACCACAGGATCGAAGGATATTTCGATTATGTCGTCCCTCCGCTCGAGGGCTTCTGGTGGCAGGAGGGAGTCGAAGGCATCGACTACTCTCACAAGGAGGATTTCAGATGGATCTCGGTGATTCGTCTTCCGGACTTTGTTACCGGGGCTGATTTTGACTGGGCTATCGGCGAGGCCACGCGCAAAAAGAAGGAAGACTTCTCCAAGGTGGAATTCCTGACTGTTGAGGAAGGACTGTGTGTGCAGTGCATGCATATCGGATCCTATGATAACGAGCCTGCAACTGTCGAAATGATGCACAAATACATGGAGGAGCAGGGGTATGCGCTCGACATAACCGATGAGCGCCTGCACCATGAGATATACTTAAGCGACGCGAGAAAGGTCGCGCAGGAGAAACTGAAAACAGTAATTCGCCATCCGATAAGGAAGATATAAGAGGGCACTATGGACTATAAGGATATAAACGCGAAGACCATAGACCGATGGATAGAGGAAGGCTGGGAGTGGGGAAAACCAATCAGCCATGAGGTTTATGTGGCAGCGACGCAGGGCAACTGGGATGTCAAACTGACGCCAACCAAAATGGTCCCACATGAATGGTTCGGAGATCTGAAAGGAAAGAAGGTCTTGGGGCTTGCCAGCGGCGGTGGGCAGCAGATGCCTATATTTACGGCACTCGGAGCGGAATGCACTGTCATGGACATCTCAACGAAGCAGGTCGAAAGCGAGAGGATGGTCGCTGATCGTGAAGGGTATCAGATAACGGTCATTCAGGGCGACATGACAAAGCCTCTGCCGTTCGCGGATAATACATTCGACCTGATCTTCCATCCCGTATCGAACTGCTATGTGAGGGAAGTAAAGCCGATCTGGAGAGAATGCTATCGTGTTCTGAAGCAGGGCGGATACCTTATCGCGGGAGTCGATCACTATATAAACTACATCGTTGATGAAGAGGAAAAGGAGATCATAAACCATCTTCCGTTCGATCCTTTGATCAACGAAGAGCAGAGAAAGCAGCTCGAACGTGAGGACGCGGGCGTGCAGTTCTCACACTCGCTTGAAGAGCAGATCACAGGGCAGCTCGAAGCCGGATTCACGCTCCTTGATCTGTACGAGGACACTAACGGCGAGGGAAGGCTGCACGAACTTAACATACCGACGTTCCTGGCAATGCGCTCAGTAAAATAAAATGGGAAAAAATGGACGAAAGATTCGATTTACAGAAATAGCTGACCGAAGGGGTAGAACAGGTTATTAAGGACGCGCTCAGGGCTACGCTGAGGGATCCGCGCGAGAGCGCGTTTCTGGTGAAGTTTGCTGCTGCCTGGCAGCGGGCAGAGGATTCTTCCACATAAACTCGCACGGCGGAGCAGAGCTTTGTCCGTTCTCGCCATACTCTGACATCAATGTCAAGGACACTTCGCTGAGAGAAGCGCTTCAGTCAGATATCTTCACGGCGCTCAGAACAAGCGATATTCTTGCAGATGATCACATAGGAGGCTGCGTCCTTCACGCAAAAAGAGAACAAGTTGAAAAACTTTTAAATAAATAAGGAGCGTGCTGTTTGAAAAAGTACAACACAACGGAGATTGTCGGCTGACCGGGAGGTTTGCAGACGATCACAAATCTCCCGCTGAAAGGCAATTGAAGTCGACAATTTTCAGGAGGTAAAACAATGAATACAAACGACGTTATTATACGTTCAGAGAAAAAAGGCGAATACAGAGAGGTCGAAAACCTTGTGAGGGAGTCGTTCTGGAACGTCTACAGGCCGGGATGCAGCGAGCACTATGTGTTGCACGTGCTGCGCGACGATCCGGCATTCGTGAAGGAGCTCGATTTTGTGATGGAAAAGGACGGCAGGCTGATCGGTCAGAACATGTTCATGAGGACGGTCATCGAGGTCGACGGCGGAAAGGAGCCGGGACGCGGAAACACGAAAGATTCGGGCGCTGAAACTGTCGAAGTTCTGACTATGGGCCCGATCTGCATAACGCCTGATCTTAAGCGCAAGGGTTACGGCAAGCTGCTTCTGGATTATTCGCTAAAGAAGGCTGCGGAGATGGGCTTCGGGGCCGTGCTGTTTGAAGGCAATATCGACTTTTACAGCAAATGCGGCTTCGACTATGCCCGCAAGTTTGGTATCAGGTATCACGACCTGCCGGAGGGTGCCGATGATTCGTTCTTTCTGTGCAGGGAGCTGATCCCGGGCTATCTCGACAATATGACCGGGGTATATCAGACGCCGAAGGGTTACTATGTCGACGACGCGGACGTGGAGGAATTCGACAGGGGGTTTCCGCCTAAGCAGAAGCTGAAACTGCCGGGCCAAATATTCTAAAGAAAGAGAATGTTGGCTGGGCAACGTATTTCAAAAGAAGAATTCGGCCGACATGGTGTATAGAGAAAAGGACTTTTCTGAAATACTATAATTTTTAAAACAAAATCCCCAGAATTTTGACAGTAAATCATGAAGAAAGAGTGATTCGCAGGCAGAAAGGAGCTGCTTCGCTTGCGAATCGCTCTGTTTTTTAATGGGATCGAATCGACGACTAGCTTAAATATGAGGCAAAATAAAAAGAGCGCTCAATTATTGCGGAAGTTACTGTCAAAAAATCAAGAAAAATCTCCTGAAAATTACAGTATTCCTGAAAACTCCTGTTTCAGATGTGGATGACGTTGTATAATCGTAGCAAGAGGTTATTGAGAAAAAGTGAAGGCAGGCGCCGGTAAGAACACCATATTAATAGGAGTAAGCGAAAATGCAGCATATATACGAACTTGAGAGGATAAGGACCATCGTAAAGGAAACAGAGGCGGATCTTACAAAGGAGTTGAAGAGCCTGCCGGATGGCATGCTCACAATACGAAAGCAGGGCAACAGGAGGTTTTATTATCAGCACTTCCCTAAGACAGGCAACCGCAAGAAGGCCAGAAGCAAAGGAATCACAAACGAGACGGAAACGATCATGGGGCTTGTCCGCAAGAAGTATATTGAAAAAGCTTTGCTGGTAATCGATAAAGATATCAAGACATTGGATATGGCGATCAAACACTATCAGCCTTTCGATGAAGCGACGCTGATGGCGGGCTTTGTAGAGAAGAATCCGGGGCTCGAGGTCGGGCTGTATCATGGCATGCAGTCAGATGAGGCGTGGGCCGATGATTACAAAAGGCAGGAGGATCTATTTAAGGAGCAGCTGATATATACTTCCGCGAAAGGTGTACCAATGAGGTCGCTCGGCGAGGTTTATATATCTTCCAGACTCGACCACTATGGAATTCCTTACAGATATGAGGCGTCGGTCCCGCATCCGGATGTCAAAAGGATACCGGACTTCACCATCAGGCGGCCAAGGGACGGCAAGATCATTTACTGGGAGCATCTGGGTCTGACGGATGACAAAGGCTATATGCAGAGGAATGATCTGAAGTTTGTTGAGTATGAAAATGCCGATATCGTGCCATGGGACAATCTCATAATCACATATAACAAGGAAGACGGCGGCTACGATGCGAAGATCATAGAAGCCATGATACAAGGATGGTTGCTATGACCCGGCCGACTGATAGGTCTGCAGACGATCACATATCTCCGGCAAACAGTATGTGGAGGCCTCCGTTTTTGCTACAATAGATGTAGAGAATAACGTATTAATGCCTCGGAAAAAGGCCGGTGAGGCTCGGAGAAACGCAACATGAAATGTAACAGGTAACGCAATAAGGAGCGCGACATGATCAGAGAAAAAGTGATTGTTGGGGAAGGAACTGAATACCCTCTTAACGGTATGCTGACCATACCTGAATGTACAGGATCCGAACGCACAGGAGTCCCCGTGCCCGCGGTGGTGATGGTGCATGGCTCGGGAGCCAGCAACATGGACGAGAAGGTGCTGAAACTCACGCCTTTCAAGGACCTGGCGGAAGGCCTCGCGAGGCACGGCATCGCGTCGCTTCGCTATGACAAGAGAAGCTTTGTCCACGGGCGGAAAATGCTGAAAGCGGGTGATGTCACGGTAAAGGAAGAAACCATTGAAGACGCGGTGCTTGCGGTAAACATGCTGAAGGCGGATCCGCGTATCGACAGCGGCAACATCTATATTCTGGGTCACAGCATGGGAGCCATGCTGGCGCCGAGGATAGACGCTGAGGGCGGAGACGTGAAAGGCCTCATAATGATGGCCGGCACGCCATACCGCCTTGAAGATATCGTTGTAAGACAGCTTAAGCAGGCTGAGGGAAATAACCCGATCATCAGGGGGATAGTCGGGCTGGAGCGCAAGGTCTACGCGGACAAGTTCGAAGGCCTCTATGAGATGAGCGATGAAGAGGCAAAGAAAAAGAAGTTCGCGGGCGGCATGACTCTTTACTACTTCAAGGAGATGGGTCTGAAGACAGCGTCAGACTATCTTCTGGAGAGCAGCAAGCCGGTGCTGATCATGCAGGGCGGCAAGGATTTCCAGTGCCTGGCCGATGAGGATTTCAAGGGCTTTCAGGAGCAGCTCGCGGGCAGAGAAAACACCGAATACAAACTGTATCCGTATCTCAATCACTGCTTCGTTACAGCGATCTGCGACGACATAACAAAAGCATCAAAAGAATACAGTCTTGAACGTCATATTGGAGAGGACGTCATAAAAGACATCGCTGATTTCGTCAAGGCGTGGGATGCACGATAACCCGGCTCCGGCGACTGAAAAAGAGACGGATTATACAAAAAGACAGTTCTTTGAAACTGTCTTTTTTTGTATAATAATTTCAGAATTATGCGCATATTATTTTCGGGGAGAACACATACGAAATTAACACAAAGCATATTGAAAATAAAAAGAAAAATCGCGGGGATCCTGATGAGCCTGCTTGTGGCGAGCCTGCTTGTGATACAGGCGACGCCGGCGGCCTATGCGGTCAGCAAGGAGAAATAAAGGGGGACTATATATGTTTTACGTCAGCGAGATAAACCATGATGTACCGGAAACATTTGAGAACGAGACACAGAAGCTCATCTATGAGGCGCTCGGAAAGCTCGGCATACCTTTTGACAGAGTGACCAACGACTACATAGTTTCGATGGACGACTGTGTCTATATCAACGAGAAGCTCGGCACCAATATCGTGAAGAACCTCTTCCTCTGCAACCGTCAGGAGACCGAGTTCTACTTGTACGTGACCAGAGACAACAAGCGCTTCAAGACCAAGATCTTCTCAAAGGCGCTTGGCGTGTCGAGGCTTTCGTTCGCGCCTGAAGAAGCGCTGACCGAATACCTCGGTGTAAAGATCGGTGCGGCCAATCCGTTCAGCCTTGTGTTTGACAAGGACGGCAAGGTGCATCTGGTCATAGACGAGGAGCTGATGGAATACGATCGCATAGCGTGCAACGACGCGACAAACAACGCGCACATCTGCATCTCGAAGGCGGATCTGATGGATAAATACCTGCCTTACACGGGCCATGAGCCTGTGATACTGCACGTCGACGAGGAAGTCGAGGAGTAGAAAAGGAGGCCTTACTGATGAAAACAATTTATCTTGCGGGCGGCTGCTTCTGGGGGACACAGAAGTTCTTCGACCAGTTCGACGGAGTCATCAGGACAGAGGTCGGATACGCAAACGGGCCGGACAGTGCGCCCACATATCAGGATGTCTGCAAAAGCAGCGGACACGCGGAGACAGTACTAATAGAGTTCGACGAGGATCGCATGAGCCTCGCCGGACTTTTACGTTATTATTTCATGGTGATCGATCCCGTATCGGTCAACAGGCAGGGGCATGACGTCGGAATACAGTACCGCACCGGCATATACTATACGGATACGGACATGCTGCCTGTGATACGTGAGATCTGCGATGAAGAGGCTGAGAAGATAGGCGCTCCGCTTGCCGTGGAGGTTGAGCCTCTTGCCAATTTCTTCCCGGCGGAGGAGTATCACCAGAAGTATCTGGATAAGAATCCGGGAGGCTACTGTCATATCCCGGCATCATATCTGAACCTTAAAAAGTAGGTGTGCTATGAATGATTTCAATTGGGAATGCAGGACAAAAGTAAGATTCGGCGAGGGCTGCGTCAAGGAGTATCTGGCAGGGCTCGTGGAGGAATTCGCCATTCCGGGCGGCAACGTCATGATCGGATACGGCGGCGGTTCGGTAAATAGGAACGGCTCGTATGATGATGTGATGGAAGTGCTGGAGTCTATGGGCTACAGCAGGGAAGGAAACGCCGCCGAAGGGAAGATGATAGTCGAATTCCCGGGCATCATGTCGAATCCGACTCTTAAGAGGATGAAGGAAGGCGCTGAGCTAGCGTCGCTGATGGACGTCGGCCTCATAATCGCCATAGGCGGCGGCTCCGTCATGGACTGCTGCAAGGCCATATCCGTTCAGGCCAAATACGATGGAGACACCTGGGACGACTTCTGGATGAAAGGCCTTCCGATGAAGCACGATATCATACCGTGCGGAGTCGTGGTCACCATGCCGGCAACGGGAAGCGAAGTAAACGGCTGCGCTGTCCTTACAAATGAAGAGACTAAGATCAAGACCGACCGGGATTATCCTGAGATGAATCCGGTGTTTGCTCTGATGGATCCTAAATATACGCTTACGATGCCGATGCGCCAGCTCAAGGCAGGCACATTCGACATACTCTCACACATAATGGAGACATACTTCAGCTGGCCGGCCTCGGACAACCCGGCTGATGATGTGTCCGAGGGACTGATGCGCGGGCTCATAAGGGACTTCCGCGCAGCAGTCAAAGATCCGGGGGATCTTCCGGCCAGGAGCAATATAATGTGGACTGCCTCGCTGGCTGAGAACCGCATAATAAAGACCGGAAAGTCAAAGGACTTTGAAGCCCACAACATGGAGCACCAGCTGTCGGCATACACCGACTGCAACCACGGCGAAGGACTTGCCGTGCTGCATCCAGCATACTACAGACATATCTATAAGGACGGCCTTCCGAAATTCATGAGCTTTGCGGATAGAGTCTGGGGACTGGACCGCGAAGATTATAACTCGGACGAGGAATTCGCTCTGGCGGGCATAAACGCGCTGGCGGATTTCATAAAGGAGATGGGACTACCGACGACACTGAGAGATATAGGATTCGGCGAGAAAGAGGCGGCCATGCTGCCTGAGATAGCCGAGTCGTGCTTCATATCCGGCGGCGCTTTCAGGCCGCTCACCAAAGAAGAGATACTGGAGATCTACAGAGAAGTATTGTAAGGGGCTATGAAAGACTTAAAACACATTCACTACTACGAGCAGCTTCTGGAACAGACGGCGAACGAGCTCATCCTCAAAGAAAAAGAGGCGGGCGGCGTTGCCGTGGGCTACACATGCTACTATGTTCCGGAGGTCCTTTTAAATTGCGGGAATGCCTTTTCGATAAGGCTCCGCGCGCCTAACACGGGCTCGCTCGACATAAGTCAGTATTACATGTCGAGCTTCATCTGCGGATACACCCGCGCTCTGTTTGAGCGCGTATTCGAGGGAGGCATGAACTTCCTCGATTTTTATGCAAGCTCAGATACCTGCCAGCAGATGGTAAGGGTAGTCGAGAACATAAGGGAGCTAGAGCTCATAAACAATCCGCGCTTTGGCTGGGGCATCATAGACGCGCCGCTGAAGATAAGCCCGCACGGAAACAGGCTGTACACAGAGCAGGTGAGAGATCACATCTTAAAGCCGCTGGCGGAGAACTACGGCGTAGACATTTCGGATGAAGCCGTGCGCGCGGCGGTGCGTGAGCACAACGAGATCTGCAAAATATTTGAAGAGATCTCGGAGATGCGCAAGGAAGACAATCCGCGCATCACGCCGCGCGAATTCCACATCCTCTGCCTCGTCAGCTATTCCTGCCCTAACGCGCAGATACTGCCGTATCTAAGGGAGACCCTCGAGGACCTTCGCGCAAGAGAAGCCGACGCAAACAACCGCTGGAGAGCTCGCGTCGTTGTAGTAGGTTCCGAGCTAGACGATTACGACTTCGATGAGATCATGGAGAATGCGCGCTGCTACGTCGCGGCAGACAGATACTGCTTCGGCTCCATCCCGGGCCGGCAGCAGATACCATTGACAGACGACGAGCCTGCGCTCGACCAGGTCTGCCGCTATTACCTCGAGACCAACCAGTGCCCGCGCTTCATGTCACATGAGAAGATACAGCAGAGGCGCGACCTGGTGCGTGACCTTGTCCGCGACTACAGGGCAGACGGCCTGGTCATAGAACAGGCAAAGTTCTGCGACTTCTGGGGCTATGAACGTACACTCAACACCCAGGTGATGCAGGAGGAATACGGCATCCCGACACTGGGCATCGACCGCGAATACGTGGTCAGAGGATCCGGCCAGCTGGCCACCCGCATGCAGGCCTTTGTGGAAAGTCTTGAGATCAAGAAAATACAGAAAGGAGGCGGCGCTGATGAATAAAGTTTCTGAAAAGTTGAAAAACTCAGCATCAAATGCGATAAGTACGCGTGCGCGAATCAAAAAGAAAGGCGCGGCCTCAAACCTGCAGGACAAGACCGCCATACAGAAGCACAGAGAATGGCGCGGACCTCAGGACACAGCCTTCGACTACCTTCAGTGGTGCAGGCTCTGGGGGATACTCATAAAATGGGCGGCATCCCATCCGGTGCAGAACGTCAAGGCGGTGTGGAGATACCGCTGGATGTTCTCATATCTGACAGTGCCGTCATTCTTCGACAGGCTCTGCGAAGGCCAGAGAGGAGCGGGCTTAAGAGGCGCCAGAAACAACCTCAACTACCTCGCGAGCGACGTCACAAAAACGCTTACTACCATCTTCAGCGCCGACATGCACCTGCATCCGGGCAGCAAAAAAGCTGAAGAATTGAATAAAAAGATCATCTGCGTTGACGAGCTTCTGCCGAATCTTCTCGGCAAGGGTTTCCCCGGCTGCAAGATGATACTATTCCAGGAATACCCGATGTACCTGCCGTCGCTGATAAACCAGCACAGTCCGGTACATTACATAGAGCAGTCCGAGCTTTACGGGCTGCCGGCCGACGTCTGCCCGCTGCCTTCATTCGAGGCGGGCCTGGCCATCGAGGACGACTTTCCTAAGATCGGCTGCTGCATGCTGACATCCAACATGCCATGCGATGGGAGCATCATGACCACGATGCTTCAGGAGCGCCGCATAGACCTGCCGTCGCAGGTCCTGAACGTTCCTCTCCGCTGGAAAGAAGACGAGGTGCAGGATTACGCTGTCGACGAGATAAAGTCCGCGATAGAGTTCCTTGAAAAGCACACCGGCCAGAAGTTCGACTGGGACGCGCTGGCAGAGGGCTGCGAAATATGGAACAAACAGAACGAGTGCAAGTTCGAGAAGTGGGATCTTAACCGCACGGACATACCGCCTCACACAGGCTCATCCGCGTGGCTGTATCGCATATTCGAGCACCAGGCAGTTGCCGGAGAGCCGCTCGCCCTGAAAAACGACCTCAAGGTAAACAGGATACTCCGCAGACAGGTCGCCGCGGGCAAATGCCCAAAGACCATTCGCCACAGAGCCGTGCTCTGGAACACCCCGTGCAACAACTATGCCAACTTCAATAACTGGCTTCTCAATTGCTGGGGAATCGAGTCAGTCTGCGAGATGATAGACATCCACGGAACGGATCTCATAGACACAGGAAGCCGCGAGAGCATGCTGCGCGGCCTTGCGGACCACTACCAGACATCCACCATGCGCGCTCACACGAAAGGCGGCAGCGAGGTCATGCTGGACAGCCTCTGGGAGAAGTACGAGGAATACAATGCTGACATGATAATCATGTTTGACCAGATCTCATGCAAGGGCGTGGGAGCCATAAACGGACTCTTCGAAGAGGGTGCCATGAAGCGAGGCATACCGATGGTCCGCGTAAGGCAGGACCTGATGGATCCGACCTCTATAACACGCCGCGAGATGAGAAACGATGTAAACGTATTCATGCAGAGCGTCATGAACGAGGAGCCGGTGGATCCGTCGCTGGTTGAATTCGACGATGATCAGAGCTGGTAGGAGGGACATAAGATGAAAGCACTTAAGATACTAATTGGCGCGTCAGCAGCGTTCTTTGCTCTGACCGCAGCAATATACTGGTTCAATCTTGACACTAAGGCGGTCAAGCTGATCGAGAAGCCGATGATGAAGCACTACGACAGCATGCCGCGTGACAGCAGGCTCTAGCAAAAGCGGGAGGAAGAGATCATGAACTACGAATCAAAGGGAGAAGAAATAGTTTAGAAAGCAGGGTATGGACGAGAGGAAAGAGGAAAGAAAAGGAATAAGCAGGGGACTGGCGCAGGCGCTTATAGTGCTTCAGTGCATCGTCTACGGCTTCGGCGATCCGATCTCAAAGATCGCGTTCGATGTCGTGCCTGTATATGCGATGATGACAGTGCGCTATTCGACCGCTTTTGCGGTATGCTTTCTGCTGTTCCATAAACGGATAATAAAGACGGTAAGGACCGTGCCTCTCAGAGTCTGGCTTATCCCGGGGCTGTGCATTGGCATGAACTACCTTCTTAACAACGTGGCGCTTTCGATGACTGAGGCAACATCGGTCGCATTCCTTCGGTCGATGTCGGTCATATTCACGCCTGCTCTCGCATTCCTGATGTTCAGGAAAAGGTATAGCTGGCAGCAGCTGCTGGCGCAGATACTCGTGCTGCCGGGCATCTACCTTCTGTGTGTGAAGGGCGGACTCTCCGTCTTCGGCGCCGGCGAAGTGATAGCTCTGGTCGCGGCCATGCTGGCAGCCACAACTCTGGTGCTCAGCGGCAAATATCTTGAGCAGGTGGACCCGATCAGCCTTACGGCTCTGATGGGCGGCTGCTCGGCGCTGCTGGCATTCATCGGATGCGTCATCTTTGAAGGGGCGCGCATCGACATGTCAGTAGCGGACGCAAAGGTCTGGGGCATCATCCTTTACCTCGCGATACTCTGCACCTTCCTCGGCTATCTTATGCAGAACCTTGCGCTGACCGGCATATCGGAAAGGTCGGTCTCTCTCATACAGAGCCTGTGCCCTGTGATGACGGCTATCTTCTCGCTGATCCTTCTGGGAGAGCGTCTGTCGACAGCCGGCATAATAGGCGCGGCAATAATAATCCTCTGTTCACTATCTGAGGCATGGAACTGGAAAAGCTCATCGAACGATCAAGAAGAATAGTGTTCTTTGGCGGGGCAGGAGTCTCGACCGCGAGTGGGATCCCGGATTTTCGGTCCGCGGACGGCCTGTATTCGATCAGCGCTGCAGGCGACGGATCAAAGAAAACGGATGGCGAGAGGCTTGGGCCCTCGCCTGAAGACATTTTGAGCGCGACTTACTTTGCCCTGCACACAAAGGAGTTCTACGATTTCTACCGCAGGCACATGGTCTATCCGGACGCGAAGCCGAACGCGTGCCACAGGTATCTTTATGAGCTTGAAAAGCAGGACAAACTTCGCGCAATCGTGACACAGAACATAGACGGCCTTCATAAGAAGGCCGGCAATAAGCGGGTGTACGAGCTCCACGGCAGCATATACGAAAACTACTGCGTGCAGTGCGAGACAGAGTACCCGCTTGAAAAGATAATGGAAACGGGCGGCGTGCCGAGGTGCGACAGATGCGGCGGGATCATCAAGCCGTGGGTCGTGCTCTACGGAGAGGCGCCGGATAAATATACGATGATAGGGGCGTGCCGGGAGATATCCGGCGCAGACCTTATGATAGTCGCGGGGACTTCGCTGTCGGTAGAGCCGGCAGCATCGCTGATAGAATACTTCAGCGGAAAGGACCTCGTGGTAATAAACAAGGAAGCAACGCTGGCAGATGAGAAAGCGTCGCTGGTAATAAGAGATGATGTAGCTGGCGTGTTTGAAGCGCTCGCAATAAAAGAGAAAGAGAAGCACCAAGCCTGATAACGGGCAAAAGGCTTTTAGATTAGGGGATCCGAAATGGGTATTATTGCCGGATTTATGGTTCCGCACCCTCCTATGATCGTTCCTGACATAGGAAGAGGAAGCGAGGCGCAGGTAGAGGAAACGACAAGGGCATACGAGAGAGTCGCGGATGAGATCGCGCTTCACATCTCGAGATTCTTCCCGCGCTTCAACATGACAGACCGAGACGCAACAAGTGTAAAACACATATACCATCTCGCAGACATAGCCCGCGAGCAGCTCACATACGTATACACCGGTAACTGCTAGATTGGCTTCAGCACCAACAAGCATGCCTGCAAATAAAAGGGACTTAACAACAAAGGGTAAAGGACTTGAACAAATTCACAAAGAAAGACATACTGGCGGCATTCAAAACATCATCGCCTATAATAGTGACCTTCCTGGTGCTAGGATCAGGCTACGGCCTGCTGATGCAAAGCCACGGCTACGGACCGTTCTGGTCGCTGATATCCGGGATAATCATCTTCAGCGGGACCGCTCAGTTTGTAAGCGTCACCATGCTTACGAGCGGCTCGATCCTCATGGCCGGACTGACATCCCTCATGATATCCGTCCGCCATATATTCTTCAGCATCTCCATGATAGGCCGCTACAGCAGCGAGGGACGCCGCAAGCCATACCTCTACTATGCTCTCTGCGATGAGTCCTACGCGATGCTAAGTAAAGATGACGGCCCTGAAGGAGTAAACGTCAGCAATTACAGACTGCTCGTGACACTCTTTGACCAGAGCGCCTGGGTGATCGGATCTGTCCTCGGAGGCTGGATAGGCACCTTGCTCACCTTCGATTCGACAGGCATCGACTTTGCCATGACGGCTCTGTTCACGACAGTCTTCATCCAGCAGTGGCTGGACAACAAGCAGCATCTCCCGGCGATCCTCGGAGTAGCAGCGACGCTTGCGTGCCGCCTCATCTTCGGAAGCGACATCTTCCTCATCCCTGCGATGATCATAATCATTGGCGTGCTCACCGCCGCCCGCAGCCGTATCGAACCAGCGGCATCAGAGACTGCAACAGCACTCGCAGCAACCGAAAGCACGACAGATTCCGCGGCACCAAACACAACGGGAGGTGACGCCAATGACTGATTACAGACACGCGATGATAGTCATCATAGTCATGGGCCTCGCCGTCTTCTCGACAAGGATAGTGCCGGTGCTCATCTTCGGAAGAGGAGAAAAGGTACCTGAATTCATTCTCTACCTCGGACGCGTGGTGCCGTATACCGCAATGGGACTTCTCATAGTCTACTGTCTCAGAGACACACCGGTCCTCGAAGCGCCGCACGGCCTCCCGGAGCTGATCTCACTCGCAGTGGTCACAACTACATACCTCTGGAAACGCAACACCATCCTGAGCGTGGTGATCGGCACAGCGTTATACATGTTCTTAGTACAGTCGGTATTTTAAATCGCCGCAACCGGCATCAAACAAATACCGCCGCACTCGTGCTATAATAGGAACGAACAAACTGAAAGGGGACTAAAAATGCTTACACTTGAAAGGGCTAAAGAACTCAACGATTCCGTCGTGACAGAAGAACACCTTCGCATCCACGCGCTCAACGTAATGGCAGCTATGGGAGCCATGGCCGAACACTTCGGCGAAGACAAAGAGCACTGGATGGCAGTAGGCTACCTTCACGACTACGACTACGAACAATATCCTGAAGAGCACCTTCTCCACACCGAGAAGCCGCTGCTCGACGCAGGGGTAGACCCTGCCGATGTCCGCGCCATTCTTGCGCACGGCTATGGTCTTATCAACGATGTAGAGCCGATCACCAACATGGAAAAATCACTCTTCACCGTCGACGAGCTGACCGGCATCATCCAGGCTTACGGCCGCCTCCGCGCAGAAGGCATCATCGGCATGCAGGCAAAAGGCCTCATCAAGCGCTTCAAGGACAAACGCTTCGCCGCCAAATGCTACCGCGAAGTCATACTCAAAGGCTGCGAGATGCTCGGCATGGAACTTCGCGACGTCGCGGAGATCTGCATCAGAGGCATGGAAGAGCACGCTGAAGAGATCGGCCTCGCAGGCACACCTGCAGAGTAAATAAACCGTCCGAGAAACCCACATTCGAGGTTCACAGAAAGGCACAAAATGAAAATCACTCCAAAAGGCATAGGCTGGCTCATCTTCGGAGTCATCGTATGCGCATCGGCAACAGAAGCAATAGGGATAATCTCAGCACTCAGCACTATAGCGCTGGGACTCGTCTTCATCCTCATCTACGTGATGGAGCAGTTCTTCAAGCCACGCGGCCTGGGCTGGTACATACTTGGCGGCATGCTGCTCGCTTTCTGCATCGAGTCCGGCGCCAATTCCGACACGCTGATCGCGGCTGTATTAGGCTTCGCGAGCCTGCTGTGGTTCTATTACAGAAACAGAGAAGTACTCGATTACATGTTTTCAGGCATGACCACAGATGAGATAGACGACTTCAGCTACGTAGACGAAGATACCTTCCCTGAGCCTGATGCCTATGCAACAGTAGAAAAAGTGGTAGAGGAAACAGTCGAAACCGACATCGATGTGGTTGAAGAAGAGGCACCGGCTGAGCCGGCCAAAACCAAAGCATCTTCATCTCAAACAAACAAATCCAAGTCGGCTTCGTCCAAACCAGCTGCTTCAAAAGCTGCCGAATCCAAGCCGACTCTCCAGACCTACCCACCGGAAGGCCCTGAGGAACCAATAGTTGAATTTGAATTGACTGATTCTGACAAAAAACCCGAATAACTAAAAAGGTATATAACAATTTTGGCAAGCATAGCAGAAAGAATAGCAAAAGAAGTCAATAACGCCGGCGGAAGAACCTTCTACGTCGGCGGTTTTGTACGCGACAAACTGCTTGGAATAGATAATAAGGACGTGGATATAGAGGTGCATGGCATAAAGCCGGATGCACTCTACCGCATACTTGAAAAGGTAGGGGACCCTATAACCTTCGGCAAAAGCTTCGGAGTCTTTGCGCTCAGAAAAGAGAACCTGGACATAGCCATGCCGCGCCGCGAGCATGCGACAGGAAGAGGGCACAGGGACTTTGAGATAGATGTGGATCCGTTTATTGGGACAGAAGGCGCAGCGAGACGGCGTGACTTTACGATCAATTCTATAATGCAGGATGTGCTGACAGGCGAGATAGTAGACCACTTTAATGGCCGCGAAGATCTTGCCAATAAAGTCATCAGGCATATCGACCCTGAGACGTTCATAGAAGATCCGCTCAGGGTCCTGCGCGGCGCGCAGTTCGCATCACGCTTCAATTTCACAATCGCGCCTGACACCATAGAACTCTGCCGCGGTATAGACCTTTCCACGCTTTCAAAAGAGCGCGTGGAAGAAGAACTGAAAAAGGCCCTTCTCAAAGCAGACAAGCCTTCGATCTTCTTTGAAGAGCTCCGCAAAATGGATCAGCTGCATACATGGTTTCCGGAGCTCGAACTTCTGATTAACCTCGAGCAGGATCCAATCTATCATCCGGAAGGTGATGTCTGGACGCATACGATGGAAGTGCTCGACCGGGCAGCTTCAATGCGCGACAAAGCATCCGATCCGTATAACTTCATGCTGCTTGCACTCACACATGATCTTGGCAAGGCCATGACCACAGCGGAAAAAAACGGACGTATCCATGCATACGAACATGAGATAAAAGGTATGCCGCTGGTAGAGAGTTTCATAAAACGTCTCACCAACGAAAGGGATGTGATCTCGTACCTGAAGAACATGGTGCCGCTTCACATGAGACCTAACGTATCTGCCTACTCTAAGCCGGGCATTAAATCCACCAACAGGATGTTTGATGAGGCGACTGCACCTGAAGATCTCATATGGTTTGCCGCAGCCGACAGGCCGGTCTTTTCCGGCTCTGATGAATTCTCAGGCGACAGCGAGTTTCTGTTCGGTAGGCTTCGTGTCTTTGAAGAGACCATGGCGAAGCCGCATGTCACGGGCCGCGACCTCATCGATGCCGGCATCAAGCCGGGAGATGATTTCACGGAAATACTCGCTTACGCCCACAAACTCAGACTGGCCGGCATCGACAAGGCCCCGGCCCTCAAGCAGACCCTTGCCTATGCCCGCAAACTTCGAAAAAAGTCTTGAAGCCTTTTGCTGTGTTGAATAAAATTGAGCCGTGAAGGGCATCGATCGTCATCGACTAACTCGACCGGTATTTTGGTCGCCGCCTAGTTACGTGAACAGGCGGCTTTTTTAATGGATATCATCAACGAAAAAAGACCTTTCGGCCTTTTTTAAATCTACCATATTCAGTTTGCCTTGATCGCCTCTACTTCAGCCTCGACTGTCTTTCTAAGCTCATCGACTTCTTTTCTGTGATCGATCTTAGCCGCGATCTTCTCTTTGCAGATCGACTTTTCCATCTTGTGAGCGCTGATAGTATCTTCGGCTTTATCCTTACCGGCCTCTTTGACCTCGCGGGCCTCAGCCTTTACCTGCTTCTTGAGTTCCTTGAGTTCGCGCTTTTCTTCCTTTGCGACCTTCTTGAGTTCTTTTCTAAGTTCATCCATGTCTTCGTACCTCTCTTTCACTCTTCTGTAAAAAGTGTTTGGTTTTAAGTCCAGCTCCTGCATTGCTGCACGGGCAGTTATTTCTCCGCTCTGCCAGCGTCTCACCACACGGTCAAACAGGTCATCATCGAGCGCTATGGGTTTGCGGCCCTTGCCTTTTCTTCTGATGGTATCTGCCAGCTCGCGGAGCTGCCTGCCGGTGATAGTAATGCTGTCGTCGTCTTTGACGGTTTCGAGCAATTCGTTCAGTTTTTCAGGGTCGTAGATGTACATCATTTATATTTCCTCCCTTGTGACAATAGGGAGTATAGTCGGAACGCAATAGTGTGTCAATATATATTTGACATATTTCACAAATACTACATATTTGACACACTTTCAACATGAAATGGATAACAATTGACGCTCAAATATATTTAGAATATCATCAGATAGAAGGGAAGTTTTGGGACGTGAAAGGAGAGCCAAATGATCTACGTTCTGATAATACTCTGCGCCATACTGGCCTTCGTATTTCTAAAAAAAGAAGCCGCGGGACAGTATGTTCCGGCCGTTATCCTGAAAGGCCTGGCGTCTCTCTGCTTTGTAGGCATCGGCCTGATCTGCAATCCGCATAACGAGGTCTCGAACCTTATAGCCGCAGGACTCGTGATCGGCTGCGTTGCCGATGTGCTCCTCAATCTCAGGATGGTATTCGAAAAGAAAGGGCAGGCGATATTTCTGATAGGCATACTGGTATTCCTGACAGGGCACATCATGTACCTGGCAGCTGTCCTCAGACTCTGCAGCAGCATACTTACATGCATTATCATCTGCATAGTGCTGACGACGCTTCTGATGATCTGGGTATTCAAGCGCATCACAGCAAAGCCGGCATTCAAGATATTCGGCGTAGTATACATTGGCGCGATCATGCTCTTGAACTGCGTTGCGATAGCCAATGTCTTAGCAGCGCCGTCACCATTTAATATCATGTTTGCAGCAGGCGCGGTATTCTTCCTTGTATCTGACATCGTCCTGATACTCAACACCTTTGGCGGAGAATTCAAACAGAGCCTGCGCAATACAAATATAAGCCTTTACTACATAGGCCAGCTTCTCATAGCGCTGAGCCTTCAGCTACTGAAATAAAGAAATGATAAAAATCTGTATTTTTGACCTCGACGGCACACTTGCCGCGACACAGGAAGCTATAGCAAGACCTGTAAACATGACACTGGCGCTCTACGGACTGCCGCCTCAGCCGGCTGAAGCCTTTAATTACTTTGCGGGCGACGGGCTCAAGAACGCACTTAAGCGCGCGCTCATCGCCTCCGGCGACACAGACGCGTCACACCTTGAGGAATGCATCCCTCTGTGCCGCGCCTGGATGCAGGAAGACCCCTGCTACCACGCAAAACCGTATGACGGCATCGAGCGCGCTCTTGCCACCCTCAAATCCCACGGCATCAAGATAGCCTGCTTCTCAAACAAACCGCACGAGAGCGCGATAGGCGTAGTAGAGACAATATTCGGAGAAGGCACCTTCGATCACATCCAGGGTCAGACAGACCTGATCCCTATAAAGCCGGACCCGACAGGCGTGTATGAGATACTCGCCAAGTTCGACGCCGGCAAGGACGAGTGCCTCTACTTTGGCGATACCAACACAGACATGCAGACAGGCAAGAATGCCGGCGTCATCACAGTCGGCGTCACCTGGGGCTTCAGGCCAAGAGCCGAGCTTGAAGAAAACCATGCAGACATCATCATAGACCACCCAAGTCAGATACCGGGCCTGGCGCTCGGAGAATAAGCGAGGTACACCATGATAGGAAGACAGGTCATATAGTCCGGAAGGACATGGAAAGACAAGGAAGAGTATGGCGACTTCTTCATCGGAAAACCGACAGCAGGTTCCTTTGCGGAATACATATGCCTGCCTGCAACACGCAGGTTCATGGTCATAGTGTATCCGAAGAAAGAAAGGGGCCGGCAGAAGAAGTGCTTCAGGGATACACCGTATATATGAAAGAAATTCTGGGAGTAAAGTAGAAGACATGGCAGACGGCAAGTGGGTAATGACAGAGGAAGATTCTCGCAGGGTCGACCTCACTTTCAGCGGCAAACCCAGGCAGGACCTGAGGAGCCTTCCAAACTACGGGCAGCACAAACAAGTCGACGACCGTGAGGGGAGCGCTGAAGAGAGATGCGCATTCTGCGGATCAGATGACCTCCAGTCAGGATTCGGCGGCTTTGGCGAGGGCTTTGGTTACAGGTCTTTTATTTGTCGTGTCTGCGGAGGCACCACAGACCTGGTATACAAGGACGAGACCGGTAAATACTTCAAATAGTGAATAAGACAACAGGGTGTACATTGTCGCCGACAACCTGCCTGAATTCATAAAGCTGACACTCGATAATGTGCCGCCGGAAGAGTTCGAGACCCCGCTCAGCAAGCTGCTGGGCCGCTGATTCCTTCCAAGCCTAAAGGGATCTTTCCTGCATGGTGCTACTTTTTCAGATGGAGGAAAAATTGTTATTGGTATTACCGACAGAGGACTATACGCAGACAGGTTTTGGTTTAGCCTTTTCCATGAGATAGCGCATATTGTTTTAGGACATATCAACTGCCCTGATGGATTAACTGATGAACATGAAGATAAAGCCAATAAATGGGCAGGAGACATAGTATTACCTCCAGAAGAATATGATCAATTCAAAAGAGAGGGTTGCTTTTATGAAACTAATGTAATTAGTTTTGCAAGAAGCCAGATGGTCTCACCGGGAATCGTTGTAGGACGCTTGCAAAGGGACGGGATGATTGGCCACAATAAGTTAAACAACCTGAAGGAACAATACTTTATTTCTGCACAATAGCATAGCATTCGAAAGCACCTCCGTCCGGAGGTGTTTTTTAGTGCGATTAATTCGCAAGATTTACAGCGCCTATTATAGGAAACACTTTCTTATGACGGGGAGCTGTGCAGAAAAGAGGTGTAATTACAGGCAATTAGAGTGTTTCAAATATGGCATTGACCTCGTCGTTACAACGAGATGTACATTAAAAAAGAGAGGTACGCAATGTCACTGAACACGATCCGCGAAGTCACTGAAATAACAGGTATTACAGTGAATGCATTGAGATACTATGACCAAAAAGGGGTATTACATCCTACAGTGCGCAATCCTGAAGGAAGAAAAGAATGGCTTTACGATGATGAGGCTGTAAGAAGGGCTAAGAGAATACTGCTTCTGAGAAGGATCGGAATACCTGTAGAGAGCATGACCCGGGTGATAGATAAAATGGATGGAATGGAAGAAGCGATCCTCAGGACCAGGCTTGAGGAATTGCGGGAGGAGCGGAAATTGATAGACGAGCAGATCTCGCTGGCAAGCATGCTGCTGCTTATCGAAGAACTGCCATCAGATGCGGAAATCAAGGACGATCTGCTTGATAAGATGTTTGAAAGAATCTGCCTTGATGGATAGAACAAAACCCAAAAGAACTAATAAATGGAGGTACACAGACGATGAAGAAAATCATAGCAGTTACACTAGCGTTATTACTCATGCTGACTTTGGCCGGTTGCTCAAAAGATGAGCCATCTACAGAAGATGGATCCAACGCAGTCGACACATATGAATTAGACAGCGAAGAGACAGAATCAACAGATTCCGATGATGATTCCGGAGTGCTTTCGCCGGAGTTCAAGAAGACGATGGATGATTATGAAGCCTGGTTCGATCACTACTGCGAAGTAATGAAAAAGTATGAGGAAAACCCATCAGACCTTGAGCTGCTGTCCGAAATGACAGATCTTCTAACAGAGGAAACAGCAATGTTAGATGAAATGGAAAACATGGACCAGTCCGAGATGAACGAAGCTGAGCTTGCATACTACATTGAAGTAATCGCAAGAATCGAGAAAAAGCTTCTGGAGGTAGCGTATTAATCAAATAAAAGTAGTATGACGAATAGCAAGTAGGGGCACCTCGCACAGAGGTGCTCCTGTTTTGAAAATGAGTAAAAGAAACATAACAACACATCTTGTGAAATGTAGTATCATTGATACAAAGATTTATATGGCATCCTCAAAACAAGGAGATACGAATATGTCTGAAGAGAAAACAAAAAGGACACCAATCATAAGCGTTGATGTAAAGTCAATTAAAGACAAAGCGACTGAGGTAAAGGATAAAGCCGTACAAGCGGGTGCTTCTATTGGTGAAAAAGCCGGCGCAGCACTTGCAGAAGGAAAAGAAACAGCTATTTCGAAAGTGCAGGAAGATGCTGGAGCAATCAAGAACGGCGTAATGCATAAAAAAGAGCAGATTCAAGAAGGTGCGATAGAAGTTAAAGAAAAAGTAATAAGTGTCGTTGATGCCAACGGGAATGGAGAAATAGACATCGAGGATATAATTATTGTTGGATTAAGAACACCGGGAGTTAGGGTTAATAGAGAAGCCTTTTTAAGAGCGGAGTTTAAAAAGCATTATCCAACAGAGGTTATAGATGTAATAGTTGAGCACAATCCGGCATATGCAAACATTCCATCGGACACTATCGATAAGTTGGCAGACGATGTAATTAAGTATGAAAGGAATTATGTATCCGGAATATCTGCGGTTTTGGGAGCGCCAGGCGGTGCAGCAATGTTGGCTACAATTCCTACTGACATAGTACAGTATTATGCATATATGCTTCGGGCAGCCCAGAAACTTATGTATCTGTATGGATTCCCGGAAATTGAGGTTAAAGAGGGAGAGCAGGTATTCGATTCAGAAACAATAAACACCTTAATAGTTTGTCTCGGCACTATGTACGGAGTGGCCGGAGCAAGCAACGCTCTCAAAGCGATGGCAAAGGCTTTAGGAGAGGGAGTTCAGAAGCAATTGATGAAGAAGGCTCTTACGAAGGGTACGATATACCCAATTGTAAAAGAAGTCTCTAAGTGGTTTGGGGTCAAGATGACAAAAGAGGTGTTTACCGGTTTCTTTAAAAAGGCAATTCCTGTTGCGGGTGGAGTAGTAGGCGGAGGCATAACATTTGCAACATTCAAACCATGCTGCGTAAGACTGAAGAACACCTTGAAAGACACGTTCTTATCTAACCCTGGACATATTCCTTCAGAAGAAGAGATTGAAATCGTAGAGGGGATGAACGCATAGTGTTATATAACGGATATATTCAACGACATATCGGTTTTAATAACGATTAGGTGCCTTCATATGAAGGCGCCTTTTAAAGTCCGTTTTTTTGGACTCATGACCTTCTATACTGAAAATACCGGAGGACATTACTAACACACTTCAGTTTTCAGAAAGGGAGGTAAACCAATGACCAAAACAGGTAACCTGAAGAAACTTGCAGCCATTTTACTAGCAATGCTCGCAGCTGTTTTCATTCTGGCAGGCTGCGGATCTTCTGAGCCGGCAGAGAAGGTATATCTTGAGGATTCTGAGATCGATGCCGCTCTGAGCGATGGAGACTCATTCAAAGGCAAATACATCAACATCGCAGGTAAAGTATTCAGCGTCGATAAAGATGGTGATGGCACTGCTATGCAGGTGTGGTACGACGTAGAGAATTCAGAGCAGCAGTTCATCGTGTATGCGGATAAGGAAATTGCGGGCTCTGTCAAAGAAGATGACTTCATTAGAGTCGACGGAAAGATCACAGGTACGTTTACAGGTGAAAACTATTTCGGCGGGGAGATCACTGCAATGATGATTGAAGCCGATTCCGTGGAAGTAGGAGGCTACGATGATATCTATGCTCCTGCAGAAAGCACTAAGGAAGTTGGCGAGACAAAGGATCAGTATGGCGTCAGCGTGACACTCGAAAGGATAGAGTACGCCAAAGGCGAGGCGAGAGTCTATCTCAACGTGAAGAATGATTCCGGTTATACTGCCACGCTGTACACTTTCAACGCCAAAGCCATTCAGGATGGCAAGCAGTTTGAACACGAAGACAATTATGAAGCAGGCTATGATGACATGGGAGATATCCTTGATGGAGCCACCAAGGATGGCATAATCAGATTCAAAGGCCTGGACCCGGACAAGCCTGTAAAGATCCAGATCGAGGCATACAGTGACAACTGGGAAATCGATATGGAAGACTACGTCTTTGAAATAGAATAGCTATCCCTTTCAGATCGGAGCCCGGCACTGTTAACAAGCGGAAGTCCTCAGCCGGGCTCCGCATTTCCATTTGTCGCTTTACATGCGACCACAAAGGGGCGTTTTTTGACTAATATACCCATACATACTATAGACATCAAAGAGACATACTTTTAGACGAATGAGGGGCTCAAACCCCCTCAGAATGTTAACGGAGGGATACAAATGATCATGACAAAAAAGAGAATGAAACATTTTGCCATCATACTGGCGATTCTCACAGCAATTTTCTTTCTGAACGGATGTGGCAGCAAGATACCGTCACCTACAGAAACAACAGATGCATTTCTGCAGGCACTGAAAGCTCAGGATGATGAAGCTATAGCGGGAGTCTATGCCGACGAAGAACTGGATCTGTTGGATGCAGCTTCCGATTCAGAAGAGGAAGCTGAAGATACTGAGGGTTCAGAGGATCTCAACTCAGGTCTCGAATCTGTATATGAGGAGCAGTTGCTGCCAAAGATGCTTGATTTCGACTATGAGATCAGCAACGAACAGATCAACGAAGACAAAGCGACTGTCGATGTGAAGTTCACGACTTACAAGATAGGCGAGGCATTCACAGCTTTCTTTGGTGATTACATCTCTCAGGCGTTTGCCCTTGCATTCAGCGATGTATCAGAGGAAGAGCTTGACGCATTGGCTGCAACAATTCTTTCCTCCAAGCTGGCTGATTTGACAGAGAAGTCATATGAAAAGACCGTAACGATCCCACTGACTATGATTGACGGTAAATGGGTCGTAGATCAGCTTGACGGTGAGAGCGATATCATCGACGCCATAACTGGCGGACTTGTAACATCAATGAAAAACATGGAGGAAGCATTCTCTGCATGGGATGAAGAAGAATAAACCAGGAGACACCCATGACTATAAAAGAAGCAGAACAAATGATAATCGACGCGTACAGCAACTACAGTCTCCCTGAGGAGAACAAGATGATGCTGATAGAAGCGCTCGAGTATCTCATTGAGGAGACACACGACCCTAAACACATGATGCACCTGGGCGGCATCTACTATGATGACAGCGTTATGACCATAGCCGTCGCGGATGCTCTCATACAGGCATCCGCCGATGGTGTCATAAACGACGAGGCAGCAACAAAGAACCTGTTGATCGACAGCATGCATAGGTGGGGACACAAGTATCCTAGGTTCTCATTCCTACTCAGCCAGGCTCGCTGCTTCATAGTTAGGATCACAGCAGTAACTACAACTAACGGGAAGCCAAGATGGGCATAGTTTTTGAGAATGTTCTAAATGTGTAAAAATAATTTGCACTCTATAAGTCAATATAGTCATTATAACAGCAAATGACTATATTGATTTGTTTTTTGACTTTATTAATGATACTATTCAATTGTGTCATAGCGAACACAAATGACTGTATTGAAGCCTGAAAAGAGAGTCTTTAATGAGAACACTGAACTATAAAACTGAATACCAGAAGTTGCTGATCCCGGAAATCGTGGGCTATCTTACACAGATTCATGAACATAAAGGGCAGCAGAATCTGTTTGTAGAAGCACATGCAGATGAGCTTACCGAACTACTGGAGATTGCAAAGATTCAGAGTACAGAGGCATCCAACCGAATCGAAGGAATCGTTACGACTGACGAAAGACTGAAAAAGCTTGTTATGGACAAGACGACTCCTAAGGGGCGTGGGGAGCGAGAAATTGCTGGATATCGTGATGTGTTAAACACGATTCACGAGAACTATGACTTTATTCCTGTCACACCAGGAATGATTTTGCAGTTTCATCGAGACCTTTATAAATTCAGTAATAAAACGATAGGAGGGAGTTTCAAGAGTTCCGATAATGTGATTAAAGAATCATTTACTGACGGAACAGAAAGAATTCGGTTCGAGCCGATTCCTGCATGGGAAACATCGGTGGCGATGGATACCTTGTGCAACGTTTTTCAAGAAGCTTTGACAGATACAGACCTAGATCCACTCCTCCTAATTCCTATGTTTGTTCTTGACTTTCTTTGCATTCACCCGTTTGACGATGGCAATGGACGCATGAGCCGCCTGCTTACGCTTCTACTGCTATATCGCTCCGGATATGTCGTAGGAAAGTATATCAGCATAGAAAGGCTGATTGCTGACAGCAAAGAAACCTACTATGAGGCACTCCAGGAAAGTTCGATGGGGTGGCACGAAAGAGAAAATGACTATATTCCTTTTGTCCGATATATGCTAGGAATTGTGATGGCGGCTTACAGAGAATTTGCATCCAGAGTGGACATCCTGATTACAAGAGGACTCTCAAAACCTGAACGAGTCAGAGAAATCATACGCAGCACAACGGGGAAGATCACAAAGGCGCAAATTATGAAAGAATGTCCGGATATCAGCCAGAAAACAGTCGAACGCGCATTGAAGGAACTTCTGGATAGTAATGAAATTATAAAAATCGGCGGTGGCCGCTACACCTCATATACATGGAACTGGGAGAAGTAAAAGATGATAACAGGTGAACTTAAGAACAAAATTGATAATCTCTGGGAAATATTCTGGACGGGAGGACTTACAAATCCTCTGGACGTGATAGAGCAGATGACATATCTGATGTTCATCCATGATCTGGATGACTCAGATAATACACGTGCGAAGGAAGCCGCTATGCTTGGCCTTCCATATGAGAGCATATTCGCTAAAGAAGTACAGATAGGCGAACGGACCATTGATGGTAGCCAGCTCAAATGGAGCGTATTCCATGATTTTCCGGCAGCTAAGATGTACAGCACAGTACAGGAGTGGGTTTTCCCTTTCATAAAGGAACTTCACGGTGACAAGGAAAGTGCTTATTCCAAGTATATGGGAGATGCCATATTCAAGGTGCCAACGCCACTGATGCTGGATAAAATCGTTACTGCTATGGATGGCATATATGAACAGATGGCTCAGATCAAGAATGCTGATGCTCGTGGTGATGTATACGAGTATCTGCTTTCAAAGATCGCCACAGCCGGCGTTAACGGACAATTCCGCACACCAAGACATATTATCCGTATGATGGTTGATATGATGGAACCTAAAGCAAACGAGATAGTTTGCGACCCAGCGTGTGGTACTTCGGGCTTCCTTGTAGCAGTTAGCGACTATCTGAAAGAGAACCGCAAACAAGAAGTCTTCTTCAATAGGCAAAACAAAGAGCATTACATGAATCACATGTTCCATGGTTACGATATGGACCGCACGATGCTGCGCATTGGAGCTATGAACATGATGACTCATGGAGTAGATAACCCGTTCATAGAGTACCGTGACAGTCTTTCGGATCAGAATCCGGATAGAGACAAATACACATTGATCCTGGCTAATCCACCATTCAAGGGCAGCCTTGATGCAGACATTATTTCACCTGATCTGCTGAAGGTATGTAAGACCAAGAAGACGGAGCTACTGTTCTTGGCGCTGTTCATACGCATGCTCAAGGTTGGAGGGCGCTGTGCGTGCATCGTTCCGGATGGAGTTCTCTTTGGATCATCCACAGCACATAAGGCTATCCGAAAAGAATTGATTGAAGGTAATCGCCTTGAAGCTGTTATATCAATGCCTTCAGGCGTGTTTAAACCATATGCCGGAGTATCTACGGCTGTTCTGATATTCACTAAGACTGGACACGGAGGCACTGACAATGTTTGGTTCTACGACATGAAGGCAGATGGATTCAGT
The DNA here is from genome assembly GCA_024403035.1 of Mogibacterium sp. GTDB lineage: Bacteria > Bacillota > Clostridia > Peptostreptococcales > Anaerovoracaceae > Crickella. The sequence goes on from JAKSSP010000004.1 coordinate 34,294, forward strand.
CTGGATGACAAGCGCAGTGAAACAAAAGAAAATGATATTCCTGACATAATTTCGCGTTTCCATGCTCTGGATGATGAAAAGGATAGGAAGCGCACAGAGCAGAGCTTCTTCGTACCGAAAGAAGAAATCGTATCAAATGATTATGATCTTTCAATAAACAAGTACAAGGAAGTTGAGTATGTAGCGGTGGAGTATCCGCCGACTAGCGAAATCATGGCGAAGCTTGATGAGCTGGAGCTTGAAATCGGTAATGAAATGGAAGCACTCAGGAACCTTCTGGGATTGTAGTAGAGGAAAGAAAAATTTGCTTGTAGAAGAGGAGATGCATATTGGAAGCACCATTAAGTAAAAGAGAACGGGCCTTGTATAGAGAATTAAAGCAACAGTTTTTAGAGAATAAAAATCAAGAATTCGATTTACGGACATATCATAAATATGAAGAGTGGTTAGAATTACTCAAAGCCAAAGGAGTAATTTGGTTAATACGAGCTGATGGTGCTGTCCTATGTGGCCTTGCCGAGTCATTCGATAACTTTGAAGATTGGATAAATGATATTGATAAAAAATCAAAACGCATGAACAGAAGAGAATGGATAATAGCCGTAATAAGTGCAACCATTGGCGCTGTAATTGGCTTGATTCCATCTATTGTAAAGCTATTGTTTTAAATTCGGATTTGCAGGGATGAATTGATGAAAACAATGTTGTTAGAAGATTGCTGCGAAATACTTGATTCTATGCGAGTACCAATTACCGCAGCAAACAGAGAAGAAGGCCCATATCCTTATTATGGAGCGAATGGAATCCAAGATCATGTTGCGGATTATATCTTCGATGATGAGCTTGTCTTGCTGGCCGAGGATGGTGGTAATTTCGGATCAAGGACCCGACCAATAGCATATCGTGTATCTGGTAAGTGTTGGGTAAATAATCATGCCCATGTTCTAAAGCCAAAAGAAGGGCTTGATGTCGATTTCCTATGCTATTCGCTAATGTTTTATGACACAGATGGATTAGTAAATGGCGCGACAAGACAAAAGCTAACACAGGCAACTATGAGAAAGATGCTCATTCCAGATTTGCCTTTGGAACAACAGCTGGAGATTGTAAATCAGCTTAACAAGGTTATTGCCATAAGAGATTTACGACAGCAGGAAATTCAGAAGTTGGATGAACTCATCAAAGCCCGATTTGTCGAGATGTTTGGTGATCCAATAAGAAACACTCAGAATAGACCAACAACAGAATTTATTAATGTTGTGAAGATGCAAAGAGGGTTCGATTTACCCGTGCAGGACAGAAGACAAGATGGAGAGATTCCTGTATATGGTTCGAACGGAGCATTGGATCATCATAATGTTGCAAAGATACAAGGCGGTGGAGTAATCACGGGACGATCTGGAACTATAGGTAAAGTTTTTTATACAGAGGGTGATTATTGGCCACTTAATACATCATTGTTTTCTGTTGATACACATGGAAATAACGTGGTTTATCTTGCTTATTTACTGCAAATGTATGAGTTAACAAGATTTGTTGAAGGTACAGGGGTTCCGACGCTAAATAGAAATATGTTTCACAATAAGCAGATAATTGACGTTCCTATAGATGAGCAGAGAGGATTCGCCGACTTCGTCAAACAAGTCGACAAATCTAAAGTTGTCGTACAGAAGGCACTTGATGAAGCACAACTATTATTTGACAGCTTGATGCAGGAGTACTTCGGATAAATACATTTAATCATGTGAGTTACTATAGAAAACACAAAGCGATAGTCACACAGTAGGAGAGATCAGTATGACTAACTTTGACATCTTTACAAAAGAACAGGACTTCACCACATTCGTGGAACCTGCAGTATCTGCTGAACGAATTTATCAGATCGATCCGGCAGCCTGTGTTTTGAATTGCCGCAGAGCTATGGAAGCTGCTGTCAAGTGGATGTATTCCGTGGATGCAGAGCTGGTGATGCCTTATCAGGACAATCTCATCAGTTTGATAAATACTGATGAATTCCGGGATATCGTGGATGACAATTTGCTCCGAAGGATGGACTTCATCAGGAAAACTGGAAACATTGCAGCGCATGCTGGGAAAAGGATTTCAAAGGAGCAGGCTGCATTGTGTCTGGAAAACCTTTATATCTTCTTTGACTTTGTTGCATACTGCTATGCTGATGAATATCAGGAAGGAACCTTCGATCCTTCACTGTTAGAGAAAGAACCTCCGGTAGCTGTGCCTACCATCAGTCCAGATGCAGAATTAAAGTTGGAACAACTGATAGCTGAGAATGCTGCTTTAAAGGAAGAACTGACTGCTCGGCGTGTCGAACAGCAGCAGACTTATGTCCCAAAGCCGCTCGATATCTCCGAGTACAAGACTCGTAAGCTATATATCGATGCCATGCTTGAAGATGCGGGCTGGATCGAGGGAAAGAACTGGATCAATGAGTATGAGATCTCGGGAATGCCTAACAAATCCGAAGTAGGCTTTGCGGATTATGTGCTGATGGGCGATGATGGGCGCATTCTGGCTGTAATCGAAGCTAAGCGCACCTGTGTCGATGTTGCCAAAGGGCGCCAACAGGCAAAGCTTTATGCAGATTTGATTGAAAAGAAGCAAGGCCGTCGCCCGGTTGTATTCCTGACTAACGGTTTTGATACCCGTATTGTGGACAACCAGTATCCTGAACGAAAGGTCGCTGCCTTCTATTCCAAAAGGGATCTTGAGAAGCTCTTCAATCTTCATAGCATGCGCAGCAGTCTTAAATATATCATGGTGGATAAGCAGATTGCCGGTCGCTATTACCAGGAAGCGGCAATCAAGGCTGTGTGTGACAGCTTCGGACAAAAGAACAGACGCAAGGCGCTATTGGTCATGGCCACCGGTTCCGGTAAGACAAGAACTGTAATTGCCTTGGTGAAAGTATTACTGGAGCAGGGATGGATCAAGAATGTCCTGTTCCTGGCGGACCGCAATTCTCTTGTTACACAGGCAAAGCGCAACTTCGTAAATCTGCTTCCGGATTTATCAGTCACTAATCTCTGTGAGGAGAAGGATAATTATACTGCTCACGGAGTTTTCTCCACATACCAAACCATGATGAACTGTATCGACTCAGTCATGGATGATGAGGGTAAACTGTTTTCCTGTGGACATTTCGACCTGGTGATATGCGATGAAGCTCACCGGTCTATCTATAATAAATACCGTGATATCTTCAACTATTTCGATGCTCCTCTGGTCGGCCTAACCGCAACACCGAAGGACGAGATCGATAAAAATACATATTCCATATTTGAGCTGGAAAGCGGGGTGCCGACTTACGGCTATGAGCTTGCACAGGCAGTGCAGGATGGATATCTGGTGGATTTCTTGTCTGTGGAGACAACGCTGAAGTTCATTCAGCAGGGCATCGTTTATGATGATCTGTCCGACGAGGATAAAGATATTTATGAAGACACCTTTAAAGATGAAAATGGTGAGCTGCCGGAGAGCATCGCTTCGACTGCTCTAAACGAATGGATCTTCAATGAAGATACGATTCGAGAAGTGCTACACATTCTGATGACGCACGGCCTCAAGATTGATTACGGGAACAAAATTGGCAAGACTATCATCTTTGCCAAGAACCATAACCACGCAGAGAAGATCCTGGAGGTGTTCGGAAAAGAATATCCGCATCTGGACGGTTATGCAAAGGTCATCGATAACTATATGACTTACGCCCAGAGCGCTATTGATGAGTTCTCTGATCCGAAGAAGATGCCGCAGATCGCTATATCAGTAGACATGCTCGATACCGGTATCGACGTACCGGAAGTTCTGAACCTTGTATTCTTCAAAAAGGTCATGAGCAAGGCTAAGTTCTGGCAGATGATCGGACGCGGAACACGTCTTTGCCCGGGATTGATCGACGGTGTGGATAAGGACAAATTCTACATCTTTGATTTCTGCGGTAACTTCGAGTTCTTCCGCATGAATAAGGGCAAGCCAACTGCAAATATGATTGCCTTGCAGGGGGCTATATTCGGTCTGCAGTTTGAGATCACATATAAACTTCAGGACCTGCAGTATCAGACGGAAAGACTGATTGCCTACCGTAAAGCACTTGTAGAGCATATGACAGAGAAGGTTCAGGAGCTTAATCGTGAGAACTTCGCGGTTCGGCAGCATTTGAAATATGTTGACTTATATGCCAACAAAGACAACTATCAGGCCCTGACTTATGAGGATACTCTTTTGGTTAGGGAAGAGCTGGCTCCTTTGATTGAGCCTGAGGATGATGATGCGAAAGCACTGCGATTCGATGCTTTGATGTATGGAATCGAACTTGCTTATCTTGCCGGGAAAACATATAGCCGGGCAAGAAATGATCTTCTGAAAAAGGTATCCGCTGTGGCAAGCGTTGCCAACATTCCGGAAATCATGATGCAGGCAGAACTGATCGATAAGATCCTGCATACTGACTATTTGGACAACGCAGGCATCAATGAATTTGAGCATATCCGTGAGAGATTGCGAGACCTGATGAAGTATATCCCGGCCACTAAGATCATCTATGATACAGATTTCGATGATGAGATTCTCTCGATTGATTGGAATGAATCTGAACTGGATAGCGATGACCTGAAGAACTATAAAGCAAAAGCTGAATACTATGTACGCCAGCATCAGGACGATGCTGTAATTGCAAAGTTAAAGAGCAACGTGCCGCTGACAAGTGCTGACATAAGGGACCTGGAAGAGATCCTGTGGAGCAAGGTCGGTACAAGGGAAGAGTACCAGGCCGAGTATGGCGAGAAACCTCTTGGCGAATTCGTGAGGGAGATCGTTGGGCTCGATATGAATGCTGCCAAAGAAGCCTTTGCAGAGTATCTGGATGAAACACAGTTGGACAGCCGCCAGATATACTTTGTAAATCAGATCGTGGAATACATAGTTCATAACGGAATGATGAAGGACCTGTCAGTACTGCAGGAAACACCATTCACAGATCAAGGAAGCATCGTAGAAGTCTTCACAGATCAAAAAATATGGATGGGTATACGAAGTGTAATAGAGCAGGTCAATGCGAACGCATTGGTAGCGTGAGATGTAGGTGTTTCGAAAACAAAAGACGATCCAAATATTCAAATAGAGGGATGATTTAAGAAGTATCTATAGAATCATAGGGTGATAAGAAATGAATGGAAATGATTTAATACAGCTTTTATGTCAGATAGAATAACTGTATGGGAATCGTTAATTACACAGTGATGATATTTCGTGACCAGATAGCGACAGAAGAGTCGCGTTTTAATGACACATTAGAAATTGTATGCTCAAACAATTCAAAATGTAGGCATATAAGAAAAATACAATGGGCAATATGAAACAGGATACAATCGATAGGATTAGAAGATTTACTTCTGATAGAGAGTGGGAGCAATACCATACACCTTCAAATCTCGCCAAGAGCATTTCAATTGAGGCGAACGAGTTGCTGGAGTGTTTTCAGTGGAGCGATACGAACTTTGACATCGATCATGTGAAAGAAGAATTGGCCGATGTGCTGGTATATTGCCGTAACATGCTTGATGAGCTGGGGTTGGATGAAGATGAGATTATCAACAATAAAATGGATAAGAATGAAGCAAAGTACCCTATCGAGCTATTCATCGGAAGTGCAGCAAAGTATACAGAGCTGAAGCATAAGGACATAAATGAATAACATAAGATCTAATCCTCGTTGCTTATACAACAACTCCTTTTCAGGCTTCATTATCGATCCGGAGATGTCAATCTTAGGCATGCTCTGTGAGCGCTACCATGGGGCTTCTCTTACTACGGCAAGAGAATCTTGGAAGGCTGAGATCGACATAATGAAGTCGACGGTTTTTAGCTATGAGGATGATCGTGGACGTATTATCTTTGAATACGATATTCCACGTCTGGGCAAAAGAATAGATGTGGTTTTGCTGTATAAAGGCATTATATTCTGTATTGAGTTTAAGGTCGGAGAAGCCAATATCCTTGAGGCAGATGTGGACCAGGTTCTTGACTATGCATTGGATCTAAAAAATTTCCATAAATTCAGTCAAAATAACTTGATCGTTCCAATTCTTGTTGCTACTAAGTACAAGTCCTGTTCCTCGGTTGTACAAATGTCGGTTTATGATGATAGGGTCGTGAACCCTTTAGTAACTGGCGAAGAGCATTTATTCAGCTTGATCGATGCTGTGCTTAAGAAATTCCCTAACGAGCCGGATATTGATACCAATTGGATTATCAGCCCTTATGCTCCTACCCCAACAATTATTGAAGCAGCAAGGTCTCTGTACGAAAATCACTCTGTTGAAGATATAACTAGGCATGAAGCTGACAAAGTATCCACCGATAGGACGATTGCGTACATCCTAAAGGTTATAAAAGAAAGTAAGGAGCAACAGAAAAAAAGCATTTGCTTTGTTACTGGAGTTCCTGGCGCTGGGAAAACATTGGTGGGACTTGATGTTGCTGTTAAACAAACATATCAAGGTCATGATGATCCTGTTGAAGATGAAGGCGCAGTTTACCTTTCAGGAAATGGCCCACTCGTCGCCGTATTAACAGAAGCACTTGCACAAGACAACTACAAAAAGTGTCGTGAAAGAAAAGAGAAAAAGAAAATAACGGATTCACGGAGGGAAGTAAGCAAGTCGATCCAAATCATCCATCGCTACCGTGATATTATGCTGGCCAAGATCAAGAATCCTGTTGAAAATGGCATTCTTGAAATTGATCCTGAAAAAGCGATAAGAATGGAACGGGCGGGCTTTGGAGAAGTTGAGCATGTTGCCATATTTGATGAAGCCCAGCGCTCGTGGACTCATAAGAGGCTTTCCGATTATCTCAAGAGAGGCGGAACATATGGTAACAAGCTAAAGGTTCCTAATTTCCCAATGTCAGAAGCAGCATTCCTTATTTGGTCGCTCGATCAGAGAGAGGACTGGGCAACAATAGTATGTCTTGTTGGCGGAGGACAGGAGATAAATACCGGAGAGGCTGGTATTTCTGAGTGGATCAAGGCGGTGAACGAGCAGTTTAGCCATTGGGAAGTGCATATCTCGCCTAAGCTGACTGAAGCAGAATATGCTGAAGGAAAAGTCAATGAACTTCTAGAAGACAATCATAATGTCAAGTATTCTGAGGATTTACATCTGGGAGTTTCGCTTCGTTCATATCGAGCTGAGAAGGTGTCAGCTTTTGTGCATTCTCTATTAACATTTGATGACAATGCTTCGAAAATTTATGATGAGATCAAAGATAGATATCCAATTGTTTTGACAAGGGATATGGATAAGGCGCGCAGGTGGCTTCACGAGAAGGTGAGAGGAACAGAACGCACTGGAGTCTTGGTGACAAAAGAAGCAGCAAGATTCAAACCATTAGCGATACATATCCTGCCTTCCGATGTTGAGAATGCTGTCCACTGGTTCCTAGAGGATAAAGCTGATACAAGATCTTCAAATTATCTTGAAGATGCTGCCACTGAGATTCAGGTTCAGGGATTAGAACTTGATTATACTTGTGTTCTGTGGGATGCAGACATGAGGTGTGAAAACGGTGAATGGCACTATTATTCGTTTAATGGTAATACAAAGTGGAATGAGCAGAAGGGAAACACTGAAAGCAACCAAGAAAAGATAAAGTATATGCTGAATGCTTATCGTGTTTTACTCACTCGAGCTAGGGCGGGTATGATCATATGTGTACCTGAGGGCAACCCGAACAAGACACCAAGCGGTTTCTGGGAAGATAGTACGCGTCTGCCTGAGTATTATGATGGCACTTATAAGTATCTTAAGAGCATAGGAATTGAAGAAATATGACAAACAGATTCAAACCAGGCGACATCGTCCAGCATTTCAAGCGCGAATTGCTGACTGAAGAAGAACGTGCAGGCAAAATGTACCTTTATGAAATTATTGGTGTTGCGATCCACAGCGAGACTCGCGAACCGATGATGGTGTATAGGCCGTTATATGATGACGGCGGTATGTATGTGCGTCCGCTTGAGATGTTTCTGAGTGAAGTGGATCATGATAAGTATCCGGAAGTAAAGCAAAAGTATAGATTTGAAGAGGTAAAAGAATGAGTGATTTTAACGATTATCTGAACAAAGCCAAAGACCTGGCTGAAGATGCCAGCGAAGGCGCTAAGGATCTTGCAGGCGAAGTCGTTAGCAAGGTAAGAGAACTCACTGACGACGGCAAGAAGGTAAGAGAGCTTAAGGAGAGTGCCAAAGAACAGGCATCCTCGCTAACTTCTGGCGCAAAGGAGAAACTGCAGGGACTTTTCCAGGATGCCGGTGCAGGCAGGGAGATAAAGCAGGGCATCGATGAGCTTGAGGATCTGCCGGAATTCGAAGGTTCTATTCTATACTCGATGGAACTCCAGGCACTGATTAGTGACCTTAAGAGACTTGATCTCATAATCGATGATGACCGCATGGATGCTACCTCTGTAGTAGAGGAGATCCAGAGAGTCATGGATAAGGTGCAGCCTTCTGATCCTGACATGGAAGCAACAGAAGAGCAGCAGGCCATCGACCGTGCAAAAGCGATCGCGTACGGTGCCTGCGAAAGAGCGAAAGAACTCATCCTGGCATAAAGATGACTTAAGGGTATTGGTGACATTATGAAGAGAGGCAAATATCCGATAAATAAAGAATTTCTGCCGCTTAGTCTGTACACGCCGTCTCATCATGCCTAATGGCGCGTGACAGGGGGGCCGGCATTAAACCGCTATTCCAGCTGCTGGTTTATCCTTTCCTGGACAGAAGGAGCAACAGCGAGTCATACCGCAAGTACACGGATACACCGGTCTGGAATTCGAGCCTCTCAAAGCAGGTCAATGACCTTATAAATCCGAATCCTGAGGATACGCCTCTGGCATATAGGTCACCGGTAGAAGCGGAAAGCCTTAAAGGCCTGCCGCAGGCATACATCGAGGTAGCAGAGTTTGACGCCCTGCGTGACGACGGGATACTGTACAGCAAGCTGCTGCAGGATGCGGGCATAGATGTGGAATTCCATGATACCCACGGCACCATGCACGGATTTGACTATGTGACAAAGGCTCCTACAACTCTTATTATGGAGGAGCTTAGGATAGAATACATGAAAAGGAAATTCAGGGGGTAAAACCATGAGAAAGATACTGGTAGTTGTTGACATGCAGAACGACTTCATAGACGGGGCTCTTGGGACAAAAGAGGCTCTTGCGATCGTAGAAAATGTGAAAGCGAAGATCCGTGAGTATGATCAGAAAGATATCTTTGTGACCATGGACACCCACGCCCCAGACTATCTGAGCACGCAGGAGGGAAGGAACCTCCCTGTGGAGCACTGCATCAAGGGGACAGATGGCTGGCAGCTGAGAGGCGACATAGCAGAGCTTCTGCCTGAAGCCAGAGTATATGAGAAGCCTACATTTGGCAGCACAAAGCTTGCGGAGGATATCGCTAAGATAGCTGCTGAAGAAGATATAGAAATAGAACTGATAGGACTGTGCACGGATATCTGCGTCGTATCCAATGCGCTGCTTTTGAAGGCTGTGATGCCTGAAGTCACTATCTCGGTAGACCCTGCGTGCTGCGCAGGAGTGACACCGGAGTCGCACGAGGCAGCGCTAAAGACCATGCAGATGTGTCAGATCATGCAGATATAGGAGAAACTTATGAGTTCAATAGATATAAGACTTATTGGGATCACAGACCTTGATACCGACTGCATCGTGAATGCGGCCAACAGCAAGCTGGCTATGGGCAGCGGTGTTTGCGGCGCCATTTTTAGATACGCGGGTATCCGCAAGCTGACCGAAGCCTGCGAGGCGATAGGCTATTGCCCGACAGGTAAGGCTGTCATTACTCCGGGATTCGATCTTAAGGCAAAGTATGTAGTTCACGCAGTCGGGCCTGTCTGGCACGGCGGACTGAATCACGAGCCCGAGGATCTCTACAGCTGCTACATTGAGTCGCTAAACAGGGCAAAGGAGAACGATTGTCATTCCATAGGCTTTCCTCTCATCTCTTCCGGTATCTTCGGATATCCGAAGGCAGAGGCGTGGGAGGCTGCTCTCAGCGCTTGCCGTGACTGGATCAATGAGAATGCTGACTACAATATGGACATAGTCTTTGCTGTACTGGATAAGGATATACTCGAGATGGGAAAGAACATCCAGGGTATGAGCAAGACGGGGTGGTAATATGTCGCCGGCTCTGATGAGGGCGGTCATCGCCATAACGCTGGCGCTTGTATGCTACACCATCGGAGTGTGGTGGGAACATAAAGACAAAGTGCTTAGGCCTATACATCTGGCGTTCTTCTGGCTTGGTCTGATTTTAGATGCGACAGGTACACATGCCATGACGCTTCTGGCAGGCGACGCTGCAAGCGGGCTTACCGGCGTGCACGGAATAACAGGGCTTATAGCTATAGTGCTGATGTTTGTCCACGCAGCCTGGGCTATATGGCTGGTGCCGTTTATTATTGGAATGTTCATGGGCATGCATTAAAAGAGGTAATAGATATGAGTGAACTGAAAACAGGAATAAAGTGCACAAAAGAATTGACTGTTACTGAAGATGTGACTGCGGCTGCGCTGGACAGCGGCGGACTTTCCGTATATGCGACCCCGGCAATGATAGCTCTGATGGAGTTTGCTGCCTGGGACAGCGTTGAGGCCTGCATGGAAGAAGGCCGCACCACTGTCGGCACGCTGATGAACGTAAAGCATCTTTCTGCGACTCCTGTAGGGATGCACGTCAGAGCAGAAAGCGAACTTGTTGAGATCGACAGACGCAGGCTGGTATTCAAAGTTGCAGCCTATGATGATGCCGGACTCATCGGTGAAGGGACTCACGAGAGATTCATCATCGATACAGACAGATTCATGAGCACAGCAGAGGCAAAGAAGGGGGAACTATGAAATTCAAAATGATACATGAGAACTTCAATGTAAGTGACCTTGATGTCGCGCTGGAGTTCTATGAAAAGGCGCTGGGACTTAAGGAGATAAGACGTAAGGTCGCCGAGGATGGTTCTTTCATTATAGTTTATGTGGGTAACGAGGAAGCTGACTTCGAACTCGAACTTACGTGGCTTGCTGAGCATCCACAGAAATACGACCTCGGCGAAGAGGAGTTCCATTTGGCATTCAGAGTTGATGACTTTGATGCAGCGCATAAACTCCATGAGGAGATGGGCTGCATAGCATTCGAGAACCACTCGATGGGCATCTATTTCATAACCGATCCGGACGGATATTGGTTGGAGATAATACCAACAAGAGATTAGAACAGAAAGGGGACATATTATGAGCAAGGTAAATGATTTTCTTACAGAAGCAGGTGTTTTCTATCTGGCAACAGTTGGCGGCGACCAGCCTAAGGTAAGGCCGCTCGGCGCGCATATGGAGATAGACGGCAAGGTCCTCTTCGGTATCGGAGATTTCAAGGACGTGTATAAGCAGCTCCTGGCAAACCCGAAAGTGGAGATCGCTTGCGCAAAGCCTGACGGACACTGGCTGCGCTACACAGGCAAAGCCGTGTTTGAGACAGATCCGAAATACGCGGAAGCAAGCCTTGATGCGATGCCTCAGCTCCGCGGCATATACAATGACGAGACAGGGCACAAACTGATGATGTTCCACCTTGAGGACGCGACTGCGGTCGATATCCCTATGATGGGACCTGGCGAGGATCTGCTGAAATAGAAAGTGAGGATGGGAAAATGATAGTCCTGAACGTTACATATAAGTGCAAGCCTGGCATGCGTGAGGCATTCCTGGATGCCATAAAGGCTGAAGGCCTTGACGCGGCTAGCCGCACTGAGGAGGGCAACTGCAAATACGATTATTACTTTGCGGCGGACTCCCCGGATGAACTGTTTCTCTTGGAGCACTGGCGTGATGCCGAGGCGGTAGCGATACATAATGAGATGCCGCACTTTAAGAGACTCGGCGAGCTGAAGAAAGACTTTGTCGACGAGACCGACCTGAAGAAATATACGATCTGACTGTACAGGAGGCTGGCATGGGACTGTTTAAAAAGAAAGAGAAGAGACCGGCGGAATACCTTGAGGAAAACCGCAGACTGCTTGACGAGTTCAACGTAACGAAGGCGTGGGGCATCAAGAAGTACAGAGTGGCCACGCAGTTCGTTTACGATGCGGATAAAAGACAGTTTGTCGTGGTAGAGGGTCCGGTCGAGGATCCGTCTGTGGACTTCAGGGACAAGAACCCGGACGTCATAAGCTTTGACCAGGTGAAAGATGTCTGGCTTGAAGTCGACGAATACTGGACTGAGGGAAATGGCGAATTTGAACCTAGGCCAATCAATCAGAACCTTCTGCAGGAGAAGTACAAGGACGTCTACTGGCGCTACGACTTCTACCTGAATATCGAGACCGACCATCTATATGCCGGTACAATCCGCTATCAGATGAACTTCAAGCCGACCATAACGAAGGTGCCGCAGCATGGGATCTTTTTCAAACGCGGAGTTGGCATAGGCGGCACATACAGAGGCGAGGAGATAGAGCGGCTGGCGCTTGAGCTTCAGGCGTTCGGAGAAGACGAACAGAAGATAGAAGACGTCAAGAAAAAGCTCGATATCATACTTGTGAAGAACAAGGGCAAGACCCTTTTGCAGGGCGTTGGCGATAATCTTATAAGGGACGCTAAGAACGAGATATATTTCAAGAAGCTGGCCAATATGGGAGCGCACGTAGACAGGGCAGATCGAATATCAAAGCTGCTGCTTGGATAATGACTGAAAAATGGACCAGAGAGATAATCAAAAAGTGAAAAAGCCTGTCGTAGCTATATGCTATGACTTCGATAAGACCCTCTCGCCTGACAATATGCAGGCGCAGGGCTATCTTCAGGCGATCAGATACGAGTGCCAGGACGAATTCTGGAAGGAGACCAATGAGCTGGCAAGAGCCAACTGCATGGACTCCAATCTTGCGTGGATGCACCTGATGCTTAAAGGTGCGCGAGGCAAGGAGATATTCAGGCGCGAGATGCTTGCTCGCTATGGCTCGCAGGTGGAGCTTTATGACGGTGTATGTGATTGGTTCGACCGCATCTGCCGCTACGGCGAGGAGAGGGGCATCACTGTAGAGCATTACATCCTCTCATCCGGCCTCAAGGAGATGATAGAAGGCACCTGCATCGCTGATAAGCTCACTGCCATATTCGCCAGCTCGTTCTACTACGATGAGGCAGGCGTGGCCGTATGGCCGGCTCAGGTGGTCAACTACACCAGTAAGACGCAGTTTCTGTTCAGGATCTCAAAGGGCGTGCTGGACGTCAACGACAATGCGGTAAACGACTACGTAGCTCCTGAAAATATTCGTGTACCCTTCACAAACATGGTGTATATTGGCGACAGCGAAACGGATATACCGTGCATGAAGCTGGTAAACTCATACGGCGGTTATTCGGTAGGAGTCTATGACCCTGAGACAGGCGACAAGAGCAGGGTGCTGAAGCTGCTGGACGAGCACAGGATAGGATACTTTGCTCCTGCGGATTATACGGAAGGCTCTGAAATGGACGCTCTCATGAAGAGCATACTGGACAAGACAGCGGAAAGATATCACCAAGGCGCCGGGCAAGATGCAGCCCTTGATGAAGGGAGAGATAGTAGGAGCCAGGCTGGTCATACAGCGCTCTTGAAAAGTGCGCTGCCTACTTTGACGCATAAATTCGGTCACTTCACCGAGTTTCTGAATGACGAGCCGGACAATCACCTTACGGACACCGGCTGCATAGATCTTGCGGAGATAGCGTCCAACGGATTCGAAGGCCTCATGACAAATTACTATGATGAGATCTTCCCGGATCAGGCGGACAGCGCAAGGCATGAGACCATCGACGAGCTGATGGAGAACATTCTCTACGGCTGCATTCAGGATGAGTTCCAGCGTGAGGTCTATAGAGATCCGAACATGACGCTTAAGGAAATGAACCGTCTGTGCGCGAGGATCTACAAAGATTATGGCATCGATCCGGGACCGGAGGACTATTCATGGGTTTTTGTTACTCACATGTTTGAGGTTCCGATGTATAATATAAGTTACGCAGTAAGCGGGCTTGCCGCCATGCAGATATGGAGCAGGAGCGAGACTGACTTTGACGGAGCGGTCAGCATCTGGGAAAAGTTCCTGGATGAAGGCATCTATAACAGGTCCTACCTGGAAGTGGTAGAAAGATGCGGACTTGAAAAGTTTACCGAGCCGGGCGCAGTCGAAGCTATCTGCAAACCTGCACTGGATGCGTTCAGCTAGGGGAGCCCGAAAATATATAGAAAAGGAAGTTTTGCAAAATGGATAAGTTTAAAAACAACGAAGATTTTGATTACACGATAGTTATGGACCCGAGGTATCCGGGGCTCGATCCGATCAGGCATGAGCCTCTTGCAGAGGCTGAGAAAAAGCCGGAGCCGGAAGCTCCTGCGAAGGAACCGGAAAAGCCGGTGATAGATTTGTGGGAGCGCCTGTACGCTGAATATGAGGAGATGTGCTTCAGGGATCCTACTATCCTTGACAAGGACGATGCCTATCCTCATTCATATCAGTGGCGCGTTGGAGACAGATATGACCCTGCCAAGATCGAGGTGCTGAAGGCTGCGCTGAGCGAGGGCAAGAGGATCACGGACACAGAGGAGTACCAGAACTTTATTGAGAATATAAAGAGCCGCAAGATCGAACCTTTATCGTGGGAATAGGGAGTTTTGACATATGACAGATTTTGAAGAATTCGAAGGCGGAGTAGCAGTAGCTAAGGCGCCGGAAGAAGAGCAGGCTGCAGCCGCTGCTGAGGCACAGGCTGTAGCTGAGGAAAAACCGGGCATCGAGATGGAATGGGAAGTCGAGACTTTCACGCCTGAAGAGCCTGAAGTTGAGACTGTGACTGAAGAGACGGTCGTTGAAGAGTACTACGAGCCCGGCTACAGACGCAGCAGCTACGGCCCGGGTTACGGCCGGGACTATGACAGAGGTTATGGCCGCGGATTCGGTCAGGGCTACAATCAGAACCGCAGAGTAGCAAGAAGGTTCAACAAGCACCTGTATACGTGGTTCCTGTCGTTTTTCATGGGACTTTACGGTGCTGACAGATTCGCACGGGGGCAGATAGCCTTGGGATTTCTTAAGCTGTTCACATTCGGCGGACTTGGGATCTGGTATCTCTTCGACGTCGTGGTAGCTCTCATAATGTCATACGGCGGGCCTTACAGAGATTCCGAAGATGTAGAGTTTGACCAGTTCGGTATGTTTGTTTACTGACGCGGAGCTTGTAAGATATGAAGCGCGGCCTTAGGTTCTACTGGAATATACTGATCGTGATCCTGGCTTTCGGTTCATGGCTTGGAGTATTCTTTTTCGGTAACGGTTCGCTGCTTCAAAACGGCTTTGGGGCTCTTAGGTATTTCACTTTGCAGTCAAATATCTTTGCTGGAGCAGTGGCAGTCGCGTGGCTTGCAAGCGCCGGCAAAAGTGAAGACGGAAGGGCAAGCGATCTTGTAGAGAAATTCAAGTATGTCGCGGCTGCCGGACTGACAGTCAGGGACCTGGGAGAGGCCGTGACTTACGAAGAGGCCGAGCTGGTATTCCTTTGCAAGAAGGTCTTCTATGAGGACATGATCACGACTCACATGCCTGCGGAGATAGTGCAGCAGCACTACACACCTGATGAGCCGCACACGCTCTACATCGGCGAGGTAGTGGATATCATCAGGAAGTAAGTTTCCCATGAAGAAATCAAGACGCTTAACATTCAATTCACCTGTAGTGCTGACATTCGTCATCATCAGCTTTGGCGCGATGGTGGCCAACTATCTGACTGCCGGGCTCAGCAATCAGCTGCTGTTTGTGACCTATCACTCGTCGCTGGCTTCGCCTATGACGTATGTCAGGTTCTTTACGCATGTGCTGGGGCACAACGGCTGGAGCCATTTCATTGGAAATATGATGTACCTGCTGTTGCTTGGGCCGATGCTTGAGGAAAAGTACGGATCGAGGGCGCTCATTGAGGTAATACTGCTGACAGGGCTGGTGACCGGACTTGTAAACTGGTTCCTCTTCCCGGGCATTGCGCTTTGCGGCGCTTCCGGAGTTGTCTTTGCGTTCATCATGATGACTTCGTTCACGAGCTTCAGGGAAGGCGAGATCCCTCTGACAGTAATACTGGTGGCGATCATATTCATAGGGCAGCAGGTCTATGAGGGGCTGTTTGTAGCCGATAATATCTCGAACATGGCGCACATAGTTGGAGGCATCGTCGGCGCGGTGGCAGGATACTTGCTGAATAAGAAGGAATAGGGGCGGTCTTTTTTTCGTTGGGACAAAAAAAGATATTGAGTATGCCAAATTACGAAGAACTTGAAAAGAGCATTTGCTATGTAATAAAGGAGCAGCACCTAAGGCTGGGATACAGTGCAAACAACAGATGGCTGTATTATCCTTTGAGCTCTCTTAACCACATGCTTGGAACGGACTGTGATGTCGCCGGAATGGAGAAGGCGCTTGAGGGATTCTTTGACTATGCGGAGGAGAAGCTCGGAAAATAAAAAGGGATTTGAGATAAAAGAGAGGACTAAAATGACAACTAATGAAATGATGGAAGCTATTAAGGCCAGGCATTCGGTGCGGGCTTATAAGGATATACCTATCGAGCAGGGAGTGCGCAATCAGCTGAATGAGTTCGTAGACAAATGCAACAGGGAGTCCGGACTGAACATCACCGTGCAGTACGATGACCCTGAGGGATTCGATTCAAGGCTGGCTCATTACGGCAGCTTCAGGAACGTCAGCAATTACATAGTGCTGAAGGGCAAGAAAGTTGCGGACTTTGACTATGTCTGCGGCTACTACGGCGAAAAGATAGTGCTTTTCGCACAACATATTGGACTCAACACATGCTGGGCTGCCCTTACATTCAACAAGAAGAAAGTAAAGACACTTATTCCGAAGGATGAGGCATTCTGCATGGTGATCGCGCTTGGTTATGGCGAGACTCAGGGACATCCGCACAAAGGAAAGAGCCTTCATGATGTGATCGATGTAAAAGGCGGTATGCCTGAGTGGTTCGTTGCGGGCGTTGAGGCGGCGCTGCTGGCGCCGACCGCCGTCAATCAGCAGAAATTCGTGTTCTCGCTTGAGGGCGATGAGGCTTCGGTCAGGGCTAAGGGGTTCGGACCTGAAACAAAGGTGGACCTGGGAATAGTCGCTTATCACTTTGACGTAGCGAGCGGCAGAAAGGTAAGCCATTGATAAAAGGCGCGACCAGAAGACGGACATACAAGGCTATATACAGGCTGCTCGACAGGGTATCGCCTGTGCCGTTTGACTGCGGCACCATCTGCGGCGCGGCCTGCTGCAATGCGGCTTCTTCCGACGAGGAGATGGGGATAATGCTTCTTCCCGGCGAGGAGAAGATCCACGACAGGAAAGCTGACTGGCTTGAGTGGGAGTCACTGAGCTCTGATGAGTACGAGCTTCCGGGAACCTGGAAGGGCAAGATATACTTTGTGAGGTGCAAGACTCCTCCGCATTGTCCAAGGGAGATGCGGCCGATCCAGTGCAGGAGTTTTCCGCTGCTGCCTCATTTTAGCGAGGACGGCGAGCTGACTTTAGTCTTCAATGACTACGAATTGCCGTATGCGTGCCCTATGATAGAAGAAGAGATAGAGCTGGACGAGCGTTTCGTAAAGGCCACTGCGACGGTGTGGAAGCATCTTATACGCGATCCGCTTATCTACGACATGGTGTGGGGCGAGTCCCGCGCCAGAAAAATGGATGACGAATGAAGGACTTGGATATTGTTTTTATAGGATCTGCGATACTGGATTCGATCATTAAGGGATTCGATCCGGAGCCCGTCTCTTCTGCCGGATACAGGGCAGAGAGCGGGACGCTTAACGCGGGCGGAGAAGCCGTCAACGGATCTATAGCGGCATCCAAGCTTGGCATGAAGACCGCCATTCTTTGCTCGCTCGGAAATGACGACGCGGGCGGCATAATAGAGGCGGATCTTAAAAAGCACGGAGTCGACACGAGCAGGATCGCGAAATCTGATGAGCGGCCGACACCTGTGACGACGATATTCGTATCTGAAGACGGCGAGCGCATGTCGATCACAAACAGTGCGCATAAAAACAACTTCCATCCGGAAAGATATGAGGCGTCGTTTACGGACGCAAAGGCGATCGTGGTAGGCTCGCTTTTCAGAGCGCCGTTCAATGACGCGCAGGTGGTGAATGACGTCGTCAAGGCAGCCGCGGCAAATGGTGTGTTGGTTATTGCGGACACCAAGCTTCCTAACTTCGCGGTGCTGAGCCTGGATGATCTCGCGGACTCGCTGCCGTATGTCGACTACATCACTCCTAACGAGACTGAGGCCAAGTACTACACCGGCGAGGAAGACCCTGAGAAGATGGCGGATGTCTTCCTGTCTAAGGGAGTCCGCAATGTTATTATCAAGCTGGGCGGAAAGGGCTGCTTCTTTAAGAACAGTCAGGAGTCCATATTCATGCCTGCTTTCAGCATCGATACCGTCGACGCGACAGGCGCCGGCGACAACTTCCTGGCGGGATTTGCTTCGGAGATAATCCGCGGGGCCGGCATAAAGGACGCGCTGACATTAGGCTGTGCGTGCGGAGCCATCTGCAGTACAGCTGTTGGCTCTGGTACTTCGCTTAAGGACAGACAGCAGGTACTGGACTTCATAGAACAGAAGGGTAAGGGATATTGAAAAAGAGTGCGCTTGCTGGTGACGCGATGATGCTGGCGGCCACCATGATCTTTGGCGCTATGACCATATTCTCAAAGCAGATACTGGCAGAGCTTGAGGTCTTCAACATGGTGGCGCTCAGATTTCTGATCGCTTTCGCGGTCTGCTTTGCGGTGTTCCACAGACGCTACAAGACAGTAGACAAGGAGACGACCCTGCACGCTTTCGTGCTTGGGACGTTTCTTTTTATTTCATACTTTTGCATGGTTGAGGGCTGCAAGTACACGACGGCTTCAAACGCCGGATTCATGATGAGCCTGGTGGCGTTCTTCACGCCGCTTATAATCTGGGCGCAGGAGAAGATACGGCCTACCGGAAGACAGACGGCGAGCATACTGATCACGCTCTTTGGCGTCGGGCTCATGTGCCTGTCCGGAAGGCTCACGCTCAATAAGGGCGATCTGATCTGCGTTTGCTGCGCGTTCTTCTACGCCTTCCAGATGCTGTATACCGAGCGCTACGCGAAGAAGCACGACCCTATAGTGCTGGGCACGTTCCAGCTGATATTCGTATCGGTCTACGCGTTCATTTTCTCGTTTGCGCTGGAGGACAGCTTCAGACTGCCGCAGAGCCCGGCCGGCTGGGGACAGCTTATGTATCTGGCGCTTGGCTGCGGCGCTCTTGGATTCATCCTGCAGACCGCGGCGGAGAAATACAGCTCGGCAGATCACGCGACCATCATCTATGCGTCGCAGCCGGTATTCGTTGCGATATTCTCGTATCTGATGCTGGCCGAGCCTATATCGCTCAGGCAGATAGCGGGTATAATAATCGTATTCATAGGTGTGCTGATCACAGTAAAGACGGATGGGGAACTGCCGGATGAAACATAAAGGAAAGGAATTGAATATGCACATTTTGGGGAGGTGGCCCTTGGTCCAGGTCATGGTACTTATCATGGCAGCTGTTTTCATCCTGGGCGCCTGCGGCGCGAGCTACAAACAGATCTCTCAGGACGAAGCCATGAAGATCATGGAGGAAGAGACCGGCTATCTTATAGTGGATGTACGCAGGCCGGATGAGTTTGCTGAAGGGCACATCGAAGGCGCCATCAACGTTCCGAACGAGGAGATCGCAGACGAGATGCCTGAAAAACTGCCGGATAAGGATCAGCTGCTGCTGGTGTATTGCCGTACGGGAAGACGCAGCAAAGAGGCTTCGGCTAAACTGGCAAAGATCGGATACACAAACATCCATGAGATCGGCGGTATCAATACCTGGCCGGGGACCATAGCGACAGGGGACTAGAGGGCTGGAATAAAGAGAGGACTGAAGGAATGAAAAAAGGACTGATAATGGAAGGCGGAGCCATGCGGGGGCTTTTCACCTGCGGAGTGCTGGATGTCTTCCTGGAGAATGAAATAACTTTTGACGGCGCCGCCGGTATATCTGCCGGGGCTGTACTTGGCTGCAATTTCAAGTCGCACCAGATCGGCAGGCCTCTTAGATACAATAAGAAATACAGCAAGGATCCGCGCTACTGCAGCTTCAAGTCTCTTATAAAGACAGGCGACCTTTACGGCGAACAGTTCTGTTACCACGAGCTTCCGGAGGTGCTGGATCCGTTTGATAACGAGACGTTCACAAATGATCCGCTGAATTTCTATGTCGGCGCATCGGACATCGAGACCGGAGAGGCGGTATTCCACAAGTGCTATGACGGAAGGGATGAGGACCTCAAATGGATGAGAGCCTCGGCTTCGATGCCGGTAGTATCAAGGATAGTCGAAATAGATGGCAGAAAGCTTCTGGACGGCGGCATAGTCTGCCCGGTCCCGTACGAATTCATGGAAAGCATGGGATACGACAGAAATATCATCATCTTGACGCAGCCGGAGGACTTCGTAAAGGAGAAAGCAAAGACGCTGCCGCTTATCCGTGTAGCTCTTCATAAATATCCGGCGATAGTCAAGGCGATGGCGAAGCGGCACGATGTATATAACCTTCAGATGGAGGAGATAAAAGAGCGCGAGAGGAAAGGCGAGGCACTGGTCATCAGGCCGAGTGAAGCGCTTGGCATCAGCCGCACGGAGAAAGAGCCAGATGAGCTCGAGCGGGTATATCAGGAAGGGCGCAGGATCGCGACCGAGAGGCTCGCCGAGATAAGGGAGTTCCTCCAGATCAAAGAACCGGAGATCTCGGAAAGATGATCCTGGTGAATCAAAGTGATGATCCTGGAGAATGGATGAGAGGGTGTAGTATTTCAGAAATGATCCTCCAAGATACACCCAAACCATAGGTTTATGAGTAAATTACCTATTCAAAATACTAAATGGTGTAGCACCAATGAGCATGGACGTCATGGGCATCAAGCAGGAGGAGCTAATTGAAGGCGTGGAGATGGCGGGCGTAGGTACCTATCTCGGCGAAGCGGACGACTCAAATGTTAATCTCTTTATCTGATTAATTGGATATGCTGGATATTTTTTTTCTAACCGAGGATCGTTAGATCGTGGGCTGGGAACCCTGGTCATCAATGAGGATACGCAAACTTCCGGTATCTTAAATTGTATGAACCTGCCGAGCCGGTGCACATCCCGGAAGGAAAATATTGTACCCGGGAGCATGAGAGTCTTAAGCTCTCCAACGGTAAATGGATGTGACGATTGCATGGTTTTGAGGTGCGTCGGCGCCCGATTATCCGGTAAAGGTGAAATGGAAGTCATCCCTGACAGATTATCGATAAATCGGGATGTAATCAGATATTTTGTGATCAAAAATATTTAAAAATTTTTTAAAAAAGTGTTGACTGTCCACTGGCGGACAGCAGTAACATCCAGTCAGACTAAAGGAAAGGGACCCTACATCCCTAGAAGAAGGTGCCATAAAGGAGGTGAATATTATGGAACTTAAATTCTACAGATGCGAACATTGCGGAAATATTGTTGCAATGGTAAAGGCCAGTGGCGTACGTGTTGTATGCTGCGGCGACGAAATGAAGGAACTGGTTGCTAACACAACTGACGGTGCTCACGAAAAGCACGTTCCTGTATGTGAGATCAGGGACAATATGATCCGCGTAAGAGTGGGTGAAGATGATCACCCGATGGAGCCGGACCACTACATTCAGTGGATCGCTGTTCAGACTTCCGGTGGCAATCAGCGCAAATGCCTGAAGGCCGGGGATGCTCCTGAAGCCTGTTTCGCTCTCTGTGAGGGTGACGTTGTGGAGGCTGTATATGAGTACTGTAATCTTCACGGCCTGTGGAAAGCGGACGTGAAATGAAGGAGGTGAGTCCGGTGCTGAATAAGAAGCTGATCGATTTGATCAATTTACAGATAAACAAGGAGCTTGAATCTGCGTATATATATCTTGATTTCACAAATTATTTCACTGAAAGAGGATTGAATGGTTTTGCGCATTGGTACAAGGTTCAGGCTGAGGAGGAAATCGAACATGCTGAAAAGTTTATGGCCTTCCTGCATGATGAGAACGACAAGGTCAGGCTGATGGCTATAGACAAAGCCGAATGTCCGTGCACCGATGATCTGGAAGTTCTTAAGAGCGGCCTGAAGAATGAGATGTACATAACCGAACTCATCAATGATCTTTATGGCGAGGCTGAGAAGATGAATGACTACAGAACGCTGCGATTCCTTGACTGGTTCATAAATGAGCAGGCAGAAGAGGAGAAAAATGCAAATGAACTCATCAGCAGATATGAGCTGTTTGCGAAGGATTGCTCAGCCGGACTTTATCAATTGGATAAGGAGCTCGGCGAAAGATAGAAAAAGATAAATACGGGCAAAAATCCCGATCCGGTACTGATAAAGTATCTGATCGGGATTTATTATTGGTGCTATTTGATCGGCAGCATAATCCTTGTTAGATATCTCTCCTTGGGAATGTCCAGTCCGAGGTGCGGGCCGACCATTGATATAAGGAAGAGCGGACCGGTCGCTTCGAGGCTGTGCTGCTCGACCTCATCCTTTAGCTTCTGAATAATGTCGTTCATTGGAATTCGAGGACCATGGACAAGTATGGACAGTACCCGCTGTCGCGGACTCATGATGACAGCAGGGTCCGGCTTTTCAGGCATCTCGGCAAGAGGGATATATCCGATGTATTCGCGCTCATCCTCGATAGATGCACCTTTGGCCAAATCCTCCCATGGCGTTGTGATAAACAGAGGTCTGGTCGTTGAAAGGACGTACTTTTTCGCAACTATATCGTTTATCTGTTCAATGAAGAGTTCCCTGTGATGATCGTAGTACGATAAGGAATGGATCATTTTTTTCGTATGACAGGGAACGGCAGGAGAATAAACATATTCTATCTCAAGGCCGTGGTCTTCAGACATTCTCAGTTCCATTTCCCTAAGGAAATAGAAAATGTCGGACTGTTTTGCGGAAAGCAGCGAAATGAGATTGGTGTAGTTACCGTTATCTTCAAAATAGTCCTTTATCGTTGCATGCGTGAAACCGTAATTGTGAAGCATTAAGATCTGGCGAAGTTTCATCATATCCAGAAATGAGTACATTCTCTTTGTCCCTGATGCGTCACGTGCGGTTGGAATGAGGATACCTTCATCATGAAGTCTCAAAATGCCGGATCGGCTTGCTCCGCATGCAGACGCAAGCTGACTGACTGTGTAAACAGGATCGGCAGCCGGATTGTTTGCCATAATGTCACCTCCTTAAGTAGAGATTATACCAAAAGGGCCGTCCTCATTAAAGGAGTTGAGAAAAGGCAGGACACACTGCTCCACTGGAATATCTTGAGACAGATGTTCTCATGGAGTGCGAGATTTGCCATAAAAAAGAAAACAGCAAGACAAGGTGTGTGAACGGGCATTATGTATGTAACGATTGTCATACACAAGGGCTTGATTCTATTATCGGATTGTGCATTAAGGAATCTTCAAAGAATCCGATAGCCATTATCGAAAAAATGATGTCTATGCCATTCTGTCATATGCATGGACCGGAACACCATGTTATGGTCGGGTCTGCTCTGCTGACAGCATATAAGCAGGCAGTATGATACTGCTTGGGCTGCTTTTCGGAAGACCGCCGTTTTTGCGGCAGTCACTTCGTTTCCGTTGGATTGAACAACTGACCAACGCCATAGCGCAGGCGGCGATTTTTACCGGAATACTGTTTCTTTTCTATGTCAGGGAATGTATTTGAAGTAAGCTTTTTGATTGAATACAGAAGGCTTTTATGATGAGTGCTGAAATCAAATATGCCGCTGATGATAAAGGTGACGCAAACGGTCATGCTATGTTACAATAACAATGATTTATTTTTGCACAGGGGTATTTATGGGAGCACTTCGTCCGTTAATAGAGAAGCTTCACAACGAGCGTACACTTGCGCACGGTGAGTTTGTACGCATGCTCGCGGAACGCAACCCCGAAGACAGCGAATACATGAGGTCTTTGGCGCAGAAAACCGCGATCGACAGCTATGGCCGCGACATCTATCTTCGCGGCCTTATTGAATTCACGAATTATTGCAGAGATGACTGCCTGTACAGCGTCATCAGAAATTCTTGATATATACGAGGAATGCTTTTAGGACCGCTTTATGACGGGGGAGGACAGAAATGGGCATCAGAGAATACGCAAAGCAGATGATAGAAAAGGATCAGGTCTTTAAGGACATAGCTGATCAGAAAGAGACGATCTGGATCAACGACAAGTATCTGCCGTTTGAGATGGTGGATGCCGTATGCCAGCTGGTGGTGTCTGACGGGGATATCGCAGATGCCGAGAGGAGACTTCACAAATTCGCGCCGTATATAAAAAAATGCTTTCCCGAGACTGCGGAAAGTGGCGGCCTGATCGAATCCCCGCTTAAAGAGATAAGCGCCATGAAGAAGGCTCTTGAAGAGACCTATGGCGCAGAGATACCGGGAAGGCTGCTTCTCAAGATGGACAGCCACCTGCCGATAGCGGGCTCGGTAAAAGCCAGAGGCGGCATCTATGAAGTGCTGAAGCATGCTGAAGACCTCGCTCTTGAAGCCGGACTTGTGACCGAAGGCGACAGCTACGAAAGGTTCGCCGATGACGATGTCAGGGAATTTTTCGGACAGCATACCGTTCAGGTGGGATCGACCGGGAATCTGGGCCTCTCGATAGGCATAATGAGCGCCTTCCTGGGCTTCAAGGTAAAGGTCCACATGTCGGCAGACGCCAGACAGTGGAAGAAGGACATGCTCCGCAGCAAGGGTGTGGAGGTCATAGAATACGAGGATGACTATTCAAAGGCTGTTCAGGAGGGCCGCCGCCAGTCGGATATGGATCCGACAAGCTACTTCGTTGACGACGAATACTCCGTGCCGCTCTTTCTCGGATACGCTGTCGCTGCGGGCCGTATGAAGAAGCAGCTTGATGAGATGGATATCACGGTTGATGCCGGACATCCGCTTATCCTGTATGTGCCGTGCGGCGTTGGCGGGGCTCCGGGAGGGATCTGCTATGGCTTCAAGCGCCTCTACGGAGACAACGTTCACGTGTTCTTCTGCGAACCTACACTCTTCCCGTCAGTGCTGCTTGGAATGGCGTCGGACCGCTACAACGAAGTCAACGTGAGCGACTTCGGTCTCACGGGCATGTCTGCGGCGGACGGCCTGGCGTGCGCAAGCCCGTCCGGCTTCGTGGTCAGGATAGACAGAAACCTTCTTTCGGGAGATTTTACGGTAAAGGATGCGATCCTCTTTGACTACATGAGGATGCTGAAAAATACGGAAGATATATTCATTGAGCCGTCCAGCTGCGCCGCGTTTACGGCACCTGTCAACCTGCTCAAGTATGACAACGCCAGGGCTTATCTTGAAAAGCATGAGCTGACGGCAGAAAAGCTGGCGAATTCGACACAGGTCTGCTGGGCAACGGGCGGCAGGCTCGTCCCGGACGAAATATGGGATAAATACATGAACACTTATATGGAATAGCACCCGATTACGGGAAGGGACTGACGGACAGAAAGCGATCTGACAGTGAAACTGATTAAGAAACTGATCATATTAATAATTGCTGCCGGAATGCTCGCGCTTGGCGCGAGCGCTTTTGTTGTCAAAACCGCGTCCGGCGACATCGCCGGGACGGATTCCGGCAATGGCATCACGGAAGCGGAAGCCGATGCCTGCAGCGTCATCGCCCCTCAATGCATTCTCGTGCTCGGCTGCGCCGCCGGCACGGACGGCGAGCCGTCTCCCATGCTTAAGGACAGGCTGGACACGGGCATAGAACTCTACAGAATGGGAGTAGCCCCGAAGCTTCTTCTTAGCGGTGACAACAGCAGAAAAGAATACAGCGAGCCCGAGAGCATGTTCAAATACACGATCGCTCAGGGCGTGCCGGCAGAAGACATATTTCTGGACTATGCCGGCTTCTCCACCTATGAATCGGTATACAGGGCGAAGGCCGTATTCAGGGTGGACAGCATGGTGGTAGTCACACAGAAGTATCATCTGTTCAGAGCCCTCTACACAGGCAGGGCTCTCGGGATACAGGCGAAAGGTGTCGCATCCGATCAGGTAAGATACGCCGGCGCGTATTTCAGAGATGCAAGGGAAGTCCTGGCACGGGACAAGGACCTCGTCAAGTCT
This sequence comes from Mogibacterium sp., assembly GCA_024403035.1. Lineage (GTDB taxonomy): Bacteria > Bacillota > Clostridia > Peptostreptococcales > Anaerovoracaceae > Crickella. Next base: position 60,671 of record JAKSSP010000004.1, read on the forward strand.
TTCCTCAGGCTCAAGCCGACATTCCTGGGCGATGAGATCCCTATAGACGGTGACGGCAGCGTGACGCAGGTATTCTGATCAAGGAAAAATCAGAATAATGAAAAAGGAAAAGCATGCCGATCTGAAGGGCATGGGCAGAAAAAGAGATATCTAAAAGGGGACTTTGATCCGAATGAATGAAAGAAAGTCGAGACTTCAGCTGATATTTACAATGATGCTCTTCGGCACCATAGGCACGCTCTCGAGGTTTATAAACATGCCTTCGAGCCTGATCTGTTTGGGAAGAGCATTCTTCGGAGTGATCATCATACTGGCAGTGCTGGCGCTGCGTAAGGAAAAGCCCGACGGTGAGGCGATCAGACGCAACATAGGATGGCTCATTCTCAGCTCGGCCTTTATGTGCATCAACTGGATATGTCAGTTCGAAGCGTTCAAATTCACAACGATAGCGGTCAGCACGCTCTGTTACTACATGCAGCCGGTGTTCTACATACTGGCTGCGGCGCTTGTTCTTAAGGAGAAGCTGTCGGCGAAAAAACTGGTCTGTGTCGCCATCGCCTTCTGCGGGATGATCCTCGTATCCGGCGTGCTTCAGACAGGGCTTCGCTTATCCGAACTGAAAGGTGTGCTCTTCGGCGTCGCGGGCGGATTCTTCTACGCGATGGTCGTGCTGATCAACAAGTACATGAAGGATATATCGCCGATAAACACGACTGTAATGCAGCTGGCTCTCGTATCGGTGATAATGCTGCCGTATTCGGCGGTGACGGGAGCCTTTGGAGAGGTGAAGGTGACCGTGACCGGCATCATCTGTCTGCTGGTGCTGGGCTTTCTGCATACAGGCATCGGATACATCATTTACTTCGACGCGGTCAATAAGCTGCCGGCACAGACTGTCGGCATTCTCAGCTATATCGATCCGGTCGAGGCAGTGCTTCTCTCGGCATTTTTCCTGAGAGAGCCTGTAAACATCTATACCGTCATCGGTGCCGTCATGATACTCGGCGCCGCGGCAGTAAGCGAAAGGCAAGGCAGCAGTACCGGACTTTGACAGCCCCGTACGATAGCAGTAACAGGATTGAGGTGGATTATACGTGAGACTGCAGAAATAAAAACAACAGAAACGACAAGTCAAAAAAGCCTTGGGGTCATATGACTCCAAGGCTTTTTTGGTGCGCCCGTAGGGATTCGAACCCTAGACCTTCTGATTCGTAGTCAGACACTCTATCCAGCTGAGCTACGAGCGCATGCCTGTTTGCGACTTTGGTATATTACATCAGAATAGTCTGAAAGTCAACGGGGGTTGCCAAAAAACCATCCACCCCCCGCGGCAGCGTCAGCAGCAAAAGAGCCGGCTTTCGGCCGGCTCTTTTTGTTTTGGTTTGCAATGACCGATTAGACTGTGAAGCCCTTTGTCATCTTGTCATCAGGATCCATGAACCACCTAGCCTCTCCGCAGAGGTAAGCAGCACCTGTGACCTGAGGAATGACTGTGTCGAACTCGCCGACCTTAGGTCCGATAGCAGCAACGGTTCCGATGAATCTTGTGTCGATGAATGATTTGTAAACGAAGCATTCGCCTACTCCGAGGTGACCGTTCTTGTAGAGCCAGGACAGCTTAGCGGATGTACCTGTTCCGCATGGCGATCTGTCGATCTGCGGATCATGTGCCTCGCCGAATACCAGCTGGTTCTTCAGTGCGAACTTAGCCTCCGGGCAGAATGCCTTGTCATCTGCAGTAAGCTCGTCATCGCAGTAGTTCTCGATGAGGTCTACGCTTGTGATGTCGAGCTCAGGATGCTGGATCTCGAATCTCTTGTTGATCTCCTGCAGAGCGAAGCTTGACCACTCTGTGAGGAACTTTGTGTGTTCAGGTGTTACCTTGAATCCGAAGTTCTTCTCTGTGTCGACAAGTGCGAAGAACGAACCGCCGAAGCAGATGTCGAATACGACCTTCTTGCCCTGATACTCGAGCTCGCAGTTCTCCTTGTATACGAATGCAGGAACGTTTGTGAGCTTGACGCCTGTGACCTTGCCGTTCTTGCAGTTGCACTCAAGACGGATAAGGCCGGCAGGAGCTTCGATGACGACCTGTGTTACAGGCTCTTTCATCTCCATGAGGCCTGCCTCGAGGATTACTGTAGCAGCTCCGATAGAGCAGTGGCCGCACATGTTGAGGTAGCCGCCGCCGTCCATGAAGAAGATGCCGAAATCAGCTTCAGGGTTGATCGGCTCACAGAGAATAGCACCGAACATGTCGTGGTGTCCACGAGGCTCGAACATCAGCATCGTTCTGAGGTAGTCATAATGCTCCTCGAGATAATGCTTCTTCTCGATCATTGTTTTTCCCGGGAGTTCCGGGCAGTCGAGAGCGACTCTGCAGTACTCGCCCTCAGTATGAGCCTCAACCGTTCTTATGACGTTCTTATCATAGTTGTCATAGTTGATCTTGGCCTCAAGAAACTTTCCCATAGGTAATTACCTCCTAAGTAATTATTACACGTGTAAAAATAGTGCTTGAAGAACATTTGTCTTCACGTTGTATGATATCGCAAACAAAATAAAGCGTCAATGATTTAACGGCCTTGCTCGTTCTGTTTTGCTTAACATCGGATTAAGAAATTTTTAACGTCGAAACCGATAAAAAATTAACAGATGGGAGAGCCTGATTATTTATAGCTCGCGATAAGTTTTTTGCATACGTTATGTTGCCCAAAATAAAGAAAAGTGATATCATGGAGTCGTCAAAAAAGGCGTATTTTTTGCGTGTCTTAAAGACGTTTTTAAAGGAGATAAAGCATTATGGAAAACATTCAGATGTTACTTAAGCAGGGTGCTGTCGGCAAGCCGTGCGCTCCTATCGTAGCAGTCGGCGACAAGGTCAAGAGAGGCCAGCTGATCGCGACTCCTACAGGACTCGGCGCCAACGTTCATTCCAGCGTTGCCGGCGAAGTCATCGAGATCACAGATGACCGCATCATCATCAAGCCGAACGCCAAGCAGCCTAAGACTTTCGTAAAGATCAAGAAGGGCTCCAACCTCGAGATGATCAAGGAAGCCGGAATCATCGGCCAGGGCGGCGCGGGATTCCCGACATTCATAAAGATCTACAATGGCAAGGAAGATAAGCCTGTTCTGGATCATGGCTATATCCTGGTAAACGCTTCCGAGTGCGAGCCGGGTCTGGCACACAACATTGCTCAGATCGATGCAGATCCTGAGATGCTGCTGAGAGGTATGCATTATGTAATGGATATCGCAGGAGCTGACAAGGGCATCATCGCCATCAAGAAGAAACACAGAGAGACCATCGAGAAGCTGGACGCTCTTCTGAAGGACGACCCGGCTATCGAGAGACACCTCCTCCCGGATATCTATCCGATGGGCGAGGAGCGTGCTGTAGTAAGAGAGTGCCTCGGCATCGAGCTCGAGCCGGACAAGCTCCCATCAGCAGCAAACGCTGTAGTAATCAACTCCGAGACAGTTTACAGCTGCGCTAAGGCCATTGAAGAGCAGAAGCCGCTGATCGACAAGAACATCACTGTCAGAGGAATGATCAAGGGCGGAAATGAAGCTCACGTATTCATGGACGTTCCTGTAGGAAGAAGCGTACAGGCTCTGATCGATGAAGCAGGCGGATTCGATGAGAGAGGTTATGGCGAGATCATCATGGGCGGATCCTTCACAGGTAAGGCCTGCGAGCTCGGCGATCCGATCACAAAGGCAACAGGTGCTATCCTCGTTACACGCCAGTTCAGAGATCTGAAGGGCGCTAAGGTAGGTATCCTGGTATGCGCTTGCGGCGGAAACCTCGAGAGAATGGAAGACCTCGTCAAGAAGTACAATGGTACAGTAGGCCACGTCTGCTACTGCAAGCAGGCTGTTGAGATGCCAAACGGCTCCATAAAGTGCGAGCGTCCGGGCAACTGCCCAGGCCAGGTAAAGAACAACCTCGAGTTCAAGAAGGCGGGCTGCGAGTACATCATCATCGGCAACTGCTCTGACTGCTCCAACACAGTCATGGCTTCCGGCCCTAAGATGGGACTCAAGGTAATGCACATGACAGACCTCGCTATGATGGCTGTCGGACATCCGCTTTACAGAACACTGAAGGTGTCCAAGAAAGTAGACCAGGATCTCAATGTAGTCGACAACGTCGAAGACAACGAGACCGTCGAATAATCCGTTATAACTGTTAATTATCTTCGCCCGGCCAACCCCAAAACAGCCGGGGGGAGAGAATTATAAAAAACTGCTTGCACATATTGTGCGGCAGGCAAGTAAAACTTTTAGGAGGAAGATCGATATGTCAATCACAGCTGAAACAGCTAAAGCACATGCGAACGATCCGGCAGTACTCTGCTGCAGAGCAGAGGCAGGCACAGAACTGACACCTGCAAACTTCGAGGATCCGGCAATCTTCCCGGACCTGGTAGATTCGGGACTGCTGAACCTCGATGGAGCTCTGACCATTGGTCAGGTCCTCAACGGATCCAAGCTAACTAAGACTGTGGATTCTCTTACTCCTGTTACAGCAGACATCGTCGATAAGTTCGACGCAGCAGAAGGCGCAGCTGAGGAAGCTCCTGCTGAGGCTCCGGCCGAGGCAGCTCCTGCAGCAGCAGCTCCTGCATTCGCAGCTCCGGCTGTAGGCGGAATGATCAGCCTGCACATCGGAGAGGGCAAGAACATCGACATCCAGATCCCTGCAGGCATCGGCGGCGGCGCAGTCGCAGCTCCTGCAGCGGCAGCAGCAGTTCCTGCGGCAGCAGCAGCTCCTGCAGCAGCAGAGGAGACTGGTGAAGCTGTAGTAGTCAGAGAGATGACACGTAAGCACTACAAGATCGACAAGGTAGTTCTTGGCGACGAGACCAAGATCGAAGGAACTACACTGTACGTTCGTAAGGCAGCAGCTACTGAAGGCGCTGAAGCCCAGAAGCTGGTACACAGCCTTGAACTCGATGTGATCACTCCGGACAACTATCACGTATACTCCGAGACAGTTATGGACATCCAGCCGATCGCTACAAAGGAAGGCGATGATGAGCTTGGTGAAGGCGTAACAAGAGTTCTCGACGGAGTAGTAATGGTAGTAACCGGTATCACCGAAGAGGGAGTACAGGTAGGTGAGTTCGGTTCTTCGGAAGGTTACATTGATGAGAACATGATGTGGGGACGTCCTGGTGCTGTAGACAAGGGCGAAATCATGATCAGAGCTCATGCCGTAATCGACAACAAGAAGAACATGGAGAGACCGGGCCCTATCGCTATTCATACTGCAGTTGACCACGTAACTCAGGAGATCAGAAACGCAATGAAGAAGGATCTCACAGACGAGCAGGTCGTGGAGACTCAGACAATGAAGCAGGTAAGAAGACCTGGTAAGAAGAAAATCGTTATCGTTAAGGAGATCATGGGACAGGGCGCTATGCACGATAACTTCCTGTTCCCGACAGAGCCAGTAGGAGTACTCGGAGCTAAGCCGAACGTAGACCTCGGTAACGTTCCTGTAGCTGCTAACCCACTCGAGGTTATGGACGGCTGCATCCACGCTCTGACGTGCATCGGACCGGCATCGAAGGAAATGTCCAGACATTACTGGAGAGAGCCGCTGGTTTACGAAGCAATCCATGATGACGACGTTGACCTGGTAGGCGTTATCTTTGTTGGTTCGCCGCAGGCTAACACAGACAAGTTCTACGTATCCAGAAGACTTGGCCAGATGGTTGAGTCCATGAACGTAGACGGAGCATTCGTTACAACAGAAGGATTCGGAAACAACCACGTTGACTTCACTTCCCACATCGAGCAGATTGGTAAGAGAGGCGTTCCGGTTGTCGGATTCTCATTCTGCGCTGTACAGGGAGCTCTCGTAACCGGTAACCAGTACTGCGATGCTATGATCGACAACAACAAGTCGATGTCCGGTATCGAAAACGAGGTTCTCGCATGCAACACCCTCTGCCACGAGGATGCTATCAGAGGCCTGGCTATGCTCAAGGCTAAGATGGCCGGCGAGAAGATCAAGGCACCTGAAAGAAAGTACACACACGCAGTTAAGGAGGCTAACGTAGAGCTGATCGAGAAGGCTTATGGCAAGAAGATGGAGCTTGTTGATAACGAGCAGGCACTGCCAATGAGCGAAAAGAGAAAGGCTAAATACGACTAATCTGAAAAGGGAGATCGCTTAAGAGATGAAATACGGTGATAAGATAATCAGAATGGAAGGCATAATCGTGGAAGTCCATGACGGAAGCGTAGCCATCGACTTTAAGGGAAGACTGGGACACCTCAGGATCCCAAAGAGGATGATCATATCTGATTACGACCTTGAGGTCGGACAGGTGGTAGCCTGGAATATGAGCTTCATTGAACAGGAGAGCCCTGAAATCAACGAAAGATATCTCGAGACGATCAATCATTCCAGAGAACTCCAGAACGAAATGCAAAGTAGAACCAAACAGGAGGATTAATACAAAATGAGTATGACAGTTGTAAAAGGTTTACAGTCTGAGATCTTCGTACCTATTACTCCTAAGTCGGTATGGGCTCCTGTGACAAAGCCGCTGAACGAGATGACAGTTGCTCTCGCAACAGCTGCCGGCGTTCACAGAGTAGACCAGGAGAGATTCAACCTCGCCGGTGACTTCACATGGAGAAAGATCCCTAACGAGTCCACAGAGGAAGAACTCATGGTAACCCACGGTGGATACGACAACTCCGATGTAAACAAGGACATCAACTGCATGTTCCCGATCACGAGACTGAAAGAGCTCGCTGCTGAGGGCTTCATCAAGGCTTGCGCACCATACCATGCCGGATTCATGGGCGGCGGCGGAAACATTGAGAAGTTCACAAACGAGACCGGTCCGCAGATCGCTAACATGCTGAAAGAGGAGGGCGTAGATGCGTGCCTTCTCACGGCTGGATGAGGAACTTGCCACCGCTCTGCAACAATCGTGCAGAGAGCAATCGAGTCGGTAGGTATCCCTACAGTCATTATCGCAGCACTCCCACCAGTTGTTAGACAGGCTGGTACACCAAGAGCTGCTGCGCCAATGGTACCTATGGGCGCAAACGCAGGCGCACCTCATGACGTTGAGATGCAGACTGCTATCGTAAAGGCATCCCTCGAGCTGCTCGAGACAATCGAGACTCCGGGCAAGATCGTATCGCTGCCTTTCGAATATCACGCTGTAATCTAGTAAAGACATATCGGTACAAAAAAAGAATAGGACATCGGACTATTCCGAAGATGGGGGCAGAGAAATCTGCCCCCATTTGAAAAAGAAACAAAAACACATTTATTTGATCCGGCGCGTAACGCGCGAAAGGAAATAATACAATGGCAGACATTGAACTCAGAAGACTGGTGATCAGGGCATATCACATGGATGATGTGCAGTTCGGCGACGAAAACAAGATCACTACGGATGGCAAGATGACCATCACAAAAGACGGCCTTGACGCGCTGGCCGGTAAATACAGCGAAGTCATTGAAAAGATAGACATTCAGATCATCAAACCTGGTGATCATGACAGATATACAAACACCATCATGGACATCATCCCGATTTCCGTGAAGGTGCTGGGCAAGTGCGGAGAGGGCACCACCCACACAATCACCGGTGTATACGTAATGCCGACGGGCGTTGATGTTAACGGCGAGCAGGCCCACGAGTTCGGGTCCTCCGAGGGTAACCTCAAGGACATGCTCTATCTCAACAGAGCAGGCACACCGGCGGACGACGACTTCATCATCTCCTTCGACATCACTTTCAAGAAGGGAATGGGCCAGGAGAGATACGCGATCATAGACGCATACAGAATGGTAGAGGAGTGGATGAATACATTCAGAGCTCAGCTCAAGAAGTTTGAGGGCTCAAAGGCCACTGAGAAGCATGAGTACTACGACCGCATCAGAGAGGGCCAGAAGAAGGTCCTGGTCATCAAGGAGATGATCGCTCACGGTGCGATGCTCGACACATGGATCTTCCCTGACCAGCCATGCGGCGTCGAGGGAGGCAAATCACTTATCGATTACGGCGCGATGCCTGTCATGCTGACTCCTAACGAGTTCAGAGACGGTGCAATCAAAGCGATGAATTAGGAGGTGCGACATGGGAGTTGGTCCTTCAACAAAAGAAACAAGCCTTCATCATTTCAGAGATCCGCTGGTCAAACTGCTGGGCGAGGACCCGGGAATCGACCTGATGGGCGTTCTGGTATTCGGTTCGCCTGAGGGCAACGAGGAAAAGATCAGATGCTCAAGGACAGCCGCGGTAGTAGCTGAGTGCTGCAGACCTGACGGCGTCATCGTAGAGACAGACGGCTGGGGCAACCTTGACGTAGACTATGTAAACTGCGTAAATGAGATCGGCGAGCGCGGTATCCCTGTGGCCGGCCTCAACTGGAGCGGCACAGCAGGCACTTTCGTAGTAGAAAGCCCGTATCTTGACAACGTAGTCGACTTCAACAAGAACCCTGAGGGCATCGAGTCCAACATCGTCGGTGAGAACAATTACACGGAAGACGATGTAAAGGAGTGCATCAAGAAGCTCAAGATTGCGATGCTCAAGAAGGAGCGCGGTCTGAAGTAAGGCAATATACGCTCAACAGACGAAAACAAAAGAAATGGTGTAGCAAATCGGAAAAATCCGTTATGCTACACCATTTTGCCATTATGGAATAATAGCAACAGACGAATTGCTGTATATGATATACTTACTATGTATGTGGTCGGGCATGAGAGAAAAAGGGTAATGAAAACAGGATAATTAGACTATGTTCACGCACTTGCATCTGCATACTGAATACAGCCTGCTCGATGGAATGAGCAGGATCTCCGAGCTCCCTGCGCATGTTAAGGAGCTCGGCATGGATTCGTGCGCTATCACGGACCACGGCGCGATGTTTGGCGTGATCGAATTTTATAAGGCATGCAAGAAGGCGGGCATCAAGCCTATCATCGGCTGCGAGGTGTATACGGCGGCCAGGACGCTTTATGACAAGGATCCTGACAAGGACCGTAACTCCGGCCATCTCATCCTTCTGGCAAAGGACCAGCAGGGCTACAGTAATCTGGTCAAGATAGTCTCCGAGAGCTACGTGGACGGCTTCTATTACAAGCCGCGCGTGGACAAGGATCTTTTGAGTCAGTACAGCGAGGGGCTTATATGTCTGTCGGGCTGCCTGGCGGGCAACGTCCAGAGGATGATCCTGAACAGGGACTACGAGGGCGCTAAAAAAGAGGCCCTCTGGCTTAGGGACAACTTCGGGGCAGAGAACTTCTATCTGGAGATTCAGAACCACTTTCTTGAAGAGGATGAAAGGGTGATCGCGGGGCTCAAGACCCTGAGCGAAGAGACAGGCATACCGCTTGTGGCGACAAACGACGCTCACTACATGAGGCGAAGCGACGCTACAGCTCAGGACGTTCTTATGTGCATCCAGACCCAGGCGAAAGTGACTGACGAGAACCGCATGAGGTTTGAGAACGACGAGTTCTATGTCAAGTCGGAAGAAGAGATGAGAGCTCTTTTCCCTGACATGCCGGAGGTCATAGACAGGACGCAGGAGATCGCGGAAAGGTGCAATGTCGAATTCGAGTTCGGCAACTACCACCTGCCTGAATACATACCGCCGGACGGCAAGTCGACTGATGAGTACTTAAGAGAGCTCTGCTACAAGGGACTCGTTAAGAGGTATGGCGCAGAGGCGATGGATCCGGAGAGCGGGTACCGTCAGAGGCTGGAGACAGAGCTCAAGGTCATAGAGGGCATGGGCTACGTGGAGTACTTCCTCATCGTCTGGGACTTCATCCACTACGCGAAGTCACACGGCATCGCGGTCGGACCGGGAAGAGGATCGGCTGCGGGCAGCATCGTGTCATACAGCCTGGATATTACTGAGATAGACCCTATCAAATACAGCCTCATCTTTGAGAGGTTTTTAAATCCTGAGCGTGTATCCATGCCGGATATAGATATAGACTTCTGCATCGAGAGAAGGCAGGAGGTGATCGACTATGTCATCCGCAAGTACGGAAAGGACAAGGTGTCGCAGATCATCACCTTCGGAACGCTGAAGGCAAAGGCGGCTGTGAGAGACATCGCGAGGGCGCTTGACGCGACTTACGCGGAGGGCGACGCTATAGCGAAGGCCATCCCGAACGAGCTTGGGATCACTATTTCCAAGGCTCTTGAGATGAATCCTGATCTAAGGCAGCGCTACGAGCAGGAGCCTCTGGTGAAGCAGGTTCTGGATCTTTCGATGGCTCTTGAAGGGCTGCCTCGCCACGCCTCGACTCACGCTGCAGGCATCGTTATCTCCAAGATGCCGCTTGATGAGTACGTGCCTCTCTATTCATCGGACAAGGGCGTCGCGACGCAGTTCAACATGACGACTATAGAAGAGCTGGGTCTTCTGAAGATGGACTTCCTGGGGCTCAGGAACCTCACGGTCATAAGAGACGCGCTTCGGATGATAAAAGAGAACCACGGAGTCGACATCGATTTCTCGTCGATGGACTTTGACGATCCGGAGGTCTACAAGCTCATAGCCGACGGCAACACAAAGGGCATATTCCAGCTTGAAAGCGGCGGCATGACGGACTTCATGAAGAACCTGAGGCCGACATGCTTTGAGGACATAGTAGCGGGTATCGCTCTCTACAGGCCGGGTCCGATGGACTCGATCCCTAAATACATTGACAACAAGAAGAATCCGGATCACGTGAAATACGTGGATCCGCATCTTGAACCTATACTGGGCGTAACATACGGCTGCCTGATCTATCAGGAGCAGGTAATGCAGATAGTGCGTGACCTGGGCGGCTACTCGTTTGGCCGTTCTGATCTGGTGCGCCGCGCCATGAGCAAGAAGAAGATGAGCGTCATGCTGGAGGAGAAGGAGTACTTCATCAACGGCAAGAAGGACGATAAGGGCAATGTGGAGATAGCGGGATGCGTAAGAAATGGCGTGCCTGCTGCCGCCGCGAAAGTCATCTTCGATGACATGGTCAGCTTCGCTTCCTACGCCTTTAACAAGTCGCACGCGGCGGCTTACGCTGTCATCTCCTACCAGACGGCTTATCTGAAGTGCCACTATCCTGTGGAATTCATGGCGGCGCTCATGACCAGCATGGCAGGAGACGCAAAGCACACGGCGGATTATGTAAGAAACTGCCGCGAGATGGGGATCAAGCTGGCGCCGCCTTCAGTCATGGCAAGCGAGAAGAACTTCTCCGCAAAGGATGGGCGCATCCGCTTCGGCATGCTCTCCGTCAAGAACGTGGGAGAGGGCATAATCGACGCTATAATCGAGGGCCGTAAGTCCGTTGAAGGCACTCACGACATTTATGAATTCATAGACGCTATTGACGCGGGCGAACTCAACCGCAAGGCCATAGAGTCTCTGATCCGCGCGGGAGCTTTCGATGATCTCAATCCGAACCGCGCTCAGATGATGGCGGCCTGTGACGACGCTGTGCAGAGGGCCCAGAAGAAAGCGAAGCAGGGAGGCAAGGCTCAGATAAGCCTGTTCCAGCTGGACGACTTCGCGGATGAAGCCATCATGACTCCTGATCTTCCGAAGGTGGCCGACTTTGGCAAGGACACCAAGCTCGCTATGGAAAAGGAAATGCTGGGCGTTTACCTGTCCGGCCATCCGCTCGATGAATACACGGATCTTATCCGTAACAACACGACGGCCGGCACTGCAGAGCTGACAGGAGGCGGAGAGGAATTCACCACGGGCGGCGAGGACGCGGACAGCATGGTGATCAACACCTCAAAGTTCAGGGACGGCGACCTGGTCATCCTGGGCGGCATGATAAGCGGCGTACGCACAATGTACACCAGAAAGTCGCAGGAGATGGCGAGGCTCACTCTTGAGGACTTTGACGGTGTGATAGACGCTATCGTCTTCCCTAAGGTATTTGAAAAGAGAAGAAACTTCGTAAAGAATGACAATATAGTCGGCATATCAGGAAGGGTCAGCTTCAAGGACGAGAGCGAGGCGGAGATACTTGTTGAGGACATAGTCTTGATCGAAAACATAGCTTCCCTTGCGAAGAGCAGGAGCCGCGAAGAGCTTGCGGCCCTGAACGAGACCCCGCGCAGACAGGCCGCGCCTATAAACGACCCTGTCAAGCTGCGTGTGCCTCAGGAAGTTCTGGATGATCATGGCGGAAGCCGGAAACTTCTGATGCATATCACTGACATGATAAGCCTCTTCCCGGGAGACCGCGATGTACTGGTATATCTGCCTGGACAGAAGCCGGTGAGATGCAGCGCTGATAAGAGAGTCAGATTTACGGACGTCCTGAAATCCAAGCTGGTAAGGATGCTGGGCGAAGAGAACGTAAAAGGATAATGAAAAAGTATATAGTCATCTACACATCGAAAAGGGGATCCACAAAGCAGTACGCTGAGTGGATAGCTGAGGACCTCGGCTGCGGGGCCCTTACTCTTTCGGATGCGCAGAGGCTGGACCTTCACGAGTATGACTGCGTCATCTACGGCGGCTGGATCAGGGGATCCGGCATAGTGGACTTTGACAAGTTCGCGAAGATGCTCGATGCCGGCATAATGGATCATCTGCTGGTATTCGGTGTCGGATTTGCCGATGAGACCGCGGACAATTACGCTCAGGTCTGGGGATACAGCCTCGGAAAGATCGATCCGAAGAACGAGCACCGCGTCATGATGTACATCCTGGGCGGAAGATACGATCCGGCGGCGGTCACAGGTCTTGATAAATTCCTCATGAAGACAATGAGGGCGGTGCTGCTTTCCGGCAGCACAAAGGACTCCAAGTCGCAGGCAAACATGATGAAGGAACGCATCGACAATGGCTGCGACATGGTGAAGCGCGAGAACATCGCGTCACTTGTAAGGGACGCAAGAAAGATCGCAGAGAAGGAGTGAAATAGATTGCAGGCTGTTTCCGGCCCGGGCGATATTAATTAAGACTATCAAAGGCGCTGTCTGTATAGACAGCGTCTATTTGTTATCTCAAAGCCTTGAAATTACAATGATAATGTAAACGGGGATTTATGCTGTCCCCGCGCTAAGATGAATGAAAACGGAGGAAAAACTATGTCAATCGAACTGGAATATGCATTGGAACATAAGAATGACCCTGCTGTACTTTGCTGCAGAATGGAGCCGGGCGAGATCTCGCACCACAACCTCGAAGACCCTGCGATCTTCCCTGATCTGGTAGATACAGGACTTCTGAGCCTGGACGGATGCCTTACCATCGGCCAGTGCCTCGGAGCTACACTCAAGGAGGTAAAGGACTCCCTGACACCGCTCACAGCAGATATCGTAGACAACATCCAGGATCCTGACGCAGCAAGCGGAGACGCTCCTGCTGAGGAAGCACCGGCAGAAGCTGCTGCTGCACCTGCAATGGCAGTACCTGCAGGCACACAGGTCACATTCGGCGGCGGAGTAGTCAAGCTCTACATAGCAGAGGGCAAGGACATCGCCATCGAGTTTCCGGTATAGTCAGCGTAAACGGTTAATGGAAGAGGGCTGAAATGGAAATAATTAAAGAACTGCCTAAGGTATTCGAAGAATTCGCCGAGGCAAGAAGAAACGCTTTTGTAAATGTAAAGAAAGTAAAAGATCAGGGCATTCCTGTCATAGGATCGTACTGCACGTACTTCCCGACCGAGCTGGCACTTGCTGCAGGAGCCGCTTCTGTAGGTCTTTGCTCGACTTCGGGCGAGACTATCGCGGCTGCTGAGAAGGATCTGCCTGCTAACCTCTGTCCGCTCATCAAGTCCAGCTATGGATTCGCGAAAGAGGACAAGTGCCCGTTCTTCTATTTCAGCGACATCGTAGTAGGCGAGAACACCTGCGACGGCAAGAAGAAAATGTACGAGCTGATGGGAGACTTCAAGGACGTATTCGTCATGGATCTGCCTAACTCGCAGAGCGAGAAGGGATTTGAGCTCTACAAGGCCGAGCTTTTAAGACTCAAAGAGCATGTCGAAAAGAAGTTTGAGAGGAAGATCTGCGATGATGATCTTCGCAATGCTGTAAAGCTTGAGAACAAGATCAGAGTGGCCAAGAAGAACCTGATCGACACGATGAAGAACGATCCATGCCCTGTAAGCGGACTTGACATGTTCAAGATCCTCTACGGAAGCGGATTCAAATTCGACCGCACGGGCATTGCCGAAGAATTCGACGCTATCACCGCAAAGATCGAGGCTGAATATGCGGACGGCAAGAAGCTCGACAAGAGACCTCGCATCGTGGTAACAGGATGTCCTATCGGAGGAATCACTGAAAAGGTGATCAAGGCCATCGAAGATAACGGCGGAGTTGTCGTAGCTATGGAGAACTGCGTCGGAGCCAAGCAGTATGACAGGCTCGTTGACGAGGACGCTGATGACATCTGGGGCGCTGTGGCAGAGAGATATCTGAACATCGGATGCTCTGTCATGACACCTAACCCTAACAGATACGATCTGCTGGGAAGGACCATCGACGAGTACAAGGCAGACGGAGTCCTCGAGATGACACTTCAGGCATGCCATACATACAACGTTGAGCATAAGTCGATAGAGAAGTTCTGCACTGAAGAGAAGAAAGCCCCGTACTTCATGGTCGAGACCGATTACTCCGAGGCGGACATCGCTCAGCTCAATACACGTATCGCTGCTTTCATCGAAATGCTGTAAACAGACATAAAAATCCTTAGTGAGAAGCTCCCAGACAGGGAGCTTTTTTGCTTTGCAATGGCTTATCCTTCTTGCTTTATAGGGAAGATGGAAGCATAATTATAGGAATAATCAGACAATAAACAATGGGGCAAAAGAGAGACGACGATGTGGAAGAAGTTATTTGAACCGGTAGACATGACTCAGGGGGACCCGGTTCGCCAGATAGTAAAGTTCATGATACCGATGCTGATAGGAAATGTTTTCCAGCAGTTGTATAACACTGTTGACAGCATTGTCGTGGGCAAATATATAGGAGACAACGCTCTGGCTGCCGTAGGAAGCGCGGGACCTATACTGAACCTGCTGCTTGTTCTGTTCATGGGCATCTCAGTCGGCGCGGGAATAATGGTGTCGCAGTACTTTGGCGCAAAGCAGCGCGAGTCGCTGTCAAAAGCGATCGGCTGCTGTATAACCATGACCTTCATCGCTTCTCTCATAGTCATGGCGATAGCGCCTCTGGTCATCATGCCGCTACTCAGGCTCCTCAATACGCCGGCAGAGATCATCGACTGGTGCAACGGATACCTGAGAATGCTCTTTCTGGGTATCGCGGGCTGCGCGTTCTATAACATACTGGGCGGCATGCTGAGAGGCCTCGGAGACTCGGTCTCCGCGCTGATATATCTCATCGTAGCGACTATACTCAATATCTTCCTCGATATATACTTCGTAGCCAAGCTGGGCCTTGGTGTACCGGGCGTAGCGCTGGCAACCGTAATAGCCCAGTCAATTTCAGCGGTGCTTTCTTTCCTGAAACTCCGCAAGAGAACCGATTGCTTTGACATGAAAGCGGCTTATCTGAAGCCGGGGAAAAAGCATATGAGAGAGCTGCTGCATCTCGGACTTCCGTCAGGCATCACGCAGGCGATATTCTCGCTCTCGATGGTAGTAGTGCAGTCGCTCACCAACAGCTTTGGCCCTATGTGCATCGCGACAAACGTAATAGTCATGAGGATAGACGGATTCGTCATGATGCCGGCTTTCTCGTTCGGCGCTGCCATGACAACGTTTGCAGGGCAGAATATAGGAGCGGGCAGGCTTGACCGCGTTGAGACAGGAGCCAGGAAGGGCACGCTTGTTGCTATGGCCACATCGGCGGTGATCACTGTTCTGATTCTCATATTCGGAAAGTACCTGATGGCGCTCTTTACCAACACCGACGCGCTTATAGATCAGAGTTATCACATGATGATGATCATGGGGGCAGGCTACATAGCGATGGAAGTCACACAATGTCTGCAGGGAGTCATGCGCGGAGCAGGCGATACTATGTCGCCTATGTGGATGTCGATGATCACAACGGTCGCAGTACGTGTGCCTCTCGCATACCTGATGACATGGATGACCAGATCGCCGGAGGAGCCGCACGGACACTTCTACATGATGTTCGTATCCATGCTGATAGCATGGCTGATCGGCGCGGCGATGACGTATATCGTCTACAGGAGAGGGCGCTGGAAAAACAAGGCTCTCATATAGGTCAAAATACACGCTTCCATGCGGGAGCGTGTTTTTGTTTGTACAAAATTTGTAGTTGACTGTAAAAATAATTGACGGTGTATTATATCCAAATATAATGATTTTAACAGGGTAATTCATGTGGATATTCAGGAGCAATGGAAAAGGGGGATCTTATGAAAAAGAGTGATTCTTTGACTCCGCTTCGTAAACTCGGCTATGAATCCGGCATAGGATCAGAGTCGATAGTTTACAACATGTTTTATGTGTACTTTATCCTCTTTCTGACTACAGTGGCCGGCATCAATCCGGTGCTCGCGGGCACCATCTCGCTGATCTCGGTCTGTGTCGACGCTATCACGGACCCGCTCATCGGGTGGATATGCGACAAGCCGGGAACGGACATGAAAAAGTACATGCTGATCGGCGGAGTGTTTACAGGCATACTGCTGGGACTGACATTCATCGTCATTCCCGGAAGCCAGGCAGTCAAGTTCGTATACTACACGCTCGTATCTTCAGTGATGTGGGTATCTTATACGATGTTCTGCATCCCGTATTATGCCTGCGTCACGCAGATGACGGACAACTATGACGAGCTCACCAAGATAAGAGGAATTTCATCGATGATGAACGCGCTCTTCATTTACATAGGCGCGGCTCTTCCTTCGGTATTTGTAGGAGTCTACACGGGAGTCCTCAACGAGAAAACAGCATGGACGGCAGCAGCGTTCTCGATCGGTCTGCTTTCCATCATCTTCGGACTCATAAACCACTTCTCTATCAAGGACGTAAAGTTCATCAAAAAAGCGGTTCAGGAAGATAACGACGGCATCATGAAGACCTATAAAGACCTTCTGAAGCTTAAACCGATGAAGTGGTTCATCCCTTGGATATTCTTCATGCTGTTCTCAAACGCTATCGCTACCGCAAATGTGGAATACGTCATCATCTACAAGGCGGGTCTGCCTGCGACGGTGATCACTGAGACATCCGCGATGACAGTCATCTGCTTCCTTGTAGGATCGCCTATCATGACATGGGTAGCGACCAAGTGGGACAGAAAGCATGCGGTAATAGCAGGATATGTCCTTTGCCTTATCGGACTGGTATTCGTAAAGATGAGGGGCATAAACACGCTTCTTGACATCTTCATCCTTCAGGGAGTCACGGGGCTCGCAGGCGTAGGATTCTGGTGCTTCTTCTATGACTTCTCATATGACCTCATCGAGCTTGATGAGTATAAGAACCGTAAAAACAGAGCGGGATGTATCACATCATTCCCACAGCTCGTACAGAAATTCGGAAACGCTGTCGGACTGCAGGCCATAGGTATCGCTCTGGCAATGGTCGGATTTGACGCGGCTAAGGAGACGCAGAGCGCGTCGACTCTTACAGGACTTGAGAACATCTCGACTCTGTTTGTGGGAGCATGCCTGCTGATATCTCTCATCTGCATCATCAAATATCCGGTCAATAAGAGCAAATACGCCAAGCTTCAGGCAGCCAATGAAAGAAGACGCAGCGGTGAGGCTGATTTTGTCGACCCTGATCTTGAAGAGATGCTCTAAAGAGGTGGGTCATGGCAAAGTTACTGAACGAATATGATTTCGACTCCGTGCTGGCAGCTGAGGGCGATCTTCTGAAAAACAGAAAGCACCTTAAAAAGAGCGCGTTGGCAAGGTATACAGAGTACTTCAATACAAAGTGCCCGGGGTCAAAAGAGGAGATGGAAAAGGCCAAGTTTGTCATCCCGGGAGGGATACAGCATAACCTGGCCAACAATCATCCATTTCAGCTTGCGATAGAAAAAGCTGACGGACCGTATCTTTATGATATAGACGGCAACAGGTACATCGACTTCCTCTGCGCGGGCGGACCGACTATCCTCGGAAACAACTGGCCGTCAGTGCAGCAGGCTGCGCTTAAGCACCTGTCTGAGCAGGGCCCGGTATCCGGACTTTACTCCGTATACGAGAGAGAACTGGCCGAGATGATAGTGAAACATGTCCCGGGCGTGGAGATGTTCCGCGCTCTGGCAAGCGGCACCGAAGCTGACATAATAGCCATAAGACTTGCCCGCGCATATACGGGCAAGAAGCACATCATCAGGTTCCGCGGCGGATATCACGGATGGTCTGATCAGCTGGTATATAACGATGACGGCAGGAAAGACTATATAAAGGCCGGCATCCCGTCAGATTGCTTCCAGAATACGCACGCAGTGCCTATCAATGATGCCGAAGCGCTCGAGGCGGAGATCCTGAAATATCAGGATGACGGCGGAGTCGCGGCTTTCATCATGGAGGCTGTCGGACAGGACAGCGGTGCTGTTCCTACCACTAAGGAATACCACAAGGCTGCAAGAGAGCTCTGCGACAAATACGGAATGCTGCTCATCTATGATGAGGTAGTGACCGCTTTCAGGCTTGGCATGAGCGGCGCACAGGGCATATTCGGCACTAAGCCTGACCTTACGGTATTCGGCAAGATCATTGGCGGCGGTTTTGGAAACTCCGGTGGAGTCGGGGGCCGCAAAGAGATAATGGAGATGCTCGCGGCGGGCATATCCGCAGAGAGCCTGAACAAGGTGAAGGTCGGAGGCACGCTCACGGCGAATCCTCTTACCACTCTCGCGGGACTGACAGTTCTGAGAGAACTTGAGTCCGGAGAAGTCCACAGAGAGCTCGACAAGGTCTCGGACTACTTCATGAGTGGGCTCGCGGACATAACCGAGAGGTACGACGTGCCTGCGGTGCTCTTCCACCACTCGTCAATACTCCATATAGATGTGAGCGGACTTGCCTATGTCGATTATTACTGCAGCCCGGACGATCCGAAGTACATGGACATGCTGATGGCATCGTATATGGATTACATAGGGTTCTCTATGGCGCTCGCGGCAGAGGGACTCATCATTGCCAACGGCGGCAAGACATACTTCCCGTACGGGAGCATCGGCATAGTTGATGACGCACTCGATGTATATGAAAGGGTATTCAGAGAATTTGAATAGCAGAACGGAGAAAGCCTGATGAGCAAAACAGGACTGGCGGAAAGAAAAAAGAATCGCAACATGGAGATAGTCATGCATAACGCGCTCCACTTTTTTGAGGAAAACGGTTATGACAATACGACGATCGAGCAGCTTTGTGATGCGGCCATGATATCCCAGTCCACGTTCTTCAATTACTTCGGGACTAAGGAAAAAATTGTCGAGCTGGTAATGAAAGACGGTCTGAAGGACTGCTTCGAATACCGTGAAATGCTGCTCTCTGAGACAGATGACATGCAGGATGCCGCAAGAAAGATGCTGATGTTCATATGCGACGCGAATGAGAAATACTGCAACACCGTATGCGTATTTCACAGGATAGCCCTGCAGCGTCAGGAATTCAGGGACATTGAGGAAGAGCACAACGCGCTTGGAGCGCAGATGGTCGAATCGGCATTCGAGAGCGAAGGGAAGGCGTGTCCTTTCAGCACGGAAACGCTGAAGGTGATCCTCGGAGGATGCTTCACGGATCCTTTCCTGACTCTTTCGCCAAAAGAAGCCTGCGCCAGAACCAGGCAGTCGATCTCGGAATTGCTCGATCATTTATTCAAATAATCATTAACTTAGGATGGATACAGGAGGTATCTGAAATGTCATATGACGGATTTGCAATCGATAAGTATCTTGACGCAGACGTGGTAAACGCGCAGCTTGACAGGCTCAAGAGCGGGCCTGTTTACGGAGTGCTTCCGGACGCGCTGGCCGAATACGAGAGGGAGTATTTTGAAAAGAAATGCCCGCGCTCAAAAGCGGAGATCAGCGAAGCAAAAAATATAATCCCGGGCGGCGTGCAGCACAATCTCGCGTTCAATTATCCGTTCCCTATAGTCATTACAAAGGCTGAGGGAGCAAAGCTTTATGATATCGACGGAAACGAGTATTACGACCTGCTCCAGGCGGGCGGCCCTACAGTGCTTGGAAGCAATCCTGAAGTGATAAGGGAGAAGGTCATCGATCTTCTGAATACCTGCGGTCCTTCGACAGGACTCTTCCATGAGTATGAATATAAGCTGGCAAAGAGGATATCCGACCTTGTTCCGTCAGTTGAGATGTTCCGCATGCTGGGTTCCGGTACGGAAGCCGACATGGTCGCGTCAAGGATCGCGAGACTGAAGACCGGCAACAAGAACATCCTTAAGATGGGCGGAGCCTATCACGGCTGGTCGGACATGCTGGCATACGGCATAAGGATACCGGGCACAAAGGGACTTCAGTCAAGAGGTATCCCAAGCTATGCTTTCAGCCACACTGATGAGTTCTTCCCGGGCGATCTTGATGACCTCGAGAAGAAGCTCAGAAAGAACAGGCTCACAGGCGGCACGGCTGCAGTTTTCGTGGAGCCTGTAGGTCCTGAGAGCGGTACATGGCCTGTAACGAAGGGGTTCATACAGGGGACTGTCGAACTCGCTCATAAGTACGGAGCTCTCGTTGTATTCGACGAGGTAGTCACGGGCTTCAGGATCGGGCTTTCCGGCGCTCAGGGGTATTTCGGCGTGGATCCTGACCTTACCGTATTCGGCAAGGTCATCGCAGGCGGTTATCCGGGAGCGGGCGGCATAGGCGGACACAGAGACTGCATGCAGCATCTCGGAGCCGGACTCGATTCATCCGGAAAGAAGGTAAAGAAGGCTCTTTGCGGCGGAACGATGGCGGCAACACCGATAAGCTGCTGCGCGGGATACTACACGCTTGAAGAGATCGAAAAGACGAATGCCTGCGAGAAGGCGGGACGCATGGGCGACCGTCTGACGGAAGGAATCAGAGCATCGGCGGAGAGACACGGACTCCCGTTCGTGGTATTCAACCAGGGATCCATCTGCCATGTCGATACCGTAGGCACCATGCACTATTCGATCGACTGGAGCAAGCCGTGGCAGATACCGGTCGTCCTCAAGGAGACTTCAAGAAGGCAAAAGGAGATGGAGCATGTCGGAGCAGCCTACATGGCAGAGGGCATAATAACCCTGGCAGGATCCAGACTCTATACGAGCGCCGCATATACCGAAGAGATGATCGATGACGTGATCGCAAGATTCGACAAGGTATTTGATAAGTGCGGAAATCTCGATAAATAAAATGCCCGGCATAAAGTTCAAAAGGGGGGTGCTTCATGGCTACGATACTCGCTTACGATATCGGTACGACAGGTGTAAAGACCTGCATCTACAATATTGATAATAAGATTGAGCTCATCGGCTCCGCATCCGAGGGCTATGAACTGTATACATTCCCGGATGGCGGAGCGGAGCAGCACGCTGATGAATGGTGGGATTCCATCTGCAAAAGCACTGCAGGAGTACTTGAAAAAACAGGCATCGATCCTGCGAAAATAGACGGCATCACATTCTGCTCTCAGATGCAGGGTCTGGTCCTTGTCGATGAGAACGGAGAGCCTGTAAGGCATCCGATGAGCTACATGGACCAGCGCGCGTCGGACGAGATAGAAGAGGGACTTAGACAGGGCTTCAAAATAGCGGGAATGAACGCGCAGAAACTCCTGAAGTCGCTTCAGATAACCGGAGTCGTTGCCGGAAGCGTAAAGGATCCTATCTGGCGATACAACTGGGTCAGGAATCACGAACCTGAAAACTTCAGCAGGGTAAAATTCTGGCTGGATGTGAAAGAGTACGTGATAGGCCGCATGACAGGAAAATTCGTCATGACGGAAGACTCGGCATGCTCGACCATGCTCTACGATACACGCAAGAATTCGCAGGGCTGGAGCGAGGTGATGTGCGAGATGTTCGACATAGACATCAGCCATCTGCCGCCGGTGATCAAGACGACTGATATGGCGGGCAGGCTCAGAAAAGAGCAGGCCGCGGAGCTTGGACTCAAAGAGGGGACTGCCGTATATGGCGGAGGCGGAGACGCTTCCCTGATAGGCATCGGAGCAGGCTGTGTAAAGAAGGGCGAGACACACATCTACTGCGGCACATCCGGCTGGGTATCCACCCTGATAAAAAGACAGCTGGTCGATACCGAGTACATGATAGGAGGCGGACTTGCAGTCGTACCGGGCCTGTTCAATTACTTCGCTGAGATGGAGACCGCGGGCAAGAGTCTTGAATGGGTCAAGGATCATCTGGCAAAGGATGAAATAGGTGTCTACATGGATCAGGAGGACATCGCAGGCAGCAAGGAGACCGTATATGAGAGCCTTTACGACTACATGTCGGAGGTCGTAGACAGCTGCCCGGCAGGCGCGGGAGGTGTCATCTTCACTCCTTGGCTCCACGGAAACAGATGCCCGTTCGAAGATCATAATTCAAGAGGAATGTTCTTCAATATCTCGCTCGATACCGGAAAGACCGAGCTGATACGCGCGGTGACGGAAGGCGTCTGCTACCACCTCAGGTGGATGCTCGAGTGCGAGGACAAGAAGATAAAGACCTCAAAGACGATAAGATTTGTCGGAGGCGGAGCTCTCTCGCCGGTAACATGCCAGATACTCGCGGATATAACCGGCAGGACCATCGAGACTGTTGAGAACCCTCAGAACGCCGGAGCCGCAGGCGCAGCTCTCATGGCTGCGGTCGGGACCGGCGCGGTAAAGAGCATCGGAGAGGCCGGCAAGCTAATACCGGCTTCGGCTGTTTACACGCCGAGGGATAAGGACCGCGAGGTCTATGACAGGAATTTTGAGGTCTATAAAAACCTGTATAAAGCCAACAAAAAGAACTTTGAAAAACTTAACGGAGACAACTAGGAAAAAACAAGGTTCACATAAGCAAAAAACATTGAATTTTCAAAGAAAAAAGTGACAAAAAGTCTTGCAAACAACAGGGGGTTTCCCTATAATATACGAGCGTGCGCTTTGCACGCTCGTATTTATTTGTCACACTGCAGTCTGCCGCGGTGCCCTGAAACGACGGGTCTAAGGCTGATACGGACGCAGTGGAAGTTAATTAACCGGAGGTTATAAAATGTCAGTAGTATCAATGAAACAACTGCTTGAAGCAGGCGTCCACTTTGGACATCAGACCAGAAGATGGAACCCTAAGATGGCTCCTTATATCTTCACTGAGAGAAACGGAATCTACATCATCGACCTTCAGCAGACGCTGGGACTCGTCGATGAGGCGTATGATTTCATGAGAAAAGTCGGTGAGAGCGGCAAGCCGGTTCTCTTCGTAGGCACAAAGAAGCAGGCTCAGGCTGCCATCAAGGATGAGGCTGAGAGATGCGGAATGTTCTTCGTAAACGAGAGATGGCTGGGCGGCATGCTCACGAACCACAAGACCATCAGCAAGAGGATCGAGAGACTCGAAGAGATCAGAAAAATGCAGGAAGACGGCACTATCAACAAGTATGCCAAGAAAGAAGCACTGAAGCTGATCGCTGAGGCTGACAAGCTCGAGAAGTACCTGGGCGGCATCAAGGACATGAAGGGAATGCCTGGCGCACTCTTCGTGGTAGACCCTAAGAAGGAAAGGATCGCCGTCAAGGAAGCTGCTATCCTCGGAATCCCTGTAGTGGGAATGGTCGACACTAACTGCGACCCTGACGATGTTGACTTCGTGATCCCGGCAAATGACGATGCTATCAGAGCCGTCAAGCTGATCACAAGCTGCATGGCTGACGCCATCATCGAGGCTAAGCAGGGCGAGAGCTTCCAGGCTGCTCCGGAAGAAGCTGCCGAGGCTGAGGAAGCTGAAGAGGCTGACGAGGCTGAAGAGGAAGCTGCAGACGAAGAGTAGTAGGTTCGAGAGAGGAGAAATCAAATGGCAGAAGTAACAGCTAAACTGGTAAAAGAACTGCGTGAAATGACAGGCGCAGGCATGATGGACTGCAAGAAGGCTCTCGTAGAGGCTGACGGCGATCTCGATCAGGCTGTAGAGGTACTGAGAGAAAAGGGACTGTCGAAGGCAGCCAAGAAAGCCGGAAGAATCGCGGCTATGGGCCTTGTCAGGATCGCATGCTCTGACGACGCAAAGACAGCTGCGATCGTAGAAGTCAACTCGGAAACAGACTTCGTTGCAAAGAACGATGAGTTCATCGACTTTGTAGAGGGTCTGGCCAAGCTGGCTCTGGAAGCAAAGAGCAACGATATCGAAGCATTCAAGGCTATGCCTTTCGAAGGCGCAACAGCAGCAGAAGTGCTGACAGCCAAGATCGCCAAGATCGGTGAGAACATGTCGATCAGAAGGATCGACAAGGCTTCCGGAGAAGTTCTTGCTACATACATCCACGGCGGCGGAAACATCGGTGTTATCGTTGCTGCCAACGGTGCGGACAACGACGAAAACAGAGCTGCGCTCAAGAACGTAGCAATGCAGGTAGCCGCAATGAACCCGCAGTATGTAAGCAGAGACGATATCTCTGAAGACGAGCTTACAAACCTCGGAAAGATCACTCTGGAGAGTGCTCTGAACGATCCGTTCTCGCTTCCGAAGCCGATACTGAACGGACTCCTCGACAAGGTCGAAGGCGTTTGGGAAAAAGCAGACATTGACATTCTTTCTGAGAAGAGAGCAGACAAGAGCTTCAACTTCAACTATCTACCTAACTTCCTTTCTGAGGAAGCAAAGACAAGACTGGCCGGTCTCGCGATCGCTGCCAAGATGGAGATCGTTGAAAGCAAGATGTTCAAGAGCCTTGTTGACGGACGTATCAACAAGCAGCTCAAGGAGATGTGCCTGCTTGATCAGGTCTATGTAAGAGCAGAAGACGGAAAGCAGACTGTTGCACAGTATCTGAAGAGCGTTGACCCTGCACTGTCAATTGCAAAGGTCATCAGATTCGAAGTCGGCGAAGGTATCGAGAAGAAGGAAGAGAACTTTGCTGAGGAAGTAGCTGCACAGCTCAAGTAGTTCTGACACAATAACTCAAAAAGGACTGTTCGGAAGAACAGCCCTTTTTTCATGTGATCTTCAAAGATTTATTTCAGGAACTTATCGATGGCCTTATTGAGCTCTTCGATGGTTTCGAAGTCGTCTTTCTTGACCGCATCGATGATGCAGGTGGACATGTGCTCTTTGAGGATCACGCGGCTGACCGACTTGACTGCCGATTCGATGGCGGAGAGCTGGACAAGCACCTCTGAGCAGTCGCGGTCGTCCTCTACCATGCGCTTTGTGGACTCCATGTGACCGATTATACGGCTCATCCTGTTGAGCACTGCCTTTGTGTGCTCAGGCGAATGCACATGACCGTGCTCATGATGATGGGAGCCGTCACTGTGAACATGTGTATGCGTGTATTCGTGGCCGTTCTCATCTACGTGAGTGTGCTCATGGAAATGCTCGTGTGTATGAATATGTTCGTGATTATCTGACATATCAGTCTCCAAATTTGCTATAATGTAAACAATAATACCCTTGCTTGAAATAATAGCAGAAAAAGAACAGAAATATAACCCTATCCGGGGGATACCGGAATAATCAAGGAGGTCTTATGGCAGACCAGATGAATGAAAAGCTTCTCGAAAGAGACACTGTCACGATGCCTGTTATAGACAAGCACTATCAGATGATAGGAACAAAAAAGGCGACTGAGATCATCGACAGAGCGATGAATCTGGCCAGGGAGGAGATCCCTAAAGGCGCGGTCGCTACATATATACCTGAGCTCAGCAAGATGGATCCTCATCAGCTTGGCATATGCCTGTACCCTTTGAAGGGCGACAATATCTGTCTGGGCGATTACGATGTGAGATTCACGATGCAGTCGGTCTCGAAGGTAGTCATGCTCATAGTCGCGCTTGAAGTCTGCGGACTAAAGCCTGTGTTCAGAAAGGTGGGCATGGAGCCTTCAGGCGAAGCTTTTGACTCTCTTGTAGAGCTGGACGTCAGTGATTCCAAGCCTTACAACCCGCTGATCAACTCAGGCGCCCTGGCCGTCTGCGGACTGCTGCTGCCTGAGGTGTCCTTCCAGGACATGCTCAGATATACGAGGAATATCTGCTCTGACCCGGGCATCGAACTAAACGAGGAAGTGTTCGACTCAGAGATGAAGACCTGCTCAAGGAACCGCTCCATAGCGTATCTGCTGCAGAGCAAGGGCATCATCACGACAGACGTAGAGGACACTCTGAGATTCTACACAAAGATGTGCTCAATGAACGTCACCGCTGAGTCGCTGGCAAACCTGGGCAAGAAGCTCGCCAACGACGGCGTGTGCAATCTGGACGGAAAGAGATTCATGTCGTCCAGGACAGCGCGTATCGTTAAGACTCTGATGCTGACATGCGGAATGTACGACGGATCGGGCACATTCGCCATCAAGGTGGGCATCCCGACCAAGTCCGGAGTAGGCGGAGGACTGCTGTCCGTATCCGATAAGCGCGCCGGAATAGGCGTCTTTGGACCGGCTCTTGACGCGCAGGGCAACAGCATAGCGGGCTGCAAGCTCTTACGAGAGATCTCCAACGAGCTGAGGCTCAATCTGTTTTACGATCCTGAATGGAACAAGGAAGAAGATGATGATACCGTCCTGAAGGAAATGGCGGCAAGGTCAGTGATGTAGAATGAATATAACGGTATACTGCGGAGCAGCTGAAGGAAACGACCCGGAATTCATCGCGCGCGCAAGAGAACTCGGAGCGTGGATGGCGGAGAAGGGACACAGGCTCATCTACGGAGCCGGCAATTCCGGCATGATGGGCGCTGTTTCTGATGCCCTGATAGAAGGCGGCGGAGAGGCTATAGGAGTCACTCCGCAGTTTTTCGTTCTGGCTGAGGAGACCCGCAGCGATCTGACTGAGGTGGTGATCGCCGATGACATGTCCACCAGACGTAACTGGATGATAGAACACGGGGATGCCTTCATCGCTCTTCCGGGAGGAATGGGAACTCTGGATGAGATCTCAGAGGTCATGACCTACAAGCGACTGGGACTTCTGGGCAAGATCAACAAACCCGTGATGTTATATAACGTGAACGGCTATTACGACCGCTTCTTCGCTTTTCTTGACGACATGCTGGCGCAGAACTTCTGCCGTCAGCTCGACTACGATAATGTCATAGAGGTGACCTGTTTAGCCGACATAGAGCGGGCGCTTTTCGCTGCCGGCAGCATAGATGAGACAAGGAATTCAAAGTATAAGTAGATGAAAAACCTCTTCAAAACGCTGATGCCGTATAAATGGACCGCACTGCTTGTTCTGCTTCTCATGGCAGGACAGGCTTTTTGTGAGATGAATCTGCCGATGTACACGCAGGCGCTCATCGATACGGGCATACAGAACAGAGGTATAGAGCATATAGTGCCGGAGGCGATAACGGTATCCGAATTTGAGGCCGCGTCGGCAGGCATGAGCGCGGACGGGCAGGCTAAGTGGCAGAACTGCTTCGCAGCGGACGCGGGCGAGACGAATGACGCGGGAACAGCCATTTACAGGCGAAGGGAAATGACTGACGATGAGCTGACTGAGCTTGACAAAACGCTCCTTATGCCGCTTGTCACCCGTTATGCTGAAAAGAACGGAGATACTCTGGCTAAGGCTGAAGCATCAGCCGGTACGGGATCGGGGAATGTCATGGACAGCAGCGGAAAGAGGCAGGAGACCAACAGCAATCTGCTTGCGATGGGCATAGCCTACGCGGGAGACTGCGACGCTGAAGCGGGACTCGATCTTCTGGCCATACAGAACTCGTTCATGTTCAGATGTGGTGGGTTGATGCTGCTGATGTCGATCATCGTCATGGCGTTCACGACACTTGTATCGCTGCTTGCGGCAAGAGTAGGAGCCGGCATCGGCAAGGACCTCAGGTCGAGGCTGTTTGCCAATGTAATGTCATATTCGAGCGCCGAGATGAACGAATTCAAGACATCGTCTCTCATCACGCGTGCCACCAACGACATACAGCAGGTGCAGATGACATCCACAATGATGCTTCGCATGATGCTCTTTGCGCCTTGCATCTGCACATGGTCGATCATAAAGGTATACCAGACTCACGCGCACATGAACTTCGTTATAGTCACGGGTGTCATAGCTATACTGCTGATGGTATCCGTGACGTTCGCAGTCGCGATGCCTAAGTTCAGGATAATGCAGAGCCTCATCGACGCGCTCAACGCCGTGTCGAGAGAGATACTGACAGGCATACAGGTCATCCGCGCCTTCGGACGCGAGGACACTGAAGAGGAGAGGTTCGACAAGGCAAATAACGACCTCTACAGGAACCAGCTCTTCGTGAATAGGGCAATGATCTCGATCACGCCTTTCCTGATGATAATTATGTACGGTCTTTCCATATGGATCACCTGGGTGGCTGCCGGCAAGATAGACGCGGGAGGCATGCAGGTAGGCACAATGACGGCCTTTATCGCGTACTCGATGGAGATAGTATTCTCATTCCTCATGATAGCCAGCATGGCAATATTCCTGCCAAGAGCGGGCATAGCCGCTGACCGGATCTATGAGGTGCTCAATACCGAGACTTCAATAAAGAACAGGGACGGAGCCGTAGAGCTCTCTCCGGACGACAAAGGCGAGATCAGATTCGAGCACGTTTCGTTCAGATATCCTGACGCGGAGGAGAACGTTCTGACGGACATCGACTTCACAGCGAAGGAGGGCGAGACGACTGCCATCATAGGAGCGACGGGCTGCGGCAAGACGACGCTGATCAACCTTATCCCTAGGTTCTTTGACGCGACTGAGGGACGCGTGACCGTGGGCGGCAAGGATGTAAGGGACGTAACGCTTCAGTCGCTGAGAGACGAGATAGGCTACGTGCCGCAGAAGGGCATCCTCTTCTCCGGTACTGTCGCGGAAAACATACGCTGGGGCGATGAGGACGCGACTGATGAAGAGGTCAGGTTCGCTTCGGACATAGCTCAGGCGACAGAGTTCATAGATGAGAGGCCTGAGGGCTTTGACAGAGAGGTGTCGCAGGGCGGTGCCAATGTTTCGGGCGGCCAGAAGCAGAGACTCGCTATCGCAAGAGCCGTGATAAAGAAACCAAAGATCATGATATTCGACGACTCTTTCTCTGCCCTCGACATGAAGACGGACGTCACGCTCAGAAGAGCGCTGGCGGAGCATTCGGAAGGAACTACCCGCATCATAGTGGCGCAGAGAGTCGGAACCATACTGCACGCCGAACAGATAATCGTGCTTGACGAGGGCAGGATAGTAGGCAAGGGAACACACGCAGAACTCATGAAGAGCTGCGATATATACAGGGATACAGCCATATCACAGCTGTCGGAGGCAGCGCTCGCGTAGTAAATGAGCGAAGACAAAAAGCCGAAAACAGAATACGAGGTAAAGCCTGATCAGGAAGCTGAAGAGCAGACAGGACAGGGCGACGGATCGCGCCAGAGAAGGCGCGGAGGCGGCCCGAGCAGCATACTGGCGCCGGGAGAGAAGCCTAAGAATTTCCGCAAGACGATAGCGGACACGCTCAGCTACATGGGCGCGTACAAGTACGCCATTGTGGTGGTCATTATAGTGGCTGCGCTCGCTACCATCTTTGAGACGGTAGGCCCTAAAGTCATGGGGCGTGCGACCACTCTGCTCGCAGAGGGTGTCATGAATAAGATCCATGGCACCGGCGGCATAGACTTTGCCGCCGTCGCGCGCGTACTGCTGCTGACCGCGGCCCTGTATTTCATCGGGGCATTCGCGCAGTACATCCAGGCTCTGATCATGACCAACATAACGCAGAAGATAGTCTACAGGATGCGACGCGATATCTCAGAGAAGATAAACCGCATGCCTATAGGCTACTTTGAGCGCGTGCAGACCGGAGAGATCTTATCGCGTATCACAAACGACGTAGATACTCTCGGACAGTCGCTCTCCCAGAGCATCTCCAATTTCATCTGGGCCATAATCAGCATGGTAGGCATAGTAGTCGTGATGCTGACCATCAACGTCACGATGACATTAATAGCCCTGCTGGTCATTCCGTTCTCCGCTCTGGTGATGGGACTTCTGATCAAGGTCTCGCAGAAACACTTCGCGGCCCAGCAGAAGTATCTGGGCATCATCGACGGCCAGGTAGAAGAGACCTTCTCCGGACATCTGGTGGTCAAGGCTTTCAACAGGGAAGAAGCGGTCACTGAAGAATTCGACAAGGCCAATGAGAAGCTCTATGAATCCGCGTGGAAATCGCAGTTCCTCTCAGGCCTTATGAGGCCTCTCATGCGTATCGTCAGCAATCTGGGCTACGCTGCTGTAGCTGTAGCCGGAGGCGTCTTCTGCGTCAAGGGCGCCATAGGAGTCGGCGATATCCAGGCCTTTGTACAGTACGTAAAGAACATAGGCCAGCCTATACAGGACATAGCTCAGATCATGAACCAGGTGCAGTCGATGGCAGCTGCCGCCGAGCGCGTATTTGAGTTCCTCGACGAGGATGAGGAGATCGACGCGCCGGGAGCCGAGGACGAGATGGGCGAGATAAAGGGCGCCGTGGAGTTCAGGCACGTAAGATTCGGATACAAGAAGGACCAGCCGGTCATCAAGGACTTCAGCGCAACAGTCAAGCCGGGCCAGAAGATAGCCATCGTAGGCCCTACAGGCGCGGGCAAGACGACTATGGTAAAATTGCTTATGAGGTTCTACGATGTTGACGGAGGAGCAATACTCATAGACGGCCGCGACATAAGGCAGTTCACCAGAAAGGAGCTCCGCGACAACTTCGCGATGGTACTCCAGGACACATGGCTCTTCAGCGGGACCATAAAGGAGAACATCGCTTACGGAAGAGAAGGCGCCACAAACGAGGAGATAATCCACGCGGCCAAGACCGCCAAGGCGCACCACTTCATAAAGGCGCTCCCGGGCGGATACAAGATGATCCTCAACGAGGACGCCACAAACATTTCGGAAGGCCAGAGGCAGCTGCTGACAATAGCGCGCGCCGTGCTGGCGGACAAACGCCTCCTGATACTCGACGAGGCGACATCGTCGGTAGATACCAGGACAGAGGAAGAGATACAAAAGGCTATGGACGCCCTTACTGAGGACAGAACGAGCTTTATTATCGCGCACAGGCTCTCGACAATACGCAACGCTGACCTTATACTTGTAATGGAACACGGCGACATCGTAGAGCAGGGCACGCACGATGAACTGCTCGCGAAGGGCGGCGCATACGCTGAACTATACAATTCACAATTCGAAGAAGTTGGCTAGATCATAAAAAGAAAGGCGAGGAAAGGCATGAGAACTTTCAGAGAAGAGTACGAATACTGGCTGGCGTCAGACGTAGTCGACGAGAAGACCAAGGAAGAACTCAGAGCGCTTGAGGGCAAGGATGAAGAAATAGAGGGCAGGTTCAAGGCCATGCTCACATTCGGCACCGCGGGTCTCAGAGGAATCATGGGAGCCGGCATCGGATGCATGAACGTTTACACAGTTAGATACGCGACACAGGGCCTTGCCAATCTGGTAATAGCCAACGGCGGACAGATAGGAGGAGATTCGAAAGAGGGCAACGGCGTAGCCATCGCTCACGACTCGAGACTGAACTCCAGACTCTTCGCGGAGGAAGCCGCTTCCGTACTGGCGGCAAACGGCATCAAGGTATATATCTTTGACGACATGCGCCCGACACCTGAGCTTTCATTCGCGGTCAGAGAGACAAAGTCGATCGCCGGCATCAATATCACCGCGAGCCACAATCCTAAGGAATACAACGGTTACAAGGCTTACTGGGCTGACGGAGCCCAGCTCGGACCTGAGCACGCTGACGTAGTATCGGCAGAGATCGCAAAGGTAGACATCTTCAAGGATGTAAAGACCACAGATTATAAGAAAGCTGTCGAGGACGGCATCATCGAGATACTCGGCGACGAGATGGACGAAGTCTACATCTCGAGAGTCATGGAGACTTCGGTAACCAGAAAATATATCGACCAGGTCGCAAAGGAGATGAAGATAGTCTTCACACCGTTCCACGGCGCGGGCTATAAGCTGGTCCCTGAGATCTTAAGACGCCAGGGCTACGGAGCCATCATCCCTGTAGAAGAGCAGATGATCCCGGACGGCAACTTCCCGACGGTCAAGTCGCCTAACCCTGAGAACACAGAGGGCTTTGCTCTTGCCATCGAATACGCCAAGAAGAACGGCGCTGAGCTGGTCATCGGCGTAGACCCTGACAGCGACAGATGCGGAGCTGTAGTAAAGGCCGGAGACGATTACAAGATCCTTACCGGAAACCAGGAAGCATGCCTGATGATGGACTACATCTTCACGGTCAGAAAAGAACTCGGCACCATGCCTAAGAACCCGTTCGTCTGCAAATCCATCGTTTCGACCGTAATGGCCAACAAGATAGCGGACTACAACAACGTCAAGATGTACGAAGTCCTTACAGGATTCAAGTTCATCGGTGAGAAGATCAAGGAGCATGAAGAGAACGGCGACGAGAACTTCGTATTCGGATTCGAGGAGAGCATCGGATTCCTGGGCGGATCGTACGCCAGAGACAAGGATGCCGTATACGCGGCCATGATGATGGCGGAGATGGCATGCTGGTATAAGGCAAGAGGCATGTCGGTATACGACGGACTCATCGCTCTTTATGAGAAATACGGATGGTTCATCGAGAACACAGAATCCACAGTATTCGCGGGATTCGATTCAGCTGAGAAGAGAGAAGCCGTCATGGCGCGCATAAGAGAGAACGCTCCGGAAGAGATCGGTCTCAAGGTAGAAAGCGTAACGGACTACCTCGGAGACGTGCCGGGATTCACAAAGAGCAACGTGCTCTTCTACAACCTCGCGGACGGATGCGCTGTCGCAGTCAGACCTTCCGGTACAGAGCCTAAGATCAAGACGTACGTAATGGTCAAGGGCGATACGCCTGAAAAGGCTGAAGAGAACCGCAAGGCCGTAAGAGACGCGGTAGACGCGCTGCTCTCATAAGGTCATCACATAAGGAGAACAAAGGGTATATGAAGCAAGACAGGGCCATTACAGCCATAGGTTTACTTACCGCCTTCATGGGGCTGCTTATGCTGAGCGTAGGCAGGTTCATACTGGGAGGAATCGTTATGCTGCTCGCTTTCGGCATCTTCTGGACGCGCGGAGGCGGCAAATTCAATGACCGCAGCATATACGAGAAGATAATCAGGACAGACCTTGGCATCGATGAGCTTTATGAAAAGATAAAGGACATCGACACGCCTTTCGGCAAGCCGTGGATCGCCGGACACAAAGGCTATGAGGGAGACAGCATAGTCTTTGGCCCGGGAAAGTTCAGGGACTGCGTGGTCATCTCGCGTGTCAAGGGCGGAAGCCTCAGCATCAAGCATCTGACCCTGACTGAGAACATCATCAGGGGAGAAGAGGACGAGTACAGATTCAGCGATCTCATAAATACGGCGGAGGCTGAGGTCACGCCTGAGAGATACGCGGTATTCGCGGGCTTTAAGCTGGCATCGGTAATGCTTGTAAAGCATCTGATGGAGATAGTTGAGAAACTCTCGGAGGACAGAAACGCTGAAGTACCGGACAGCCTGGACTTCTTCACGTTCTACTACCACAACTCCAGCGACGGATATCTGAGAAATTCCGGCGGAGACGAGGTCCTTAAGATAGAACACTCTTACAAGCCGTTCAGGTCAGCCGTGCTCGACGCCGACGGCAATGAGATGGCGTCCGTGATGCCGCATGCCTTTGACGGCAAGGGCATAGTGCTTGATACGGCAGGCTACGAGATGTTCGCCAATGGAGAGCACTACGGAGAGATAAAGAGACTCAAGGAAGGCAGACAGGAAGGCTTCATCTGCAGCACTGAAGAGGGTGAATTCCGCGTGAATATCTTCCCTTCATGCATGAGAGCCAAGGTGTCCTGCAATTATACCGTTGAGCACGAAGGGGAGCTGAAAGCGGTCATCGGAGGCTCGCCAAGCCTGCAGTTCGATAACGAAGGCTGGTGCCGCAACGACCTCATTCTTTCGTACGATGACGACTATCTTGTGCTTTACGCGATACTCGAGATATTTATACTTACACTTAACTCGAGGTTTTTGAAATGATGCCGCATATGTGGTAGAATAAAGTGCAAAAATATGACAAACAATCACATAAAAGGGGTAAAAAGATGAAGAAGATACTTCTTCCTGTCGAAGAAACACAGCGCAGTCTGAAAGCGCTGCATTATGTCAAATCACACTACAACCCTGATGACGCGGAACTGGTGCTTCTCATGATCGATGAGAAGCTCAGTTACTCGGTAAAGTCCGAAGCTGAAGCGGAAGCCATCAAGGTGCTCGATGAAAAGCTGGCGCTCATTGCCACAGAGCTTGAAGGATACAAACTGACGATGCTTTCAGGCGTAGGCAAGGCGGGCGTTCGCATCACAAGAGCCGCACGCGAGACAGGCGCTGATCTCATAATCATGACCAAGTCTTCCAAGGAGGACATGCTCAGTTCCATAGGAGCGACCGCGGAATACGTGATCAACAACGCGCCATGCGATGTGGTCATCGTCTCAGAGCAGGTCAACAGACGCAACGAGTACAGAGGCCTGGTATACAGGACAGCAAAGGGTACGGTCAACCTGAGAGGCCAGCTTGGCGACAAGCAGAGCGAGTGCCTGCTCCCAAGCGTGAACCGCGACTGCATCTATCACATCAACGTGACGGTAGGAAAGGTCAGATTCTTCCACACCGCATACAATCCTGATACCAGAAACTGGGATCTTCCGCCTCTTCCGGGACAGGAGGTCACCATGGATATCGCGGCGGGAGAGTCCCGCAACATCCTTGTCAAGGCTGACAGCAATGACGGCAAGGCCGACAGGATCAGGATCGTCAACAGAGACATGAAGAGAGAAGCGGTATTCGACTTCAGGATCACCGCTGCTCCTAAGGAAGCTGTTCAGGAGCCTATCCCGGAACCTGACTATTCCGCAAAGCCTGGTTTTGAAAACCGCGCTACACAGGAAGTGCCAAGGATCCCTGTAGATTTCGAGGCACCGGAGGTACCGACATTCCTGGCAGAGCACAAGCCTGAAGCAAAAGCCGATAAGCCGGAAGAAAAATCGGTATTCTCGGTAGAAATAAACGAATAATAAAATCTATATAAATGGAGGACCCTGAAATGAAGAGAATCAAGACTATCACAACAAGAGATATGGCTGAGTCGAAGGTAAACGGCGGTTGCGGCGAGTGCCAGACTTCCTGCCAGTCTGCAAGCAAGACTTCCTGCAGCGTTGCTAATCAGCACTGCGAGCAGCGCAAGGAGAAGTAAGAAGCTTACGGCGGCGCTGCTGAGGCAGCGCCGTTTTTATTTATCTCGAGGAAATATGATACATCTTTACAAACTTAATGGATTCAATATGGCGGTCGATGCCGCGAGCGGCGCTGTCCACTCGCTGGATGAGGTGGCTTATGACGCCATCTCTCTGCTCGATGAAAGCGGCGACCCTAAGGGCGTGATCAAAGACGAGAACACGAGAGCGGAGATCGCTTCGGAGATCGCTTCCCGGCATAACATTTCCCTGAACGATTCTCAGGAGACACTTGACGACATCGCTGAGCTTTGCGAAAAGGGCCTGCTGTGGTCCACCGATCCGTTCGAAGAAGCGGCCAACGAGATTAAGCTGAAGCAGTCAGTGCTCAAGGCCATCTGCCTTCACGTGGCACATGGGTGCAACATGGACTGCGAGTACTGCTTCGCGGGCAAGGGCGATTATTCCGGCAAGAGCGGGATAATGAGCGCCGAGGTCGGAAAGAAGGCTCTCGATTATCTGGTGGAGCATTCCGGCAGCAGAAAACATCTTGAGGTGGACTTCTTTGGCGGCGAGCCGCTCATAAACTGGGACGTCTGCAAGGAGATAGTCGTCTACGGAAGAGAACTTGAAAAGAAGCACAACAAGATATTCAACTTCACGCTGACCACCAACGGCGTCCTCATAGACGAGGATGTCATAGACTTCACCAACCGCGAGATGGGCAACGTGGTCTTAAGCATGGACGGCAGAAGAGAGACCCACGACCGCATGCGCAAGAGCAAGTCGGGCGGGGGCACTTACGATGCCATAATGGACAACTTCAAGGCCCTTGTGGATGCCAGGACGACTGATGATCCGGTGGTCGCGGAGGGCAGAAAGAGCTCCGAATACTACATGCGCGGTACCTACACGGCATATAACAAGGACTTTGCCGCGGACGTGCTCGCGATGGCGGACCTTGGATTCAGGGAGACTTCCATAGAGCCTGTAGTCGCTTCTCCTGACGCGCCTTACGCGCTGAAGGAGGAGGATCTGCCGCAGCTCTTTGATGAGTATGAGAAGCTTGCTCTTGAGATGCTCAAAAGAGAAGAGGCGGGCGAGGGCTTCAGCTTCTATCACTACACGGTCGACCTGACGGGCGGTCCGTGTATCTACAAGAGGGTCGCGGGATGCGGAGTCTCGACGGAATACCTCGCGGTCACCCCGACCGGAGATCTTTATCCGTGCCATCAGTTCGTAGGCGATGACGACATGATAGTCGGCAACATCTATGAGGGCATCACTCACCCGGAGACGGTCGCCATCTTCACGAACGGCAACAACATCTACACCCGCGACAAGTGCAAAAACTGCTGGGCGAGGCTGTACTGCGCGGGAGGCTGCGCGGCCAACAACTACCACTCCAACGGCGATATCAACAAGGTATATGAATTCGGCTGCAGGCTGCACCGCAAGCGCATAGAATGCGCGCTGATGATGGCGGCAGCACGTGATAAATGATATAATTAAACAGTTATGAGAACAGCGATTTTGGCATCACAGAACAAGAATAAGATAGTCGAGCTGAGGACCATACTCGAGA
This sequence comes from Mogibacterium sp., assembly GCA_024403035.1. Taxonomy (GTDB): domain Bacteria; phylum Bacillota; class Clostridia; order Peptostreptococcales; family Anaerovoracaceae; genus Crickella. Next base: position 97,645 of record JAKSSP010000004.1, read on the forward strand.
AGTACGGTCTCCATGTGATATCCCGTGACGACGCCGGTATTCCGACTGACGACATAGAAGAGACGGGCACTACCTTTGAGGAAAATTCCTTCCTGAAGGCCAGCGTTATCATGGACATGATACACGCAGACCCTGCTCTTGCGGATAAGTACGCCGACAGCCCTGTCATTGCTGATGATTCGGGCCTGATGGTAGATGCCCTCGGAGGCGCTCCGGGTGTCTACAGCGCGAGATACGCGGGAGAGGGCTGTGTTTACGATGACAATAACACCAAGCTGCTGGGCGAGCTTGAGGGCGTTCCTTTCGAAGAGAGGACGGCAAAGTTCGTGACAGTCATCACGCTGATATACCCGGGTCCTGAAGGCGCTCCTGAGACCGCCAAAGAACAGGACGGCAGGTACATCCTGACAGCAAAAGGCGAGTGCCACGGGCATATCGCGGAAGAGAAGCTGGGCAGCGGTGGATTCGGCTATGATCCGGTATTCATTCCGGACGGCTATAAGAATTCCTTCGCTCAGCTCGGGACGGATTTCAAGAACACCATCAGCCACAGGGCCAATGCCATTGCCGAGCTTGAAAGACTGCTCGGATATAACGCATGAGTGATTTCTGGGAAAACACAGTAAGTGAAGATCACGACGAGAATCATAAGCTGCCCCTGACATGGAAGAGGGTCAGAAAGATCTGCTTCCATCTCTGGAGGCAGTTTGACGACCAGTATTATGCGGGATTTGCCGCGCAGATCGCGTATTTCTTCTTTATGGCATCAGTGCCTATACTTATCGTACTTACGCAGGTGCTGGGTATTTTCGATGTCTCGATGGATTTCATCAAAGACTGGCTCGAGCAGCATTTGTCGACGGAGATGGGCAGCTTCCTTGAGGGCCTCTTCAAGGCGTCTTCAACGTCAGTATCCAACTTCTTCATGATCATCCTCGCTCTCTGGGCGAGCTCTTCACTTGCTTTCTCGCTGTCAAGACTCACGACATACACGATCAGCTACGGAAAGTACAGGTTCAACTTCTTTTCCGAGAGGCTGAAGTCGATACCGATCGCCGCCGGCTCCATCCTGGTGGTAGCATTGACTCTGGTCGGCTATGTATACGGCGAACTCATTGCGAAGAGAGTGCTTCAGAATCCTGAACTTCAGCAACTGATCTCCGATCTCAGGACACCTCTTTTAGGCGGGCTGTTCTTTATAGTAATACTCGCGAATTACTATCTGCTGCCGCGCATACGAGTGCCTGTGAGAGCTGTGCTCCCGGGCGCTGTAGTAGCTACGGCCGGCATCATGATAGTCACGTGGTTCTACTCCCTGTATATCTCCAGGGCGGTCAACTACAACCTTATCTATGGAGCTTTCTCAAACATCGTAGCCATGATGCTGTGGTTCTACCTCATAAGCTGGGTGCTCTGCATAGGCATGATGTTCAATAAATCCTGGGACATCCACATGCGCCGCGGAAGACTTACGCCGGCCAAGATCAAGGAGTACCTGATCAGGCAGTACGGTTCCAACGGCGAGGAGATGTGGAACAAGCTTATAATCGGCGAATACGACATGGCAGACAGGTCGCTCGACAGTCTGGCGGTCAGGTTCTCCAGAAAGTTCGACCCGGGTTATGAGGAGAAGCGCGAAAGAGAGATAGCCGAGCTGGAAGCGGAGAGAAACGTAAAAGAGCGGATCGAGAAAGAACTTGAAGCCCGCAACAGAGAATACGAGCCGGAGGATGAAGAATAATGCACGACAGAAAAAAGCTGCTGTTCATCATGAACCCTAAAGCAGGAGTCATGCTGGCTCCTAAATACATGGCCTCTATAATCGAGAGCTTTTCCGGAGCCGGATATCTGACACAGGTTTTGATGACGACCGGGAAGGGCGATGCCAGGGACTTCGCGGCAGAATACGGCGGCGAATCGGATGTGGTGGTAGTCTCGGGAGGAGACGGCACGATGAACGAGGTAATAGACGGTCTGCTGAGCAAAGACCTCAGGACGCCGATAGGCTACATACCTGCGGGTTCCACAAACGACTTTGCCAGCTCGGTAGGCCTGCCGAAGAACATACATGAATGCGTGGACAGGATAATCAACGGAAAGGCCGGGGCCGTGGACATAGGCTGCTTCAATGGCCGCTACTTCAGCTACGTGGCCAGCTTCGGAGCATTTACTTCTGTGACATATTCGGTGCCGCAGAACCTCAAGAACATTTTCGGACACGCGGCCTACGTGATGGGCGGAGTGACCGAGCTTGCAAACCTCAAGCCGATACACGCCAGGATCACGCTCGAGCCGGGAACGGAGAAAGAGGAGGTCCACGAGGGCGACTACGTACTTGGCGCGATATGCAATTCGAAGTCGATCGGCGGCATACTGAACCTTGAGAAGCTCGACGTGGAAATGAACGACGGCATGATGGAGGTCCTCATGATAAAAATGCCTAAGGACCTGATCGCGCTGAGCGACATAGTGACATCCACGCTGGGCGGAACGTTCAAATCGCATCAGATAGAAAAATTCTCGGCGCACAGCATCACGGTGGAACTCGACGGAGACACTCACTGGACGCTGGACGGCGAGTACGAAGCAGGAAGCGACGTATGCGAGATAAGGACGATAAAGTCTGCCATCTCGCTCATAAGATAAAACAGGGAGAAGGACATGATAATCAAGTACATAGGTCACGCGTGCTTCAAGATCCTTGATGATGAGACCGGCTATTCCATAGTTATGGACCCGTACAGGTACGGATCCGTGCCGGGCTTCGGAAAGATAGTGGATGTGGCCAGCGAGGTGCTGTGTTCTCACGGACATGACGACCACGCGGGCAGCGAGCACGTGAAGACAGAGCCTAAGGAAGAGAGCCCGTTCAAGGTGGAATATATCGATACATTCCACGACCCTGAGAAGGGTGCTCTGAGAGGCGAGAACAGGATATATGTGATCACCAACAAAAGGACCGGCGAGAAGCTGGTACACTACGGTGACATCGGCGAGAAGATTGAGGACCTTCTGACAGAGGAGAATCTCGCGCTCTTAAAGGATGCCGACTTAGCGCTCGTGCCGGTCGGAGGAGTCTACACATACGACATGTTCGAGGCTCTTGAACTCATCGACAGGACGAAGCCTAAGCTGGCTATCCCTATGCATTTCAGATCGGAAATAGCGGGATTCGGCCTGCCTAATATCGACAGCCTGGAGAAGTTCATGGACACGGCAGCCGGGAAAGGCAAAAAGGTAGGCATCTCAAGAGTCAGTTTCATCAATACAGGGGACATCGAGCTGGACAGCGACATACTGGTGCTGCGTCCGCAGAACTTTTAAAGGAGGGTATTTATGTTCAAATTAATAGTATTTCTTGCAATCGTTTATGTAATTCTCAAGATCATAAACACCAACGCCAAGCTCAATGAAAGAGAAGCGCAGCGCGCGGCTGAGGAAGAAGCCAGGAGAGCTGAGGAAGAGGCATTCGAAGAGGATGAGATCACCCGCGCTGAGGCCGTTGACGTTGAACCTGAAGTAGTAGAAGACGCTGAGAAGGAAGAAGAATAACATGATAAAAAGCATGACCGGGTTCGGCAGAGGAGAGTATGCCGACGAAACAGGTAAGGTCACAGTAGAGATAAGAGCGGTCAACCACAGGTATCTGGATATCTCCGTCAAGATGCCGAGAAGATACGCGTTCGCGGAAGAAGCCATCAAGGCCGCTATCAAGGAGAAGCTTTCCCGCGGCAAGGTAGAGGTGAGCGTCAGCATCGACAACGCCGGCAAGAGCGACAGTGACGTCAAACTGGATGCAGATCTGGCAGCAAAATACTATGACGCTCTCAGCACCCTGAGAGACAGCTTTGAGTTCGGAGAGGAATCCAAGGTATCGCTCAGCCTGCTGGCAAGGATGCCGGACGTCATCAAGACCAGCGCCGCGGAAGAGGATGAAGAGGCCATGACTCAGAGACTCGTGTACGCGGCAAGGAAGGCCGCAGAAGATATTTGCGCCATGAGAGAGACCGAGGGCGCCAAGCTCGCGGCTGATCTCGAAGCCAGAGCTGACACAGTTTCAGACATCCGCGCGCGCATAGAAAAGAGAGCGCCGGAGATCGAGAAGGAATACGCCGCAAAGTTCAAGGCGAGAGTCGAAGAGCTTCTTGACGGTGTATATGAAGTGCCGGAAGAGAGGATAGCTCTCGAGGCGGCGATATTCGCGGACAAGGCAAATATCACCGAGGAGCTTGTGAGACTCGACAGCCATGTGAGCCAGCTTAGGGCCTTCCTTAAGACAGACGGTGAAGCCATCGGCAAAAAGATAGACTTCCTGATCCAGGAGATGAACCGCGAGGCAAATACCATCGGATCGAAGTCGAATGACCGCGAGATCACATCGATGATGCTTGATCTCAAGGCCGAGATCGAAAAGATCAGAGAACAAGTTCAGAATATAGAATAAAAGAAACGGTCATTTACCAACGTCGGGCACGCTCTCGCTGACAATCGGACGCCGCAGGTAAATAACCGATTTATTGTACTAAATGGGGAATAATTGGATGTTAAAAAAAGAAAATTTATTCGCGCGGATCGCGATCGGCTTTGCGATCGGCATTTTGCTTGGCCTTTTTGCGCCTGGATTCTCTATCTCGACCAGGATCGTAGGCGACTTTTACCTGAGACTTATCAAGTTTATGGTGCTTCCGGTGCTGATCTGCGCGGTCATGAGCGGCATCATAAATTCGGCCAATATCAAGTCTCTCAAGAGGGTCGCAGTCAAGACGGTAGCGCTGTTCTTCGTGATGTTCCTGGCATCCTTCGCGGTTTCGTCAGTGGTAGCGCTGGCTGTCCGTCCGGGGCAGGGCATCGTATTTGAGAACCGGCCGGTATATGAGGGGACGGCAGGCGGAAAGCTGAGCGCGGGGGACGTGCTGAGACAGCTCTTCCCGAGCAGCTTCGCGGACATATTCTCGTCAAAAAACATACTCGTGACCATCATCCTCGCTATGATACTCTCAGTGGTGATAATAAAGGCAGGGGAGAAAGCGGATCCGGTAAAGGACTTCATCAACCGCCTTTCAGGCATAGTGTTCCGCATACTCTCCGTGATAATGGAGACATCGCCTATAGGCGTCATGTCCCTTATAGCCTTCTCCATAGCGGAGTACGGAGCGGGACTCTTCATGGCGATAGGCAAGTACATACTGTGCTGCTGGCTGGCCTGCATAGCTGTATTCATCATAGTGTTCATGCTGCCGGTGATTTTTTACACTAAAACAGATCTGAAGACCTATCTCAGGGCCTGCGGCAGGGTGGCGCTCATGACCATTTCCACAACAAGCTCGGCGGCGACGCTCCCGACCACCATCAGGGTCTGCACAAAAGACCTGGGAGCGCCGGAGGATATAAGCAGCTTCATACTGCCGCTCGGCTGCACCATCAACATGTGCGGAGGAGCCTGCTCGTTCTGCTGTCTGGCATTCTTTGTGGACGAGTTCTACTCGCTGGACCTGCCGTTCACGCAGCTTGCGGCGATGGCGCTTGTGGCAGCTCTTCTGAACATGGCCGCGCCGGGAATACCGGGAGGAGGGATAGTGCTTATGACATCTTTCCTTACCATTTTCGGCCTGCCGGTAGATCTAATCGGACCGGTAGCCGCGTTCTACAGGCTGCTCGACATGGCATTTACCACGATCAACGTGGAAGGCGACATCGCGGCCAATCTGATAATTGCGAAATCAGAGGCGAATGTGCTAAAATCATAGACCGACGGGGAGGTGCATATGAGCCGTAAAAGAGGAAGATTATTCGTCATATCCGGACCGTCCGGAACGGGCAAGGGCACTGTGTGCAGCGAGCTCCTGAAGGACATCCGAAACGAATTCTCGGTGTCGATGACGACACGCGCTCCGCGTGAGGGCGAGGTCCACGGCAGAGAGTACTATTTCGTGACAAAGGATGAGTTCCTTGCCAATATAGAGGCGGGCAATTTCCTTGAACACGCTACTGTATTCGACAACCTCTACGGGACGCCTAAGGACATGGTGATGAGCCGCCTTGACAGGGGCTACAACGTGATCCTCGACATAGACGTGCAGGGAGGCCTGCAGGTCAAGAAGGCGATGCCGGAGGCTGTCCTCATATTCATCCTTCCGCCAAGCCTCGCGGAACTCAGAAAGAGACTTATAGGCAGGGGCACAGAGGATGCCGAGAAAGTTGAAAAGCGGCTCGGCCAGGCCCTCAATGAGATCAAGCTGATAGGCGAATACGACTATTACATAGTCAATAATGATCTAGGTGAAGCGGTAGATCTGGTGCGCAGCATAATCGCGGCGGAGACAGCCCGGGTGCCTGAGGCGGTCAGATCCATCATCAGAGAATACGAAAAAGAGACAAAATAACTACCGAAAGGGGAAACACAATGCTTCTTTATCCATCGATCAACAAACTCAGAGAAAAAACAACAAGCAGATACTCGCTGGTCGTCCTCACAGCCAAGAGAGCCAGAGACATTGTCGACGGCAAGAGAGCTCTTACCGAGGAAGTGAGCGAGAGACCTGTAAGCCAGGCAGCAAAGGAGATAGCGGCTGACATGATCACCGCCGCCGTTAAAGAAGAAGGGGAAGCGTAATGAAACACAGACCTATGATGCTGATGATCCTTGACGGATTCGGCTACAGAGAAGAATTTTACGGCAACGCCATAATGAAGGCAAGGACTCCTGTTCTCGACGAGATCTTCGACAACTATCCGTTCATCACGATCTACGCGAGCGGCGAGCCGGTAGGACTTCCTGCCGGACAGATGGGCAACTCCGAGGTAGGACACCTGAACATCGGCGCCGGAAGCGTTATTTATCAGAACCTCCTCAAGATCTCAAGATCCATCGATTCCGGAGAGTTCTTTGAGAATGAAGCTCTGAAGGCTGCAATGAAGAACGCGGCTGAGGGACACACTCTCCACATCATGGGACTCGTATCCGACGGCGGTGTGCACAGCCACATGAAGCACCTCATGGCTACTATCAACATGGCCAAAAAGTGCGGAGTAAAGGATGTTGCTGTCCACTGCTTCCTTGACGGAAGAGACGTTCCGCCAAAGAGCGCCATGACATGGCTCGGACCTCTCGAGGAATATCTGAAAGACAACGATGCCGGACGCATTGGCGTCATCTCGGGCAGATTCTACGCAATGGACAGAGACAAGAGATGGGAGCGTCTCGTAAGAGCTTATGACGCGCTCACTCTGAGCGAGGGACTCATGGCTTCAAGCGCTAAGGAATGCATGGACAATTCCTACGCCAAGGACGAAGTGGACGAGTTCGTTCAGCCGACAGTGATCAACCCTGTTCCTATCAAGGACGGTGATTCCGTGATCTTTATCAACTTCAGACCTGACAGGGCAAGAGAGATCACACGCGCGCTGGTAGATCCTGAATTCGACGGATTCGAGAGAAAGTCCGCTCCTAAGGACCTCACTTACGTCTGCATGGCTGAGTACGACGCTACGATGCCTAACGTACTGGTGGCATTCCCGCCTCAGGACGTAGACCCGACTCTCGGAAAGACCATCGCGGACCTCGGACTGAGACAGCTGAGGATCGCCGAGACAGAGAAGTACGCGCATGTAACGTTCTTCTTCAACGGCGGCGTAGAAGAGCCGAATAAGAACGAAGACAGGATACTGATCCCATCGCCAAAGGTCGCGACATACGACCTGCAGCCTGAAATGAGCGCGCCTGAGGTTGCGTCCACGGTCATCGAAAAGATCAAAGAAGATAAGTATGACCTGATCGTCCTCAACTTCGCAAACCCTGACATGGTCGGACACACGGGAGTGTTCGAAGCAGCCGTACAGGCCATAGAAGCTCTCGACGGACTCATCGGACAGATCCGCGATGCCATATTCGAGAAGGACGGACAGATCCTCCTGACAGCAGACCACGGCAATGCCGACACCATGCTGGATGAGAATGGTGAGCCTGTCACAAAGCACTCGACCGCGAAGGTTCCGCTCGTACACATCTGCAAGGAGCCTGTACCGTTCGTGGCGACATCAGGCAAACTGGCTGACATCGCGCCTACACTGCTTACACTCATGGGACTTGAGGTTCCTGAAGGAATGGAAGGCAACGTGCTGGTATAGCAGTACCAAAAATAGGACTTACAGTGACACAGGACCTGCTCCTGTGTCACTTTTTATTGCTATGGTCCTGAATGACAGCTAAAATATAACTATGGCAAACAAGTTTACAGATGAACAACTGAAAGCTATAGAGACCATTGACAAATCGGTGCTGGTCTCGGCGGCGGCGGGGTCCGGAAAGACCTCGGTGCTTATAGAGCGCATCATAAGGATCATCCTCGAGGGCAAGGCTAACGTGGATGATCTTCTTGTTGTGACATTTACGAATGCCGCGGCTTCAGAGATGAGGCTGAGGCTTTCATCTGCCATAAGAAAGAGGATGGCTGATCATCCGGAGGAAGCTCCGCGCATGAAGGATCAGCTTGGCAGGCTGTACCGCGCGTACATTTCGACCATCGACAGCTTTGCTCTCCGGGTAATAAAGGAATTTTTCCATGAGACAGACATGGAGCCCAACTTCGCGGTAGCAGACGATATACAGTGCGAGCTTTTAAGACGCGAGGCCGTTAGCGAAATGATGGATGACGGCTTTGCGAATGACGATCTCATAGAGGGCGGAAGCTTCAGGGCGTTCCTGAGGCTGTACAGCGAGGAGCGTACGGAAGAGAAGTTCATGGAGAACATTCTGGAGGCGTACGGCAAGCTGAGGACCATGCCTGACTACTTTGAGTGGGCATATGCCAGGGCGGAGCAGCTTAAGGTGACACCGGAGACTTTCGAAGGATCGGAACTCCAGAAGATAATGAGGACCGACGCGCTTGACGTGTTCGGAAGGGTCATGGACAGCTACCGCAGGCTGCAGGGCATGATGGATCAGGCCGGCATACCGGAGATGTTCGATGAGAAGTTCACCCTTCAGGCGGCTGCCGTGCAGGAGATCATAAACATGCTGAAAGAGGGCAGGCTCGACGCGGAAGTGTTCAGCGCGATCGATAACATCCCTCCGACGAGGCTCGGCGCAAAGAAAGATCAGAAGGAAGCCTATGAACCGATAAAAAAGGAAGTGTCCGGCCTCAATGACAGCCTGAAAGATGAGATCAAAGACTTCAGGAACAGATACCTGATGCCTGATTTCGAGACGCGCCTCAGGGAAATGAACGCGACATACGGATATACGGTCTATTACCTTAAGATGCTTGAGGAATTCGAGAGAAGATACGATGAGAAGAAGCGCGAGAACAGGGTGATAGACTTCGCGGACATGGAACATATCGCGGTCCGCATACTGAAGAACGAAGAGGCGGCGGAGATCCTTAGAAAACGCTTCAAGTTCATCTTTGTAGATGAATATCAGGATACGAACAACATACAGGAACATCTCATTAGCCGCGTTGCCAGAGCCGACAATGTGTTCAGGGTAGGCGACGTAAAGCAGAGCATATATAAGTTCAGACAGGCGGAGCCTGAGATATTCGAAAGGCTGTACGCGAAGTTCTCATCCGGGGAGGATCCGGACGGCGTAGCCATCGATCTGGGCAGCAACTTCAGGAGCAACAACGCTACCATCAATTACATAAACCACGTTTTCAGCCGCATAATGGAAGGCTATGACAGCCGGGCCATGCTCTACACGGGACTGAAAGATATCCCTAAAGAGTACGACTTTATTCCTGAGGTGCACATACTGTTTTCAGAGGAGGGCAATACGAAAGAGGCAGCCGAGGAGGCGCTTGAGGATGATACCGCAGCCGTTGAGGCAGGCTTCATCGATGAAGAGATAGAAGAGATCACAAAAGAGGAGGCCGAGGCCGAGTATATCGCAAAGCTGGCAGCTTCCATAATAGGGAAGGACTTCTACGACAGCATCAAAAGCGAAGTGAGAAAGGCCGAGGCCCGTGACATAGTGATACTTCTCAGAGCAGTCGCGTACAGGGGCGAGGTCATGAGCCGGGCTCTCAGAGACCGCGGGATAGAGCCTCACATAGAAGAGACCGAAGACTACTTTGATACAGTCGAGATAGGCGTGGCGCTGTCGCTCCTGACGTGCATAGATAACATGAAGAGAGACGTGCCGCTCATTTCCGTGCTGCACTCGGAGGTATTCGGATTCGAGCCGGCTGAACTGGCGCAGATAAGGATAGAGCATACCGCGTCTCTGAAGGAGAAACAGAAAACGAGGCCGGCATACTGGGAGGCATTCGGATGGTTCGCTGAAGAAGGACCTGATGGAGCTCTCAAAGAAAAGGCAGCGAACGTGAAGGCAAAGCTTCTGGAATGGCGCATGCTCTCGCGCATGATGCCTCTTGAAGACTTCGTGTGGAAGGTGCTGGTGGATTCGGGCTACTACAGGATGGCGGGAGCCATGTCGGAAGGAGCCGTGAGGCAGGCAAACCTCAGCGCGCTCGCTGACAGGGCGGGAAAGTTCAGCAAGGAGTCGATCGCTACTCTGAGCTCGTTCATTTCCTTCCTTGAGATACTGAAAAGCAAGAAGCTCAGCAACGGGCAGGCGGCCATGGCGGGCAGCGACGATAACGTTGTGCGCATATCTACCATACACAAGAGCAAGGGCCTGGAGTTCCCGTTCGTGATAGTCGGAAACATAGGCCGCTCGTTCAGGATGGACAACAATGAAATGAAGTTCAGCTTCGATTCCGGAGTGGGGATCGGACTTCCTTATGTGGATCCGGCGCGTAGATTCTGGCGCTCCACACTGGTGCAGCGCGCCATCAATTCGAAGTCAAGGCGCGACGAGTACAAGGAAGAGCTTAGGCTGCTCTATGTCGCCATGACAAGAGCGCGCAACAAGCTGCTGCTGGTAGGCAGCTGCAAGAACGAGGAAGACCTGAACAAGGCTGTGACGCGTCCGAGGAGCTATCTGAGGGCCATGAACGGCGTGCTGCAGACCGGCTTCAACAGGTATTACATATCTCCGCTTATACTCACCAAAGCTGCCGCGGAGACCGGAAGGCGCGAACGCATAGAGGCGTATCTCGATAAGCCGCTGAGCCCGGAGGAGCAAGCGATATACGATGAGATAGACAGAAGGTTCAGATACAGATATCCGGATGAGGATCTGCTGACCGCGAAAGCCAAGTGGTCTGTCAGCGCCATACGCAGGGAAGAGCTGGAATCGGAAAAGGCAAAGCAACACGAGGTCGTTGTGATGTCCGGAGACGAGGTCACAAACATCAGGAACGGAGCGGAGAACAGGAAACGCGCCTCCGCGGCTGACATCGGAACGGCGTATCACCGAATAATGGAATTCCTCGACTTCGGGAAGATCAACGGCAGCGCGTCCGACATGGACTACATAGCGGAGAGGGCAGGATCCCTGAAAGAAAATGGAGCTATAGATAAAGACGTATATGCTTCTCTCGATCTTAGCCATATAGCGGCGTTCTTTGAGAGCGAGCTCGGCAAAAGGGCGTTAGCCGCGAGCAAGCGGGGCAGCCTGAGACGCGAGAAACCTTTCACACTGAAGACGATCAGAAACGGCAAAGAAATGCTGGTACAGGGTGTCATCGACTGCTGCTTTGAAGAGGACGGCAAAATGATACTCATAGACTATAAATCCAGTTATATAAGACCGGGCGCTGTCAGGGAGGCAGAGCTTGAACGAATAAAAGACGAGTACAAGGTGCAGATAGAACTCTACAGCGAGGCGGCAGAGAAGGGCACGGGCATGGAGGTAAGAGAAGCATACCTATACCTGTTCACCATCTCCGAAGCTGTCCGCATGTAAAGGACAAGGCAAAAGAAGATGCTTATAACGCAGTAAAAGACAATAAAAGAGACCGCCGGAGCGGTCTCTTTTTGATTTGAGGGTTTTAACCTAAAGAGTCACCTTTATACAAGGCCCTGAGCCATCATAGCGTTAGCAACTCTCTCGAATCCGGCGATGTTAGCGCCAGGTACCAGAGCGTTCTTGTCACCGTAGTATGTCTCACCAGCCTTAGCGCAAGCGCTGTAGATGTTCTTCATGATCTGGTGGAGCTGATCATAAACAGCCTGGTGCTGGAATGCAGTGTGACCTGCGTTCTGGCCCATCTCGATGCAGGAGCAAGCAACTCCGCCCGCGTTGGCTGCCTTAGCAGGACCAACAGCTGTCATGTTCTCGATCAGATACTCGAGAGCATCGTTTGTTGTAGGCATGTTAGCGCCTTCGCAATAGAACTTGCAGCCGCCTTCAACGATCTGCTTAGCATGCTCCATGTGAACGTCATTCTGCATAGCGCAAGGGATGAACATGTCGATCTTGCAGCCTGTATCCTGGAATACGCCCCATGGCTTCTTGCCTGCGAAGAACTTAGCGTTAGGGAACTTCTCTGCGTAAGGTGCGCAGATGTTCTTGCCGGATCCTCTGAGCTCGAGGAGGAAGTCAACCTTCTCCTGAGTTGTGATTCCGTCTGGATCATAGATGTATCCATCAGGTCCGGAAATTGTAACGCACTTAGCACCGAGCTCCCAGAGCTTCCAAGCTGTACCCCAAGCTACGTTACCGAAGCCGGAGATAGCAACGCTCTTGCCCTTGAAGTCTTCGCCGTTTGCCTTCAGCATTTCCTCAGCATACCATACGATACCGAAGCCTGTAGCCTCTGCTCTGCCGAGAAGTCCGCCATAAGGGATTCCCTTACCTGTGAGAACGCCTTCATACTTGTCAACGATTCTCTTGTACTGTCCGAAGAGGAAACCGATCTCTCTTGCGCCAACTCCGAGGTCGCCTGCAGGAACGTCAGTGTTTGCTCCGATGTGTCTGTAGAGTTCTGTCATGAATGCCTGGCAGAATCTCATTACTTCTGCATCGCTCTTGCCGTTAGGATCGAAGTCCGAACCGCCCTTGCCGCCGCCGATAGGGAGACCTGTCAGCGAGTTCTTGAAGATCTGCTCGAATCCGAGGAACTTGATGATTCCAGGATATACGTTTGGAGCAAATCTGAGTCCGCCCTTGTAAGGTCCGATTGCGCTGCTGAACTGATATCTGTAGCCCTTGTTGACCTGTACCTTGCCGGCATCGTCAACCCATACTACTCTGAAAGTAACTCCTCTTTCAGGCTCAACGAGTCTCTCAAGAAGTGCAGTCTTTTCATATTCCGGATGCTTCTCAACAACCGGCTTAAGAGAAGTAAGAACCTCTTCTACTGTCTGGTGGAATTCAACCTCGCCAGGATTGTTCTTTTTGCACTGCTCGATGACTCTTTCTACATAATTTGCCATTGGTATCACTCTCCTTATAAAAATCTCAAATTATGATAACGGGCATAAGCGCCCTATGATTAAATTTTAACACCACGCACATAAAAGTCAACATCATAAAGCCCATTTGAAACCCCAAAAAAGGGCAGGTTAAAACCGCTGGGCACGCCCGCGCTAAAAATCGGACACAGCGGTACTAAGCTCTGTCTGCGACTGCGTTTTGCCAGTCGCTAAGTGCCGGCGTCCTCCATTTACCCGGCTGGTTTTTACCTGCCCTTACGTGTGAAAAAATGGTATAATTAAACATCTATGGGCATTACATTGAACAGTGAACAGAATAAGGCTGTGCGGCATCTGAACGGGCCTGTCCTGATACTCGCGGGAGCGGGTTCGGGCAAGACCGCGACCATGACTCACCGCATGGCGTACATGATAGATCAGGGCATAGATCCGCGCAGCATACTGGCCGTCACATTCACCAATAAGGCGGCCGGCGAGATGAGAAGCAGGGTGGAAAGTCTGGTAGGTGAAGCTTATGGCATGTGGATCATGACTTTCCATGCCATGTGCCTTCGCATGCTAAGATACTCGCCTGAGAGGCTGGGCTATAAGCCGAGCTTTACGGTCTATGACGAGACCGACAAGAAGACACTCGTAAAGAGGATATGCAAGGAGCTTGAGGTCAACGACAAGACGACATCGCCTTCGATGATCATCGCGGTCATAAGCAAGTGCAAGGAGCGTGAGGAAGGCCCGGAGGATTTCCTCAGAAACGGAAGCGGGCTCCCTTACGAGAAGAAGATCTATGAGGTCTACCGCCGCTATACAGACGAGCTGATGGCTGCAAATGCCATGGACTTTGACGATCTTCTGTGGAACGGAGTGAAGCTTCTGGAGCAGAACCCGGACATACTCGAATACTACGCGACGCGCTTCAGATACATCATGGTGGACGAGTACCAGGACACCAACTATCTGCAGTACAAGCTGATAAAAATGCTGGCGTCTGTACACGGCAACCTCTGTGTGGTGGGCGATGACGACCAGTGCATATACCAGTGGCGCGGCGCGGACATCAGGAACATTCTGGACTTCGAGGACGACTTCAGGGATGTGTTCACCATCAGGCTTGAGCAGAACTACCGCTCGGACGGCAATATCCTGAAACTCGCCAATTCGGTGATAAAAAACAACAAAGCCAGAAAGCAGAAGGCGCTCTGGACTGAAAGAGCTGACGGCGAGAAGATCACATACAAGAGGCTTGAGGACGAAAAGCAGGAGGCCTGGTGGATAGGCTCCGAGATCGAGAGGCTCAGGGCCGACGAGGGATACGATTACAAGGACTTCGCGATACTCTACCGCAAGAATGCGCAGTCGAGGAGCTTTGAGGAGAAGTTCAGCTTCCGCGGCATTCCTTACAGGGTGCTTGCCGGTCTCAGATACTACGACCGCAAGGAAATAAAGGATGTGATGGCCTACCTGAGGCTCATAGAGAACCCGGGCGACAACGTGTCGCTGCTGAGGGTCATAAACGAGCCTAAGAGGGGCATAGGCGACAAGACGATGTCCGGCGTGCAGGAATACGCAGAAGCTTACGGTATGACACTGTTCGAAGCGCTTTCGGACAGGCAGCTGCAGGCGACGTTCGGACCGAAACTGAGGGGATCCGTAGAGGCGTTCACCGAAATGATAAGCGGTATAAGGGCCGAGCAGGAGAACCTGGGGATACTTGACATATACGACAACGTGCTGAGCCGTTCGGGCTACCTCAAGGCGCTCGAGGACGCGGGCACGGTGGAGGCCGAAAGCCGAATAGAAAACATCATGGAATTCAAGTCTGTCATCGCCGAATTCGAGAAGGGGCTCGCTGACGGCACGGCGCAGGCGATTCGTGATGAGATAAAGGCCGACAGGCTAGAGCTTCTCGGGGAAGGAGTCGAAGCGGATGAACAGACCGATCTTTCAGCCTTCCTTGAACAGATCACTTTGATGGCGGACATCGACAACCATGATGAGAACGAAGATGCCGTAGTGCTGATGACGCTGCATTCCGCAAAGGGTCTCGAATTCCCGGTCGTATTCATGCCGGGAATGGAGAACGGGATGTTTCCGGGACTCGGCGCGTATGAGGACGATCACAACATGGAAGAAGAGCGAAGGCTCTGCTATGTGGGTGTGACACGCGCCATGAAGAAGCTTTATCTGACGGGCGCACAGGTACGCACTGTCTACGGCCGCACGGACTTCCAGCAGGAGTCGCTGTTCCTCCGCGAGATGGACAGGGAGTGCATGGATGGCGACCAGACAGTGGAAGACAAGGTCAGAATAGGGACGGGACTCAGAGGTGAGAGCAGCTGGACAGGAGAGTACTTCTTCGGAGGACGCTCGCACGGCACTGCAGACGGATACGCGGGAGAACCCGCTTCGAAACCGTTTGACAGTCTGTCCGCTGCAAGAAGGCAGACAAAGGAGAAAGCGAAGATACACCAGGAGTTCGCGAACGGGGATATAGTGAGGCATCCGAAGTTTGGCGAAGGCATGGTTATAGAACAGGATGATAAGACCATGACGGTCATGTTCGATGATTTCGGACAGAAGAAGCTCGGCAAGGGCTACGTCAAAATGGAATTGGTGAGCCATGAATGATGAAAGCAAGAAGAACAGAATAGACGAGCTCGTGCAGCGTCTCAATGAGGCCTCGCGGGCGTACTATACCGACGGCACCGAGATCATCACAAACTACGAGTACGACGAGATGTATGACGAGCTTCTCGCGCTCGAGGATGAGACCGGCTATATACGGGATGACAGCCCGTCGATCAACGTAGGATTCGAGACAGCCGCGGGACTCCCTAAGATAGTCCACGAGAAGAAGATGCTCTCGCTTAACAAAACCAAGGACAGGGATGAACTGAAGGCCTGGCTGGGAGACCAGGAAGGCATGCTCTCATGGAAGCTGGACGGTCTGACTGTCGGCATAACTTACGAGAACGGAAGACTGGTGCAGGGAGTCACAAGGGGCAACGGTACAGAAGGCGAGCTCATCACCGCTAACGTCATGGCCTGCCGCAACGTTCCGAAGGTGATCCCGCACAAGGGAAAGACAATCATCAGGGGAGAAGCGGTCATCAGGTACTCTGACTTCGAAAAGATAAACGAGGCCATAGAGGACGCTGATGCCAAGTACAAGAACCCGCGCAATCTCTGCAGCGGCAGCATACGCCAGCTGGACCCTAAGGTCACGGCTGAGAGGAATGTCATGTTCTACGCTTTCTCGTTGTATCAGTGCGAGGGCGTGGAATTCACCACAAGGCAGCAGAAGATGGAGTGGGTCAAGTCGCAGGGCTTTGATGCGGTCGACTACGTGATGGTTGACAAGGACAACCTATTCGATGCGATAGACGGCTATGAAGCCGCGATCACAGACTTCGATATCCCATCAGACGGACTCGTGCTGACGCTTGATGATGTCGCGTATGCGGCTGCTCTTGGCGAAACAGCCAAGTTCCCTAAGGACTCCATTGCGTTCAAATGGCGCGACCAGCAGGCTGAGACTGTACTCCGCGAGATAGAGTGGAGCCCGTCACGCACGGGACTTCTGAACCCGGTAGCCATATTCGACCCTGTGGAGCTTGAGGGCACTACGGTGTCAAGGGCATCGGTGCATAATATAAATATCATGGAAGACCTTGAGCTTGGGATAGGGGACACTATCCAGGTCTATAAGGCCAACATGATAATCCCTCAGCTGGCAGGCAATCTCACAAGAAGCGGCAACATAGAGGTACCGGCGGTATGTCCGGTATGCGGCAGCCCTACGCGCATCAAGGATGAAGAGGGCACAAAGACTCTTAACTGCACAAACCCTGATTGCCTGGCCAAGCACGTCAAGAAGTTCTCGCACTTTGTGTCTAGGGATGCACTTAACATAGAAGGACTTTCCGAATCGGGCCTTCTGAAGCTGATAGGGATAGGCGCTCTCAGAAGCTTTGCCGATCTTTTCAGGCTCGAAAACCATAAAAATGCTATTATAGGTATGGAAGGTTTTGGCGCAAAGTCGTATGATAACCTTACAGCGTCGGCAGCGAGGGCTTCAAACACCACGCCGGCGAGACTGCTCTACGGGCTCGGAGTACCGGGCATTGGAGTAGCGACCTCAAATCTGATCTCGCGCTCCTGCAGAAACAAGTGGAGCGATATACAGAGCCTCGATGAGGAGGCGCTTACGGATATAGACGGAGTCGGTTCCGTCATGGCCCGTGATTATGTGGGCTTTTTTGCGGATGAAGACAACAAGGCCGCGATAGACGAGCTGCTTGGGCTGCTGACTCTTGATGAGTCATACGAGGCCGCGGGAACAAGTCTTGAGGGCAAGACCTTTGTCATAACCGGAAGCCTTGAGCACTACGCTAACCGCAAGGATCTCAAATCCGAGATCGAGGCGGAGGGCGGCAAGGTGGCAGGCTCGGTATCCGCGAAGACAGACTACCTCATAACCAATGATCCGAATTCCGGCTCGTCAAAGAACAGGACGGCCCGCGAGCTCGGTGTAGCGATCATAACAGAGAACGAGATTCGTTCTATGCTGAATAAATAGGCAGCCGCATATATAACCAGGAAAGGAGGAACGGACCAATGGAGAACGTAAACATGGTTCCTGACATGGATCAGGCTTATGATGAGTCCTTTATCAAGATCATAGAGTATCTCGATACCAAGAAATACTTCCATGCCAGAGACGAACTCCTTAAACACAATGAAGTCGAGATAGCTGAATTGCTGGTGGACATCAGGCGAGAGTTCGACCTCCAGAGGATGGTGGTCCTCTTTAGAGCGCTTCCGAAAGACATCAGCGTTGACGTCTTTGCCGAACTCAGCATCGATGATCAGGTGGATATCATCAATATCATCACCGATCCCGAGATAAAATACATTCTCGATGAGCTCGACTTCGACGACATGATCGACGTACTTGAGGAACTTCCGTCCAATATTGTAGACAAGATCCTCGACAAGACGCCTAAGAGCGAGAGAAAGCTGATCAACACCTTCCTCAAATATAAGGAAGACAGCGCGGGCGCCCTGATGACGCCGGAGTACATCAACCTCAAAAAGGATGCTACTGTAGCTGAAGCGCTGGCTCACATAAAGGACGTGGGACTCGATTCCGAGACCATCTATACCTGCTACGTAGTCGACAGGGGGCGCAAGCTGATAGGCGTTGTATCGCTCAAGTCACTGGTCATTTCCCCGGACAATGTCAAGATTTCCGAACTGATGCATGAAGACCCGGTGGTAGCTCATGTAGATGATGACCAGGAGGAAGTATCCGAGCTCTTCACAAGATACGGATATCTGGCCATCCCGGTAGTAGATAACGAATTCAGGCTTGTCGGTATCGTTACCGTAGACGACATCCTCGAAGTAATCGAAGAAGAGACGACCGAGGATATCGAACGTATGGGCGGAGTCATCGACACGACGGACAAGGAGTATCTCGACAGGTCCGTCTGGCAGCACGTCAAAGCGAGGCTGCCGTGGCTGTTTCTGCTCATGTGCTCGTACTTCGTGACGGGCGGCATTCTCGCTACATTCGAGGATGCCATGTCAGCCGTTATAGCGCTGGTCATTTACATGCCTATGCTGATGGGTACGGGCGGTAACTCGGGCTCGCAGTCGTCGACTCTGGTCATCCGCGGTATGGCGACAGGCGAACTCGAACTCAGCGACTTCATAAAGGTAATGTGGAAGGAGATAAGAGTAGGCGTGATAGTAGGCATCTGCCTCAGCGCTCTGAATTACTTCAGGATAGTCTATCTCGACCACAATCCGCCTATGGTGGCCATTACGGTATGCGTATCCATGATACTCATCGTCATCATAGCCAAGCTGATAGGTTCGATGCTTCCGATGGTAGCAAAGAAGATCGGGATCGACCCTGCGCTGATGGCGGGACCTATGATGGCGTCCATCACGGACATGATCTCGCTGTGCACATACTTCCTGATGGCGGGACTTTTCCTGCATATATAACGGAAAAACACTACATTTAACAAAGGAGCTTATATCCATGGAAACAAAGAAAAAGAGCAGCGGACTCGCTCTGCTGCCCTTTGCGGTATTCATAGTCATCTACCTCGGCGCGGGAATGATCCTGCAGAGCAGGGGAGTAGAGATGGCGTTCTATCAGTTCCCGGCTGTTGTAGCCATGTTCATCGCGGTGCTCATCGCTTTCGCCATGAACTACAAGGCCGGCATCAATGAAAACTTCAAGGTATTTGCCAGAGGCGCTGCCAGCGAAGACATAATGAACATGCTCATGATATTCCTGCTGGCGGGAGCGTTCTCCGCTGTGGCAAAAGCCATGGGAGGAGTTGAGGCGACAGTCAATTTCGGAGTATCCATAATCCCGGCATCCCTGATAACAGCCGGAATGTTCATCATAGCGGCATTCCTCGGAACAGCGACCGGTACATCGATGGGCACGATAGGAGCTCTCGTTCCTATTGCGCTTGGAATGGTGGACAAGGCAGGACTCAGCCTTCCTCTCGTGATGGCTGCCTGTGTATCCGGCGCCATGTTCGGAGACAATCTCTCGATGATATCGGATACGACAATCGCAGCGACAAGGACTCAGAACGTTGAACTAAAAGACAAGTTCCGCACCAACTTCTGGATAGCGTTCCCGGCCGCGATCGTGACTATAGTGCTGCTGGTGATATTCGGAAGACCGGAGACAGCCAAAGCGATCGAAGCAAGCGGTTATGACATAGTCAAGGTGCTGCCTTATCTGCTGGTGCTTATCCTGGCTCTCATAGGAGTCAATGTGTTCCTGGTGCTTACGATTGGAATATTCAGCGCGGGCATCATCGGAATGGCATACGGAGACCTGACATTCCTCAGCTTCGCAGGTGAGATATGGGCAGGCTTCCAGGGCATGATAGAAGTGTTCCTGCTGTCGATGTTCATCGGAGGCACAGCCGAGATGGCTAAGCATTACGGAGGACTCGAATGGCTGATCGAAAAGATGTCAGGCATGATAAAGGGCAAGAAGTCCGCTCAGGTCGGAATGAGCGCCCTGGCTCTGCTGACAGATATGGCTACTGCCAATAACACGATAGCCATTATCGTTGACGGGCCTATGGCAAAGGAGATCAGCGCGGAGTACGGTGTTGACCTTCGCAAGACCGCATCCATACTCGACATATTCACATGCATCATGCAGGGGCTCATCCCTTACGGAGCGCAGTTCCTTCTGGTAGCATCATTGTCAGAAGGAAGGGTGAGCCCGGGAGATGTCATACCTAACAACTGGTATCTCTTCCTCCTTGCCGGATTCGCAATACTCTCGTACTTCGTTCCATGGTATGAGAAGATCACACTGAAAGATCAGAAATAAAGCAGAAGAACAAAACCATCGGGCTTCCGGGCCCGGTTTTGTTTTGCCTTGTTTGCATAAAAATACAGAAAAAGTAAAAATAATTCACAATAGTTATTGTGTAAATATACAAAGAATGGTATAGTTATGCATGCAAAGAGTGTATTTTAATACAAAAAGGAGAACGATCATGAAAAAGAAATCATTAGTACTTTTACTCGCACTCGCGATGATATTCACATTTGCACTTAGCGCATGCGGCGGCGGTGAACCTGAAGAACCTTCAGCTGATCAGAGCAGCAGCGATTCGGCAGCAGCGGCATACGATAAGATCCTCGAGGGACTTAACGCTGAGGCGGTCGATACGGACGAAGAGATCGTAGTGGCCATGTCACCGGACTTCGCTCCGATGGAATTTGTAGACCTCTCAAGAAGCGGAGATGATCAGTATGTAGGATATGACGTACTTCTGGCCAAGTATATCGCCAATCACCTGGGCAAGAAGCTGGTGATCAAGCCGATGTCATTCGACGCTGTGATGACCGCGGTACAGACCGGCAACGCAGACATGGGTATTTCCGGATTCAGCTGGACAGCTGAGCGTGCTGAGAACTACTTCATCACAGACTGGTATGAAGCAGGCGAGAACGAGACAGAGCAGGTAGTTATCACTACAGCTGAGAACGAGGGCAAGCTGACTGACGCCGCAAGCTTCGAAGGTCTCAAGGTAGGAGCTCAGGGCGGATCGCTTCAGGAACTCCTCGTAAAGGAACAGCTCCCTGGCGCTGAGTGCGTACTGATGACAGACCTCAACGACCTGGCAACAGCTCTTCTGACAGGAAAGATCGATGCTCTCGCAGTAGCACAGGGCAACGGCGAATCCTTCATCTCGGCCAATGACGGCAAGCTCGCAACGAGCGGATTCCAGTTCGAGATCGATGAGAAGTATAAGAACAACGTAGTCCTCATCAACAAGGACAACGCGGAACTCGGAGAGCAGGTCAACGCGGTCATAGCTCAGCAGAAGGCTGATGACGTAGCGGACGCATGGTATGAAGCATCACAGATGCTCGGCAACATCAAGACCATCGACGAGCTTGGATACGACGATCAGGGCAACAAGATCACAGAGTAGTATTTGAAGGCTGTTATCCGACAGACAATAAAGAATAAGATATCGTAGCAGGGGCTTTCCTGAGGAGAGCCCCTCTCTTTCGGAAACGGAGGAACAACTTATGACAATGGGTTCGATATTCCATGATATGTGGGATATTTTCGTAGAATACTATATAGGACAGGGACTTCTCTGGACGGGCATAGGCTACACCCTTGCTCTTTCGGCCATTGCTGTCTTCTTCGGAGCCTTACTGGGCGCGCTGCTGGCTATAGGCAAGATGAGCCGTTTCAAGGCGCTTCGCTTTATCATAACGGCTTTCATCGAGATCATGCGCGGCACGCCGGCTCTGCTGCAGCTGTACATCGCGTACTTCATAGTTCCGATGCTGCTTACAAATCTTAATCCGACACCTATCGCGTGTGTCGCCATAGGACTTATGCTCAATTCGGCAGCCTATGTCTCCGAGATCATCCGCTCCGGCATAGACGCGGTAGACAAGGGTCAGACAGAAGCGGCAAGGGCTCTTGGCCTTACATCAAAAACTACGATGATAAAGGTCGTCATGCCTCAGGCCATCAAGAACATCCTGCCGGCGCTCGGCAACGAGTTCATCACGATAATCAAGGAGACTTCTCTGGCATCCAACTTCTTTGTCGGAGAACTCATGACCACGTATGCAGTCATCAAGGGCGTGACGTTCAACCCGATCCCGACCCTGATGGATATCGGCATCATATATTTCGTGATGACATTCACGCTTTCCAAGCTGATGGGAATCGCTGAAAGGAGGATGAAGGCAAGTGCTTAACGAAAATAAGGAAGTAATGCTTGAAGTAAAGAACATCTTCAAGAACTTCGGCGACCTTGAGGTGCTGAAGGGCGTGAGCACAGAAGTCGACAAGGGCGAAGTAATATCGATAATCGGCGCTTCCGGCTCCGGCAAATCCACGCTCCTGCGCTGCATGAACCTTCTTGAAGAACCGACTTTCGGCGAGGTCTGGATAGAGGGAAAGCTGATGACTCCTGTGGATCCGTATCTTCACTACGATGTCATCAAGGCTTCGAATACATACAAGAAGCTGATCGCGGGCGGAATGGACGAGCTTGACGCCATCATGAAGATAAAGCAGGAGGACCTTCTGCAGGAGAAAAGCGGAAAGGAAGGCTCCGAGTACAAGTCCCTCATGGACAAGATATACAAGGAGAACCATATCGATACCAATCTGGGACGCAGAAAGATGAGCATGGTGTTCCAGCAGTTCAATCTGTTCAACAACCTGACGGTGCTTGAGAATATCATGCTGGCTCCTGTAGAGACGGCCAAGTACAACAAGGTAAAGGATCTGAACGGCGAGAAGGCGAAGATACGCGAGCAGGCATTCACACTGCTGAAGCGTATCGGTCTTGAGGACAAGGCGGACGTCTATCCGTCAAAGCTTTCCGGCGGACAGAAGCAGCGTATCGCTATCGTAAGGTCTCTGGCCATGAATCCGGACGTCATGCTCTTTGACGAGCCGACTTCGGCTCTCGACCCGGAGATGATAGGCGAGGTGCTGGATCTGATGAAGGAGCTCGCTCAGGCGGGTATGACCATGGTCATCGTTACGCACGAGATGGGCTTCGCGAAGGAAGTCTCTGACCGTGTGCTGTTCGTAGATGAAGGATATATCAAAGAGGAGGGAACCCCGGAAGAGGTCTTCGATCATCCGAAGGATCCGCGTCTGCAGGACTTCCTCAGCAAAGTTTTATAGAAGATGAACAAAAAAGACATAATCACGTATATCGATAACGAACTCGCGGGCGAGATCACCGGAGTATCTCACAGCATATGGGAGTTCGCGGAACTTTCTCTTAAAGAGACGAAGTCCGCGGCTCTATACATAGAAAGACTGAAAGAGTACGGATTTGAAGTCGAAACAGGCCTTGCCGGAATAGATACCGCGTTCTGCGGAAAGTATGTTTCCGGAAGCGGAAAACCGGTCATAGGCATACTCGGTGAGTTCGACGCTGTTTCAGGCGTGTCTCAGAAGGCCGCGTGCACACAGCACGAGGAGCTGATCCCTGGAGGGAGCGGACACGGCTGCGGACACAACATGCTTGGCGCAGGCTCATTCGGCGCTGCTGTTGCCTTGAAGAAATTCCTGGAGGAGACAGGCGCTGACGGTACTGTCATCTTTTTCGGCTGTCCGGGTGAAGAGGGCGGAGCGTCAAAGGCTTTCATGGCCCGCGAGGGAATGTGGAAAGCCCTGGACTGCGCGCTCACATGGCATCCGGGAAACGAGAACCAGACAGTGACGGGGACCTGCAATTCCTGCACACAGGTGCTGTATAAGTTCAAGGGAGTGCCGGCGCACGCAGCCGGAGACCCTGAGAGCGGAAGATCCGCACTCGACGCGGTAGAACTCATGAACATAGGCGCCAACTATCTGAGAGAGCATATGAAGAGCGAATGCCGCATCCACTATGCCATGGTAGACGGAGGAGGACTTTCTCCGAACGTGGTGCAGCCGCATGCTTCGGTCCTGTACATGGTGAGGGCGGTCATGGTAAAAGACACGCTCGAGCTTCAGGAAAGAGTGGATGCCTGCGCGGAAGGCGCTGCGCTCATGACGGGCACAAGCTTTGAGAGGATATTTGTCGACGGGACTGCCAATACGGTCCCTAACACGACTCTTGAGAAGCTGTTCTATGAAAACATGAAATACGTACCGATGCCGGAATACACGGAAGAGGAACTTGCCTTCGCGAAGGAACTTGACTCTTCCTGTCCTGAGACTTCAGAACTTCCGGGCACGGGAGCGAAGTTCGATCCGGCCATCAGGGAGACGGTAAAGGAACTTTCCGAAGGAGGAAAGAAATATCTGAACGATTTCATCATGCCGTTCTACAGCGGAAATGAATTTGAGCCCGGCTCGACTGACGTCGGGGACGTCAGCTGGCAGACGCCAGCCGCGCAGTTCAACACTGTGTGTTTCACTGCACACTCGCCGGGCCACTCCTGGCAGAACGTGTCCTGCGGCGCTTCGTCAATAGGCGACAAGGGCATGATATACGCCGCCAAGGTACTGGCCTGCGCTGCTTATGAACTCTATACTGATACTTCGATCATAGAAGCCGCCAAAGCCGAGTTCAAAAGCAGGCTCGCGGGAGATGAGTATGTATGTCCGATCCCGGCAGACGCAGTTCCATACATAATCTGAATTCCATACGTAATCTGAATAAAGATAGGAAATCTACACAGATTTCTTGTTTAAGCAGGCTGCAAAAGGCAAATTTCGAGGGGTTTGTGTATGTTACAAAGAAAAACGGTCCGGACAGGAAGAAAGAAAAGTGACCCCCAAATGCTTAGACAAGCCATTGTATGCATAAAAATGCAGAAAAAGTGAAAATAATTCAAGATAATAATTGTGTAAAAATACAAAGAATGGTATAGTCATGCATGTAAATAGTGTAAATCATTACAAAAAGGAGAACGATCATGAAAAAGAAATCATTAATACTTTTACTTTCACTCGCGATGATATTCACATTTGTACTCAGCGCATGCGGAGGCGGTTCTGAAGAAAGCGCTGACACAGGTGATGACAGCGCTGTTCTGAAGGTCGTAACAGAGGCGACTTTCGCTCCGTTTGAATCAACAGAGGATGGAGATGATACTATCGTAGGCTTCGATCCTGACATGATGGCAGCCATCGCTGAGGACCAGGGTCTTGAACTCGAATGGGTCAACATGGAATTCGACTCACTCATCCCGGCTCTCCAGTCAGATCAGGGCGACATCATCTGCGCGGGCATGAACAAGCTGGCAGGCGACCGTGCTGATAAGGTCGACTTCGGAGACACATACTTTGAAAGCGACCTCATGCTGCTTGTAACTGCTGACAGCGACCTTACCGGTATCGACGCGGTAACATCCGACATGAAGCTCGCCAGCCAGATCGGTACTACAGGCGGAGACATGGTACAGGCCATGAAGGACGAGGGCAAGATCGCTGACGGCGTAGTTCTCAACCAGTGGACTGACTGCTACCTGCAGCTCCAGAACGGCGAAGTACAGGGCGTTATCGTAGACAAGCCGGTTGGAGAGGCTTACCTCAACAACCACGGCGACATCGCTAAGTTCGTAGGCGAATCGTTCGGAGAGCACGAAGAATTCGCGTTTGCCGTACAGAAGGGCAACACTGAGCTGCTCGAAAAGCTGAATACGGGTCTTGCCAACATCAAGGCGAACGGCAAATATGATGAACTCGTTGACAAGTGGTTCAGCTAATAACGGCAGAAAAGTGTAAAAACGGAACAGTAAAACCGAATAACAAGACGAGTAACAAACCGAGTAACAAACCGAATAACAAAAGCAAAAAAGCAAACCGATAATAAAAAGGCGAAGGGAATAAAACAAAATGGGAGTATATCTTAAAGGATTTCTCATCGCCTGCAGAGGCATACCCGCCACAGTGGCGGTCAGTTTGATAGCAATAGTGATTGGAGCAGCCTTCGGACTGCTCCTTGCACTGTGTTCACAGACTAAAAGCAAGGTCCTGCAGGTGCTGTCAAAAGTATATATAGACATCGTAAGGGGCACACCTATGCTGGTGCAGGCACTCATCATGGCTTACGGCATACCGTGGCTCCTGCAGTCCTGGGGCGTTGGCTTCAAATGGGACAATTTCGGAGGAATGGTAGTGCCGGCTGTCATAGTCTGCGGATTCAATTCGGCGGCGTATATGTCTGAAGTAATAAGATCCGGGATTCAGGCCATAGACAAGGGCCAGATGGAGGCAGCCAGATCACTGGGAATGAGCCACGGCATGGCCATGAGACTGGTCATCATACCGCAGGCCGTCCGCATAATCCTTCCGGCTTTTGCCAATGAGTTCGTAACACTCATCAAGGAGACGTCCGTGCTCGGCTATGTCGGAGTCGTGGAGATCTTAAGGCGCGGGCAGCTGTGGAACTCATCATCATTCGAAACATTCCCTGCGTATATCGGTGTAGCGCTTGCCTACATGATACTTACGATACCGCTTTCAAAGGCGATCAACGGCTATGAGCGCAAAATGGCCAGAAAGGAGTCTGCAGCATGAGCATGATAGAAATAAAGGGCCTCTGCAAGAGCTTCGGCGACCATGAAGTGCTTAAGGGGATCGATCAGAATGTTGATGAGGGCGAAGTGCTATGCATAGTCGGACCTTCCGGATCGGGAAAGTCCACCATGCTTCGCTGCATCAACAGGCTCGAGGAACCGAGCGGCGGCGAGATATATATCGACGGCGAACTCGTGACCGAGTCAAACGTAGACGCCATGAGAACGAAGATGGGAATGGTGTTCCAGTCGTTCAATCTTTTCCCGCATAAATCGGTACTCGAGAATCTTACCATCGGGCCGGTAAATGTAAAAAAGGAAGACAAGAATGAGGCGGAAGCGAAAGGAATGGCTCTCCTTGAGAGGGTAGGCCTTGCGGAAAAGGCCAACGAGTATCCGAGGAACCTTTCCGGGGGACAGCAGCAGCGTGTAGCGATAGCAAGAGCTCTTGCAATGGACCCTGAAGTCATGCTGTTCGATGAGCCTACGTCGGCTCTCGATCCGGAGATGGTCGGAGAGGTACTCGACGTAATGAAGAGCCTCGCCAAGGATGGTATGACGATGGTAGTCGTCACGCATGAGATGGGATTCGCTAAGGAAGTAGCCGACAAGGTGATCTTCATGGACGGAGGATACATCGTGGAACAGGGCACTCCTGATGAGGTTCTCAACCATCCGCAGATGGACAGGACAAAGGATTTCCTTTCCAAGGTACTCGTCTGAATACAATGATATAGGATAATAAGCCGCGTATCCGTGGGCAAAGAAGCCCCGGTACGCGGCTTTTTAACAGTCATTAAGAAAGCCGCTGAGGTCTATGAAAGTTCATTAAGTTTGGGCGGCCCGGACATTCGCTTCATCTATAATCACAGTGTATGAAAATGCGGGAGAAGCCCGCAGACAGAACCGGAGAAAGCAAATGATAGTATTCAACAACGTTACCAAGAGATACGGCAGCAACGTCGGCCTGATAAACGCGAGCGTTCATATCAACAGCGGCGACTTCGTATTTCTGGTGGGACCGAGCGGCGCCGGAAAGACGACGTTCATCAGACTGATCCTCAAGGAGATAGAGCCGGACAGCGGCCGCATCATCCTTGCGGGCAAGGACATCACCAAGATCAAAAAACGCGAAGTACCGAAGATCAGACAGAAGATCGGCATGGTATTCCAGGACTTCAGGCTTCTTGAGAAGAAGACGGTCTATGAGAACGTGGCTTTCGCGATGGAGGTCCTCCACAAGAGCAAGAGAGAGATAAGGGAGAGAGTGCCTTACGTACTCGATCTCGTGGGAATAGCTGACAAGGCCAAGAAGTATCCTGACGAGCTGTCTGCCGGCGAGCAGCAGAGAGTCGGTATCGCGAGGGCGCTTGTCAACAAGCCGAGAGTCCTCATCTGCGACGAGCCTACAGGAAACCTCGACCCTGTCACGGCCATGGGCATCATGGAACTCCTCGAACAGATCAACGTCAGAGGAACCACGGTCCTGATGGTAACGCATGCAAAAGATATCGTGGATAAGATGAACAAGAGAGTAGTGGCGATCGATCACGGACAGATAGTCCGCGATGAAGAGGGAAGCTACGGATTCGTTCAGCAGAAGGAAGAGGAAGAGGATCTGTACATACCGGGCTTCACAACATTCCTCGATCCAAGCGAGCTGAGGGCGGCTCAGGAGCAGTACAACAGAAGAAACGAGAGCAGAAGCAGAACTGTCGTGAATCACGGACCTGCGGCATACGATGACAGCCTCGTCGACACCTATCTGAACGGTGGGGAGGATGTCTATGAGTAGAGCAGGATACAATCTCAAACAGGCCTTCTCCCAGATGGGGAGAAACAAGGGCATGTACTTCACGTCCATCCTTGCCATCACGGCGATGATGCTGATACTCGGACTGTTCTTCGTGGCGTTCGTGAACGTGAATCTCTTTACCAGATCGATAGAAAAGGACTACAACGTCATCCAGATATACCTCAAGGAGGGACTCACTCCTGAGGTCACAGACGCGGTAGGCCAGTCACTGCAGACCACGGAAGGCGTGGAGAAGGTAGAATACGTCACTAAGGACCAGGCTCTCCAGACGCTGAGAGACAGATGGGGCGAGAACGGATATCTCCTTGAGAACCTTCCGGAGAACCCGCTGCCTGACTCATATACCGTCTATGTAAGCGACAAGGACGCAGCAAACAATGTAGCGACCCTTGCACCGGGTATCGAAGGCGTTGATGATGTCGTTTACTACAGAGACACCATAGAAAAACTCGCGCAGGTATCGCGTTTCATAGAGCTTGGCTCCATCATAGCGATGGCCTTCCTGATAATAGTATCGATAGTCATCGTTGCCAACACCATCAAGCTCACTGTTTTCAACAGAGAGAAAGAGATAAGCATAATGAAATACCTCGGCGCCACCAACTGGTTCGTAAAAGCGCCGTTCATATGGGGAGGCATTATAATCGGTATCCTGGCATCTGTAATAGCGACGGGACTGACTTACATCATCTATAAAAGAATCGTGGGCATCATAGGCGGCGATATCCTGAGGATACTGTCTGTTAACCTCGTGCCGGCTGAGCAGCTCACACTTACGCTTCTTGCCAGCTTCCTCTGCCTGGGCATAGGCATAGGAGTCATCGGAAGCGCGATATCCATAAGAAAATTCCTCAATGTATAGAACAGGGAAGGGACCGGATGAAAAAAAAGAGAAAACTGAGTTTATTACTGATATTCGTCCTGATCGCGACAGTGTTCACAGCTGCGTTCGCGATATCATCCTTTGCTGTGAGCCAGGAGGAATATGACGCGGCCCAGCAGGCTGCCAAGGAAGCAAAAGAGGCTACCGAGGCAAAGCGCAAGGAAGCCAAGGCCGCTGCCAAGAAGGCCGCGCAAGCTGTCGCCAACTTCGAGGAAGCGGAAAAAGAACTCGCTAACATATCTGCCGAGATCGAGAACATCAAGATCGAGATCAGCAATAAAGAAGCTGAGATCGAAGAGACCAAGGCAAAGATGGAGGCCAAGGAGAAAGAGATAGAGGATCAGAACACGGCCCTCAACAACAGACTCACGGCCATGTATAAAAACGGCAATGCCGGCATGGTAGACGTCATACTCAGTTCTGAGAGCGTCGAAGACCTGCTGTCCAACGTCGGAATGGTGCACAAGATACTTGAGAGCGATCAGGAGCTCCTCAAAAAGCTTCAGAAGGACTATGAGATACTGAATCAGCTGAAAGAAGAGCTCGAGGCTCAGGAAGCAGCCCTGGTCGATCAGCAGATAGCCCTTGAGGGCAAGGAAGTAGAGACTGAAGAACTCAAGAAGAGATATCAGAAGGAAGCTGACGAGATGCATGCGCTGCAGGCACAGAAAGAGGCTGAGGCCGCGGAAATGGCAGCTGACGCTCTGGCCAAGCAGCTTGCAGCCGAGCAGATGATACTCGACTCCGGCGGACAGATCAACGTTGCTCCGGGTGAGTACGCGTGGCCGACACAGTCCAACTGGATAATGACAGACAAATACGGATGGAGAATATGCCCGTTCCACGGAAAGGAATTCCACAACGGACTCGACCTAGCTCTCAGCAGCGGTACCAAGGGATCGCCTGTCTATGCCATAGCTGACGGATACGTCACAAGAGCGTCCTGGTACGGCGGATACGGCAACTGCATCCAGTATGCGATAGGTAACGGATACAGCGTGCTCTGCGGCCATCTCAGCGGATACAACTGCTCGGCAGGCCAGTACGTGACCAAGGGCAGTGTCATCGGATACATTGGAAGCACGGGCGCGTCCACAGGGCCGCATCTGCACTTCACGGTGTTCCAGAACGGCACTACCATCAATCCTCTTTCGCTTTACTGACGATATGGTATAATGCTTATGTTATGACCATACATCCGAAGATATTAGAGATAATAGGATCGCGCGGGATCGTAGAGGAGATGATGGATGAATTCTTCTCTTCGAAACCGAAGCTTGCATATGATCCATTCCTGCTCGCGAACATGCGGGAAGGAGTGGATTCTTTGCTTGATGCGGTCGACGCGGGCAAAAGGATAGTCATTTACGGTGACTACGACGTCGACGGCATAACTTCGACCGCCCTCCTGATGAAGGTCATAGGCACGCTTACAGGCAACCTGACCTATTACATACCGTCAAGGCTGGATGAAGGTTACGGACTGCACAGGGAAGCGATAGACCGCATCCATGAGGACGGCGGCGAATTCATAGTAACGGTAGACTGCGGATCATCGTCTGCGGAGGAGACCGCGTACGCTCATTCGCTCGGAATAGGCACTTTGGTCACCGATCATCACAATATGAGCGAGAAGAAGGCAGAGGGCATAATCATAAACCCGAGACTGGCGGAGGACGGATACCCGTTCAAAGGCCTGGCGGGAGTTGGCGTTGCATATAAGCTGGCTCTGGCGATCTCAAGGGAACGCAAGATACCAAGCTCTCTGATGGCTGAAATGCTTGAATTTGCAACGGTTGGAACGATCGCGGACATTATGCCGATGGTAGACGAGAACAGGACTATCGTCAAATGCGGTCTACGCAGTATCCACCTCGGCTGCCGTAACAAGGGACTGAGAGAACTGATCGACAGATCGGCTCTGGACTATAAAACACTGAAGGCGGGTGACATTTCTTTCGGCATAGCGCCAAAGATAAACGCTTCCGGAAGGCTGGGCGACGCGTCGCTCGGAGTAAGACTGCTGCTCTCCGATGATGAGCAGGAGATAAGAGACTGCTGCAATGAACTCATTGAGGCAAACAGGGAGCGCAGAAGACTGCAGGATGCTGCCTACGACAAAGGCTGCGATATGCTGGATGACGAGCTTGCCAAGGGCGACTTCGTGGTCGTGGAGATAAACGACTCACATGAAGGTGTGCTGGGCATAGTCGCCGGCAGACTAAGAGAAAAGATAAACAGGCCGGTCGTGGTCATATCCAGAAGCGGCGATACATACAAAGGAACGGGACGCTCCATACCGGGAGTGGACCTTTACAGCATGCTGGACAAATACAGGGACAGCTTCATCAGCTTCGGAGGGCACAGTGCTGCCTGCGGCTTTACCATAGACGCGGACAGCATCGGAAAGCTGAGGAAAGATCTCAACAGGGACATCCTGGCCCTGGAGGAGGAAGAGCCTAAGCTGCTGGATGAAAAGCATCTTTCTGACGCGGGCATCGGAGCTGACGACATCGACCTCGATCTGGCTGAGGCTCTGCAGATGCTGGAGCCTTGCGGCAAGGACAACGAGGTTCCGGTGTTCGTAATAAGAAACGCGCAGGTCAGCGGCTGGAGATTTCTGAAGGATGATGATAAAATGGCACGGTTCTCACTTGTCACAAGCGATGGCAGATACATCGATTCCGTCATTTTCAGGAACGCGGCCGAGGCATATGAGGCCGTGACTTCCGGTAAGGTGGACGTTTTCTGCAATATAGAGATAAATAATTGGCGTGATGTCAGAAAGGCGCAGGTGATCGCGAGAGAGATCGTGCCTGCAGGGACTGAGTGACTATGGATGATATAAAAGAGAAAGAGGAAAAGCTCGGACTTGAGATCTCGGACGTAGAAGATCACAACGTGAATGACGGGGTGTCTGAGGACGAGATGTTCAAAGAGCTTGAAAAGGCTGCGGCTGAAGAGGAAAAGAAGGAGAAGAAGCGCATTAGGCGCGGACGCATCCGGGCATTTTTGCTTGGCATTTTATTTAGCGCTGCCGTCCTGTTTGCCGGCTCATATCTGCTCGGCTGGGAACACATCATAACCCAATATCAATATAAGTATTACAAGGACCTGGACGCGAAATACGGCAAGTATTACCAGATAATGGAGATGATAGGTGAGGACCCTCTGGCACAGGTAAGCCCTCAGGAGCTCAGCGACCAGGAGCTCAAGGAGATAGTCGCCAGCATAGGCGATCCGTACGCCGAGTACTACACAAAGGAAGAGTATCAGGATCTCCAGAAGAGATACATGGGCGACTACGTAGGCATAGGTATCGGCATAGTCGATGTGGACGGCGACATAACCATAATGACCGTATTTGAGGGCACTCCGGCGGAGACTGCCGGCATACTGCCTGAGGACGTGATCATCAGGGTCGACGGCAAGGAACCTGCCAGCGTGGATGAAGCCGTGAACATGATCTCCGGTGAGGCGGGCACTGAGGTGACCGTTACCATCAGGAGAGGCGAGGATCTGCTTGATTTTACTCTCAACAGACAGAAGATAGAGACGGATTCCGTCGAATACAGCGCACTTGAAGATCATCCGGATATCGGATACATAAGCATCTCTTCGTTCATAAAGGGTACCGACGAAGCTTTCAAAAGCGCCGTCAAGGACCTGCAGTCGCAGGGCTGCGATAAGTTCATCCTCGACCTCAGGGACAACGGCGGAGGCCTTACGGATTCCAGCATCGAGATAGCGGACTATCTGCTTCCGACGTGCCGCATCATGAGCGAGAATACCAAGGATGGTGCCGAGACAGTGTACAATTCCAAGGAAAGTTCGGCAGGTCTTGACATGGTCGTACTTGTTAACGAGAACACCGCGAGTGCTTCTGAGATACTGACAGCGGCTCTTCAGGACAATAATGCCGCTACAGTCATAGGTACCACTACATACGGAAAGGGCGTTACACAGATTGTTCATCAGTTCGATGACGGAACGGCAGTGAAGATCACAGCTACCGAGTATTTCAGACCGAGTGGAAAGACAGTGCAGGGCGTAGGAATCACACCGGATGTGGAGGCCCAGGGAGACGGCTATCTGGAAGCTGCTCTTAAAGAACTCGAAAACTAGGGGATCATAGAGTGATCATCTATTACACGGGGAACTTCAAAGGCGGCCACGCGGAAAGCCGCAGGCTGCTCAGGAAGGCGATAGCGGAATATACAGGAGACGCGGAGAGGGCGGAAGAGCTCTTCAGCGGGCTTCTGACGGGAGAAAACGGTAAGCCGTACATAGAAGGCTTTGACCGCTTCTCGGTGTCTCATTCGGGCGGCATCTGGGCCGTCCTTATTGACATATGCGAATGCGGACTGGACATACAGCTCGGAAGAAAATGCGATGCGCTTGCCATATCCCGCAGGACATATGCTAAGGAAGACGCTGATAAGATAGCTGCGCTGCATGACGAATACCCGCAAAAAGCAAAGGACGAGTTCTTCAGGCTGTGGGCAAGGAGGGAAGCTCTTACCAAGGCCATGGGAGGCACGGTGTTTGATACGGATCTTCCATCGGTACAGGCTGAGGAACTTTCAGTAAACAGCGAATCGTACGGTATATCCGATATCTCGTTCCCGGACACGGGCTCAGAGGATGGGAAAAAACTGTACGCGGCTGTATGCGTGGAGAACGGCAACTTACCGGAGCTTAGGCCGGTCTATGTAAG
Source organism: Mogibacterium sp. (assembly GCA_024403035.1). Classification (GTDB taxonomy): domain Bacteria; phylum Bacillota; class Clostridia; order Peptostreptococcales; family Anaerovoracaceae; genus Crickella. The sequence continues at coordinate 131,899 of JAKSSP010000004.1, forward strand.
ACTCAATGAAGGATAAAGAAACAGTCAACAAAAAAACAGCATTCGAAGCCGCGTGCTCGTATCTCGCAAGCAGGATGCGCACCACCGGCGAGGTCAGAAAGCATCTTGAAGGAAAAGAGTATACGGAAGACGAGATCACGGAAGCGATAAATGACCTGATCGGGATGAGATATCTTGATGACTATCTTTTCGCGCTCAGGTATTATGAATACAACAGGGAAAAGAAACGCGGGGTCATGAGGGCCGAGCGCGAGCTCCTTGAGAAGGGTATAGACAAGGAAACGGCGCGCAACGCCAAAGAGGACTTCCTCTACGAGCAGAAAGTCGATGAATTCGAGGACGCGCTCGAGATAGCAAGAAAGGAAGTCTGGGTCCAGCCCGATATATACGGAGAGGCTCCCCGCGCAAGGGAAATCGATGACAGGCTGACGGCAAAGATCGCCAGAAAGCTTGAAGGCAAAGGCTTTTCAAAGGGAGACATATTCAGGGTCCTTGAGCGTGTGAGAAGAGAAGCAAAGGAAGATCCTGGCGAGACCGGGTGGTAATGGCTATGGATGACAGGTATTCACGCACAGTGAAAATGACGGGTAAAGAAGGTCTTGCGAAACTGAGGGAGGCCAGGGTGCTCGTATTAGGCGTCGGAGGCGTAGGTTCCTATGCCGCTGAAGCCATTGCCCGCGCGGGAGTCGGACACATCACGCTGATGGACGGCGATACCGTGCAGCTGAGCAATCTCAACAGGCAGCTGGTTGCTCTTACATCCACGCTGGGAAGAAACAAGGCCGAAGTCATGGCCGAGAGGATAAAGGACATCGATCCTGAGACAGAGGTGACAGCCCTTGCCAGATTCTACAGAGAGGACGATGAACTCGATCTGACGGCATTCGACTGGGTCATAGACGCCATTGATGATGTAAACGCCAAAACTGCGCTCATAAAGACCGCGACGGAAAAGGGGGTGGACATCATCTCCGCCATGGGCGCGGCCGGAAAGACGGGCACGGGATTCAAAGTGTCGGATATTTCAAAGACCAACACCTGCCCACTTGCTAAGGTAATGAGAAAGCGCCTGAAAGACGCGGGTGTTGAGCATATGCCGGTCGTATGGTCGGATGAGAAGCCGGTCCCGCGCGACGGAGAACTGGGCACGCTTAGCTATGTACCGGGATCCGCGGGATTATGCCTTGCGGGCCATGTTATAAGAAAGTTAGCCGGACTGTAAAACGGGAGGAAGAGAGACAGTGAAGATATTTGCCATCGCGGATCTGCATCTGTCGTTCGATGAGAATATTGACAAGCCTATGGACAAGTTCGGCCCGGGCTGGGAAGGACATACAGGTAAGCTTGAGAGCAACTGGAGGGGGCTCGTATCCGAAGAGGACATCGTGCTGATCCCGGGTGATATCTCGTGGGCTCTGCGAATAGAAGAGGCGATGGCAGACTTTGATTGGATACACTCGCTTCCGGGCACAAAGCTTATATCCAAGGGCAATCACGACCTGTGGTGGTCAAGGATAAATTACCTCAACTCGCTCTATGATGATATAATCTTTCTGCAGAATGAATGCCATGTCATCGAAGGCGAGGGCATAGTGATAACAGCCTCAAGAGGCTGGCCTTATCCGGGCTCCGATGAATATACAGAACACGACGAGAAGATATACGCGAGAGAGCTCATGAGGATGCAGATGGGGCTTGACGCCGCAAAGGCCGCCGCGCCTGAAGCGGACATTATCGCGTGTCTGCATTATCCTCCGGCGGGCCCGTCCGGAAGAGAGACAGCGTTCACCAGGCTCCTTGAAGAATACGGAGTAAAGAAGTGCATCTACGGGCATCTGCACGGCATGCCTGCGTACAACACGGGCATCAGAGGCAAATTCAGAGGCATAGAATACATGCTGGTTTCATTTGATTTCCTTGACGGGGTACCAAAACTCATATACGACAGTGAAGCATGACGGAAAAACACGCAAAACAGACAGAAAAAAAGAAAAAGATCAGGATCGATTACGGAAAAGCAGCCCGCGCACTGGCGCTGCTTATTCTTCTTGTGACTGTCGTGTTTTCGTATCTGCCTGCCGCTCTCGGAAAGGGGATAATGAATTATGACCGCGACCTCATAAGGCCAAGCGGAGAACTCGGCTCCAAGGCTCCGGGCATCAGGGCGGAGACCGCTATCATGTATTCGCTCGACCTTGATATGCCGGTCTATGAGAAAAACGCCGACAAGAAAATGCCTCCGTACAGCATGACCAAGATACTCACTGGCTACCTGGCCCTTGAGAATCTCGATCCCGATACGGTGCTCACCGCATCCGAAAACGCAACAAGAGAGCTCAAGGACGGCATGGAACTTGAACTTGAGCCGGGCGAGAAGGCAAAGGTGATAGACCTTGTCTATGCTCTGATGATGATGTCGGCTAACGACGGCGCCATAGTGCTGGCCGAGGGCGTATCCGGGACGGAAAAGGACTTTGTAAAACTGATGAACGAGACCGTTCAGGAATGGGGTTGTGAGAACACCAATTTCGTGAACACCAATGGCTGGGAAAACAAGAATCACTACACAACTGCCCGCGACATGGCCATCATAACCAAAAACTGTCTGGAGAACGAGAAACTCAGAGAGATCTCCATGACCAAGGAATACGTGTTTCCGGCTACCAATATGTCGGAAGACCTTGAGATGGAGAACGCTCTTCTCAAATCCACCGACAACTATAAGCTGATCACGGGCGGCAAAACGGGTACATGGTCCGAAACACAGTGCACGGTCGCTCTGGAATTCGAGGACAGCGGCTTAAGCGCAGTGATAGTCCTGATGGGAGATACTGCGAAGGGGAGGGCCAAGGATCCACGCACGCTTGCTGAGGCAGCGCACGACCTGACTCCGGGATTCATAGTCACGGACAGCGACAAGGGCGTATGCAAGGCATGGGTGAGGCACGGAGTCAAGCCTACCATATCACTCGACGTTTCCGGACTGAGATACGCGTATCCGAAAAACCAGAAGGCGAGAGGGGTCAAGGTAAAGACGGAAGTAGATCTGCTCGACGCCCCTATAGCCAAGGGCGACAAGGTAGGCAAATATTACATCTATGCAAACGACCAGCATGTTGGACAGGGCTATCTGTACGCCGGAGAAGACATAGAGAAAGGCTGGCTGCCATCGTACCTGTTCATTTCCAATAAAGCGACGCTTCTGGCAGGCTCAGCCATAGTGCTGGTGCTGCTTCTGGGCTGGGTCCTGAATCTCAGAAGGCGGACAATGGTAAAACGTCGCAAATCTTCTTGAATACGCAATAGCGGTTGTGTTAGAATACAATTCGCTGTGGAGAGGTACCCAAGCGGCTGAAGGGTCTGGCTTCGAATACCAGTAGGTCGGTAACACCGGCGCGGGGGTTCAAATCCCCCTCTCTCCGCCATCGAATCCCTTGATCTTCAAGGGATTCTTACTTTTTTGGCTTGATTACACCTGATTACACTCACTGAATGGCGGCAATTACCTGCGCATGTCTCTCGGAACTGGACTTCAGATCGTAGCAATAATTCTTAAATGTGGTATGCTCATCTTTATGGCCGGCGACAGCGCGTACGGTATTAATATTTATACCGTGGTCAATAAGCTCGGAAATATAAGTCTTTCTTGCCTTGTGTGCTCCTCTCTGGAGTATGTCAAGCTGTTTGCAATATTTTGCAAATGCCTTTTGAATAGCAGTATAGACGTGTATAGGGTCGCTGGTCATGACGAAAATATATGCCATATCATTCTGACCACCGTCTTCCTGCTTTCTTCTCGCAGTATTAATCAGCTTGATTGCCTTCGGTGTAAGAGGGACTCTGCGTTCTCCGAATGTTCCCTTGGTGGAATCAATAATTTCTCCGCCCGGATAACGAACCATTCTGCGAATGATGATCTCATCACCGTCTATATCCTCATATCTTAATGCAGCTACTTCTCCAAGACGCAAACCTGTCTGGAAAAGGAACTGAACGGCCAACGGGACGAGTTTGTGCTTCGGACGACGGTCTTCCAGGAAATCTTTTTCCGCACATTCATAAGTGAATTCAAGCTCCTCCAGGGTGAAGACCTGTGTTTCATCGGGCTTTTTATGTTCAGCCCTTAAAACTCTCTTCTTATCAATCTTCACGGAGAGAAAAGGATTCGAGTCAATTATGCCGCGGTCAACGGCATATTCGAGTTCCTGACGTATTATGAGTGAGAAGTTTCCGTACTGATGATAATCCATATCATATTTTTTGATCATTTTGTGGATCCATTCATCGAGATCGAGTTTCGTGATCTTGTTGATTGGCTTATTAACTATTGGTGCACCTTCGTAGTACCGTTTCCAATCCTTCTTTACGCGATTTATGGTAGGGTACTCAACATGCAATGCCTTGTACTCGATCCAGTCAGGATATAGCGATGCTAAAGTTGTGTTTGCTGAAATCAGGTCATGCATAACGCGGGGATTGATGATGAAAACGCGCGGTTTGAAAGCAAAAACGCGAGGTTTGAGAAACCGAATCCTTGGGAAATGGCAAAAAATGCGAGGATTGAGTTTGTCGAGAACATGCGAAATAATGGAAAAATGACAGCCATTACCTCATCTTCAATTCTTGCAGTGCTGGAAGATCTTAGTGAAAATCAGGTAATAGGATCACAGGATGTTCAGAAAACTCTAAACTGCAAAGAAACAAAAGCTTTGAGAATCATAAGCGAGATGAAAAAGACGGGTATAATAGTTGCTGTTACAGGAAAAGGTAAAGGTACGAGAAGTTAAACATCCGAAAAAAAGGATCTGAATATAGCTGGCTGCTTGACGGCGATCCGGAGACTGTTTTCCTGGGTATGTTTATGGATGGCAGACCGAATGAAACACACATGTCTTTTCAGCGTGAATATGCAGAAAGACTGGATTGGATGGAGGAACAGTTTAAGGACTGGGCATTCAATCTCCTTACTGTATTCTTCTATTACGAAGATAAGGGTGGGTTTACAGAAAAGCAGAAGGAATTCCACAGGCAAAGCATGGCAGCGTTTGATGGGCTGACACCGACATACCACGTTGCTCTTATGGAAGACAGTCCGTATCTTGTCTGGAATTTCAACTCATTGCTCCAGGGAATACAGTTTATGTTCAGCATGATGCTGACAGATGAGAACAGGCCAATTAGAATGTGCAGGAACTGCGGCAAGGCATTCATTGTCAAAAGATACCGGGATAAGTTCTGCAGTAAGGAGTGCTCGGAAGAATATAAGAATTCTCTAGATGTATAAAGCTATTGTGCGAATGTATTATAGAATCCTTACAGCATGATAAAAGCCCAGTAATCAACTGGGCTTTTGGATCAATAATGGTGCTTAATCTCTTATGATAGCGTTCCAGTAGAACTGCATTTTAGGGTCGCACTCTTAGTTACGGATCCCACAGGAGCACCGTTGAGATACTGTTTCGCAGTAGCGGTGGCTTTTGCTGTGTTTCCTGACCTGGAAGAACTTTTACTGGCTATTTTCCATGACGAGCTCTTTGCTTCAGCTGCGGCGGATGCACTGGTGCAAGTGGATGTGCCGTTTCCATAAGTGAACTTTCCTGTAACTCTCACATACCACAGAACAGATCCAGAAGCATTATAGTAGTAGGTAGTTTTTCTTCCAGTTTTGGTGCTCTGTGTACTGAGCACTCCGATGGAAGTATCTGCTGAGTCAGCTGATATGGTCTCGATTACTGTTTTATAGTAGCAACCGTTGCCTGCGTCCTCGATGGTAATGTTTTCTACGGTAGTCGTTTCCGGATTATTGGCAAAGGATGGAAAGGGTATTGCCAATAAGAGGAGGAACGATAGTAATATTGATATCTTCTTCAATGTCACTCTCCAATCTCTTCAATTACAGAATTCTCATAATTCATCATGTTTTCCTTGAACTCGTTATAACCATGATGAAGGTATGCCGTATATATGGAAAGAGCAGCAACTGCAGTAACTGCTACGATAGTAATCAGCCTACGAAGATACTTTACTGTTGTGAGTTTTCCAATCAAGTTATCAATATCAAGAGACTCAATGTAGTCCAGGGCGATGTCTCGGGATGAGCCAAATTCCTGAACGATATCATCAACGGAGCAGCCTGCATGATTATAAGCATATTCTGTAATGCTGCTTTCAATGTCGCGTATAAAACGCTTTGAATTAGCATCATTGACAGGGATCAGAATTTCAATATTCCGAATAAACGCTTTAATATCTTTATTGCTCATTATCTGAAAACTCCTCTATTTCTTGACACCCTAATATT
>JAKSSP010000040.1 GCA_024403035.1 Mogibacterium sp.
ATTGAGGAGGTGACAAGATAATGAGTGAAGTAAAGAATATCCTCCTGGTAGGAGTAGGCGGACAGGGAACCATCCTGGCCAGCAAGATCCTGACAAGCGGCCTCATCAAGGCAGGCTATGACGTCAAGATGAGTGAGATCCACGGAATGTCGCAGAGAGGCGGTTCCGTATCCACACAGGTAAGATACGGCGAAAAGGTCTACAGCCCTATCGTAGGCAAGGGCTCTGCGGACGTCATCGTTGCGTTCGAGGAGATGGAAGCTCTCAGATGGCTCGATCACCTCAAGATCGGCGGCAAGATGGTCATCAATGATTATCGTATCCAGCCTGTACCGGTCAACCTGGGAGCGGCTGAGTATCCTGAAGGAATCATCGACCACCTCAAGGAGAAGTGTGAAGTGCTGGCCTTCAAGGCTGCTGACGTAGCGACAGAACTCGGCAACCCTAAGGCGATGAACATCGTTCTCCTCGGAGCCCTCGTAAAGGCCATGGAACTCGACGATATCGACTGGGACGCTGAGATCGAGGCAAACGTAAAGGCCAAGTTCGTTGACCTCAACAAGGCTGCCTTCAAAGCAGGCTACAACCTCTAAGACAGCGGCCAAAGCAATGGATAAGATACCCGCTCTTGCGAGAGCGGGTATTTTAGTGGTAGTATAGAACGGACTTTGGAGGAGACAACAGATGAGAACATTGATGATGATCGCGAGCATCGCGATGGTAGGAGCGGGAATATTCTGTGTGGCTAACGGCAGCGCCGCGTTTCTGGCGGTAGCTTTCGTAATAGGGCTGATCTTTGTGCTGCTTGGAGCCATCGAGATCCTTATCAGCGGCCGGGCTGACTTCGATGTCTCGGAAAAGAGTGTCGGCATAGCCAAGGACGGCATCCTTATGCTGATCGTCGGCATCGTTATCCTCACCGGGCAGGTCACTGATGATACATCCGCTCAGATAGTATTTGCTCTCTGGCTTACCATTGAGGGAGTCCTCGCGTTCAGGACCGAGTGGCTCGACATCATGGACATCGACTGGGAGCACAGGATAGGCATAGCCATAAGCACACTCATGCTTATATTCGGTGTCTACATCTTCTTCAACAACTCCGCGTTCAAACTGAGATCCACTCTGCTTGTGGGAATATGCATGATCATCCTGGGACTCAGACGCTTCTGGCAGTCGCTCGACATCGAATACACCAAGCCTAGCTTCATAACCGGAAATGAGGAGAAGCTTAGGGAAGCTGAAGAAGATGAAAAGCGCGCCCTGGCCAAGGCCAAGGAGGGCATACGTGAGCAGAAGAACGCGCAGAAGCGCATAGCCAAGATAAAGGAAGACATAGCTATCGAACAGGACGCAATGATGAGCGCGGCGATCACCCGCCAGGAGAGAGAAGCCGAAAGGGAATTGTCAGAATAAAGACAGAAAAAGTACAAACCGGTACAAAATGTAAAACGTCATATATAGTATATATTATAAGTAGATAACACAATTTGCGGGATTCTTCGGGTCCGCAGATTTTTTTCAAAAAAGTTTGAAAAAAAACAAAAAAAGTGTTGACCTGGGGTGTCCGTTTTCATATAATAATGAAGCTGTCGCTGAAAAGCGCAGCGGAACCTTGAAAACTTCATAGTGCAGAACAGGTCTTGAAAATACAGGGTTT
>JAKSSP010000041.1 GCA_024403035.1 Mogibacterium sp.
TAGGGTTTGCTGAATAATTTAACATATTGAGACATAAAGATATAGCTTGTTTTTCTTTGTCAATTTAACAAAAAGTTGTAACTTTGCCGTGTTAAAAGCAAGAAAATATCGCATGAAATACCACTCTCAGGGCACTCAGCTGACGCTGGACCTCTTCCGTTCATCCCTTGACCACCTCGACAAGTCCAACCGCTGGGTCAAACTCGGCGACACGATGCCTTGGGACAAAATCGAGAAGCTCTACAGCTCGAAGTTGAACAATCAGCACTCCGGGGCTTCGGGTAAGCCTGCTCGCATGATAATCGGCGCACTCATCATCAAGCACCGACTGAAACTCTCCGACAGAGACACGATACTCATGATCAAGGAAAATCCTTACATGCAGTACTTCGTCGGGCTGACAGAGTTCTCTGACAAAGAAATCTTCCATCATAGCCTATTCACCACCATCCGCCAGCGCCTCGGGGCTGATGACTTCAATGCCATGAGCGTGGAGCTTCTCCGCAAGCAGGTAAGCCAGGAAGAGAAACGGCAGCAGGAGGAAGAAACTCAGAAGGAGAGCGAAGAATCGAAGAAAGATGACGCTCCGCCTACAAAAGACGACGATGAGGGCACGATGCACATCGACGAGCAGGGCCGTGAGCACAAAGGCTACCTCAAGGTGGACGCTACGTGCGCAGATGCAGAGATGCGTTATCCGACAGACATCAATCTCCTGCACGACGGCTGCCGGGTGTTGCATGAATTCGCACAACGTCTAAGTGCCAAGGCAGGACTGCCGATGCCTCAGATACTGTATGGCGAAGCACGCAAAGCCTTCCTGAAAGCCATCAAGCGGAAACGCAAGGGAAAGGCTCTGATGAACGAGACGATGCGGATGCTTCTCAAATGCCTTGATCTGAGTATCAGAGCTTTTTGGGATTTCATAGCCAAACAGCCATACGACCTGTTCCTTTCCCTTCGTCAAGACCAGCAGCGCTGCTTCCATGCTATTATAAAGATGTATGAGCAGCAGAAGGCTATGTTCTACGACCAGAAGAAAACCTGTGCAGACCGCATCGTCAGCATTTTTCAGCCGCATGTCCGCCCGATTGTCCGTGGCAAGGCCAGGGCCAATGTCGAATTCGGTGCCAAAATCGGAGCAAGTATCGTTCAAGGATACACCTTCATTGACCATCACAGTTGGGATGCCTATAACGAGGCCAGTGACCTGCGGCTTCATGTCGAACTCTACAAGCAACGCTTCGGCTGCTTACCTCGCAAGGTGTTCGCGGATATGATCTATCTCAATCGCGAAAACCGGAAATACCTCAAGGATCTCGGAATCGAGATAATGGGTAAACCGCTCGGGCGCCCATCAAAAGAAAGCCAGACACCCTCTTACAAAGCCAGTCAGGCAAAGGCCGCAGGGCTCAGAAATGAGATTGAGGCTACCTTCGGAACATCAAAACGATGCTATGATGCGAACGACATCAGGGCCAAACGCCCAGATACGGCAGAATGCTGGAACAGCATGTGCTACTTCGCAAAGAACGTTATGAAGTTCCTTGGGGAACTTTTGTCTGCCATCATTGAATTTTTCGAATTTCTCTGCCAATCGCTCATGCCGGACCTGTCGTGGAGGCCTTGCC
>JAKSSP010000042.1 GCA_024403035.1 Mogibacterium sp.
TAGGTTGTACAATTTGTTGATTATTTCATACCCCTTTTTATGCGGACAAAGCGAACGCGCGTTTCATCATTTGACTTGGCATAAGATTGGTTTTTCGCCAGTTGTCAACGTCATTGACGGTTGTGCTCTCAAGCATGTTTTTAATGTCCATGGCATCTAATGAAGATGTGTTTTCTACATATGGCTTCATTGACAGGATGAGAACCTGTGACGTGAAACCGGCCCTTTTGTTCTTTGACATTTTTGATTTATCGTAACCGAAAAGAGACTCGATGATATCAGATGAGATGATGTGAGACTCGTCACTGTCACCCATCTTTGAGATTTCATCCTCTAGGTAGCTGATAATTGCCGACCCGACTTTTCTGGCATTCGTGCTGGATAACATCATTCGGCTGAAGATCAGTTTCCTGCACTCGTCCATGGTTCGGACTGAGAGCCCGTCGCATTTGAGCATCTTGAGAACCTGGTTGATGCATTCCATGACTTCCGCCAGCTCATCCACAAGGCTCGCGTGCTTCTGGAGGAATGAGTACATCCGTCTTTCCGCCGGAGCCATCTTGATTGACGCGTTGCGGTTCATCGCCACGGCCCAGTATATCCACTGCGTGATATTCATGTACCTGGCGATGGAGCGCATGGATGGCGGCATGAGATAGGCGTATCTGGAGAGCGCGTAATGCCTCGTGCGTCCAATGGCCTCGTTGAGATCCTGGAAGTCAGGGGTGCTTCCGTAAACCGCCTTGAGGATGTTCGCGATTGTGTGGCTGCAGTCGAGATGGTACGTGTAACCGGCGAGACTGGATCCTGAGACCAGATTCCGCCCGCCATCCCCCAGAACGTAGGAGGGGTTGACGCCCGTACTGTCCGTGACGGACTTTATCTCGTCCGAGATGTCCTGGCCCTTGCGGCTCGGACCCACGCTCATGCCCAGCACACGAACGTCAGAGGCTTTCAGGGGATATCCTGTGGCGTTGGATGGGGCGCCCAGGACGAGAAGCAGTTTCTCCGAGTTGACGGATATGCTCTCGTCGACAATGAGGCAGCAGTCCTTCAGGGACTTGTCGCGCTTGCCGAGTTTGCTCAGGCCGCATTTCTCCGCCCATGTCTTGATGGTGTTGAACGAAGGATAGAAACGCTCTCCGCAGTCTATCCCAAGAGCACCCAGAAGGACCTCCCCGTTGATTTTCATGATCTTTTCCGCGGATCTGAGAGAGCATCCCGCATGCAGCTGATACAGGAGGCACAACTTGATTACAAGAGAACTATAGGTGTGCCGTTTTATCTTTTGAGCTTCAGCGGATTCTCCGAGGAGATCATTGAGCGTAGAATTGACTCCATCAATTCTTTTTTTTTAAGATCATCCAACTCGTCACTGAGCTCTGCGATCTTCTTCTCGGCCTGCTTCAGCCTGGCCTGAGCGGCCTCGCCGCGTTTCCTTGATTTCTCAAGCTGTTTTTGGGACTCACTGAGCT
>JAKSSP010000043.1 GCA_024403035.1 Mogibacterium sp.
TCATCGAGAACATAGATCAGCTTCGGGAATGCCGGAGTGATCCAGACACCTTTTTCGTTCTTGACACCCTCAATACGCTGAAGAAGCGTTTCCTCAATGATGAGCGCAAGATCATCTCGTGTCTGTCCCACTGGAGCCTCATCCAGATACATGAATACAGTCACAAACGGTGTCTGCCCGTTGGTAGTGAGCAGTGTGTTGATCTGGTATTGAATCGTCTGCACGCCGCGTTTGACTTCCCGGCGCACACGTCTTTCGACATTACGCTGAAGTTCATCCGTTGTCATTGTACATCCTGTTTCACAGCTGGCATCTTCCAATACCTCGGCTCTGATTTTCTGCCTGCTGACATCCACGAAAGGCGCAAGATGCGCCAGACTGATCGTCTGTCCGCCGTACTGGTTCGATGCCACCTGCGCAATGATCTGCGTTGCGATGTTGCAGGCTGTTGAAAAGCTATGCGGCTTTTCAATCATCGTGCCCGAAACGACCGTGCCGTTCTGCAGCATATCCTCCAGATTCACAAGACAGCAATTATGCATCGGTTCTGCGATGTAGTCAAGGTCATGCACATGGATGATGCCATCGTCATGTGCAGCGATCACATCCTCCGGAAACAGAAAACGGCGGCAGATGTCTTTGCTGACTTCTCCTGCCATATAGTCCCGGAGCGTGCTGTTGATGATCGGGTTTTTGTTGGCGTTCTCCTGTTTTGCCTCCTCGTTGTTGCGTTCGAGAAGACTCAGGATCTTGCCGTCCGTGGTGTTCATCCTGCGCTGCTGTTCGTGCAGAAGTCTGTATTCGCTGTAATGCCTTGCAAGTTTGTACGCTTCGCCCTTGTCAAGTTCATCGATTACCATGTCCTGGACTTCTTCGACATGAACAGGTCTTGCAAGGGCTTCACAACGCTGTTCGACTTTTCCCACGATGAAGCCTATCGTTGTATCAGATATCTTCTCAGACACCTCATCGTTCGCCGCGGAGATGGCGGCTCGTATCTTTTCACAGTCATACGGCACTTCAGAGCCGTTACGTTTGATAATTCTCATGCTGTATCTGTCAGCTCCTTTTCGGACTCAGCCAGAAGTACGGCGCAGTCCTTCCCATGATACCGTCTGCACTGACGGTTCAAAATATCAAATACACATTCTTTTTCGGATTCTGTCAGGTCAATGCTGTACATATCCTCGTTGTCATCGGAATCCGAATTGACAACCACAAAACTGATGCTGCTGTCAAGATGACAATCCTGATGATTGCCGGGAAGCTTGCTGATGCCAACATAGAAATCGTACCAGCCGTCATTGTCAACATCGTCTGTTCTGCCGTCCCTCGGATGCATCGGAAGGTA
>JAKSSP010000044.1 GCA_024403035.1 Mogibacterium sp.
CTCGATTCCAGATCATCGGTAGCAATCGTCTGGATAGAGTCGATGATGACGATATCTGGTTCGACATTGGCCACATGGATGAAGATATCATCGAGATTGGTCTCGCAAGCGATAAAGACATTCTGGTGCTCCTTCTCAGGATCAGCAGACAGTCGCAGTGCACGGAGCTTGAGCTGATACGATGACTCTTCGCCTGAGCAATAGAGGATCTTCTTATCCTCAATGTTCATGACTGTCTGTAGCACGAGCGTAGACTTTCCGATACCCGGATCGCCTCCCAACAGAACCATCGATCCTGGCACAAGGCCTCCTCCCAACACACGGTTGAGTTCCTGATCGTGCATGTCGATACGCTGTTCCTCACGCGCTTCGATCTCATTGAGACGCTTCGGCTGTTCCTTCTGCCCTGGCAGACCTAAGGCGCCAGCATGAGTCCATTGCACGCCTCCAGATTTCTTGGAAGCTTTACCAATGGCTCCTGACTTTGTATCGACGATCTCTTCTACACACGTTCCCCATTCGCCACACGACGGACAGCGACCGAACCATTTAGGTTCCTCGCAACCACATGCCGAACAGAAATATGCTGTCTTTTGCTTTGCCATACCTTTATATATATGCGTGCACTCATAAAGAGCACGATGCAAAGATACACTGAATTTCCGTCTTTTCCAAATCGTCAAACAATTTTGGCAACTATGATTGCAAAAAAGAGGACAAAAACAGAATTTTCTTCTGAATTGAGATAAAACTATTGCAAATAATACAGAAAAAAACTATCTTTGCACCGCTTTGCAGTTCTGCATCCTGACCAAATGCGGATCAAAAGGGAATCCGGTGCGAATCCGGAACAGTCCCGCTGCTGTGTGTCCTATCTACACGTCGAGGTACCCGATGAGTGTCACTGTCCATGTTAACAGACGGGAAGACCCTACCTGACGAGGACGAGCCAGAAGACCTGCTGCAAGGAGCGCCCAATGATGATGTCTGCGATCGACAGACAGGGACACATTTATTGATGTTAACAAAGAAAACCGAATTTTGATCCCTGCTTTGTGTATGGTGCTGCTCAACGCTTTGAACAGTACACAGCCTTTGAATGCCGACACGACTCAGACGCACGTCATCTCCGAGGTGACCGTGCAAGGTGAGTTGCGCCATCATGAGACCATCGCTCCGCAGAAGATCGATGGCGAAATGCTGCAGCGTGTCAGTGCTCATTCTGTGGCCGATGCATTGCGTCTGATGAGCGGTGTGCAGGTCAAGGACTATGGCGGCATCGGAGGACTCAAGACGGTCAATATCCGCAGCATGGGATCGCAGCACGTCGGTGTCTA
>JAKSSP010000045.1 GCA_024403035.1 Mogibacterium sp.
GTGTAGCCAACAAATACACCTTTGTCTGGAAGAAGACCGTGGAGAAGAACAAGGCAAAGCTTGAAGAGAAGATAAGGAACATACTCTCACAGATAGATGAAGGCATAGCCCAGGACAATGCACCTGATGCTGAAACCATGCCCGATGCCATAGACAGCAAGCTGCTTGCAAGAAAGATAGGGGAACTCAACGAGCAGAACAGGCAGCTGCCCCGTGAGACCAGGGAAGAAAAGCAGGCTGCCAAGGTAAAGGAGAAAGTGGTAAGGGAACTGAAGAAGCATCAGGAGAAACTGGAGGAATACGAGCAGCATCTCGACACCCTCGGTCCCCGTAACAGCTATTCCAAGACGGATCCAGACGCTACGTTCATGCGCATGAAGGAGGACGCAATGAACAACGGCCAGACGAAGCCGGGCTACAACATACAGATAGCGACAGAGAACCAGTATATAGTGAACATGCAGATGTACTGTAACCCTACAGATACGACAACACTGCCGGACTTCCTTATGCACGGCAAGGAACTGACAGGCGTGTTGCCTAAGGATTGTACCGCAGACTCTGGCTACGGCAGCGAGGAGAACTATGAGTTCATGCTGCAGAACGATATCGCAGCCTATGTGAAGTACAACTGGTTCCACAAGGAGCAACACCGTCCGTTCCGTGATGACCCGTTCCGTCAGGAGAACCTGTATTACAACAAGGAGGAAGACTACTACGTATGCCCTATGGGACAGCACATGACTCTGGTGGGAGTGACAAGAAAGGTTTCGGATAACGGTTTTGCCTCCTATTCGCACAAGTACAGGGCACAAGGATGTACAGGGTGTCCGCTGAGGTCGCAATGCTACAAGTCAAAGACAGAGCAAAGGACGATAGAGGTGAACCACAACCTCAACGAGCACAAGCGAAAGGCAAGGGAGATGCTCACATCAGAGGAAGGCCTGAGGCACAGGAGCCGGAGACCAATAGAGCCGGAAGCCGTTTTCGGACAACTCAAATTCGACTGGCACTACAGACGTTTCCGTCACAAAGGGAAAGACAAGGTCTATATGGACTTTGCCATACTCGCCATGGCCCATAATCTGAGAAAATTCATGCGAAAAGCTCAAAAAGAGCTTATGGAGGGACTTTTCACACATTTATCACGCCAATGCAAGTCCAATAGACCTCATATAACGCTTGTTGGGGCTAATAATCGCGATTTTAGGATTGCTGCATAAAAACATAACCTTGTTATCAGGCATAATGAATATATTCAAAAAGAGGTCGTGTCAGTTACTTTTGACACGACCTC
>JAKSSP010000046.1 GCA_024403035.1 Mogibacterium sp.
TGCGCTCTCCGTAGTCGTTGTGCATGGTTTCCGTTCCGACCTCGTCGACGATGATATTCCGGGCAAACTGCGATGTCGCGTAGTCGAGGTAAGTGTAACCTTCCGGAGGATTTGTGAAATAACTGTCATAGCAGACCGTCCGGTTCAGCTCATGGGCCATGATCGGTTTGACATTGCGGCCACTGAGCTTGAGCAGCACCGGGATGACTCCGGTGATAATGATGCTCTTTCCGCGTCCGCAGTCTCCCATAAGCAGGAGGCCCTTGTCTTTGGTGTCCACCATCCAATCGACGATCTCGTCATATTCCGGCAGGTACCGGGGATTGTCGTAGGTGGTGTCGAGCTCGCAAAAGATGCGCATGAATAAGTCCTTGCACACTTCCGGGCTGTTGCCCCATGAGAGAGACTCCTTCTGGCGGATGGTGATCTGGTTCTTGTACTTCATCTCCGCGATGATGCTGTGAATGTCTTTAGGTTCCATAGTGATACTTATTTTTTGTTGAATTTGTCAAGGAGGGCCTGCCGCTGGGCATCGCTCTGTGGCTGTATGATCTGGCCGATGCGCTGCCCGGTGGCCGGGGTGCGAGCTGCGCCTGCAGGACGGACATTCTTGAGTTCGAAGACTCCGGCCCAGTTGCTGGCCATGCTCTGTTCGATGATCGCTTGTGCTGTCTGGGGATTGTCCCCGGAGAGATTGCGGAGCTTGGTGAGGAATGCCTTGGCACTCATCTCGGACTTGTAAGACTCGTTCCGGGCCTTTTTGTATTCGAACCATATCCGGATCAGTTCTCGCCAAGGACTGTCGACAGTCACGATCCAAGACTCCAGAGTCTTTTTCTTTTCTTTTTCTGTATCTTTTTCTTTAGATACATGTTTATGTTTGTGTTTATATATGCTTGCATTCTGAGTGTCATTATGAAGGGCACTTTGCAAGGCACTCCCTTCGTGAGTGTCATTGTGAGTGTCAAAGTGAGTTTCATTATGCAAGGCACTTTGCAAGGCACTCCCTTCCTCGAAGGACTGTAAGGTGTACACCGAGGCCCGGTTACTGCCTCTTTCCTTAACTACAAGTATCCCGGCATCGCAGAGCAGTTTTCTGGCCCGGTAGATACGGGACTCGTTCATGTAGATCGTCCCTTCAATCCGTCGCATCGGAAGCACAAGCTCTTCCTCCCATCCAGACTTGTTGGCCAGATACATTAAGCCATACCATAGCAGAATTGCTGCTGGCGTAAGCTCGTGTGTCTCAAGCCATAGGTGGAAGAGCTTGATTT
>JAKSSP010000047.1 GCA_024403035.1 Mogibacterium sp.
CGCTGGAGAAACAGATCAAGGAACTTGAGGCGAAACTCAAGAAAAGCCAGGACAAGAATCTTGCTCTCAATACCTTGATAGACCTAGCCGAGGAGCAGGGCATCCGTATCAGAAAAAAATCTGGGGTCAAGCAGTAGAGTGCCTATCCAGCACATTCGGTTTTACCATCGAATATGCCTGCGAGCTGTTTGACCACACCAAACAGGCGTACTACAAGAAGAGACGCGATGAGGCAGAGCAGGTGCGACGACTGATGCGCATCATAGATGCTGTAACGGAGATCCGCAGGATGGATCCCGGCATCGGCTACTATAAGCTGTGGCTGATGCTGAAGCGGATGTTTGCCGAAGACTGGATTCCCGGACGGGATGCTTTCCTTGGCATCCTGCGAGACTTCCACATGCTCCAGCAAAGGCCGAAACCGCGGCATACGACCAACTCCAACCACCGCTATCACATGTACAGGAACCTGATCAAGGGATTCATTCCTACACAAGCAAATCAATTGTGGGTCAGTGATATAACCTATATAGACCTGGTAGGAGGCTGCTGCTATCTCCATCTTGTGACGGATGCCTATTCACACAAGATTGTCGGCTGGTGCCTGTCCGAGACGCTTGAGGCGATCCATACACTTGAAGCTTTGCATATGGCCATATCGACGACCACGGCCGATGTCCTGAAAGGTCTGATCCATCACTCTGACCGAGGCGTGCAGTACTGCTGCAATGCCTATACGGACGAACTTAAGAAGTATCAGGTAAGCATAAGCATGACAGAGGATTACAAGCCTACGGATAATGCTATTGCGGAGCGAGTGAATGGCATTCTCAAGACCGAGGTCATCTACCGGGAGCGCAGATTCAAGGATCTGGAAGAGGCAAAGTCCCGAATCTCTGGCTTCATCCGTTTCTACAACGAGAAACGTCCGCACAGCAGCATTGGCTATAAGGTGCCTGATCAAGCTCACCTTGAAACGGGAAAACAACGTCAATGCTGGTAAGGCTCTCGGGGGCTGTCTGCCCCCTGCCGCATGGCTTCCCCCGAGTGTTTTTCATAGTATTCTCATCCGTCAACCGATTCAGTACGACGTCAACCGGATCGGATGACGAGTCAACAAAATCCGTACGAAGTCAACTTCCTCAGGAAAAGCGTCAACCTTTTCAGTAAAACGTGTCAACTTTTCCAGTGGCAATAGTTAACGTTTCCAGTACTGATTTGTTAAAGTGTTAATTCCGAGTCAACCTTATTCAGGAAAAGTCA
>JAKSSP010000048.1 GCA_024403035.1 Mogibacterium sp.
CAAGGTTATACGAACCTTCAGGGAGGTCTATGCCCACATCACTGCTCCGCATCATACCTACTGGCTGTCCGTCGATGAACACCCAGTACGGAATGGCAACCTTGAAGCGTTGCCTGCGATGCAGTGTCAGTAGTGCCATGCCTGTTATTTCAGCTTTTCCCTGTTGACCGTAGGGATCACCTTCTGGATTGTGCCGTCCGGATTATAGAACAGGCTATCGACACAGATACTGCGACAAAGCCCTGGCTTGCGACCTTCGGGTAACTGGCGTGACAGAGACAGATCGGAGGTATGATAGAAAAGATACCACTGACCTTTGTACTCCACGATACTGTGGTGGTTAGTACCACTGCTCACAGGGTCAAGGATCACTCCCTTGTATTCGTACGGGCCAAGCGGATTGTCCGCCATCGCGTAGGCAATCTCGGGCTGATGACCCGTGAAAGGACTGTTGCTGTATGACAGGTAGTACTTGCCGTTGTACTTATGCATCCAAGCCGCCTCAAAGAACTCTTCGAGACCCTCGATGATATGCACCTCGCCATCGTATGAGATCATATCCTCATTGAGCTTGATGCAGCACATCGTATTCTGTCCGACGAACATATAGGCTTGTCCGTCATCATCAATGAATACGGCTGGGTCAATGAAATCACGGTCACAGATCACACCAGGACTGTCTATGCTGAGCAACGGGTGTCCCAGAGGATCCTCGAAAGGTCCTGTCGGTGAATCACTGACAGCGACACCGATATGTTTCACATCGGTAGGATAATAGAGATAGTACTTACCATTCCTCTCGACACAATCGGGAGCCCAGGCAAATTGCTTTGCCCATGTTGTCTGTTCGAAAGGACTGAAGATAACACCACGGTCAGCAAAATGCTTCATGTCTGTAGTAGTGAAGACATGATAGTCCTTCATGTTGAACCCGACACCTTCCGCTTCATCATGACTGGGATAGACATAAAGCGTATCGCCGAACACATGGGCAGAAGGATCAGCAGTATAGATGCCCGTGACAATAGGATTGCCAATAAGACCGTCCTCTGATGGTTCTGCCGCAGGTTTTGCAGTACAGCTGACAAGCAGTAACAAGAACAGATATTTGAATTTATCCATAGAAGCTGTTTGTAGATAATAGTTTTCATAAAACAATATATAGGGCACATCCTGCCAAAAGCAAGGACATGACTATATCGACCTGTTTTCTGTATTTGCTGAAGAACCTTCTCA
>JAKSSP010000049.1 GCA_024403035.1 Mogibacterium sp.
ATCAGCCCTTTTGGTTATCTTTGCTTTTACCACAAAACAAAAATCATAACCATGGGCAAAGATAGCAATTTTACCGGACAGCCGGTGTATAATCAGGTATTAAAATTACTCGACAGGGAAAAAATCATGCAAATCAGCCGTAAGACAGCGGGAAGCGAAGCCTATGTGAAGCGTTTCGACGGCTACCAGCATCTCGTTGTCATGCTTTTCGGCGTACTGAAACACTTTGATTCCTTGCGTGAGCTGGAGATAGGCATGAAGGCGGAGGCCAACAAGCTCCAGCATCTGGGTATGGACTACCTCGTGCGCCGCAGCACGCTTGCAGAAGCCAACATACGTCGCCCGCAGGAGTTCTTTGCCAAGGTCTATGCCTACCTGCTAGAGAAGTATGCCGTTTTTTTAGCGGACAGCCGCCCTCCGAAGAGCTACAAGGGGCAGACACATGAGCCAAAGGACTGGGAAAAGCTGCTGTACATGATGGATTCCACCACCATAACCCTCTTTGACAACATTCTCAAGGGAGTAGGCCGTCATCCTAAGTCCGGAAAGAAGAAGGGAGGCATGAAGGTGCATACCGTAATGAAGTATCACGTAGGCGTGCCGATGGTCGTACAGCTCACATCGGCTGCAAAGCACGACCATTACCTGCTCAAGGAGGTGCATCTTCCCAAAGGATCCAGTCTTGCCATAGACCGTGCATACATAGACATCGCCCAGTTCCAACGCCTGACGGACGAGGGAGTGTGCTATGTCACGAAAATGAAGAAGAATCTTAAGTATGAGGTACTTGAGTCTGTGACGTATGTAAACCCGGGCGGACTCGTGACCCATATCGACCAGAAGGTGCGTTTTACACGCGGTGAACTCATACACGATGCACGCAGGGTCGAGATTTTCGAAGAGAAGAAGAAGCCTGTGGTGCTGCTGACAAACAACTTTGAGTTCTCCGTGGAGGATGTCTCTGAGATCTACCGGCTCCGCTGGGCAATAGAGTCCCTCTACAAGCAGCTGAAACAGAACTTTCCGCTTCATTTCTTCTATGGAGACAGCATCAATGCTATACAGATACAGACATGGGTGGTGCTCATCGCCAACCTGCTCATAACGGTACTCTCACGGAGCATAAAACGCAACTGTGCATTCTCTCAGGTCGTGACAATGATACGCCTGACCCTCATGTACTATATCGACTTCATCAGCTTCATGGAGAATCCTGACAAAACATGGAAC
>JAKSSP010000005.1 GCA_024403035.1 Mogibacterium sp.
ACAAATCTGTCCTACAGATTATTTGGAGATTCCTACAGTTATTTTGATTACCCCCAGTTTCTCTGATTCCCCCGCTACTCATTTTGTTTTCGTATTTGAAGCAAGCGCTTTTAGTAGATAAACACTCCGGTTCCCTTCTTGATATGATCGAAGAACCACTTTGATGCCGGATCAGGTACGCGGATGCAACCGCCGCTTGCAGGCTTGCCGAGCTTCTCTCCGAGCTTCTCGTGGATGCCTATGTGGTTGAACAGCAGCCACCACTTTGTACCAGTTGTCTTTTTTCTGGCCATTGTGTTAGCGACCTTATAACTGCCATATGGCGAGAGCTGTCTTCCTGTGCTGGCCAGCAGGTCGTGATACTTGTAATCGGTTGCAATGTGCCATCTTGCACCCTTATATGCACGAGTGAGCATATATAAGCGCTGGTGATATGTATCTACATAGAGGAAGAAGTTGTTGTTGCTTGCAGGTTTCTTGTCATTGATGAAATCTTCAATCTGCTGATTGGTATAGCAATATCCCGCTTTTCCCTTATAATAGTTCTTTCCTATTGTAGATCTATAAACATATTTATACTTCGAAACGCTTCCTGCCTTAATATACCTTGCAGTTCCGTTGACTTTGATTATGACTCTCTTGTTTTCTCCCTTGATTCTGGAACCGCCAAAGGCTATATAGTAGCCATTCTTTTTCGTTTTTCCAACGCTCTTTGATGATTTGGAAGTCTTCAGTATCTTTGCTTTACCCTTGACCTTAACGACTACATACATTGGATGAACGACTTCAATGATTCCCGTCTGTGCCTGAGCACTAGAGATTGTCTTCGATGAGTCAGCAGGGTCTTTGATGTAGGCGCAAACATAATAATTCACTCTGTTTGCTGTGGCACTTGCTGCTGAGTTTCCATACTTTGCTTCTCCGGTTGCTTTTCCAGGATACGGATCAAAGTCTGCTGTATATTTTGTGCCTGTGCCATTATAAATCACTCTGGCCGTCTTGATGCCCTTGCCATCAATTACTTCTTCTGTAACTTTGTAGTATACAGTCCCATAATTGCTGGTAGATGGAGCCCACTCCAGATAGACTCTCTGGAATCCGGCTGTTTTTTTGGTGAATCTTGTAGCCGATGGTGCAGGTGTCGGTTTAGCTGTCTTTTTAAATGCGGCGTAATATGTCGCGCCTTTTTCCGGTATAGCCGGAAGCTTCTTAACATCTTTCTCTCCGCTTTCTGAAAGCTTTTCTGTTGCCCACCCATTAAATGAGTATTCATACTTCTCATCTGCAGGCCACGTCGGTTCACTTCCGTTAAAGACCGGGGTCTTGTCCTCACCTTCTGGTGTATATGTGCCAAGCACATCTGAGCCATCATAATTCATCCATGTGACAGTGTATGGCTGTGTGTCAGCATATGCTGCGAATTCAAATGGCACGATGCATCCGGCAAACATCATCACCATCAGTGCGATCGCGATAATTTTCTTTTTATACCTGTTCATTAGCAGGCCTCCTTCATATAACTAAAACCCTTAACAAATTTCAATTGTATTGTATAATATACAAGCGTCTTTTTACAAGTACTATATATTAACGTTTTTCCCTTGCTTTTTCAAGCCTAATGCCTCAAAAATGCACTTAGAAACACTCTTTAAGAGCTTCGATCAGACGGTCATTGTCTTCTGTATCCCTGACCGCTATCCTTACGTATTTGCCTCCTTTTGTTTTACTGCTGAGATCCTTGATGAAGATTTCGTGATCTATCAGAAGCCTCTTCATCAGTTCACGAGGTGTCATAGTCCCCTCGATCTCAGCCATAACATAGTTTGCCTGTGAAGGTATCACCCTTATGCCGTCGATCGCAGACAGCTCTTTCTGGAATCTTGCTCTTTCAGCGCGTATCTTCTCCAGGGAGCGTTCGTAATCTTTCTTATATTTCTCTGCTATCTGCATGTAATACTCGCCAAACGAGTTGATATTCCAGATCGCAACGTCCTTTTTCATGAACGCGATCGTCTCGCTGTCACCGGATGCCAGCACTCCGAGTCTCAGTCCAGGCACTCCGTACGACTTGGAAATGCTCTTCATCACATAAAGGTGCTTATTGGCCTCAATAATATCTCTGCTCAGAAGCGTCGAATCTTTCTCTTCCGCAAAGTCAACAAAGGACTCGTCCATTATCAGCCTGATGCCCTTTTTACCGCTCCATTCGATCAGCCGCAGCACATCTTTCTTAGGTATGTAGTTTCCGGTCGGATTGTCCGGATTCACAACTATCAGGTTGTCTATTGCCTTGTCGTCAAAGAAAGCGATCAGGTCATCTGCTGTATACGCAAAGTCCCTGTTGCCCGGAACAAAGCTTATGGAATCCTCCTTACTGTATCTGTTAGGGTACTCCTCGAATGTCGGGCGGATAAACCCGCTCACTCCCTTGAGTCTGCCCATGAGGGATTTTATAAGCTCTGCTGCTCCGTTTCCTACAATGATATTCTCCTGCGCAACGTTGAAGTTCTTTGACGCAAGGAGGCTGTTGACTTTCATGCCGCTCGGATACTGTGTAAGCAGCGTGTCGAAGCTTGCCCTCAGTTCATCCTTGAGCCTCTTTGGCGGGAAGTACGGATTGACCAGATAGCAGAAGTCAAGGAACTTAGGATATCTCCAGTATCCTCCGTATCTGCTGAAGATGCGGTCCGCCCTTTCATCTTCATCTTCGCAGAACAGGGTCTCCGCAATGTCGAGATCCTGCACGTCATCTATTTCATACCACTTCTGTCCGCTCAGCTTCTTGGCCTTGATGACCGGCGAGTCGACTATGGCGATCACCTTGAGGACCTGCTCATAGTATTCGTTCTGTCCCATGGCGCTAAGATAAGCCTCCATGAAAGGCACATAATGTGTAGCGGAGAATTCCCTGCTAAACTTGTAGATGTTGACGGTCTTGTAGTAATCGTCGGTATCGTTGAAGTCGAAATGCCTTCCCGGGACGAATTCCGCAATCTCATCCTGCTCGTTGAGCTTTACGCATGTGCCGTCCATCCACGGTTCATACTTGTCAACGAGAGCCAGGGTTTCTCTTGGATCGTTTACCAGCTCTTCAAGTACCGCGTCTTCGATTATCAGATCCGACTCGAAGAGAAGCGTATCCTCCTCGCACAGCTTGTCCTTGGCAAGCATGAGCGAATAGATATTGTTCGTTTTGTCGTAAATAGGGTTATCAACAAATATGATAGGGGTGCTTATGTTGAGTGCCTCTATGTAATCGATAAGCTTTTGGCCTTCATAACCGACTACAATGACTATGCGGGACAGTCCGAGTTTCTCTATCTGACGCAGCATACGCTCAATAAGCGTGACGCCGCACACCTCTACCATGCATTTTGTGTTGTCCTTTGTAAGCTCTTTGAGCCTTTTGCCCATTCCGGCAGCCAATATGATAGCTTGCATAATTACCTCTGTCTCGTTAATACTCTTACGATGCTTAGCAGCAGGATCACAGCTGAGAAGGCCCACGCGACCCTTGCCATCTTAGTATATTTGTAGGAAATCGTGATCACGGCGTCTTTAGAAGCCGGCACTTTTATCTCCGCTGTGCCCCTCTCGGACAGCCTGCATTCCGCAGGTTCTCCGTTTAGCTGCACATTCTCGCCGTACAGTCTGAACACCGGGACATCTACTGTCCTGTCCTCTTCCGAACCGCCTATGTTCAGCACGTAGAGCGAGCCGTTTCCTTCGACTGAAGGATCTTCCTCTTTCTCCTCTCCGTTGATGAAAACAAATTCCATGTTGTCCGGATGCGCGTCCCTGTAATCCCTGGCCTGATACGGCGTATAGTCGACGTTTCCGGATGCCCAGTGAGCTATATCCTCCTCGGCTATCCTTGCCTTGCTGACCATCTCCGCGTTATGGCGGTGAAGAGTGTAATACTGCCAGCCGGACGATACCAGCACGACTGCAGCCAACAGAATTATAGCACCCCGGGGGGCCGAATTCATTGTCTTTGAAAGCAGTATCGAGAACGCCGCGGTAAAAGCGAGCGTACTGTACGCGTTCATTCTCCATACGAACTGGATCGTGGAGAGAGGTGTGCTGTCGCCCAGCATCTTCCACGGGAGGATGTCCGATGTGCCTATGAACAGGACTGCGCCAATAAGCAGCAGCCATATCGCCATTATTTCATCAGACCCCAGATGGCCTCTGGTCGATACCGTCCTGCAGACAAGCAGGATCACCGCGCCGGCAACAGCGGCAGCGCACAGAAGGCCGACGCCTCTGCCGGCAGGATTATTGTTCAGCGTGAATCTTATTATTTCAGGCAGGCTGTATGCAGATCTCGACATTGTGTCCCCGTCTCCTGACGGCATGAAGAGATCGTTCCTTTTCAGCTGCTCCATCATAGGGACTATCATGGCTGCCGACAGCCCCAGTGACAGACAGGCGGCTTTGACCATGGCGGCAAATCTCTTTCCCCTGCTGCCCTGAGTGATGATGGCGATCAGGAATAATATTCCCGTGAACGCCGCGGACATGACCAGTGACAGCATGTGTGAGTAGGCCACCAATGTCATGCCGGCCGCAAGCTTTGGCCATTCATCATAGTTTTCAAAGCAGACCTTGTATATGCCAAGCAGCACCAGCGGCAAAAATGCGAGAGCTATGGATTCTCCCAGCGCGTCTCTGTTGTATACGTCCGCGTATCTGTAGCTTGAGAAAGCATACAGCACGGCAAAGGTACGAGCACCTGCCCTGTTCTTTGAGATCCCGTGCATGGAGCAGTACGCGATAAGAAGCGTAACGGCCGTGAGCAGTGTGTAATACAGCTTGTAGGCCAGCACATAACTGCCCGTGATCTTATAGATCCCATACATCGGATACATGGTCAGCCACGGATAAAAGATGTTGACCATGAGACCGTTGTTTCCGTAGTTGTTAAAGTTGACCGGCGAGGCCCACACATTGCTGAGGCCCACCAGTCTGCCCACGTGGAAGGTGGTGTCGTCTACCTTATGTATGCCGCCTGACATGAACATCGGCAGACAGTAAATGACCCCCAGCATGATGAGGCTTATAACTATCAGGAGTTTTATGCTTCTTTTGTTTTGAGTCATTTTGAATCCGCTTAATATATCCTGTATATTTTGTGGCCGTCTATCGTATCCACCAGCTCGGCTTCCGCGTCGGCCTTGTACCATTTTCTGAGATAATCCAGCGTGTCGTTTATCTTGTTGTCCACCAGATAGATCTTTTCATTGCCTATCATGTCGCGGAACGGATTGCCTACGTTGTATCTTTTGAGCACACTCTTGTATGCCGGGGTCTCTGCTCCCCATCCTCCCAGAGGATAGATATTGTCTGCTATCTGATATGGCTGAGGGTCCATGACACCATACGCCTCGCTGAATTTGAGAACGCCTACCTTTGTAAGGTAAAGGTGATCCTTGTCGCTGCTGATCCTTTCTATCACGCTTCTTTCAGCTTCAGCCGCAGTTTCTTTCTCTTTTACTGCGGAGCGCAGTCCTTTCTGCCATGGCATCTTGTATGCGAATGCCGCGACCGTCAGGGCGCAAAGCAATATGAGAACGATCGCCTTGACAGCGGAGCCTCTGCCGTTTTCGCTTTCTCCGGTCTCATCCGTGTCTTTCCCGTCTTCAAAGCACTGGTACAGCATTATCAGAGCTGCGGCAAACCATATGCCGACATCCACCCTGCGTACCATGAACCTGCCCGCATAATACAGGTAAAAGTTCATCGCCAGGATAATGATGCCCATTATCAGCAGGCTGACCCATTTGCGCGCTTTGTGTCTGCCCGTAAAGAGCCAGGCGATCATAACTATAGCAAAGCACAGGAACGAAGCCTCGTTCAGCAGGCCCTTTGCGAATTTTCTTATGAATCTCTTGATGAATGCAGCGTTTATTTCTTTCCTGTCCCTGAACTCAGCGATCTGTTTGAATGTATCAGCGGTGAATTTCTCGCTGTCCTCAAAGGTCCAGCTTTTCATGAGTTTGTACGCGGTTTCGTCAATGCCGACCGAGTTATACTCTTCCGCGTACTCATCATAATCAGGAACATCATAGTCAAGCACCTCTGTGCGGTACTTGTCGAACTCAAGATAAGCAGCCCATTCCGGATCCTTGTACTGGCTCCTGTCATAGACTCTGAGACCACCTGCGGCAAGCAGCAGTATCGCTCCTACCGCGACGGCAGTCACTATGTGTTTTTTCGGTTTTTCAAAGTTTTGCGCATAGTACATCACCGCATAGACCACCATCGCGGCAAATACGGCTACTATGCAGGCAAACTGCTGTATCCTGTAAAACGATCCGGCTATCGCAAGTAGGATGCCCGGAATGATGAATCTCTTCTCCGGCTTATCCTTCAGCAGGCCGTAAAATACCAGCATCAATCCTGCGGCGCTGATGATCCCCGCTGTCTTTGTGTACTGTATGCGTACATAGCCTTCATACGCAAAGAAAGCCATCACAGCTGTTATGAAGAGCACTCTCGCGACTCCTGTATCTTTCCGGATAAAGATGTATGTGACCAGAGAGAAAGAAACAAACAGCAGTAAAAACTGAAGTATGCTCCACCACTGCATCTCCGGCATAACCGCGTAAAGCGCGGTCATCAGTTTGCCGACAAGATAATTCGTATGTACTATATGCGCCTCGCGCGCCCCTCTTATCCCGCTTGCTATGGCTATAAGGCCGTTGTCGTCGTTTGTCTCAAAGACCGGGAAGAATACAAAAAAGCAGACCAGCACTATCAGTACATTGACTGACAGTGCTATGAGAATAGCTTTTTTATTTGTCTTTTTCATTTCTGATCCGCTCATTATTTATTGCCTATATACTTCCAGCTGCTGAGCTCATGAACGTTGCCGCTCAGCTCAAACCAGTTGCCCGGGATAAATGTGTTCCCGTTGTTTTTCTTTATGCTGTGTTCACTGGTCCTTACGACCTCGATAGGCAGCATGCTGTCATCTGCCCTGATGATAGGGTTGCCGGTGAACGGGTTCTTAGGATCGTCCACTACTCCCTCAAGAGCTATGGCCGGAACGTCCGCGTTTGTTGCGAAAGCGTCATTGTAAGTGAACCCTTCAGCGTCGAAATCTTTGTACATCAGCGTGCATGCAAACCTGCGGATGTCCAGGTTCTTTTCTTCGCCTGTATCCTCGTCGGTATAGTAGATGGAGTTAGGTCCTTTCCATCTGTACGGAGTCCCGTGGTCGGAAACTATGATTATGCGGGTATTGTCATACACGCCTTGCTGTTTCAGATAATCGAACCATTCCCCCAGTCTGAGCATGGCCGCCATGTTTATGTCATAGTGCTGACGCGTATCCTTGTTCTCAAATTCCAGAACGTTGCCTTCCGCGTCCGTCCTTGTCGGATGCTCTTTATCGTATTCCGTATTGTCCACATCTACCGCAGGGACATAGTCAGGTTCCTGCAGCAGCATGGCCTCGTGCGTGGTGTCGTTGGACATCATGATGAAGCTGTTTCCGTCCTTAGTTACCGAAGTGATGTCTCTCAGGTGACAGAGCACCGCGTAATATCTCATGAATGCGGTAACAAATCCGTGTGATTTTGAAGTGCCGTCTACTGTATGCCCCGCAACAAATGTGCCGTTCACAGCCGAATTATATCTGCCCTTTCCGTACAGCGTCTTCTGGAACACGGACGGAGATATCCTGAACAGGCTGTAGCAGAAGAAGTTTCTGTAATTCGTCACGGATTCCGAATCGGACCTGGACACAAACCCGTACTCCTCGAGAGAGAAGTGCCCGTTGAGATTGTATGTCTTGTATTCAGGGTGATCGTTAAAGATGCTCAGATCAGGTATCTGCTTGTAGCCGGCATAGGTAGGCTCGCAGATGGTGACGTCATATCCCGCATCGCCAAACAATGTCGGCATTACCTTGAGCGCCTCATCGTTCTTGGAAGCCAGCGACTCAGTGTCGCGCTTGTTTATCTCCGTAGGCGTATAGTCATAGCCTCCGTACAGAGCAGGCGCACCCTGATTGGTCGTAGTGGCATGAGAAGTCACGTTGGAGCAGACCGTGAATCCGTCAAACGCTTCCTTCAGCTCAGGCTTCTCCTCTACTATGTATGGGATATAGAAACCTGCCATCCTGTCCATCATGATGACCAGCACGTTCTTGCCGCTCTTGCTGAAGGTCAGCTCAGGTTCCTCTGCCGTCGTAGACGCCTCTATCATATCCTTGTCTGCGGAAAGCACCTGGCTGATGGACACCACATTGACTCCGCTCATTATCACAAGCGCTACGCATACAATGGCTATGCCTCCTCTGAGAAGCTCCGATTTGAACTTCCATATCAGTGCGATCACCAGCATGACCGCCAGAGACGCCGCTGCATTGAGCAGTATCATCTTGCCCGAAATCACAGGGCTGTCATCAAACTGCAGGTCTGTGGAAAGGTTTCCGAAACCGGTGCTGAACAGCATGTAGTTCATCAGACCTACCACCGCCACCATGGCCATGACAAGACTGATGACGTGTTTTCCGGTATCATCGGCAAGTCTGTAGAATATTCCGAACCATATGATGAATGTGCCCGCCGCCAGCAGGAAAGCGCTTACTATATACCAGTTAGGCGACACATAATTTGAAAGGTTGATGAACTCTTCCGCGCTGTCTGCGATCACGGCCGAAGGACAAAGCAGTCCTGTCAGCACCGCGAGAAGGACCGCCGACACGTTGAACAGGAAATTGCTCTGTTTGACAGTGAGCGGAAAAGCGATCGTTCCGCTGTGTCTTTTCCTGAAGAATTCGATCAGCAGCGGGAGCTGCAGACAAAGCAGAGCTGCTATCACTATCAGCTGCGCTCTCTTGCTCCCAAAAGGATGCTTAATGAGCACAAGCGCCAGAAGCACTATGCCTGTTACAGATGCCAGGATGCGCAGCACCTTGGCCGGATCCTTAAACTTGTAGAATACGTTCTTAAGCAGCGAGAACACCTGGTTCAGTGTCCAGTAGAATACGAGTCCCGCCGGTGAATTGTACAGCAGCACCAGGAAGATGGCCGCTATACCATAAGTCTGTATCTTGCTTCTGAGCGGCATGCCTCTCATGTATACCGCAGCAGAAACAACATTTATTAATGTCATCAGTATCGGCAGAAAGTTGATTGCCGTTCCGCCTATGTTGATCATGGCGTCCGGCGCTCCGAGGTCTGTGATCGGCCCGAAGGATATCCCCTTCAGTATCTCGAGTCCCGAAAGGAACCTGTATGCCGCGATAAAGAACGGTATCTCAAGGAAGAGTGAGACCGAGCCTTTGAGCACGTCTGTCGGTCTGTAGTTATTCTGCCTGTAATAGGTCTGGAGCATCATGAAGCGTTCATCGCCTTTGAACGTCTTCTTTATGTGATCTATCCACGGGCGCATCTTTTCTTCGCGGTCTCTCTCCTCGGCCTGCATCGCGTCGGCGCGTCTGTAAAGAGGGAGCACAAGAAAGTTCATTGCAAGGCTAAGCGCAATGATAGCATAGGCAGGGTTGCTTACCTTTCCGTTGGCGATAACGAATATCACCTCGAAAAGCAGCTCCAGCGGGCCTATCAATAATTTATATAACATTCCGAAAATGGTCATTTTTATCTACTCGCTATGCTGTTTTTTTCTTCTTTTCTTTCTTTTCTTTCTGCTTTTGCATGAACTCTTCTTCGGCTGCTTTGGCAGCTGCCTCCAGTTCAGCATGTTTTGCCATTAGGTAATCGGTCACGAGTTTAGCGCTCTGACCCATGCATCCCCAGGCTTCCTTACGGGCCTGTTCTCTGCCCTTGCGGAACTTTTCATCGTTGATGCAGCTGTCGATCACCTGTCCGATGTTGCCGATATTGTCCTTCGTGAGCTGTGTGCCTATCTTTTCAAGTGTTGCCAGCGACCAAGGCTTCTCCTCGAGCCAGCAGGCATCGTACGGACTGTCATCGAACGAGACGTCCGCGTATATGATAGGCTTGTCGAACACGAGGCTGAAGTCGTATACGACTCCGGAGAAGTCGGATATCAGGATGTCAGACCTGTTCAGCACATCGAAATTATCGTTGTCCTTGTTCCATTCCAGCCTGTCGCTTGCGGGATATTTTGCCATCAGCCCTTCAAGCATTTCCTTTTCGCTGGTATACGACTGAGGATGCGGCCTGATGATTATGTGATAGTCCGTCTTCAGAAGACTGTCTATCATCTCCGTGCCGAATCTGTTGAATATGGAGCTCGGTCCCCATGACGGCGCCAGCAGGATATTGATCTCTTCTTTTGACTTGCCGGTGGTCTTGCTTCTGCCGGTCTTCTCAAGCCTTTCTTTCATGGTATCGAGATATGTGAGTCCGACATTGAGCATTTCCTTCTCAGGCAGATTCCTTATCTTCTCAAGTTTCCTTATCTCTTCGATCTGGAAGTCACCTGAAGACAGGATCGCATCGTAGTAATCGATCCCGAACATCCTGTACTTGGTGAGGTCATCGGCTGCGTGCGGGATATGCACATACCACTTGACGCCTTTTGAGCGCTTCCAGTAGAAAACGTCCAGGCTCGGCGTGGTCGACAGTACTATGTCTGCCTTAAGGCTGTTCAGCCTCGCATAGGCCTTGTTGCCCTCTCCGATGAATTCGCATTTGACATATTTGTAGTCCTTTTTGAGAGCAGGGTCATCTTCCGATGCCGTCATATATACGATCTCAGTCTCTCTCGATTCAAATTCATCGCAGATAGGCTCAAATACGTTCCAGTATCTCTTGCTGTCAGAGAATATGGCGTAATCGGGATTGTCTCCGCTGTTCTTCTGTGCTTTTCCGCCGCTGAGATAGAAGCGCAGCTTGACCATGCGGTCCCTTAATGCGTATGAGCCCGCACCTATCGTTCCAACCAGTATCGTGAAAAGCATGCTCCCTGTGCCGGGATCTATATACATGGTTACAGGTCTCCTTCTTTTATGATCAGTTTGTTCATTGCATTTATCAATGCGTCATAGCACTTGCTGACAGGTCTGCATGAAAGCACCGCCGCGATAACAGGAGCGGCGATCACCATGAGCGTAAAATTCAGCAAGCTGTGATCCGCTATTGGGTTCACCATTTTGATAGCGGTCACTATATAGAAATGCAGAAAGTATATCTGCAGTGTCTTTTGTCCCATTACCGAAAGGTATGACTTTCCCTGCGGAGTCAGCTTCATGACCAGAAGCGACAGAGGAACGGCGATCAGGAACTGGAACCCCCTGAACAGGATCCCCTCCTTGCCGCTGTACGGCGCTCTGAGCGTAAAGCCGAGATCATATCCGGTAAAGCGCAGCAAAGCGAAGACTGCAGCGGCAAACGCTATCCCCAGTATTACCGGCAGCGCCGCGTTCATTTTCCGTATGCTTTCCATTCTGTCACGGGTAGTGTAATATCCCAGCATGAAAAACGGCAGCATGCACAGAAAGCGCGAAAGTGTCATGTATTCGTTTATATCCGCGTTGAAGCCGGCTGCCAGCGCCAGAGCAAATGTGACAGGAACTATCCATCTGATCCGGGTCAGATAAGGGAGCAGCATCCTGCAGAAGAACAGCGCAAAGCAGAACCAGTAAGCGAATACCGGCGTCAGCAGAGGCTGCGTATTGTCCGCCTTTGTCACCACATGCATTAAGTAATACAGCAGCTCAAAAGGTATCGCGGGTATTATCAGTGTCTCAAAGGCCTTTCTTGATACCTTGTCGACGTTCTTGCTGAAATACCCCGATATATAGAAAAACAAAGGCATGTGGAACGCGTAGATCAGGTGGAACAGGTAGTTGCAGTACACATTACTGTCCCTGTAAAGGTTAAGACAGTGTCCCGCGGCCACCAGAATGATCAGCACGCCCTTCAGATTGTCAAAGTATGGGTCTCTCTGTTTCGTTTGTGCCGGCATCTGCTATTTCACTCTGCATATGAAGCATTTCTGCTTCCCTGTCTCTTCCGGTTCCAGGACGTCCTTCCACTCGACCCTGATATTGAATTCGTCGCCGTAGAGCTTTTTCACTTCACTTATGAAGTGATCCTCTATCTGCTCTCTTGTCATCGAAGTGTTGTTTGGATCCGGAGCAAGCTCTATCAGCATATCGTGATAGGTCTCCTCGATGAACCTGAACTGAGACAGTCCGACGACTTTGTTTGCTATCCTCATCAGCATCAGCGCGGATGAATCAGCTCCGCCCTCGTGCTTTACGAGGTCGTTCATGCGGCCTTCTATGGATTTGAAATACCTGAGACCGTCCTTTGTGTATGAGGTGACTATATCCAGGACATCATAATTGATGAGAGGATAGTCTCTCTTGTATGTCGCGGTTATGATCAGTCTGCCGTTGTCTGCCGGCTGATCGTTGTCATCGTAAACATTGGCGGCTGCGATGTCATTCGCCAGGTAATAGAAGTCATTGCCCGGCAGTTTGTATATGCTGCTGCCCATCTCGGAAATACCGTAAGCGTCTATGAGTCCCGGTCCGAGCGTCTTTGTCAGCAGCTTCACCGTGACATCATCCACCATCTCGCTTATAGGACAATACAGTTTAGGCTTCCAGACAGGCATGTTGTGCTGCTCGGCGTACGCCACTATCCTTACCAGGCAGTTGCGTCTGAAGCAGATCATGTCAGGCTTGTATTCGTTGATATCCCTGATGGTGTCCGCTATGCCGTCGCCTACGCAGTAATCTTCCGAAACGACCTTGCGTCTCATTACGCCGAATTTCTGTATGAAAGAGTCCCTGCTCTTGTCGCTCGGATCTCTGTGGCTCGTCTGGAACGAATACATCTTTCCGAAGAACGGATGATAACCCGCCGCCATCAGGACTCTGATCCAGTTGGCGTCGCTGCAGCCCTGCTCTTTCTGTGAGTAGAGCACCCGGAGAGGAACTCCGGATGAGCCGCTCGTGGCGTGCACATTGACCTTGTCGTGTATCTCCGGATGGTTGTCCCACTCGTCCTGCATCCACTTGCGAAGCTCAGGCTTAGTGAGCAGAGGGAATTTCACGAGGTCTTCTGCTGAATGATAGTCATCAGGTGTCGTTCCCGACTCCTCAAACTTTGCGCGGTAGAAAGGGATCTCGTATGCCCTCTTCATCAGCTTGTGTATGTCACGGTTCTGCTTTGCCTTGATCTTCTTCGGATCTCCCTCAAATGTCTTTTTGAGAGTCAGAAGATAATACAGCAGATATACGTTTTTGAATTTCTTGTGTATCGACATGATCGTCTCCTATATACGGCGGATCATGTATCCGCACTTTTCGTAATAGCCGTTCACCTTAGATACGGTGTCGCCGGCTTCATAGTAATATACCTGTTTCTCTGTGCCCGAGGTGTCATATTTCGAAGGATCGAAGCTTGCGCCTGTCGCTTCGCTGAAAAACTCCAGCTCGATGCCTCCGAGGTCTTCAGCTTCTTTCATGCTGATGCCCGGATCTCCGGTCAGAAGATGACTGAAGCATGCAGCCAGAAGGTCTGCGCCGCACCAGTGCTTTATAAGGTCCCACATGTGGCATCCGTCAAGACGCGGTGCTATCTCTATGATGTAAGGCTTTCCATCGGTGCCTATCTTCATCTGGCAGTAGCACGGGCCGTCAGTGATACCCAGCTTGTCCGCGGCTCTGTCCACTATATCCGAAGCCGCAGCCTGAGCCTCTTCAGAGGCGAATGAGGACGGGATCCTATGTTTCTTTGGCAGACCTCCCGGATACTCCTCAAAGCTCTCTCTATCAGACACCACTGAAAAGACTGTTCTGCCATCTGCTCTGTAAGAGTTGACTGAGATCTCCGGGCCGTCGATATAGGTCTCGATTATGGCCTTGCCGCACACGGAGTAGTCGAGAGATGCCGCGAAGTGTTCTTTTATATCTTCTTTTGAGTCCACCCTGAAGCAGCCTCTCTGTCCCTGTGAATCAACAGGTTTCATCATTGCCGGAAAGACGTCCCAGCCAAGCGCTTCCTCAAGGGTACCGCAGACCATGAACGGAACGTTTCCTTCGAAGTCATTTCCAAGAGCTCCGCGCATCAGATGCTTGGAGTGGCACAGCATGGCCGAATCATACGAAATAAAATGCGGCAGCCCCAGCTCTTCACTCACTTTCATTGCGGTCGGGATCGCGAGATCGGATCCAACGGAATAAACTATATCCGCGCCGCAGTCACGCGCGTACCTTGCCACCGCTTCTATGTCCTTTATGTCGGACTGGCGGAAATCATCAAGCAAAGGTATGCCTTTATCAGTGTTTGTGTAGCTGCAGCCTGCCACAAAATAGCCTTTGGCCCTGCAGTATTCTATTGCGTCTATCTGGCCGTTTCCCGCGCCCAGTATCAACACTCTGTATTTTTTCATTCTCAGTTACTCGCTTCTAAAATGCTTGTGCACGCTTTAAACCACCTTATATTTTAGCATATCGGGGCTCAAACCCCAATAGCCGTATGCTGTTACCGCAGCACATCAGCGGCAATTTTATATATGGTGTCGTATTCACAGCTGAAGCCCAGTTCTCTCTCTGCTTTAGAGCAGTCCAGCACTATCCTGTCCGGCTTTTTGTCAGGAGCCGCATCTTTGACCGTGATCTCCGGACTGCTGCCCGCAGCTCTGATAATGCCTTCAGCCATAGCTCTGTTGTCCGTGCCTTTGCCCATGCTTATGTTAAAGATCCCTGCTGCTTCCGGATGCTGCAGAGCAGCCATTATCGCCCTGCACGCGTCCTTTACATATATGTAGTCTCTGACATCGCTTCCTATAAGTGTCAGCGGTTCGTTCTTTGACGCTCTGTCCATAAAGATGTGGAACATCCCTTTGACTTTCATATCCGCGCCTACTATCTGACCGAATCTGAGAACCTTTATGCAGGCTCCTCCGGCATTCAGCTCTTCAGCGAGCTCTTCTATCATCACTTTGCTTCTGCCGTAAAATGTCCCCGGCAGCAGCGGGCTGTCCTCCCTGAATGGTTCTTCAGCCCGGCTCGGATAAACTAGTCTGCTCGAAGCAAACACCATGTTAGTTATCCCAAGCCCAAGCGCTGCGTTGAATACATTCCTGCTCGCGGCCATGCTGGAGTCATATGCCTGCAGACCTGCTGCTTCGTTGTCCTTCGTCGCCATTGCATATGCCAGATGCACAACTGCGTCACAGCTGCTGAATATCTCTCTGAGACTTTCAACGCTGTAATCGCTTTCACGGTACTCAATGCCTTCAGCACATGCTGCTGATGCCGTGCTGCGTGTGACCGCGATGAATTCACAGGCATCCCCGTACATCGATATGAAATTGCTTCCCAGATAGCCGCTCGCTCCCGTTACCGCCACTCTCATGATGCTCTCCTCGCTTTGCCTTTTATCGTTTTTTTAACTGTTTCATGCTATAATACATATAATATCAAAAAGTAAGGAGATATGGATGTATTCAGTCATTATTCCATGCTACAATTCATCCCGCTCTATCAGGGAAGTCGTTGAATCGACGGCAAAAGAACTGGAAAGGCTTAAGAGAAAGCCTTTTGAATTTGTCCTGGTAGACGACCACTCGCCTGATGACGGCGCGACATTCAGAGAACTGATGTCACTCGCGGATGACTACCCGTATGTGACCGCGGTCGAGCTTGCGCAGAACTCCGGTCAG
Organism: Mogibacterium sp.; assembly: GCA_024403035.1. GTDB lineage: Bacteria > Bacillota > Clostridia > Peptostreptococcales > Anaerovoracaceae > Crickella. The sequence goes on from JAKSSP010000005.1 coordinate 15,622, forward strand.
CACAACGCCATCATGGCGGCGCTCAATCACGCGCAGGGCGACTTTATAATATCGATGGATGATGACCTGCAGACGCATCCTTCTCAGCTTCACATACTGCTTGAAGAGATCGACAAGGGTTATGATGTCGTATACGGATACTATCCGGATAAGAAGCACAGTCCTTTCCGCAACTTCGGCAGCTGGGTCAATCACGAATCCGTCCGGATACTTATCGGAAAGCCAAAGGACATGAAAACGTCCAGCTTCTGGGTCATCCGCAAGTTCGTACGCGATTACGTCATTCAGTACACAAGTCCTTATTCATACATGCAGGGCCTGTTTCTGAGAACGACACAGAACATATCATGCATCTCGGTACAGCATCATGAGAGAGCCTACGGGACTTCAAATTATACGTTCAAAAAGCTGCTCCATCTGTGGTCGAACGTGGTCGGATTCAGCGTGGTCCCTCTGAGGATAGCGCGTCATATCGGCTTCGTCCTGTCCGCCTGCGGACTTATAGGCGCATTGTGGGTGATAATCGAGAAGATCATCCATCCGAACATGCAGCTCGGATACGCGTCTACGATGGTAGCTATTTTCTTCTTCTCGGGAGTGATACTGCTGTTCCTGGGACTTATCGGAGAATATGTGGGGAGAATGTTCCTGTGCATAGGTAACGCCCCGCAATATGTGGTCAAATCTGTATATTCCGGTCAGGACAGGGAAAAGGAGAACACAAAATGAGTTTGATATCCCTTATCATACCTTGCTACAACGAAGAGAAGGCTCTGCCTCTTTTTTATGAAGAAGCTTCGCGCGTGCTTTCCACTATGGACGTGGACTGTGAGATGCTGTTCATCAATGACGGCAGCAGAGACAACACTCTGGAAGTCCTTAAAGGACTGGCAGAAAAAGACCCCCGCGTCTATTACATCTCCTTCGCCAGAAACTTCGGCAAAGAATCCGCCATGTACGCGGGCTTCTGCAATGCTCACGGTGATTATGTGGCTGTTCTTGACGCAGATCTTCAGGATCCGCCTTCACTGCTTCCGGAGATGCTCAGGATACTCGAAACCGGAGAATACGACAGCGTAGCTACCAGACGCGTTGACAGAAAAGGCGAGCCTCCTGTAAGGAGCTGGTTCGCACGCAGGTTCTACAAGCTCATCAACAGGCATTCCGACGCGGATATAGTCGACGGCGCCCGTGATTTCCGTCTGATGAAGCGCGACATGGTAGATGCCATTCTGGCCATGGGCGAGTATAACCGCTTTTCCAAGGGAATTTACGGCTGGGTAGGCTTCAGGACATACTGGCTGCCTTTCGAAAACGTAGAGCGTGTGGCCGGCGAGACCAAGTGGAACTTCTGGGGACTGTTCAAGTATGCCATTGACGGAATCATCAGCTTCTCACTGGCGCCTTTGAATATCGCCTCGATAATAGGCGCGCTGCTAACATTCATTTCCGTGATCGCGCTCCTATTCATAGTTATAAGAAAGCTTGCTTTCGGGGATCCTGTCGCCGGGTGGGCCTCAACGGTAAGCATCATCGTTTTCATAGGCGGTGTACAGCTTGCGGTCCTGGGCATCATGGGACAGTACCTGGCCAAGACATATATGGAAACAAAAAACCGGCCGCATTACATTGTGGCCGAGAGCAATCAGTCAGATGTTAAAAAGATCCGCTAAACAGCGGATCTTTTTTAATATCTGTATCTCATAACATAGTTTTTGCCGCCGCTTCCATAACTTCTCAGTCTGGCAGCTGCGCCGCTCTTTACAGCGATCTGATCTGCATATGAACTTGCAGGTGTTGCCTCTACGATCTGGTCGCCGCCTACGTACATCCATGCATGACCTGAATTGTCGTGGTCAGACCATTTGATAACGATATCGCCCGGCTCCAGGTCGCTTATGCTCAGGTTTCTGCAAAGCCCTACCTTCTCCCAGACCTGTCCCAGTTCTCCTCTGAAGTTGGCATTGTTCAGATGAACGACATGCTTGCCGCCGGAGAGCATTATAGGATCCTCAGGTCCGTGTGAGTATGAAGCTGCGACGAACGGCATGCAGGTGAACTGCTTCTTAGGCATAAGTCCGCAGATATTGCACTTCGGTGTGCCCTGTCCGTATCCGTATCTGTTATCAGCAGCCAGCGCCACTGCCCAGTCTACAGCCATCTGAGCTCTCTCGCCGTGCCATATCGCATACAGATCAACAGTATCGCCTTCTTTTGCCAGGTCAGTTACCTCCTCGGCATTGTCGTACTTCGGATATCCTGTTGAAGTAGCAGACCATCCGATGAACTCGTAGTCACCTTTTGATTCAGCGGCTTCATGCAGCTTGGCTGTTTCGCCTACCGGTATCTTCTGCTCAACTATTATGTCATCTGTATCTTCATCTATGGTCTCAGTTGCCGTATCAGATACTATAAGGGATGTTGTATGAATGATGCTGCCATCTTCATCAGTGTCTCCCAGTGATTCCTCTGATTCATCTGCAGGCTCAGGTTTTCCCAGATGGAAGCGGATCGTATAGTGAGGGACTTCCTTGACGGACACGGTAACAGTCTCCGATGCATCCTCGTACTCATTATCGTTCGACTGGATGACCTCTACCTCTGCAGTACCTTCACCTACAGGCTCAATGTTGCCCTGTTCGTCTACCTTGACTACGTCCTCGTTGCTCGATGAATATGCGAGGTCCAGACCCGCGCTTGAAGATGCGCTGATGGCTACGGCATCACCCGGAAGCTGGACTTTATACTCTTTCTGAGTCAGTCTGATCTCCTGGTCTTTCCTTGCCTTATAACGCACCCTGAAATAGGTGGTGCGGATCTTTTCGCCTTCTGCTGTCATAGCTGTGACAGCAAATGAATTGACACCTTTTTCACTGAGCGCCGCTCTAGGTATCTTGATCCTGAATTTATACTTAGCGCCGGTATTCGGAAGTTGCTTTTCAGCTACGACGCCGTCTGTACCCTTGACCTCGATCTTCTGCCCGCATGCCGCGGATACATCGCCCTGCAGATATGTGGCATCCAGATTGCTGGTCACCGTGGAGGAATTATATATGCGAAAAGATGTCTCATCCGCTGCCATAGAGCAGACCGGAAGAGCCAGAGCAAGCAATAATGCGATTGTGATTATCCTGACTTTTCTTAACAAATGTTTATCCTCCAAACGCATAGGATATATTACCATTTTTAGTCTTTCAAATCAATATTAAATTGACGGTGTCAAGGATATGATGTTATGATGTAGCGTGCACGCAGAACACTGTAAATGACTGCTTACGATCACATATGATACGCAAACTTTCAACACTTTCAACAAGGAAAAACAAGCGGCTGCTTCTGATAGTAGAAATCGAACTTCTCGTGCTGCTCATAGTTTCTCTCGCCTTCTGGCGCGACGTACTTAACAATGGCAACATCGAGAAATATGCGAGCACCGACAACATTCCTACCGTCTCGGCAGAAGACGGTCATCTTGAATTTGACGCAGTCCGTGTCAGCGTGCCCGACTCTGATGCTTCATACTCGATCGGATACGACTGGGCAAAGGATGACGAAGAATACGCGTCAGTCCCTTCCTCCGTTTCCGCCTATTACACAGATGATGAAGACAATGTCACATATGAAATATTCCTGTACAGAGACAAAGTCACCCCTATAAACGGGGAAAATGATAAGGTCTCACTTGATTCATGGTTTGACGAATGGGAGCAGCAGTCCGGAGGTTCCGGCGGACAGGAGGTATATAAAGCGCCTCATGTGAAAGGCTATCTTATACGTCACAACAGTGGATCTTCAGAAGACGAAAAAACATACTGCTCATATACATACTATTTTGCAATTGAAGCAAATGGTAATATTGAACAGTATGTCCTTGAAATCGATCTTTACGATCCCGACTGCATCGACAGAGCAGAAGAGATCTTCAAAGCCTGCGCTGACAGCATAACAGTAAAGAGCACCTCGCAGGCGTAGGTATCAGCCTCTGAATCTCATTACGTAGTTCTTTGACGGAGTTCCTTCCATTGATCCATATCTTCTCAGTTTTGCGGCAGCTCCCGTATCCAGTACACGTATGTCAGCCGGGACCGCCTCGATTATCGAATCGCCTCCGCCATACATCCATGCGTGACCTGTGGAGTCATTGTCAGACCACTTTATGATCACGTCGCCCGGCAGAAGGTCTTCTATCTTCAGATCCTTGCACAGTCCAACTTTGAACCAGACACCTCCAATATTGTTAGCGAAGTTCTTATCGTTGAGATGCATATAGTGGAATCCCTTTCTGCCTTTGTTGAGCAGATCGAGATTTCCGGTCCCGTGAGCATAGGCTGCTGCCAGGAAAGGCATGCAGGTATACTGAGCGTGAGATGCCTTTTCGGTCTTGCCGGCGCATATGCAGCACTGCGAATACTCTCCGTATCCCTTACCGTAGGTATATTTATTATCGGCAGCGATCGCCTTTGCCCAGTTGATCGCCTTCTGAGGCTTGTTTGTCGTATTGACCTCAAATTGCTTGTTTAATACGACGGCAACTCCTTTGTCTGTGTGCGCATATATGCGGTAGGTGAATTTGCCCGGCGGCAGTTTATCGAACTTCAGCGCCGGTGCGGCCGCGCTTATGTCAAATGTATTGGAGTTGACCGCGGTGTTGTCATATTTATATTCAGACCACTTGTTTGTAGCGGTAACCACTATACCTATCTCGACGCGCTTGATGATGTCTTCTGATGTGATCTTTCCCTTTACGTTAAACTGCGTTCCGAAATTATACTTCACAGGGCAGTTATAAGATGTCAGCTTGATGTTGTTCTGTCCCGTCCCCGTAAAGAAATTGACGATCGTTTCAACTATGTTCTCGAAAGTGTTGTTCGAAGCTGTCGATGTGTTGTTCGAAGGGGCAGGAGTATTGGAAGGTGCTGCTGCGGCGGCTGTCGCCTTTTTCTTGACTGTAAATTTCTTGTTCAGTACGGTCTTTACGCCGCTCGAAGTATGGACATATATCCTGTAATAATATTTGCCGGCAGAAAGCTTCTGGAACTTGAGCTTTGAGGCCGCTTGTTTTATCTTGAACGTCTTTGCGTTCACCTTCTTCTTGTCATATTTATACTTTGTCCATTTATTGGTCGATGCCTTGACAATGCCTATCTCGACGCGTTTGATCTTTTTGCTCGAAACGATCTTGCCCTTAACACTAAACTTGCTGCCTGCTGTGATCGTTGTCGGCTGGTTCGCTCCCTGAAGCGACACCTTTGCGCTGGCGGCATATGTACTGACAGCCTGAAAATTCACAACAGAAACCATCATGACAAGAGTCATCAATATGCCCGCTATTCTTTTCGTGGCTTTAGACATAATAAAACCCCCTTTGCATCTCCATGTACCGATAGTACAGAAAGATTGTATCATCTGCACATGCAAAAGGGGGCAAACCTTACAGCTTATTTAGTACGGAACTAGTGGCTCTCAAATACAGGCGCCGGCGGCTCTACAGCCGAACCTCCGGAGGTTCCCTCAGACTTGAGGACCTTGATAGTATCGAGGTTCTCGCCTACCTCACACTCATACGTATACGTAGTATCATTTGCTTCGCAGGTAAATCTGAGAGTCGTTGTGCCGGCTTTTACAGGGAATATATCAAAGGCCTGGACCTCGCCGCCTTCGTCTGCCTCATTGACCATAATGGATTCTTCCCAGTCAAACAGCTCATCTTCCTGCTCGAGCTCGAATTCTACACCGTTGTCGGAATCCGATTCAAGCTCTATCGTCATTATCGCTGTTCCTTCAGCGATATCCATTTCATCATAATCTTCGTCATCACCTGAATCGAAACATGCTGTCATAAACACCATGGATACGAGAAGCACTGCGGCCAGCAGTGATGTAATTTTAAGTTTATCTTTTTTCATAGCAGTCGTTTCCTCCGCAAAATAATATTTTAAATCTGAAAATCAGTTGCTATTGTACCAAATCCCGGCTCATTAGCCAACGCTTTTCTTGTCTCAGTCTTACAAGCATGGCTATGAGAAGCGACAGGGCCAGCACCGTCATAAGTAAAGCATACATCCATGATGCCCCGGTGATGCCGTGTCCCTTCACAAATACCTTTGCAAGGGCAAGCGCCAGCAGCGAAGTGCCTCCATAGCAGGCTATAAGGCTCCTGTGCGCGCGGATTATCGCTATCACTGTATTGAAGTAGACCGAGAAAGCCAGCGGGCCACCGCCAAGCATTAATATGCACAGCTCTTTCTTGTATCCCGAAAGGTCAAACTTGAATATGGCAGAAAGCACCGGGATGCCGATCGTCGCTGCGACTATCAGGCCGAGCACTGCAAGGCCTATCACCAGCCAGCTCATCTTTATTATCCTCTTTATGAACGCGTCATAGGAAGCTTTTGTCCTTTTGTTCCACATATGAGCATACGACGTGATGAGCGGGTTGAATATGAACTGTGCCGCCACCTGCACCACAAAGACCGGCATGAATATCGATGAGAACACAGCCTGTATCTCATCGGTAAGATACGCGTCTATTGCATATCTCGGAGCGTTGCTCACATAGGTATTGAGGAACATCCCCACAAACAGAGGGAATCCTTCGATAAACAGGCCCTTTATCGCAGAAGTGCTGAAGGCAGGCTTCATCGTTATGCAGTAATGGCTGCATGCGTTCATCGAGAGCACCAGCATCATGACAGCGGAGCTCACGACAGTCACCACGGCTGAGATCAGCAGATCATGAGTGATCGCGACCGTGACGCAGAAAATAAGGATCTCTGCGGTATAGCGTATGGCCGTGCACTTTGACGCGACATCGAAGCGCCCCTTCTGCTGCATATTGCCGTGGAACACGTCGGAGTAAGCCGTTATCATTTTCAGCATGCATACAGTGAAGATGACAGCAAATTTCAAAGGAGAATATCCGTTGAACATCTTGCCGTAAGCACAGTATCCGAAGGCTGCCACCACAAGCAATGCACATGTTACGATACGCATGCCGTGGTACTCTTCGAAGCTGAACTGCTCATTTACGTCCGACGCCTGGAATCTTCTCAGTCCGTACTGGCCGACATACATGATGAGTGTAGCGGCAGTGAACGCAATAGAAATGATACCGAAGTCCGTTGCTCCGTTGGTCCTGCTGACAACTGCCTGTATCACCGGCCCCTGCAGGGCGAGCATCATTGCGCTCACTGTGTTCCAGATGTAAGTGCTGCGAGCTATGTTGTCGGTCTTTTCAAGATGTCTCGTTATCGAATCAAACATTCAGTATTATTCTTTTTAAAACGCGTTCCGAGGCACGACCGTCGTCAAGCGGATTGAACTTTTTATGGAAAGCCTCATACTTCTCATCCGGCTGCCATCCGTCGCAGGCCTTTATCTCTTTGATCAGGTCCTGCTCGTCTCGTACTATCGGCCCAGGCAGCTCATCCAGACTCAGATAGAAGCCACGCAGCTCACCGGCATATTCTTCAAGGTCGTACATGTAGAAGATGACCGGCTTTCTGAGATTGGCGTAGTCGAAAAAGACGCTGGAATAGTCGGTAATAAGTATATCCGATGCTATATACAGGTCATTGATATCACCGTAGCCGCTCGCGTCGATCACAAAGCCCGGATACTTTCCGAAATCAAAACTGTTGGCAACAAGATAGTGCGCGCGGAAGAGTATCACATACTCGCTTCCGAGCTCTCTCTGCAGCCTGTCGAAATCGACCTCCGTTTTATATGTGTAGCCCTGGCCGCTCGTGTGCTGATTATCTCTCCATGTCGGAGCATAGAGAATGACTTTTTTTCCGTCTACTCCCAGCTGTTTTCTGAGAGCCTCACGCTCTACCGGTTTCGTGTTGATGAGCCTGTCATTGCGCGGATAGCCCTCTTCAAGTATCTTGTATCTCTGTCCTGTCTTATTCAGGTTCCATGCTGTCGCGAACTTATCAGTCGCGAAAGGAGATGGCGACAGAAGATATGCAAACTTTTTCGCATCTGTTCTGTACTTCCCTTTTATCTCCGCCAGCGAATTCATGGCGTTGTCGCTTTCGGTTATGTCATAACCCAGCCTCTTGAGCGGAGTGCCGTGCCAGCATTGCAGATATATCTGTCCCTTGCGCGGGTACTGATGATCCAGCATCCTGTAGTTTGTGATCCAGTACTTAGCCTTTCTCATCGCCTGATTATCGGCGCGTGTACGGAACTTTACTATCTCCGTACGCCCGTTCTGCAGCAGGTGGCTGTATTTCTCAGGTTCCTTGAAACTCCAGACGAATCGGAAATCCTTGTACTCCGGAGCGGAGAGCATATACTCATACATCGCCTTTGGCGAATCGCTGTAGCCGCGTCCGGAAAAGGTCTGGAAGTAGACCAGCTTATCGTCTAATCTGCCAAAAGGTTCATCAAGAGTCATTTTTGCGCGGTAAACAAGATCACGGCCTGTCCTTGCAGCGATGCGGAAGGTCCGGTCTTTCTTTGCGATATCAAATATGGCTTTCTTGAATGACTTTGTTATACTCATAGGCTTTCTATAAAATCTGCCAGAGCAGAAGTACAATGGTTTTCTGTTGCTCCGTCACCGGCGATACTAATATCTATATATCTGTCCCTGAAAGCCCGGAGTGCTTTCAGGTCATAGCTGTCAGCGCAGACAGACTTTGCGAGTTCTGCCGCATCTCTGAATACATAAGGCGCTATAGGTTCTGAATAGAAGTCGATATTAAGGCCTGTATTGCTGCTGTATTCATCAAGGTCATAAGCATAAATGAAGAGCGGCTTATCCGCAAGTGAAGATTCTATCACAAAGGATGAATAATCGCTTATGATGATATCCGCTGCCGCCAGCCAGTCGTTGGATGAAAAAGCTTCATCAAAAATGACCGTATCAAACTCGCCTTCTGAACTTGTTGTCTGCCCCCTGTAGAGTGGGTGCAGTTTTACAACTATGTTGTATTTATCCGGACCAAGCGCGTCTATCAGTTTCTGCGCTTCGACTGTCTTTCCTCTGCGGAAAGTCGGCGCGTAAAGTATAGTTTTTCTTCTGTTCTTCAGCTGCGGATATGTCCTGAGTATCCTTTCCAGCTGTTCGTCATGCCTGCTGCCGGAAGCGACGCTCCTTATATAGTCGATTCGCGGCAGACCGTATTTTACGATCTTTTCCGGACTGACGCGGAATGCCTCACAGAAATGCTCTGCGGTTATGTCGCTCGCGGAGACAACATAATCATAGCCGCGATGCATCTTCATTAGCTTCGCGACTTTTTCGGATGATCCGTCTTCCTTGCCGACCGTCTGCCATCCAAACTTTTTTATGGCCCCAAGTGCGTGCCACATCTGTATGACCTTTGTGCCTTTACGGTGAGGGATCATGCTGGCCGGTATGCAGTAAGTATCCAGTACTACAACATCGGAGGCGAGTATTTCCGCCTCCTGTCTCATCACATGGCCTGCGTAGCCCAATGCTTTCAGGGACTTCTCTTTAGTAAGCAGTTTGCTTAGTACTTTGACCTTGCAGCCCCGCTTAAGAAGTTCTGCCTCCAGCATCGCCACATCGAGCGTCTTGCTGTCGCTCTCCCGGCTTATTATGCTTATGCGTTTAACCCTGTTACTCATTCCGGACCCCGGTCAGTTGCGGTTGTCGTAGAATTCGATCGCTTCGTCCAGATCGCCATCAAACAGCATCTTTCCTTTCTCAAGCACTATACCCCGCGTGCAGAAATCCCCTGCTGTCTTGAGGGCATGGGTAACGAAGAGCAGCGTCACGTTTGAGTCCGACATTATCTCGTTTACCTTTGCGGTACACTTTTTTCGGAACTCCTTGTCCCCTACGCTGAGAGCCTCATCTACGATCAGGATGTCAGGCTTCGAGTTTACACTGATGGCAAATCCGAGCCTTGCCTTCATGCCGCTTGAATAAGATCTGAGCGGCTGGTCTATGTATTCACCGATGTCTGCGAATTCGACGATACTCGGCAGTACTTCTTCTACCTCTTCATCTGTCATTCCCATGAGGCTGCACTTGAGTCTGATGTTTTCATAGCCGTTGGCTTCGACGTCGAATCCCGAGCTCAGTTCCAGCAAAGCGCTTATCTTACCGTCAACAAATATCTCTCCTTCAATCGGATAAGAAACGCCCGTTACCATCTTGAGAATGGTCGACTTTCCTGCGCCGTTGCGGCCTATGTTCTTCGATTATAAGTTTAAGGGTCTTTCCCATTAAGCGAACGCTTCCTTCCGTTACTTTACGGCAAGTATAACATATCTAACTTGATATCCAATAGCACGTCAATCTGTATGGCTTTCATTGTTCAATGCTCTTTTCATAGAGCTTTCCATCAGGTAAGTATATATCTTGTGGGGCAAAACTCGCCTGGCAACAGCTATTGCCCGATTTCTTATGAGGACGCGCCTTTCCTGCTCTTCCCTGACAAACACTTTATCAAAAATAATCTCAGATGATTTCCCATTTTCATATGTAAGATATTTTTTACAAAAGGCCTGTATTCTCTCACCGTGGATATCATAGAATGAGTCAAGATTTTCTATGGAGTCAATGACCTCATCCGTAGTCAGAGCAAGACATCCGGGGGCCTCCGTTGAGATATCAAAGTAACTGCCTCTTGTGTTTTCGGTATATTCCTTTAAATCATAGGCATAGAAGACCATCGGCTTTCCCGTAAGAGAAAAGTCGAACATTACCGACGAATAGTCCGTGATAAGCACGTCAGTTACAGGGAACAGGTCCTCGATAGTGCTTACATTGCCGGCATCAAAGATGAACTTTCCGTCTTCTGGCACCTTGTAATACTCTGCTACAAAGTAATGCGGCCTTATCAGTAAAACATACTCATCCGACAAAGCATTTCTCATTGCCTCGATATCAAGTTCCATGTCGAATCTATCAAGATCTCTCCAAGTAGGCGCATAGAGGATGACTTTTTTATCTTCCGGGATGCCCATTTCTTCCCTAAGCCCGGAGGCAGCATCCTCATCGGTATGAAAAAGCCTGTCTGTACGCGGATAGCCGGTCTCAAGGACATTGTTTCGGTACCTGAACCATCTCCACGCCATCCTTTTGGTGAACTCTCCCTGTGCCACCAAGTAATCCCACATTGCTGCTCTTTTTACAGCCCTGAGTCTTTCTTTGTCAGTAGATATCTCATCTTTCACATCCAGTCCGAATGTCTTGAAAGGTGTGCCATGCATGGTCTGGATTATCACTTGCCCTTCCCTTTTTACAAAAGATAAAGGGAGGTTCGTGTTATACACAAAATACTTGGCAGTTGCAAGATAGCGATAAAACTCCTCCGTCTTGCGCTCCACCTTTTTTGCATTGCCTTTGACTGGCGTGTCCGCATCATTAAGAAACCAGACGCACTCATATTCAGGGTGGTTTTCAATAATAAACTCATAAAAAGCGGCGGGGCTGCAACTGTAGTTCCTTCCCCACAGCGATTCGAAAACTATACAGTTTTCTTTTATCGGCTCGTTTCGAAAACCGCGGTATTTTTCTTTTAAAGAATCGTTATTCCCCATCCTTCAGCCGTTCGTATTCAGCTCCGAACACTCTGCGGACTACACGCTCTGTCGCATGGCCATCATCAAGATATGTGAACTTGTTTTCAAACGCTTCATACTTATCCTTCATTTCCGGTGTGGAGAACCATTCATCCACCGTAGCAATGCTGTCAAACAGAGCTTCCTGATTCTCTATAACAGGCCCCGGCAGCTCATCGAGAGATATATAGAACCCTCTAAGCTCATCTCTGTAATATTCAAGATCATACATATAGAATATCTCAGGACGTTTCAAAATGCCGTAATCAAAGAATACGCTTGAGTAATCCGTGATCAGAATGTCTGATATGATATACAGGTCATTGATCTCAGGGTACAGGCATGCGTCAATGACAAAGCCGTTATATTCTTCAAAATCAAAAGTGTTGCCGATAAAGTAATGTGCGCGGAAGAGCACAACATAATCATCGCCAAATCTCTTTTTCATCTCCGCAAAATCTATAGGACTCTCGTAAACATAACCAATGTATTGTTCATGCTGATTGTCCCTCCACGTAGGCGCATAGAGGATGACTTTCTTTTCTTCAGGAATGCCTAAAGATTCGCGGATTCTTTTAACATCTGCTTCTGTATGATTGACGATCTCGTCATTTCTCGGATATCCCTCCTCTATAACGATATCTTCTTTGCCAAGGGCTTTGAGATTAAATGCGCTTATAAACTTTTCCGTGCAATATCGTGAAGGAGATACCATGTATGTATACCTGGAGGCATCATTCTCATATACCTCTCTGACGGTCTGAACGGTGTTGCGCGCTTCACTGGCAGCAACCTCGATATCAAAGCCAAGTCTCTTAAGCGGTGTTCCATGCCAGCACTGAACATAAGTCTGTCCGTCTTTGATGCCTATTTGTTTAGGGACCCTCGAATTTGTGATCCAGTAGCCTGCTCTGGCATATGTGCGGTAATAATCAGGTGAACCCCATAGCATCAGTTCTGTTCTTTCGTCCTCCTCAAGATACAGATATTCATCCATAATACGATCCTTGAAAAACCAAACGAAATGATAGTCCCTATATGCAGGATCTTTTAACATATACTCATATATGGCTTTGGGACTGTCCGCATACTTGCGCCCCATGAAAGATTCGAAAATGATCAGCTTTTTATCTATTTCCTGGCCGGCAAACCATCTGTATCTGAGACGTCTTTTTAAACGTATTGATGCGCGATAAGCCTTCTTAAAAGAATCGCTTCTTCTGCTTATAGCTGATGCTGCCCGTTTTATTGGTCTTTTGATTGTTCTGATTATTCTGGAACTTGTGCTCCGCTTGCTCGAATAATTGCTCATTGTCTTTTCCTCTTGTCCGTAAGTTAGAAGTAGTATCTCCAGGACTTTTCAATACTTACCTTGACTGTCTTTAATTCTGCCACAGAGATGCGGCACATATAGCCGGAATGTCTCATCTTGTGTGACTCTATTTTTGCCTGCGCTTCTTCACTCGTGTTGCGCAGCAATATGATGCCTTCAGTGTATCTGTTTCTATATTTTAAAACTATTACAGCATTATGAACTTTTCCGATTTTTTCGGGATAAAGGTCGATATAAAAGCCCGTGCCGTCATAATTGTATTTGGCCGTCTCTCCCGTATATCTGTCCTTGGCAATACCTTTTTTGGATGTCAGTCGATCATTATCGAAATGCGTAACTGCCAGCGCTGTCTCTTCACCGGTATGTTCATCACATAAGAAAGCCTCTATCTGCTGGTCTTCCGGCGATGCGATGTCCATCTTGCCAAAATAAAGCTGTGATTTGAATCTTATTCTGCCTTTGTCACATTCTACATCCAGAACCCCCAGTCTTGGTATCCTGACGCTGGTGCTGATGGTATTATCCAGCAAATCTGTCCCGAACAGTTCACTAGGCACTTTTTTATATACGATGCCGTTCTTCTCTATGTTAAGACATTCTTTAGTTCTGTTTTTGCTGAAGTCTGCCAGCCTGATGAATCTGTCTTGATCGCCCTGCAGCATCGCTTCATACATAGCCCTATCTACTAGGTTGAGCCTCTGCATGGCTTTATCCGAAATGCTCTCCCGTATATAAGAGCCCATCTCTTGCATATATACTTCTACTTCCTGTGGGTCCATATCGATACATGCGTGTGAGTATATTTTGAGATCTACCTTCAGTGCCTTGATCTGCTTTTCGATAAGGATCGCCTCGTCCGTGACTTCTGCGGCGTACATTTTATCAAGGTCTCTTAAAATCTTTAGCCTTCCGCGGAGATTTTCGACTTCTTTTCGCTTCTGAGTGGTAGACTCGGACTCAAGCTCTCTGAACCTCCACTTATAGCCTATACTCCTGATAATACTGATCCTCTTGGCACGAAGAATCACTCTTGTCATGACAGGTATATCCTCCTACAGGCTTGTAGGAGGATACTCCAGTTTGTTCTTCTCCCAGAAATCTCTGCGTATGAGTTTGTCCCATGAGACTGTGTCGTATATCAACTGAGGAGACTCTGATACACTGGTCACTTCCTTAAGGTTTCGAAACGCAATTTTATGGATAGAAGCCTGTGATTCCTTATTTGAATCAAACCGGATCGCATTGATCATTGCCACTTCGCTTTGATCATACTCTGCACGGTCAAACATCTTCTCTAATGCGTCCGGCACCATCAGGTCATCTGCATCAAGGAATGCCAGATACTTTCCCTTTGCCCGCTTTATCGCAGTATTCCTTGCCGGACCCGCGCCTTGGTTTTCTGTATGAATTACCTGTATATTCTTGTGCCTCAATGCATATTCGTCCGCAACGGCCCCACAGCCATTGGAAGAACCATCATCAGTGATTATTAGTTCAATGCCATCCTTCTTAGTCTGAGCAAGCAAAGATCCAATGCTCGCTCTCAAATATTCTTCCTCTACGTTGTACATAGGCATAATAACGCTTATGTCTGTAATCATTCATATTTGATCCTCCCTACGCAGTATTTAGCCCCTCTCTTTTTAAACCTCTTAATAATTCCGTTTCATACTCAGCCTTCATTATGTTTCTTTGTCTCTTCTTCATCACTATTGAAAGCGGCTGGTCCGAGAGTTATAAAGCAAATGAACGCTATGCCATTCGATGTAGGATAAATCGTTACCTCAAGCATAGCTTGAATAAAGTATCCTATGATAGCAAGGACACTCAAAAGGTGTTCTTTTCGATAATGCGTTCTTTTGAAAAAGCACCTAACCGTATAGAATATTGCCGCCAGCAGCCATAGTATATACCCAGACATCGCAATATACCCAGAAACATATCCAATATCAAGCGCATTGTTATGAGCCCACTTGCTTGCTTCAAGTTCGGGCATCAACGGTCCGTGGAGACGACCATTCCCAAAAGGAGTAAGATGCTGTGAATACGCTCTCCACAAGAGAAGTCTACCGCTTGATGCATTATTTATCTTTACTCGCATATCGTCAGAATTGTAGTGGTCAAGCGTTTTTGTAACACCACTGCCTAATTTGTTAAATTCCGTAGCGCACTTCGAAAGGTGTCATATAGTTGTTGTACGCATGCGGCCGCACCTGGTTGTACCAGTCGTAAGCATATTCTGAAACGGCTCGATACAAATCCGCCTCGGTGCGAAAGTAATAACGGTCAATCAATTCGTGTTTTTTGCATAATGTAATTACCGAAAGTTGCAGCGCAAAATGGAGAATGATGCATCTCCAAAACGGAGAAAATTGCAGAGGATACGGAGATAGATGCTCCGGATCCTGATCTCCATCAGGCTATGAAAAATCCATTGCAGACATAACTATCAACCAATAACCTTATGTTATAGAAACCACTCAATAACATAAGGAGGAAGGAGTATGTTAACAATGGATCAGATACATCATATCAGAGCGATGTTCTATGAACAAGGATACAACATATCTGAAATCGCTAAGGCTACAGGCCGTGACTGGAAGACTGTAGCAAAGTACATCGACATGACAGATTTCAATGAGCCATTACCGGTCCCTGAATCAGAGAAGCAGTTCTGTCCTAAGCTTGAGCCGTACAAATCTCTGATCGACAGCTGGCTCAAAGAAGATCTCAATCACCCACGCAAGCAGCGCCATACAGCGACCAGGGTCTTCAACAGACTCACCGATGAGGTCCCCGAATTTGACTGCTCATACCGTCTTGTTGCTGAATATGTGAAGTTCAGCAAGGAGCAGCTCGATCTTAAGCGTAACGAGGGATACCTTCCGCTCGAGCATGATCCGGGCGAAGCTCAGGCCGACTTCGGAAGTACTGAGTTTTATGAGCGCGGCAGGCTCATCTCCGGAAAGCACCTTGTACTGTCGTTCCCATGGAGCAATGCCGCATATGTTCAGCTGTTCTACGGCGAGAACTCCGAGTGTCTGCTTGAAGGACTCAGCAGCATCTTCCGGTATCTCGGCGGCGTGCCGCGTGAGATATGGTTCGACAATGCCTCGTCAATGGTGATCAACGTCATCAAAGGCGGCGGCCGTGAGCTTACCGAGAGGTTCACCAGATTCAAAGAGCATTACGGCTTCAAAGCCATATTCATGAATCGTGGTGAAGGTCACGAAAAAGGCAACGTTGAGAACAAGGTCGGATACTCCAGACGGAATTTTCTTGTTCCTGTACCCAGATTCGATGAGCTCATGTTCTACAACATGCAGATCCTTGAAGACTTTGACAGCGATCAGGATCGTGACCATTACTACAAACAGTCAAAGATAGCTGAATTGTTTGAAGCCGACAAGGCTGCGCTGCTTCCTCTTCCGTCTGTCTGGTTCGACACCAGCAGACTCATAACCGGGCTGAAGACCGATGGATATGGGCGCTTCACTCTTGAGAATGGAAAGCACGAGTATTCATCAGCACCGAAATATGCTCTTAGAACTGTCAATGTGAGACTTGACTCAACATTTGTGACAGTCCTCGACAATGACTACCGCGAGATAGTCAGGCACCGCAGACTGTATGGTGATGAGCACCAGTCCAGCATGGAGTGGGTACCATACCTTGACTACATATCCAGGCATCCGCGTTCTCTCAAGAACACAGGCATATATGCGATGATGCCGCAGACCATGCAGAGTTATCTCAATAATTGTGAGAGCGGTCAGAAGAAAGACGTTCTTCACATACTTTCAGAACTCACTGACAGGACCGGTTTCGACAGCGCGATCCGCACTGTTGAGCAAGCGATCCGTTATGAAGCTCATGACCCGGACAGCCTTAAGAGCCTGTATAGCAGTCTCTTCTCGGATGTGCCGCAGCTGCCGCCTCTCGCAACAGGCAATATGATCCCTGAACTCGACCCGATGCCTGTGCACCTTGAAGAGTATGATCAGTTCCTCAAGGGAGGTGATCTGAGTGCCTGAGAATTACCACGATGAGCTTGTTGCATTCTGCAAAAGGCTCAAGATAGCATCTGCAATGGCTGACAGGGCCGAAACCACTGAAGGTGAGACTCACATAGAGTTCCTTTACAATCTCCTTAAAAGAGAGATCGAACTTCGTGATCAGGCGCACATCGACAACCTCATAAAAGATGCGAAGTTTCCGATACAGTATTCCTTCGATCAGTTCCGTACTGATGAAGTTGAGTTCCCGGAAGACTGTACGATCGAGTCACTCAAGTCGCTTGAGTTCCTGCGCGAACACAAGAACATCATCATGTACGGCGGCACAGGTACCGGCAAGACCATGCTTTCAATATGTGTAGGCATGATCGCCTGCAGGAGGGATATCCCTGTACGGTTCTTTCGAACAGCATCCCTGGTCAACACCCTGTCTTCTAAGATGAAGGCCGGCAAGCTTGATGCATTCAGGGAGAAGCTAAACAAGACATCCATATTTGTGATCGATGAGTTCGGATATGTCCCGTATGACAGGGACGGCATCAATATATTGTTCGACTTCCTGTCTGAGATCAGTGATGATCCCGGCAAGGTGGTTATACTCAATACGAATCTGGAATTCTCCAGATGGGTCAATGTTCTGTACGATCAGAAGATGACCGCAGCTCTCATAGGAAGGCTGACTCATCATTGCCATCTGATCCTGTTCCCGGGCGAGAATAACCGCCTCAAGGAGTCAAGCATCAATATGCTTTACAGGAGTATCGCTGATCGTCAGGAGAGGCTCCAGAAACACTAAACCAACTTAGCAACATGTCTGCAGTACTGTTCCGGCAGGGCCTAGGCAACACTGCCGGACGGTCTGCAACTTTCTCCAAAACGGAGATGCAGAATTCGCCATTTTTGTCTGCAAAATTAGGGAATTTGCTCTTGCAAAAAACATCAGGTTTCCAAATTCTTTCAGATTTTTCTCGTTTCAATTCTCCCCGAAATAAATGCTTCCCAAGGCATTAACCTCATAATATTCAGTTAAATCTAATAAATGTCTGTAATGTTTCACTTTACTATTATTACTTAGTATCTGCTCAATAAACCATTGTTAGAAAAGTTGGCTCGAAACTGAGGCCAACGTATGTACCTTGAAAAATCGATAACAAAAATCGCATAGCTTCCTTGGTCAGGCGATCCACGTTCATCGCGATAATCGACAGAACGATGGAACTCCTGGTAGTCGTCTCGAGCTTGGTTGTGATCAACCCCAGCCCGAATGATCTTTTTGCAAGACTGAAGGCTCTCTCGACCTCAATGCGATCGACGGCATCCCGGTATTCGATTTTTTTGTCAGATCGCGGGTCCTTCTTCGGTCTTCCAAGTGCCGGTCCTGAAATGCGGATGCCGCGCATCTTGCAGTAAGAGATGTTCTTTCGTTTCCTGTAGATCTGGTCAACCAGGACTCGCTCAGGATAATGACCATGACGCTTGTGGTAGTTTTCTACGGCGCTTATGAGCACTTCGCTCTCGTTGTATGGATCGAATGAGAGTTTCTCGATCCGTGCTAAGCCGTTATCCAGACTGATGTCGAGCTTGGCTCCGAATTCCGTCGGAGCCTTTGCCTTGCCTCTGATGATCGGTCTGACGTATGGCTGGCTGATGCTTACGATCCTGCCGGATACTACATGAGTGTTATTGCAGTACATGTAGTCCTGTTGCTCGTAGACCTTTCGGATGGTCTCGATGCGGTCCAGCTGCTTTTGTTCAAGCTCCAGGCTTTGTGCGATGAACTCATCGACATATCTGAGGTCTCTGCGAACATATTGCAGCTGTGCTTTAAGAGCTTTCCGGATTTTCTTTCCGGTCCGCTTCTTGCACTTCGCCAGCGAGAGATACTCTTTTCTGGCATTGACCCTGTACATCCTCGGCTTTTTGAGGTTGTATGAGTAGCAGATCTCATCGACTATGCCTTCCAGATCTTCTCTGCACTGGTTCAGCAGATTGATGTCCTGAGGATATTCGATGTTCTGTGGTGCACAGGTCGCGTCAAGGATCAGAGTGCCTGAGTTGCCGGAATCATCACCATCATCGTGATCGTCCGGAGTATTGTACTCGAGGATCATGTCGTTGATGTCACCGAGTATATCCTCGGTCAGTCTCTTGCGGAACTCGACCAGCAAGGATGGAACATATGGCGCTTCCATCTGGTATCCCGGAAGTCCGATGAAATACTGGAAATACGGATTCTCTGTGATCTGCTCTACCAATTCGCGGTCAGAGCATCCGAGATGCTTCTGAAGGAGCAATGATCCGAATGCCATACGAAGTGGCTTTGCCGGAACTCCACGATTGCTTGGGAAGAGCTTTGCATAGCGCTCTTCGATGGCATCCCAGGGAATGGTCTCTGCTTTTTTGACCCAGCGGTTATCCGGATTGAGTTTGAGTCCAAGAGGCTGATCAAAATGCTCGAATGCGAGCTGTTTGTTACGATTTTTCTTATACATTGATGGCTCCAGGGTATTCCAGGTGCACGGTTGTTAGCCGTTTTCACTGCATTTCCTTGCACCTCTATTATACCACAGGCGAGCCTCAACTTCAGTAATTTCAAGGATTTGAGCTGTATTTCAATGTGCGTGAGCACACACTAAATTAATATCTCGCAATGGTGCAAGCGTCTGTCGGGAACTTCCTCATGAAATACTTAGCTCCGTCCTATATATAATCTCTATCAGTTCCTTGAATCATAGTACTCGATTGCATCTGTAATATTGCCATCAAAAAGCAATCTTCCCTTTTCAAGAACGATTCCTCTCTTGCAGAATTCTTTTGCAGTATCAAGTGAATGTGTAACGAATAACAATGTAACATTTTTATCAGCCATTATCTCATTGACTTTTTTCATGCACTTTTTTTTGAAATTTTTGTCACCTACACTGAGTGCTTCGTCTACTATCAGAATGTCAGGCTGTGCATTTACGCTGATAGCAAATCCCAGCCTTGCCTTCATTCCGCTTGAATAAGATCTGAGAGGCTGATCAATATAATCTCCCAGGTCTGCAAATTTAATTATGTCATCCTGGACCTCATCGATCTCGCTCTCAGTCATTCCCATCAAACTGCATTTGAATCTGATGTTCTCTTTTCCGGTAGATTCGGGCTCAAAGCCGGCTCCAAGTTCCAAAAGAGCGCTGACTTTGCCGTTCACGATGATTTCGCCTTCAGTTGGAAATGTCACTCCTGTTACCATCTTCAGAATTGTGGATTTGCCGGCACCATTACGGCCGAGCAAGGCCACACTTTCTCCGCGAAAAATGTCAAACGACATGTCATTGACCGCTTTGTTTTCTTTATATGGCACTTTTTTGCTAAAAAGGCCCTTTAGTCGGGCCCTGTCAGATTTGTAAAGTTTGTAAAGTTTCGTAACGTGATCGAAACGAATAACTAAATTATTTCTTATATCCATTTTTGTTCTCCGATGGTAATCCTGCTTTCGTAGTCATCTTTGAATATTCCGACGTCCAGGAGCCACTCTCTCCGATGATGAGAGCCACCTAGTCCGAGTGGCAGAGCCAGTCGGAAACAATATTTATTCCGATGTTTAGAGCCACCCTTTAAAATTGAATCATGGGTAATACCAAATTCAATTGAAGGGAGGACAACATCAATGTCCAAAGAAAAACAAATCCTGCAGCTACATGCTGACGGGACATCAAACCGGCAAATAGCAAATATTCTGTCGGTGTCAAGAAACAGGATCGCTTCAGTTGTAGACGCAGCTAAGCGTACCGGAATGACTTTTCCGGAGCTGCTGCGGCTCGATGAAGCTACTCTCTACAGGAAACTGTATCCTGAGAAAGCGGCCGAACCCGTGCAGGTAAAGCCGGATTTCGCTAAGATCCATAGCGATCTTCTTAAAGATGGAGTGACACTCACTTCACTATGGGAAGAGTATACAGATGCCTGCAAAGCAGTAAAGAAGCCGCCGTACATGTATTCTCAGTTCTGTAAGCTCTATTCAGACTATGTGAACAAGAACAAACTGACAATGCATATCCATCATAAGCCAGGTAACAAGCTGATGGTGGATTGGGCCGGAACTACATTCTCGTATTATGCTGCTGACGAAGACCGTGAACAAAAGTGTTATCTGTTTGTTGCTACATTACCTTTCAGTATGTACTGTTATGCAGAAGCATTCACGGATATGAAACAAAGATCCTGGATCAATGCACATATCCATGCCTACTCGTACTTTGGTGGCTCAACAAGGCTTCTGGTAAGCGATAATCTCAAGACAGGAGTCATACAGCATAAGAAGTATGATGATCCTGTTTTCAACAAGAGCTATGAGGAACTGGCTGAGCACTACAGGACCGCACTTTTGCCGGCAAGAGTACTTGCCCCGAAAGATAAAGCCGCAGTAGAAGGATCTGTAGGGGTACTGACTAAGAGACTTGTCTCCAGATTCCGTAACAAGCGGTTTTTCAGCCTGCAGGAACTCAATGAGGCGGTTCGGGCTGAATTAAAGGCTTTCAACGAGAAGCCATTTCAGAAGAGATCCGGATCCAGATACTCTGTATATACCGAAGAAGAGCTGCCATTCATGAACCCATTGCCATTATTCGCATATGAGTTTGCAGAGTGGAAGGTCGCTACAGTACAGATGAACTACCATATTTCCTTCGACAAGCAGAACTATTCTGTTCCTTATGCTTATGTAAGGAAGAAAGTAGATGTCCGAAGCACGAATAATGTCGTGGATATCTATTACCAGGGAACGCGCATATGCAGTCATAAGAGATTGCACGGCCGTCAAGGTCAGTATGCTACGAACATCGATCACATGCCTAAAAACCACCAGCTTTACAGCGAATGGAATGGTGATCGTTTCAAAAGGTGGGCTGAGAGCATCGGTCCTCATACAAAAGAAGTTGTAGATAAATTGTTCGCATTCTATCGGGTGGAAGAACAGGCTTACAAGGGATGCCTGTCCCTCCTGAAACTGGCTGACAAATACTCCTCCAGCCGGCTTGAAAATGCATGCGCAGTTGCGCTCGTGCATATTCCGACTCCCCGATACAAAAATATTAGATTGATTCTGGAAGCCGGTCAAGACCTTCCTAAGCAGGATGAGTCAAAAGAACCGACAGAAGATTCAGCGAACAAATACACCCATCTTCGTGGTCCTGCATATTACGGAGGTGGTCATAATGAATAAAGATACATACGAAAAGCTCCGTAAGATGAGACTGCCCGAGATGGCTGCTCAATACCGAAAGCATTCTGAATCCCCGGAACTGTACGCGCCTATGACTTTCGATGAAGAATTCTCTCTGCTTGTAGATGCTGAATTCGATTCACGCATCAATAACAAGATCAAGAGACTCCTCAAGAAGTCCTGTATCCCTGACTCATCAGCACATCTGGGAGGAATAGAATTCCTTCCGGAAAGGCATCTGAACAGAGATCTGTTCAGCACACTTGAGACTAATGAATACATTCGTAAAGGTCTCAACATAATGCTCATAGGCGCTACCGGTTGTGGTAAGACATATATCTCATGTGCACTTGCAACTCACGCATGCCGTCACGAATACCGTGTAAGATATTTCAGACTTTCCGAATTCTTCAGTGAGATGGAAGCTGCAAGGATCCAGGGCATCTACGATGAAACGATCAATCGCTTCAGGCGTATACCACTCATGATCTTTGACGACTTCCTGTTACTTCCGACTACACTTGAAGAACAACAGGACCTGCTGATCCTGCTAAGAGCAAGAGACGAAGACAAGTCCTCAACAATACTCTGTTCACAAGTAGCAGTAGCTGGCTGGCACGAACGGCTTGGCAGCGGCGGTGTTGCAGATACATTACTGGATCGCATCACAGCCAATGGTTACGAGATAAACATCGATGGTGATGTCTCAATGAGACGCCGTCACAGCAGGATTTAATTTTCAAGGTACGTGGATCAGCAGAGCTGCCCACCACGGGTGGCTCTCTGATCCGGAGCGCTGGCTCTCAATAACGGAACCAGTGGCTCTGTTTTAACAGAATGGGTGGTTCCGCCACCACGGAATACTCAATCTTCGGTCTGAATGTTACAGAACATCAGGTATATCTTCTCTAAGCTTTTTATATGATCTAAGAGCCAAAATGATAAAAATGATGAAAGTTATCAGGAAGCAGCAAAGTGATACTTTGTCCTGCCAGAACCACTTTTTATATATAAATGCTCTGCGATAACCGCTCGAAATAACTGTAACGGGATTGAATTTTAATATTATTCTCAGTTTTCTGGACGGAATATCGTCCACGCTATAAATAATGCCCGACATCCAGAATACGACAGTTGAGAGTGATCTGACCAAATTTTGAAAGTCCTTGCTGATTGCAGAAAGCATGCCCGTTAGAAGCGAATATACAATAAAAAAGGCAACCATCATTAACATGTATATCGGAATCTGAAGCAAATATATGTCAGGCATGTGACCGGCGCATATAAACAATACCATTGTAATAATCAGCAATGCAAGGTGTATGTAGAGATGTGAAAGGTTATAGTATGTGGGAATAATTGATATCGGAAATCTCATCTTAGTGACAAGATGACTGTATTTTCTGATACAACCTGCACCGCCTGTAATCAGTTCTTGCATATAGAACCATGGTAAAAAGCCTGCAGTGAGCCAAAGAAAGTACGAATATCCCTCAACAGGGTTGCCGTGTCTGAGTCCGATCGAAAACGCGAACCAAAACACAAACAGGGTTATCATCGGCTTTATGATGGCCCAAGCCCATCCTAATGCAGCGCCACGATATGTTTTTATCAAATCTGATTTGGCCAGCATGAGGATTTGATTCTTGTATGTTTTGTGTTCTTTTATTATTTTTCTTATTGTTTCTGCCATATTAGTATTTTTTGTCTGCAAATTGCATTAATAAGTTGAACACCTAAGCAGCCCTCTTCGAGTAGATTTTGTCTAGTTCAGCTTCGAAGACTTTATCAGAAGTCTTGTATCCGAGTATTTTCCTCGGCAAGCTGTTGCACCAAACATCTATGTTGGATATCTGCTCAGGCGAGTAGTCATCAATGCGCTTTCCTTTAGGGATGAATCTCCGTATCAGTCCGTTATGCCTCTCGTTTGATCCTTTCTCACAGGATGTATAAGGATGAGCATAATATACTAATGTTGAGGATATCTTCTCAAGGTCAGCAAATGACGAGAACTCTGATCCATTATCTGTGGTAACTGACTTGAATACTTCATTAGAATGGTCGCTGTAATCAGCAAGAAGTTTCTTAAAGGCATTCATTACAGTTTCCGGGCGACGGTCCTCAAGCGGAATCATCCAGTATCGACGACTGAGTCGTTCAATAAGAGTAAGAATAACATGGTCATCCTTGGTTTTATGACCAATTACCAAGTCGCATTCCCAGTGACCGAACTCTGAGCGATCATTGACTGCAGCTGAACGCTCTTCAATGCTGTGACCGAGCTTCTTCTTATTCTCGCGACCGGTCTTTTTAGCAGTTTTGCGTTTGAGTTTCTCTGGGAGATCAATAGCTTGAATGCCTATGAGACCCTTATTAACATAGTTGTACAGGGTCTTAGTGTATACGATGTCTTCTCTTTTGAACTCGTTAGTAGCCAAAGCTCTGCCAACGCAGGCATCAAGTGACCAGTGCTCTTCTTCGAATTTGGTTTTCACATATGAGAAAAAGCTGTTTCTCTCAAGCACATCATAATGCCTGCAACAGGATAATTCGTAATTGCGATGTTTACCCTTGGAATGATGTGTGCTAACATTTTTCGATTCATAATGATTTCTCCTTTGGCAATGTTTTGTGCAACTACATCTTACCGTGAGACACTATGGATTATTTTATATAATTGTTTAATTTGATTTTATAATCGGCCATTTTTTTCTTCCTCTTTTTTTGACTTTTTGTATTTTTTTCCTTCCTCTTCTTATATTGTCCAACACGTTCAGCAGGCCGATTTCCGCTGCCTTATCTATTTGAGTGCGTATCTCCTGGTAATAACGGCTATCCTGCTTCAGCAGTCTTATATCTTCATTCTCTTTGTCATAGAAAATTGCTGCCGCTACTCGTTTATACACATCGAATTGCAGCTGATGGTTTTCTATCAAGTGCTCGATTGCTTCTATCTCTTTTTTCTCTGCAAGCCCGTAATTAACTACTCGATTCCAGTCACAATAATCATATATGGCATTAATCAGCTTGGCTACAAGCATTTCCTGATTGTCTGCAAACTGTTGCTCCAGCAATTTTAACTTCTCAGAACAATGCTGTTCACCGTCTTTAATAGAATAATATTGTGCAGGTGGCACATATAGGTATATCTGACTGTATTTTCTGATGTATCCCTTGAGAAAACTAATGTCAAGACCTGCAAATGGCTCCTTAAGTATCTCCCCTTCTAATGATTTCAGTATCTCCTTGTGCCATACCTTGTTGATTAAACCATCAGTGCATTCATTGTTTAAATAATCTGATAGAAGCGGTATCTCAACTGTTTTACCATTTTCACCCTCAATCGTAGTATAATGGCGAAGCGACAGGACAGGAAAGATGCTCCTTTTCATAATAACTGCTATCGCCTTTGTGACCAGAAATGCCGGATCACATGATTCCATCAGTAAAACAAAGTCATGCCCGTCATTCTGACAGGCGATCGCTTCTCTGTAAATATCTGTCTCTCTGAAAGATGATACCGCACATACATCG
Source organism: Mogibacterium sp. (assembly GCA_024403035.1). Taxonomy (GTDB): domain Bacteria; phylum Bacillota; class Clostridia; order Peptostreptococcales; family Anaerovoracaceae; genus Crickella. Next base: position 41,255 of record JAKSSP010000005.1, read on the forward strand.
AAAGACGGATGGTATCTGTCAATCCAACGTTTCATCCATCCTAACTCTTTATGCCAGCGTACTTCATTTTTCGTCCCTTTATACTTTTTCCTATAAGCGGACACCATTTCTCCGAGATTGCGCTTATCAAAAAATTCTCTGATATTTTTCAGATCATTCACCCTGTCAGTCAGTATGTGTATATTCGTGTGTATGTCAGCATTTCTGAATATACAGCTGTAAACATTGATAAACACCTCCGGAGTGAGGTCTCGTACAATCAGATAAACATCTATTTCGATTCTTTCATCGCTGATATCCTTCTTAATATAACTAACCAGCTCCTTTTTTGTGAACTCCGTCAGTTTAAGATATCTATATGCTTCTTTTGCGCATGTCAGGGTCGATAAACCCGTCGAATCAAATGTAACAAGCCGATCAAACTTCCGATCTATGTAGTTTAGAGTTTCGATAGGGAAATCTTTAGGCAGTACCACGACATTATCTCCGCCGTAAACTCCGATATAGTTCCTCTCTGCGGGGTGAGGCTTGTAATACACCGTATTGCCTTTTTCAATCTCGCTTCTTATTATCTTTTTGCATAACAGGTAGTTCTCGCGGGCGTTGCAATACTGCGCACGATCCAAAGGCTGACCGAGAAACAGTGAGCTGGGATTGTTGATCTCAATCTCGTTTATCCTAAAAATATAAAGCAGTGCTTTTTTGAACTTCTCCTCATTCAAAGAAACTATGTCTTTGTAGTCCCATACAACGATCTTTGATGAATAATAATCATCATCCATCTCTACGCTGCTGATGATTTTTGTTACTTTCTCATGTCTGTACAATGGCTCCGGAAAGTATCCTTTTTCTATAAAGGGTACAAGGTGTTTAGCATCACCTTTGAACTCATGGATTCCTAGCTGTCTTGGAATTGAGCAGTAGCCATCCTCTACTCCAACAATCCGCTCAAAGTGCTTGCATATGTAATAATAGTGGATTTGAAAATCATTGTAGATGAACAGTTCATCGCTGGTATCTGCGTCCTTGAAATATTCGGCATATTTCTCCTCAAGATACTCATCGAAGAGTGAGGTTCCGATGGCATCTATGGCATCGTCATCCAGATTACTTGTTTTCCTTAATTCTCTGGTAAAGCGTTGGTTTTCGCCTTTTTTTGTAATCCCGACCACTTTATTGAAAACACCGGTATCCCGGATCCTTTCAAGCAACGACTCATCAGGATTCAGATATTGCATCGAAAAGTATAGATTTGGTTTTTCTTCGAAGGTCAATGCCAGTGCAATAGAATGCATCATCTGATAATATGTCATTACAACTAGAGATTTCACGTTCCTAGTCCTCCTGTTTTATTTAATTGCATCAAAGGTAAGCGGTGTTCCCTTTTTCGCGTCATCACGAAATGTCCTTCCCAGCACATACTCCAGATACTTAGGGGCAAGCCCATTTGAAGGACGCACACTTTTGACGTTTTCTTCGGTTATGACGTCACCGGCTTTGACGTCTTTAGCCACAAACAGAGAGCGCGCGTACTTACGACTGTTTATCTTTTTTTCAGTCAATTCGTAAGTTACCTCTCCGCGAATCTTTTCTACCATTCTGATTTTTCTGACCATTGTTTCGAATTCATCAGGAGTCATTGAAAAGGACGCATCCGGCCCGCCGATGGCTTTATCGAGGATGAAATGCTTTTCGACTACCGCAGCATCCATGGATGCTGCGACCACAGCCACCTCGTCTCCCGTGGTATGGTCCGAAAGACCTGTCTTGCAGCCGAATCGCTCCGCCATGTCCTGCATGGTTTCGAGATTAGCATCCTCAATACTTGCCGGATATTCAGACGTGCATTTCAGCAGGTATACATCGTAATTTCCTATCTGATGGCATGCATGAACAGCATCCTGTATCTCTTCTTCAGTTGCGATTCCCGTCGAAATAATCATAGGTTTGCCAAAACTGGCAGCATATTTTATCAGTGGAATATCTGTGATTTCAAATGAAGCAATTTTATAAATCGGATTGCCGCATTTTTCGAGCAGATCTACTGCCGTTTTATCAAACGGAGTGGAAAACAGTGTAAAATCTATGCTTTTCGCATAATCGAACAGCTCTTCGTGCCACTCCCAAGGCATATATGCTTCACTGTATAACTTGTACAGCGTCGTTCCATCCCAGATGGTCCCGGTGTTTATCTGAAAATATTCATTATCACAATCCAGTGTGATTGTGTCCGGCGTATACGACTGGATTTTTGCTGCGTCGCAGCCTATCTCCTTTGCCTTAAGAATGGATCTTTTCACGAGCTCTATATCGTGCCCGTGATTAGCGGAAATTTCCGCAACTATCATCACTCTATTGCCCATTGTCTCCTCCGCGGAATGCCAGTTCATAAATAAAGTCTTTGCCGGATTTCATTGAATAAAATGTCTGCAGTTTTTCAAGTATGATTTTCCTTTTATCATACGAAAACATACGAGCCAGCGCATCCCTGTCATCCTCATACATTGCCTCAATATATCCGTTATCCGAGAGATATTTTGTATTGATCATTTGATTATCCACCACCGCGACCAGTACGGCTGGACACATCATCTTTATCAGCTCATTGGTCGTCTGCCCTGCTGAAGCAACTGCAAAATCGCAGCATTTCATCAGATCGCACATCTCGGAAGCTCCTATATTCAAATACAACCTGTCCTTTTCATTCAATTCCGCCTGAATGAAGTTCAGATTTTGATATGCCTTGGTACATACCACATGGAGCCTGACCTCTTTTGACAGTTCCCTGATCATTCTGATGATTGATGCAGTCCTTCCCATAGGATCGGTCCCTCCCATCGTAATCAGAATGTCTGTAACCGTCTCTTTTATCTCCTTTTGTCCGTTTGAAGTGAACTCATCCCTCAGCAGTGTGTAATCTTTACCCAGAAACAGCTCGTTGTTCCTGTCCTGAGGATACTCGAGACAGATCGCAAAATAGTTTGGGTTAAGGATCTTCATGTCATGATAGTCCAGCCTGTTATTGTCATCGATGACAACCATATCACGAACATGTTTTTGAAATTGCTCCAGGTCTTTAATATCTACATGATACGAATCGACCACAAGCGTAGTTTCAGAATCGAGCAGCCCTTTAAATACATCCGGATCTTTCCACTCCACGAACCTGACATAGTCTCTGGTCAGGTTGGTCTTAGCTGCTTTGTCAGCCATAAGGTAAAAAATGACGTCTCCGCCCTCTCTTATGGCGTGTTCGCAGATACCGGACATTCTGTAAAAATGGCCGTATCCGTAATTGAATCCGGCCTCAGAAAAAATAGCTAATTTCAATGATTTCTCCTCAGCAGCTCTGCTGCCCTGTCCATTTCCTGAAGTTTTAGAAGTTTTTCTGCCGCCTCGAGCTCTTCCTCCAGGGTATCGTACTTTTTTTTCTGCATGATATCAGCGTTGATTGCGCTGATATACGGATGTCCGGCAAAACAGTCCAGTACGGTTCTGAATGAAAATCTATCCTTTTCGTTCCTGATAAGGTCTGTGATGATGCACGCCAAAGTATAGTCATTGACTGTGTCTACGGTAATCCTTACTTTGCTGTAATCCTCTCCGTCCAGTGTCAGACTGCCTACCCTGAATTCGTCCTGATGTGAGGTCACATAACTTGTGACATGCTCTCTGTAGAACTTCTCTTCGGTATTCTTGTGCATCCATTTCAGAACATCATAGGTGAATATCTCGCAGTCAAGCCCATGCGGATAAGTCCTCCGGATGCAGTTGCTCGCGTACTGATAGTTTCCCTTGATGAAAAGCTCTATCAGCGCATCTATTACCGATGGATCAAGGAAAGGGCAGTCGCTCGTGATTCTAACAATATTATCGTAGCCGAACTCGTTCGCGGCACCATAAAATCTGTCCAGCACATCATTCTCACTTCCGCGGAAGCACGCTATTCCTTCTCTTTTCGCATACTCTACCAACGGGTCATCATCTGAGTTTGTTGTGCATGCAATAAGAAAATGATCCAGTTTTTTTGCTGATCTGACCCTTTCGACAACACTTCCGAGGACGCTTTTTCCCTCTTGATAATCAATGGTACGCAGAACCTTGCCCGGTAGTCTGCTGGACGTCATTCTGGCTTGAATGATGCAACCTGTTCTCATTATCGGTCCTCTCTACACTAGATGATATTCCTTCAGAAGTTTTTTGATATCCTCAACGGACAGCCACTCGGTATTGTTTCCAGAGCCGTATTCGAAACCTTCCTCAATCAAAGTTCCGCCTTCCTTGAAGGATTTTTTGAAATCGAACCATTCGAAGTTTGGATAAATGATGTAGTAATTACCATAATCATATGTTGTTCTGGAATCGTCCTTCGTAATCATTACCTCATGGATCTTCTCACCCTCTCTGATTCCTACGATTTTCATCTTTGCGTCAGGGGCCATAGCCTTGCAAATGTCGGTTACATTGTATGAAGGGTTCTTGAATACAAAAGTCTCTCCGCCTGTCATGTTTTTGACTGCCATAATAACAAGTTTTACGGCTTTGTCGAGAGTCATCCAGAATCTGGTCATTCTCTCGTCTGTTACAGGGAGTTCATCGAATCCCTTGTCGATAAGATCCTTAAAGAACGGGATGACAGAGCCGCGGCTTCCGGATACATTTCCGTATCTGACCAGAGCGAACTTTGTCCCGTTTGAGCCGGAGTAAGCGTTTGCGGAAACGAACAACTTGTCGGATACGAGCTTTGTTCCACCGTAAAGGTTGATAGGGTTTACCGCCTTATCCGTTGAAAGAGCGACTACTTTTTCAACACCGCAGTCAAGAGCCGCGTCGATGATGTTCATGGCTCCGTTGATGTTGGTCTTGATAGCTTCTGTCGGGTTATACTCGCAAGCCGGCACCTGTTTCATAGCAGCTGCATGAATGACTATGTCAACACCGTTAAAGGCTCTTTTAAGCCTGTCCTTGTCTCTTATATCACCAATGAAAAATCTGAACTTTTTCATTGCTTCAGCACCGTACTTGGCGGTGAAATCCTTCTTCATAAGATCCTGCTTGAACTCGTCTCTGGAGAAGATGATGATTTTTCCGAAGTCATACTTTTCCAGTAATTCTCCCGAGAAGGCTTTCCCGAAAGACCCTGTTCCTCCGGTGATAAGAATCGTTTTGTCTTCAAACATTTTTGTTTCCTCCGTATTATGATAAATAGCGTCTTAACATATAAATAATTACTTCTTGAATTTTTTTATAGTTTCAATAACAAATCCCTGTTCGTCCTCCGTCATGCTGTGATACATTGGGAGACTGAGTTCTCCGGCATAAAATGCTTCAGCTTCAGGATAATCTCCTTCTTTAAACCCATAATTGTCCATATAGTATGGATGCAGGTGCAGCGGCACGTAGTGGATTTGTGCGAATATCTTATTCTCGCGTAGATATGCGTGCAAAGCCTTGCGGATCTCTGCGGAGCAGCATCTGACAGTAAATAAATGATATGAATGGACTGTATCTCCCTGTGCATCAAACCCCAGCCGAGGTGGGAGTTCCAGAAAACTGCAATCTTTTAATTCTTCGTGATATCTGGCAGCGATGGAGTTTCTTGCCGCAAGATTATCTTCAAGTCTTGAGAATTGACTTAGTCCCAAAGCTGCCTGGAAATCCGTCAGTCTGTAGTTGTAACCTAGAGACTGCATCTCATAATACCAAGGGCCATCATTCTTTCTAAGGCTCGCCGGATCTCTGGTGATGCCGTGAGTCCTGAAAAGTCTGAGTTTTTCATTCAGCTCGTCACTATTAGTGAGAACCATTCCTCCCTCGCCTGTTGTGACATGCTTGACCGGATGGAATGAAAGGATGGCCATATCCACATACTCCATCCCAAAAGTTCCGTCTCTTCTGCTGCCAAGAGCGTGGCATGCATCGTGTATTATCCCGCATCCTTTGTCCTTAGCTGTCTCATGGACGGCTTTCAGATCGACCGGATATCCTGCATATGAGACCGGCGTTATTACTTTTGTTTTGTCGTTGATCGCGTCTGCAATCTTATTGACATCAATGCAATTGGTCTCCGGATCCATGTCGACAAAACATGGGGTAGCTCCACAGTATATGCCGCCATTCACAGAGGCAGCAAATGTAATCGGTGACGACAGTACTTCATCCCCCGGACAAGTGCCTAAGGCATTGTATGCGGCATGAAGAGCAGCAGTGCCGTTTGAAAAAGCTACGCCATACTTCGCTCCGTGGTATTCAGCAACTGTTCTTTCGAATTCAGGAAGAACCTCTCCCTGTGTGATCAACTCTGACTTGAGAACCTCTATTACTTTTTCAATATCCTCTTCTGTAATGTCTTGTTTTCCGTATGGTATTTTGTTCATCTCGCTCTCTCTTTCTAACTATCTATATGCATGCTTTCAGTATTTTTTGAACAGCCTTGTTATCGAGTACCAGATATCCATTGATACTGCCCTTGCTGCATATAGATGCTGCCATGTCTTCTGCATCTATATTTTCAATGCCTGCACCCTTCAGCGTCGTTACCAGGCCCAGATCTCCGTATAAGAATTTTTCCAGATCTTCTACTGCTTCTTCCTCATCCGCCGATCCAAACACATTCCGCCCGAATTCTCTAAACCTGCTCCTTGTTTCAGGATCGGCCTCCATACAGTATCTCATCCATTTCGGAGTGATGACAGCCAGTCCGAGTCCGTGAGTCATGTTGTATCTGGCGGAAAGTTCGTGCTCTATCGGGTGGCAACTCCATACCTGTCTTGAGCCACCACCGAACAGACCATTGATAGCCCAGGATGCGGCCCACAGGAGATTGCCTCTGGCTTCATAGTTTTCAGGCTCTGCAAGCGCGATCTTCGCATTAGCCACGACAGTCTTCATGACCCCCTCCATCATCCTGTCCAGAAGACAGAAGTCCAGGTCTTTCTTGAAATAGCTTTCCATGACATGTGACAGTATGTCAGCGGCGCCGCAAGCGGTCTGAAATGCCGGCACAGAATACGTCAGCTCCGGATCCAGGAATGAAGCTTTCGGAAATACAGGGAACCCTCCGCGCCCCAGTTTTTCGCATGTTTCGTCATTGCTTATGACCGCGCCGCATGTCATCTCGGATCCTGTTGATGCCATCGTGACGACAGTGAACAGCGGAAGCGCCTTTTCTATCATTCTGCGCGGACCACCGTAGAACTCCCATGGATCAAAGTCAACGCAAGCGCCTGCCGCGATAGCCTTGGATGCATCAATGACCGAACCCCCTCCCACAGCGAGCACAATATCTATACAGCTTTCTTTGCATTTCGCTGCGCCGCTGCGTATGGATGCGATTTTCGGATTAGGCTCTATTCCGCCGTGTTCAAACACCTCGAAATCATCCTTAAGCAGATCTTTGATCTTTGCCAAAAGCCCTGTTCTGATTACAGAGCCTCCTCCATATACTATAAGTATCTTACTGCCGAACGGCTTCATCTCGGTATTTAGCTTGCTGAGGCAGTCCTTCCCAAAGACCATTTTTGTAGGGATATGAAAAACGAAGTCATTCATTATTTGTCTCCTGCAGTTCTTCCAGGACTCTATCGAGCGTGTCGATTGCGAAGTCGATATCCTTTTCTTCTATGAGATAATCCGGCAAGAACCTTAGCGTGCGGCCACCATTAGTTCCTTGTATGATAACTCCGTTTTTGATCATCCTGTCATAGAGTGTTGCATAAAGAGGTCTGTAATCATCTACACCTTCGTAATAAAGGTCGCATCCCAGCATGAGACCGTGTCCACGGGCATCCTTTATATGCTCATTCTTTTCCTCAAGTCCTTTTAGTCTTGACAAGAAATAATTGCCTCTGGACGTAATTCCGGAAAGCACATCGTGTTTCTCAATGTACTCAACTGCAGTATTAATTATTGCTGCGGCAAATGAGTCGTTCTGATGAGAACTATAATGTGACATTCTATATACATCGTCAGGTACGAACTCTTTTTTAAACATGGCTACTGAAACCGGAAAGCCCAGCCCAACGCTCTTTGCAAGAATGACCATATCCGGAACAGTATCGAAAGCCTGATAAGCAAACCACTTTCCTGTCCTTCCGAAGCCCGTCTGGCTTTCGTCAAAGATAAGGATCGTATCATTCTTGTCACAGACCTCGCGAAGCAGATCAAACCATTTCTTTGGCGGATACAGCATTCCTCCTACAGAAACAATTGGCTCGACTACAACCGATGCATACTGTCCTGTAGAAAGCAATTTATCAAGTTCTGCAGCTGAACGGACAGCTTCTTCGTCAGTTGTCGGCACATTGACTGTCCCTATATCATCGACATGTGGTTTTGCAAACTTTCCTCCGAAAGTAATGGTCTGTGAACCCAAAGTCAGTCCATGATAGCCTTTATCAAAGCAGACCACACCTTCTCTTCCTTTTATGAACTTGGAGAATCTCATGCAGAACTCGACAGCTTCAGACCCCGTGCTAAGCAGAATGCTGTAGGCATCCATGTCTCCGCTTAATTCATTCAACTTATTTGAGCAGACCGCTACTTCATCTGTGTATATATTTGATGCTGTATGAACGATGTTACGAGCTTTTGCAAATATCTTATCTAAAACTTCCTCATTGGAATGACCCAGAGCAACACAAAACTGTCCGGAATTGAGATCAAGATATTTGTTGCCTTCTGTATCATATACCCAACTACCATCGCCCTTTGACATTACCTCTTCGGTAAAGTGAATGATAGGCAGCAAGTGATTGTCCATATGTTTTTATACCTCCCTTATAACGAACTGTTTTTCTATCTCAGCGCAGATCGCCTTCGCGCTTTCTAAAGTGTCTGCCGCGACAACATAAAAGCCCCTGCCCATGACTGATCTGCCATCAGTGACCATCCCTATGGAATCGCCCGGCTTGAGATTGCAATTATAACAAACTACATCCTCTCTGCTCTTTGTAGTCTCAGGATCTGGCAGCTTTTCTATTATTCCTTCCTTAAGGTCAAAGTATTTTATCAACATACTTTTTGCATTATATTGATAATCCATTTCAAAAGGCTTTCTCTCTTTCGAGGCAATGGCAAAATCAATATAACTGCCCAGCATATCAAACCCTGTTGCGTATCTTGTGAAATAGTTGTGCAGATAGTGCCCGGATGGACGGGGCGAGACCTCGATAACAAATGCCTCTCTTCCATCATCGAGTATGTCTGCATGCATAAGGCAGTTGTTCAATCCTAAAGCGTCTACTATTCCTTTCAAGAGAGTGTTTATTCTGTTGAATAATTCTTCCGTCTCACGATTGTATTCTATCGCAAAATAGCCAACACACTGTCTATATGGCTCCGGTGTAAGGATCTTCTCTCTGAGCAAGATCAGATGTGTGGTTCCGTTGACAATAAATACATCAGCTCCGTATTCAATTCCTTTTTTACATGTCTCTGCAATAAAGTCTTCTTCTTTTGATACTATTTCACCGACATCTTCCGATAATTCCGCGTATGAGCCATACTTTTTTACCGCTCTGCTTCCTGATCCGAATCTGGGCTTTAGTATCAGCGGATAATCTATATCGGCAAGTTTTGAAACATTTTCATTGCTTTTGACCAAAAGAGCTTCGGCATTTCTAAGCCCTTTATTTGAAAGGGTTTCGTGGAACGCCCATTTATCTGTTGACAAATGCGCAGCGTTGAACCGGACCCCCGGCAAATCAAATCTGTCATTCACAGCGCCTGTTGCAACAAGAATTCTCCCCACCGGTACCGGAAGAAGAAAATCAATCGGATTTTTACAAAAATAATCAAAAAGCGCCTCTTCATCATTGAGATCAACGACTGCGCTCTGATTTGCATGCTCAAGCCCCGGAGCTTTTTCGTTCCCATCTACAGCTATCGTGTAGATTCCTCTTTTTTTTGCTTCTTCTATAGCATATATTGATTCGTTGCTGGCTCCAATTATTCCTGCGCTGGCTGCTATCTTCATAAATCTTTTCCCTTTTTGAATGCAACTCATAATCTCTTAAATTTTAACATATGCCATTAATTCAGGCAATTATCATATGTACTTACAGCCGAAAGATAACGATATACAGGCTTTATGAACAAACCAAAGATGAACTCCATCGCACTGGATGAAGTTCATCTCATTAAAAGATTTATTGATATAGTTCCTACTTGACTTTCACGGCAGTCGGGCAAGATATGTTGCCAATGTAGTTGATGCCGCCGACTCTTCTTATCTCTCTGATCTGAACATAATATGTCACGCCGCTTCTTAAGCCTTTCTTGGTGAAGCTCGTTGCCGATGAGCTCACGTTATTGATGTTGTTTGCCGCACCTGCACCGTTTGAATTCGTTGTGTACATCACCTGATAGCTCGTGGCTTTAGGGTTTTTTGCCAACTGATCGTGAAGCTTCCCTTGCCGGTTGATGAGAGTCTGATATTCTGGGTCGTATGGAAATAGCGGTATACAGTATCCGACCATTGCTTCGCTCCTATACCGCCTTTCTTTGCCCTTACACGGATCTCATACAGATTCCCAACGGTAAGCCCGCTTGTTGTTCCTCTTGTTGTGACTCCAACTGTTCTGCTTGCCCAAGTAGAAACTCCCCAAGCTCTCCAGTTGATCTCATATCTGTCCTCTCCTTTTACATTTGACTTGTCCCATATGACATCATTTGTCTTTTTAGCTGAATTAGCGATAGTATTGCGGATAACAGGCTTTCCATAAGGACCTATATAAAAACGAACATTGATCCAATCATAATCCTCTTCCCAATAATTGTTATCTTCATAATACAAATTTGCGTCTTCATCACACGGCCAGTTGATCAGCCAGAAATAATATGTTCCTGAAGTGTAAGTGGATAAATGAAGTTTAGTGGACCCTGTGTATTCCGTCCATCCGTAAACATCCGCTGCTTTATTTCCTTTTAGAAACTCGACGCATTTACCGTTCGCATTAAAAATTGCTATTACCGGGCATGAATATGCGTAATTGTACTTATCACATATTTCAACATAAAAATCCAGTGTATCTGCAAGCCAACAGCAACTGTCTTCTTTAGGATCCCCAATCCAGCAGCATTCTTCCTTCTCATCAAAGGATCTAAGATTGCTACCCGAATCATTTTTTTAAACTGCTGTTAATTCCACTTTCGATAGCCTTTTTTGCTCCGTCCGTAAGCTGAATTGCATCCGACTGGTATGGCTTAAAGCCTGCGCTGCTTTCAGTCTCCCGACCCGATTCGCTGCCGGCAAACGTAAATACTGCAGAGAGCATCAGTATTAAAAGGCTTATGCTTCATCTTCTAACCAATTTCTTCATAAGCATCCTCCTTTTTATATGATCACTTTGCCTTCCAAAACAGCCTTGAGGCGTTCGCCGTACGGGCTCTTGCCGTAGCGTTTGACGCTCTTCGCTAGCATCTCATCATCGATCCATCCCATGTGGTATGCGATTTCTTCCGGTGATGAGATCGTCATTCCCTGATACTGCTCAATCATACTTACGAAGTCGGTGGCTTTCTGAAGACTGTCAAAAGTCCCGGCATCCATCCAGGTGTAGCCGCGGCCAAGCAGCTGGGCATTCAGTATGCCTTGTTGCAGATACATGTCGTTCAGGGTGGTGATCTCCAGCTCTCCGCGGGCAGAAGGCGTTACCTTGTCCGCCATATCGCTCACGCCCTTCGGGTAGAAATACAGACCGACTATGGCGTAATTGCTCTTAGGCTGTTTTGGCTTTTCTTCAACAGATATGACTTTTACCGACCGTTCTCCCGCTTCTCCTTTTTCAAACTCCATTATTCCAAAGCGTTTAGGATCTTCGACATAGTATCCGAATATTGTGGCCTTGCCGTTTTCCGCATCCTCGCGCGCGTCCATGAGTTTGTGGTTGAGACCGTTTCCATAGAAGATATTGTCACCCAGCACCATCGCGCAGGCGTCATCTCCTATAAAGTCCCTGCCAATGGTAAACGCCTGAGCGAGCCCTTCTGGCTTCGCCTGTACGGCATATGAAAGTTCGACGCCGAATTTGGAACCATCACCAAGGAGTTCTTCGATCCTCGGTGTGTCCTCCGGTGTGCTGATTATCAGGATCTCTCTGATGCTGGCCAGCATCAGTGTCGATAAAGGATAAAAAATCATCGGTTTATCGTATACCGGAAGCAACTGCTTTGATGTCACTATCGTGAGCGGATAAAGCCTTGTACCGGCTCCGCCTGCAAGTATTATTCCTTTCATGTCTGTCATCTCCTGATGTATTGAAGTAATACCTTAAGTTGATTGTACCACACTTTCCGGCTTGTTTTAATCATGCCGGGTATCATCATCAAAGCATTCGCAAAACCTGGCTGCAAATGATGGTTCCTCGCCGTGAACATAAAGGTGCGTTGTCTCTCCGTAGGCAAGCATCCTGAATGTGGCAATGCCTTTTCTTCTCTCCTCGGTAACGAGCGTTGTGACTGATGTTGTCCGCGCGCAGAAATTCTGCCAGATGACTGCAGGCGATGTTCCGAAGAGATGGCTGAGCAGCACTGATTCGAGCCCAAAGTGACAGAACAGGACTATAGTGTCATGGTTCGGTCTCTCTGCGCGGTAGTATCCGCCGTCACGCACGTATCCGTGCCAGGCAAGAAGCTCGTCAAGCATCTCTGTGATCATGCGGTATTCTTCGCCTACTCCGGCCTCTGCCATTTGCTCATTCTCTGCCCAGTGGTCTTTATCATAAAGCCGCGGGTCCTTTGTCCAGTCCTGCGGCAGCCAGTCCCAGGCGATATGCTCATTCATCGGGTCATCCGGCCTTTGTATGCGTATATCAAATTCCCTAAGCCAAGGCAGGATCACCGGTTTGCGGCCGGTTTTGCAGAGGGCGATCTCTGCCGTTTCTTTGGCCCTGCCGTATGGTGATGTGTAATAGTAAGTAGCCCCGCTTACCTGATCGCATAGCCAATCCGGAAGGCATTCGGCTTCGCGCCGGCCCTTTTCTGTCAAAGAGTCTTTCTTGTAGTCGGGCTCTCCGTGTCTGATTATCAATATCTTCATAGCTCTATTCTCGGCGGTTTCACTGCGCGTTACAACCTATCGATCCTTAATTTGTAGTATTTTGCTCTATCTGTCATTTTTTCATCTAATAACCCCTTATCGCGGATCGTAGACAGGCGCTTATTCAAAGTTGGTCTGGATACATCAAAGATGCTCAGCAGTTCTTCCGTTTGTGCTCCTGAAGACGAAAAAAGGGTTGCCTGTATGAGGATATGAAACAACTTTTGCAGCTTTCCATCTTCTGTCAATTCGTTGGTTTTTTTGTATAGATACTGCAGGGCAATTTCTTTCTGCAGCAGATCCTCCTCGATCTGCAGGCATGCTTTTTCTATCACATCAACAAACATGATGATGAACGGTGTTATATCTCCCTTATTCAGCTTTGCGTTGCATGCCTTAAAAGCCTTATAGTAGCTATTGATATCATCCTTGATCACATATGACAGTGTATATCCGGCAAGCGGGTGAAGTACCTTAGTCAGCATATAGCTGCTTATGAACCTGCTGAGCCTGCCATTTCCATCATAAAATGGATGTATATAGCCAAATAAATAGTGAAAAACAGCTGTCCTGATTATTATATCTTCTATATCATCGTTAAGGTATCCCAACGCCTTGTCCATCGCTTCTATAATCGCCCTTTCAGGCATCACTCCTACATGGACCGCTTCCTGTGTAGGCGCAACTACCTTGACCGTTTCCTTTCGGAATAGCTCTCCATCCGGAAGATTCGATGGTTCCTGTTCTGCTATTTCTGCAGCAACCAGCTCATTATAAAGAGCCCTGACGTCCTTGCTGCTGCTAAGCTCTATCGTTTCACGATCATTGAGCATCCTGTACTTGTTTACCAGCCCATGAAAGCGATGTCTTCTATTCTTCTGTTCCAGATCAGACAGAACTTCTTCTATTTCCTTATGTGTGCTTTGGACCCCTTCTATTTCATTGGTGATCACGATCTCTTCGATCAGGCATTTATCTGCATACCGGTGCAAAGCAGCTGGCGGAAGCTTTTGGCATATTTCCAGAATATGTTCGTTTATTCGCTGGATGTTGATTATTTTTTTATATACTTCCACATCCTGAACATAGAAAGCCGGGTTTCCGTTGATCATGATCCCCAGCTTGATCCCTTCCGCAAACCGGGTGTTATATGTCTCCTCGTACTCTTCCCTGCTCTTATAGTATAGTTTTGACAATTGTTCGTATTTCATGTCTTGTACGCCTTGTTGATGCTCTATAAAAAACTTTACACTTGACGTTAAAAACGGGCATGACATTTAAAGTTTTATGGCAAAATTTTAAACGTCATGCCCGTTTTTGTCAATACAGTGCAATTTTTGCAATTATTTTACATAAAATAGTGGAGGCCACAATTGCGGCGGCCTCCACTCATGCAGCATCAATAGTTCTCTGCGTTTAGCTCAAAGTATGCCTGCGGATGAGCGCAAACCGGGCACATCTGCGGAGCTTTGGTTCCTACAACGATATGTCCGCAGTTGCGGCACTCCCATACCTTGACTTCGCTCTTCTCGAAGACTTCCTGTGCCTCTACGTTGTGCAGCAGCGCGCGATAGCGCTCTTCATGATGCTTCTCTATGGCTGCTACCATGCGGAACTTGGCTGCCAGTGCCTTGAAGCCTTCTTCCTCGGCTGTCTTCGCGAAGCCTTCGTACATGTCGGTCCACTCGTAGTTCTCGCCCTCTGCTGCTGCAAGCAGGTTCTCTGCTGTTGTGCCTATGCCTTCGAGCTCCTTGAACCACATCTTTGCGTGTTCTTTCTCGTTGTCGGCTGTCTTCTGGAAGAGCGCGGCGATCTGTTCAAAGCCTTCCTTCTTAGCCTTGGAAGCAAAATAAGTGTACTTGTTGCGTGCCTGTGACTCGCCTGCGAATGCTTCCATCAGGTTCTTTTCTGTCTGTGTTCCTTCGTATTTGTTTGCCATGACATTTCCCTCCTTATCTCTGTCTTGGATCCTTGATTATCATATGTATTATATCTATATGAGGCAGACATTCTCAACTAAAAACTTCCCGTTCCGGACTTTGCTAAATTCTTTATGCGCATGCCCTCTTTTGTGCTACAATTCGGGTGTAAGGGAGGCTTTGTATATGAATATTTTCAAGACAGGACCTAGATTCATAAGGGGATATATCGAGACTAAGAAATTCGCTTCGATCAAGAAGCAGGCTGAAGCGCTGCGCGCTGCCGGCGACCTTCGCGGCGAGAAGGAGCTGATCTGGGCCGCCCAGAAGCGCTGGGTAGAGGCTGTGACTCCTATACTGGGGCTCACTTATGAGGTCCGCGGAGAAGAGAACGTCCCGTCTCTTGAGGATGGTCCTTTCATGATGTACAGCAACCATCAGAGTTTCGCGGACATCTGCGCTACACTGTGGCTGATGAAAGATCACGGCCCGATGGGATATGTCTCAAAGAAGGAATGGAGCAAGTATCCTATACTGGCTGACGTTGTCGAATACTCGCGCTCTATCTATCTGGTGCGCAACAATCCGAAGGAGGCAGTCAAGGCTCTAGGCGAAGCCAAGAAGATACTCGATCAGGGTTTCAGTCTTTGCATCTTCCCTGAAGGGACCCGCTCACATAAGCACGAGATGGGCGAATTCAAGGCCGGCGCTTTCAAGTTTGCGGAAAAGGCGAAGGTTCCTATCCTGCCTGTTACCATCGATGGAACTTATCATTTCTTTGAGGAGGACGGCAGCTGGAAACCTGCGCACATAAAGGTGACGGCTCATCCGCTGGTGCACATCGAAGATATGGACCGCGAGCATCAGCACGAAGCGCAAAAGCAGATAGAAGCAACTATCCGCGCAGCATTAGACAAGTAATTTAAATAAGTAATGAGGAAGGGGACGGGCCTCCGTCCCTTTTTAAGAAGAAAGGATATAGAAATGCGTTTTGTGATACAGCGTGTTAAGCACGCATCTGTAAGTGTAGGCGGCGAGGTCGTCGGTAAGATAGGCCGCGGGTATATGGTGCTTGTTGGCGTATGCGATGCCGATGATGAAGCTATCGCTGACAAGATGGTCAATAAGATGATCAATCTTCGCATCAACAGGGATTCCGAAGGAAAGACAAATCTTTCGCTTGCGGACGTAGAAGGTGAGCTGCTTCTGGTGTCGCAATTCACATTGTACGCGAACTGCAAGAAAGGCAACCGGCCGTCGTTCGTTGATGCCGGCTCGCCTGAGCACGCGAACGCGCTGTACGAGTATATTCTCGAGAAGTGCCGCGAGCGCGTTCCTGTAGTCGAGAAGGGAATGTTTGGCGAGGAGATGGCAGTCGAGCTACTGAACGACGGCCCTTTCACCATTATTTTGGATTCGGAAAAGCTATAGTTTTCCAAGTATTAAGGATGGTTTGACTAAGATCCGGCAATAAATGACCGAAATCCGTCATTTATTGCACGGATCTTTTGTTTTGACTTATAAGTCAACATTTTTCACATGGAAAAGTCTGTACAGTTTTCTCTATGTTAATATGCCAAAATGAGCTCAGAAGTAAATTGACAATATGGGATATATCCCATATACTTGAAAGGAGAAAGCTTATATGCCTACCATAAGTTATTTCTACGGTATTACCATAATAATGTATCCCCGAGTGAAAGAGCACAATCCTCACACATTTAAGGTAAAGGGCAGATATGGCACATGTACACAAAGAGTATTATCATAAGGCCTTGCAGCTGAAATTTCTTGAAGATGTTTCTCTTAAAGTGACTTTTGAGGACGGTCTTGTCAAGCGATTTGATATGTCGTCTCTTTTTGAGGAACAGCCTGAATACAAAGCTTTGGAAAATCGGGCCTTGTTTGAATCAGGTCAGCTTCTTAGCTTTGTTATCGTCTGGAATGACTTATTGGATATTGAAACTGAGGAGATCTATGACTGTGGCACTACTGTTAAAAGAGTTGCTCCGTTTATGATGGGAAATGTTGGAAATCCCGTCAGTACCGCCCGTCGTTCCAGAGGGCTCTCTCAGACGGAACTTGCAGAAAAAGCAGCCATGGATCAATCTGACATATCAAAAATCGAGAGGGGTCTTGCGAACCCCTCTGTCAGAACTTTACAGAAGATAGCAAATGCTCTCAACTGTACGCTTGTTATCAATTTTAAATCTAATGAACCTGATGACCCTCTCTTCTATCCTGAGCTTGAAGATAGTGGGTTTGAGATACGTTAGAGTCCAGTCTTATTGTATCCCTGAGGGTTGTGGCTCTGCCAGTTCCAAGCGTCGCGACAGATCTCGTCTATGCCGCGGCTCGCCTCCCAGCCGAGCACGGCCTTTGCCTTTGAGGCGTCTGCCCAGCTGTCCTGCACGTCGCCGGCCCGGCGGGCGCCTATTTCATAGGCGACAGCGTGCCCGCACGCGCGTCCGAAAGCATCCACCATCTCGAGCACGCTGTAAGGCGAGCCCGTACCCAGATTGAACACTTCCGTACCCTTATGCGTGTCTGCATATTCCGCAGCTTTCACATGACCTTCCGCAAGATCCATCACGTGGATATAGTCTCTGCGGCAGGTGCCGTCCGGTGTATCGTAATCATTTCCAAAAACTGTCAGGTGATCACGTCTGCCGACCGCTACCTGTGAGATGTAAGGCATCAGGTTGTTAGGGATGCCCTGAGGATCTTCGCCTATCAGGCCGCTCTCATGCGCGCCGACCGGGTTGAAGTATCTCAGAAGCACTACCGACAGTGGAGTCTTCCATCCATTGGCTGTGTTGGCGCTTCCGTCCGAAGCCTCGCTTGAGAACTGCGCATCTGTCAGCATCTGTTCCTGCATCCACTTGGTCCAGCCATACGGATTGGTGCACATGCCCTTTGTCGCGTCCTCAGTGAACGGAGGGATATGGTCTTCTCCATATACGGTAGCAGAACTGGAGAATACTATATTTGAAAGTCCCAGCTCTCTCATGCATTCAAGAAGAGTCAGCGTCGTGTCTATATTATTCCTGTAATATTCCACAGGCATCGCCACCGATTCGCCGACTGCCTTGAGTCCCGCAAAGTGGATTATGCAGTCAGGCATCTCCGCGCTGAGGATCTCCATCATGCTCTCTTTATCGGCAACGTCTGCATCGTAGAGCGACACCTTCTTGCCCGTAATCTTCTCTACACGCGATATCGCCTCCGCCGAGCTGTTAACATAGTTATCCACGACAGCGACTTCGTGGCCCGCCTCCAACATGGCTACTGCAGTATGCGATCCTATATATCCGGCACCGCCGGTAAGTAAAGTCTTCATCCTGAAATGTCTCCTTTAAATACAACCGATTCTGTTCTTACAGTTTATCTTAATCTCTTTCGATAGTAAACGGACTTTGAGTCTCCCTGCTGTAATTATCCTCAGATATGAGGTCTTCATCTATGCCTCCCTTGTACGGATCGCCTGCGCCTGCATGTCCCAGCACATGCGGACCGTTTGCATCATATCTCGTAATTATCATTCTGTCTGTATAGATCTGCAGGACCGTTCCCGTAAGTGTCATGTCGGCAGCCGCATATTTGTCCGGATCGCCCTCATCGTATTGCGAAGCCGCACAGTTCATATAATATCCGGTGTAGCCCGCATTGAGATAAGTGAAGCGGAGTGTTTCCTCCGAGTACGTGTCCGTATCTATCTTGTATTCGTTGAATGACGGTATGAGAATGGTATCGCCGGCTGTCTTGAAGACACTGCTTCCTCCCATGTAGCAGTCCCATCCCTTTGAATGGTTGTGCCCATACAGATAGACTATGTCCAGCGACCCTGCTGCTTCATTCACCACATTGAAGATGAGTGATGAATACAGGTTATCTCCTGTCGAATGTTTCGAAGAAGTCCTTGCTGTAAAGTGCAGTGGTACATGTCCTGCTATGATGACCGGCCTTGTCTCCCCTTTCCGTATCAAATCATCAAGGTATTCTTTCATGGCCTCTGATGACTTCGTAACCTTTGCCAGGCAGCCGGACTTCTTCCCCTGCTTCCACGGGAAATCCTCTTCAGCATTGAGTACGTAGATCAGGTAATCGCCTTCATCATGCAGACCGCTTTCTGTTATCTGTTCAGTTAGTCTGTCGTGATTGCCCTGCACAAAGATCATGTCATCATCGCTCATACCCGGGAACTCTTCCTTTGCAATCCCGCGTATCTCTTCAACGGATTCGTCCGGGCTCAGCTGATAATCATGCAGAACTCTGTCATTCGTATAATCGCCGCAGATGACTATTCTGTCTATGGTCTTGCCGTCCGCCTTTACTGCCCTGATCAAAGCTCTCAATGTGTCTGCCGGTGCATCGAAGCCCGCTTCAGGCTGGTAGTCCGAGGCAAAGAAAACCGTCGCAAGAGGGCCTGCCTCTTCCTCTTCCTGCTGCTCTTCTGTTTGCTCTGTTACCGCTTCGGCAGTTTGCTCCTTCTGCCCTTCAGCTTTCGCTTTATTCGAACGGGCAATTCCAAAGGAAACCGCAGCTAACGCGATCAGCAGCGTGATTATTAATATTATCCTGATGGTTTTCTTATTCATTGCTTTAAAGCATTACAGCAGCCAGCCCTTTATGATTGCGTCTATCTTCTTCACATCGATCCCGCCATCATCCTGGTCATAAGTAATGATCAGATTGTCCCAAGGGGTGATTCCGATGTCTGCATATTCTCTCAGTTTACGGATGTTTTCTTCAAGGTACCTCATGTCTGTTGTTCTTCCGAGATGCTCCCAATAGAATATCTTGCCGTCCCGCGGTCTTCTTATGGTAAAGTCCGGAACCCTGTTGACATCCGGATGTGGTATTCTCGCTTCATATCTGTATGGTATTCCGAAAAATTCCAATCTTGAAGCTATGATCAACTCTCCTTTGGATCTCATTCTATCCCCTAAAGAAGATGTTGATTTCAAACCATCTTCATAGAGACCCTCCGGCTTCCGATAATCCTCCATCCACTCCTCATTGCTCATATTACCATAATGAAGGCCTTCTTTGAGATCGGGATGCTTTTGGATATATTCTTTCATGACTGAGTCTTCATCTATCTCTTTATATTGCGCAAGTATTCCTTCCAGCAGTTGGAGGTCTTTATCGATCCTGCTGATTGCCCCATTCAGATATCGTTTCCGCACTAGTTTGTTTATTTGCTCTTTGTCTTTAGTAATTCCCTTTCGAAATGTCTTTTTTCGTCTTCCTCCTTTTGGGATCTGCCATGTATAGTAACACTTTTCTTCATATGTTCTGATGTTCAGATAGCCATCTGGCAAATCACGCTGTTGCCTTTCAAGCAGATTCTTCTGCTTTTGCAGATCACTATAGATGTTCTGCAGTTGTTCTTTATAAACCATCTTCGCTGCTCCTTCCTTTTCTGTGAATACTGCGCATTTTATACTGCCTTTGTGTTCCAAATGCGCAATTGTTGGATAAACGTTCATTTCTTGCGCATGTATATCTTTTTCATTGGGTGATATGCGCAGTTTTAGTTGAAATTTCAGACCGTGAACCGTCCTTTGTTGGTTTCAGCTCCGGATAGCTCACTATACCTGTACGAA
The DNA here is from genome assembly GCA_024403035.1 of Mogibacterium sp. Classification (GTDB taxonomy): domain Bacteria; phylum Bacillota; class Clostridia; order Peptostreptococcales; family Anaerovoracaceae; genus Crickella. Next base: position 61,822 of record JAKSSP010000005.1, read on the forward strand.
TGGAGATTCCTGTGATTTGCATATGAAAAAACTGCGCATTTCTTCATGGTAAATGTGAAGATTTGCGCAATTTTTTCTGGCATTCCTCAGCTTTGCGCATATGTTTTTCATCAATTCTTCATATGCGCATTTTTTAGTCATTGAGTATAGGGGGTTGCTGTTTTTATCTTGCTTTGTGGGTTGCCGCTCGCCTCTCCTGGCTCGCGGGGCCTGCCAGGCCAATCGGCCTCGCCCTATAGCTGTCCTTGCGGGTGTGGCAGTGCCCGCAGGCCAGCGCGGGCCGCTTGGGGCAGGCCGGCAAGTCAGGAAACTGCAGTCTCAGCTTCTATGGAGACATTATGGCGCTGAATCCACAGAAAATGTTACTGAATCCACGGGAAAATGGGGAATTAGAAAAAAGCTTCGGCTTTTCAGCTTTTCAGTCGAAGCTTTTTCTCTCTTTCATATGCCTTTATCAGGCAGTCTTTATTCTGCATCGAAGACTGCGATGTATTCGGCATCCGTTTCATTGACCTCTATGGTTATGGTCTCTTCTGTAGAGTAGTCTTCGCCGTCCTTTGTCCATTTGATGAACTTCCAGCCTTCATCTGCCTTTGCGCCAACTGTGTATGTCTTTACTTCAGGCTCTCCGAGGTATGTTGACTGGGCAGGGGAATTCATCGTTGAATTCCGGCTCTTCGCCTTCCTCTGCATAAGCGATCTGTCCCATACCTTCAGTGTTGATGAGTGCTGTGAACTGCGCGGTCTGCTCTTCTGCGCTTCCCGGATCAGCGCTGTCTTCACTGCCGGACCCTCCACCAGCACAGGCGGCAAGCGCTAACACCAGAACCGCCGTCAGTAATAATGCGAATACTTTTTTCATTTTTCTCTGGGCCTTCCATCTACACCAGTGTCAGCTGTTCGCTGCCGTCGGCTCCTACGTTAGGGTCCTTTGGCGCGTCAGCGGTAGGTTTCTGGGCTGAGTCCTCATCGACTACCTTCGCGACGGAGACGATGCGGTTGCCCTTCTCCACCTTCATGATCTTGACGCCCTGTGTGGTGCGGCCAAGCGTGCTGACCTCATCGGCGCGGATACGGATGATGACGCCGTTGGAGTTGATCACCATGACTTCGTCATCTTCGCTCACCAGGGTCGCTCCCACAAGCAGTCCGGTCTTGCTGAACTTGGTCTTGTCGTATGTCGCGACTCCCTTGCCGCCTCTGGCTTGCAGTCTGTACTCATCGAGCGGCGTACGCTTTCCGAAGCCGTTCTCTGTGATGACCAGCATCTTGCGGGTCTGATCGATGTCAAGTTCCATGGAAACGACTTCATCGCCCTTCTCCAGGAGTATCGCTCTGACTCCGCCGGCATTACGGCCCATAGGTCTGACGTCGTCTTCGCTGAAGGCGATCGCCTTGCCCTGCTTGGTGACTACCAGTACGTTCTCCTTGCCGCTTGCAAGCGCTACACTTATAAGCTTGTCGCCTTCCTTGAGCGTGATGGCTATGAGTCCGGCCTTGCGGTTGGTGTCGAACTCTGTCATAGGCGTCTTCTTGATGGTTCCCTGCTTGGTGACCATCACTAGGCACTCGTTTGGCTTGAACTCTCTGACAGGGATCATGGCCGTTACGCGCTCTGTGCTGTTGAGGTTGAGGAAGTTGATGACAGGCGTGCCCTTGGCTGTCCTGCTTGCTTCCGGTATCTCGTAAGCCTTGATCTTGTAGACGCGTCCCATGTCGGTGAAGAACATCAGGTAGTCGTGCGTGCTGGTGATAATGAGGTCGCGTACAAAGTCGCTCTCTCTCGTCGTCAGCCCGACTATACCCTTGCCTCCGCGGCGCTGCGCCTTGTATGTGTCGGCCGGTACTCTCTTGACGTATCCGAGGTGCGTCAGTGTGATTGCAACGTCCTCTTCATCGATCAGAGCCTCTTCATCAAGCTCACCTTCGTCTGCAACGATCTTGGTGCGACGCGGGTCTCCCCACTTGTCCTTGATCTCCAGAAGCTCATCCTTGATGACTCCCATCAGCTTGTGTTCATCTGCCAGCAGGCTCTTGTAGTACGCGATCTTCTTGAGGAGCTCGTTGTACTCGTTCTCGATCTTCTCACGCTCGAGTCCCTGCAGCTTGGCAAGCCTCATGTCGAGTATGGCCTGCGCCTGGATCTCGGAGAGGCCGAATCTTATCATCAGCTTTTCCTTGGCGTCGTTGTATGCTGAGCGAATGGTCGCGATGACTTCATCGATGTTGTCGAGCGCTATGATCAAGCCCTCTAAAATGTGGGCTCTTGCCTCGGCCTTCGCGAGGTCGAAGCGCGTCCTTCTTGTGACTACTATCTTCTGATGCTTCAGGTACTCCTCGAGTATCTGCTTCAGGTTGAGGATCTTAGGCTCGCCGTCCACCAATGCCAGCATTATCATGCTGAACGATGTCTGGAGCGCTGTGTGCTTGTAGAGTCTGTTGAGGATGACGTTAGGGTTGGTATCCTTCTTCAGCTCTATGACTATGCGCGTGCCCTCACGGTTGGATTCGTCGCGGATCGCCGAGATGCCCTCTACCTTCTTTTCCTTTACAAGGTCTGCCATCGACTCGATGAGCCTTGCCTTGTTGACCTGGAACGGGATCTCGCTGACGATGATGCGCATGCGTCCGCGCTTGTCCTCTTCTATCTCGCAGACGGATCTGACGTTGACCTTGCCCTGGCCTGTCATGTAGGCCTCGCGGGCTGCGTGCTTGCCGAGGATTATGGCTCCTGTCGGGAAGTCCGGTCCCTTGATGATGCGGGCCAGGTCCGGGATCGATGTGTCAGGCTCGTCTATCAGCTTGACGCAGGCGTCGATGGTCTCGCCCAGGTTGTGGGGCGGGATCGACGTGGCCATGCCGACCGCGATACCGTTGGATCCGTTGATAAGCAGGTTAGGTACTCTTGATGGGAGTACTTCAGGCTCCTGCTCTTCGCCGTCGTAGTTGTCCATGAAATCGACGGTGTCTTTTTCGATGTCACGTACCATCTGCAGCGAGAACGGTGACATCCTGGCTTCTGTGTATCTGGAAGCCGCGGCCCCGTCGCCGTCGACCGAACCGAAGTTTCCGTGTCCGTCAACCAGCGGATAGCGCGTCGAGAAGTCCTGAGCCATCTTGACCATCGCGTCGTAGATGGAGGAGTCTCCGTGCGGGTGGTATTTACCCATTACCTCACCGACGATACGCGCCGACTTCTTATGCGGTTTGTCCGGCGTGATGCCGAGGGAGTGCATGCCGTACAGGATACGCCTGTGCACCGGCTTTAATCCGTCGCGCACGTCCGGAAGAGCACGTCCTACGATTACGCTCATCGCGTAGTCGATGTACGAGTTTTTCATCTCATCGTATATCTCGTGCTCGATTATATTGCTGTTGTCCAACAAATTTGCCATGTGTTTTCCTTTTCAGGGCGCTTGCGCCCGTATTTATTGATTAAATATCCAAATTCTTTACGTATCTTGCGTTCTCTTCGATGAACTGCTTTCTAGGCGGGACCTTGTCGCCCATCAGGGTCGTGAAGATCTCGTCAGCCGCCTGAGCGTCCTCTACGGTTATGCGCACCAGAGTGCGGTGGTCGTAGTCCATTGTGGTCTCCCACAGCTGGTTGAAGTCCATCTCGCCGAGACCCTTGTAGCGCTGGATCTCTATCTTATTGCTGCTTCCCTTGCCCTTGAGCTCCGCCAGCAGTTTGTCCTGCTCGGCGTCAGAGTATGTGTACCATACCTGCTTGCCCTGCTTTACTCTGAAGAGCGGCGGCTGGGCAGCGTACACGTAGCCGCCTTCTACCAGCGGCGTCATGTATCTGAAGAAGAATGTCAGCAGAAGCGTCCTGATATGCGCTCCGTCAACGTCAGCATCTGTCATGATGATGATCTTGTGGTAGCGCAGCTTGTCGATGTCGAAGTCCTTTCCGACGTTGCAGCCAAAGGCGGTGATCATGTTCTTGATCTCCTCGCTGCTCAGTACTCTGTCGAGCCTTGCCTTCTCAACGTTAAGGATCTTACCTCTCAGCGGCAGCACTGCCTGGCGCTTTCTGTCGCGTCCCTGCTTTGCGGAGCCGCCCGCGGAGTCACCCTCTACCAGGAAGATCTCGCTGAGCGCCGGATCCTTCTCGGAGCAGTCAGCCAGCTTGCCCGGGAGCGAAGTGGTCTCGAGCACCGAGGTCTTACGGGTGATCTCTCTGGCCTTTCTCGCGGCCTCTCTGGCGCGCTGGGCCTTGAGGCACTTGTCGATGATGACTCTCGCCTGCTTTGGGTTCTCCTCCAGGAAGTATGTAAGCTGCTCTGTGGTGTTGGTCTCAACGAAGCCCTTCACCTCTGCGTTACCGAGCTTGGCCTTTGTCTGGCCCTCAAACTGCGGGTTGGTCAGCTTGACCGAAACGACAGCCGTCAGACCTTCTCTTACGTCATCGCCCAGCAGAGCGTCCTCGTTCTCTTTGATGAACTTGTTGCGCTTCGCGTAGTCGTTGATGGTCCTTGTGAGCGCGGATTTGAATCCTACTTCGTGGAATCCGCCCTCGTTTGTGTGGATGTTATTGGCAAAGCTGAGGATGTTCTCGCTGTACCTGTCGGTGTACTGCAGCGCCACCTCTACCGAGTAGCCCTTCTTCTCTGTCTCATAGTAGAAGATGGTTGGGTTGATGGCGTCCTTGTTGTGGTTGAGGTATTCGACAAACTCCTTGATGCCGCCTTCGAAGCAGAAGTGATCCTTTGTCTGCGGGCTTGTCCTCTTGTCAACGAGGTCGATCGAGAGACCTTTATTGAGGAAGGCCATCTCGCGGAGCCTGCGCTGCAGCGTGCCGTAATCGTAGACTGTCTCGTCGAAGATCTCAGGGTCCGGCCAGAACTGTGTCCTGGATCCGGTCTTGCCTGTCTTGTATTCGCCTACAACCTTCAACTTCGTGGCTTTCTCGCCCTTGAAGTACTCCTGCTCGTAGATCTTATTGTCACGCCTTACCTGCACTATCATGTGAGTCGAGAGCGCGTTAACTACGGACGCGCCTACGCCGTGCAGACCGCCGGACACCTTGTATCCTCCGCCGCCGAACTTGCCGCCGGCATGCAGTTGGGTATGGATGACCTCGACCGCCGGGACTCCCATCTTAGGATGGATGTCTACCGGCATTCCGCGTCCGTCATCGGATACGATGATGGAGTTGTCCTGCTCTATGCTGACTGTTATGTTTTTACAAAATCCTGCCAGCGCTTCGTCGACAGAGTTATCTACTATCTCATATACGAGATGGTGGAGTCCCGCCGGGCCCGTACTTCCGATGTACATTCCCGGTCTGAGCCTTACCGGCTTAAGACCTTCCAGAACCTCTATCTGACTCGCGCCGTATTCCTGTTTCTGGGCCATTATCTTTTCCCTTCTTAAATGTATTTTTTATCGTTTTGTATCTCTTGAAATCAGTGCGCCGCATTAAAAAACGGGCATTGTATCCCTCTTGTGTGTTCGCCCGTATTTTACCATATAAGCGATTTTATTGCAAGTTTTACCACAACATCTTGTATTTTCAAAAAAATCCCTTAAATCGCAAATTTTCGCCCCAAATCCGACACTGAACTCCCGAAAGCCTTGCAATTACTGTTCTTCAGACGCTCTCAAAAAAACATGGTTTTTCTGTTATCCGAAAAAGCGTTTCATCCCATCGGAAATGTCCTTAAAATCTATTACGATAGCCCCTTCTGAGATACCCAGAGGTATCTGTTCTTCAAAGCCATAAGTAACCGGAGGCACCCCTTTTTCAAACTGATAAACAGTCACTTCCTCTCCCTTTATGTCGATCAGCCAGTATTCGCGTACTCCCTTTTGCCAGTACTTATTCAGTTTTAGTGTTCTGTCATATTTTTCAGTTGATGGAGACAGCACCTCGGCCACATAGTCCGGAGCGCCTACTATAGTCTCTTCATCTTTAGTGTATTTTTCTTTGTCGCATACGATTAGCACATCCGGGATAAAACCGTTTCTATCGTCGTTTTCATCCGGCTGTACTCCTGCCGGGCCAAGCACAAGACAAGGGCCTCCTTTTTCCTTTATTGCTATGCTTAGCTGTATTACAAGCTGCGACGCAATATACTGATGTCTCTTGGTAGGATAATTCCTGTCATAAAGCACTCCGTCTATCAGTTCCATCCATGCGCCATCCGGAAGGTTCTTCCAGTCCTCTATTTTGGAATGCAGCTCCGGAAAAAGGATGCACTCTATGCTCTGAAGCGTATTATATCTCGGCTTGGAGGTGGCCCCGCCAAAGAACTTCTGGACCGTCCCCAGCGGCACTCCGGAGAGTTTTGATACCATCTCGTTGGTATAGCCCAGCTCTTCCTTTCTTTTCTTCAGATCTTCTATCTTCATTTTCAGCCTCCTTTTCGCATTCAGACGCATATCCGGGCTTGCTTTCATTTATATTTTAAGCCATTTTAAAGCCGTTGTCAATCCATTTACGAGCCGTTTTAAAAAATGGTCTTTTTTGTGCATCAAAACTGTGCAATAATAGGCGCATGAAGATAAACAGCATCATTTTGGAAAACTTCAGAAACTATAAACGCCTCGAGCTCGATTTTGACGACAGCCGCAATATTATCGTGGGCGAGAACGCCCAGGGCAAGACCAATCTCATCGAGGCGATCTACCTGACCGCTTTCGCCAAGTCATTCAGGACAAACAATACGGCCGACCTCATCAGCTTCGGCGAAGATCAGGGCCGCGTCAGTACATACCTCACGTCCGAGGACATCGACAAGAACATCAACATAGTTCTGAGATCTGACGGCAAGAAGATGATCAAGAAGGACGGCAAGGTGATACGCAAGACCACAGAACTCCTCAACAATGTGGTGGTAATTATCTTTTCGCCGGATGATCTTCGCATCATCAAGGACAGCCCGGACAGACGCCGCAACTTCATCAACCGCGAGCTCTCGCAGATGAGACCGATGTACTATGACGCTTTAAAGCGCTACAACGAAGCTATCAGAGAGAAGAACGCTCTGCTCAAGGGCTACTTCAATGTAAAGAAAAAGACCTTCACGCGCGCTGACAACCTGAGCCTCAACGATCTGCAAAGCGGCGCGGCTGCAGCGGACGAGCGCAGTCCGTACGACAACAGCCGCCGGTTCAATGAAGAGATGATGGACATCTACGACCGGCAGCTGGCTGACTCAGGCTATGAGATCATAAGATTCCGCAAGGAATTCGTAGAGATGCTGAGCAGCGAAGCCGGCGAGATAATGCATAAGATATCCGGCGGCAGGGAAGATCTTAAGATAGAATACAAGACTACATGCGACTTCGTGACGGGGCCGGAAGGGCGCGAAATACTCTTCAGCCAGATCTACCACAACAGAGACCGCGACATATATAACGGTTACGCAAGCATTGGTCCGCACCGTGATGACATAGAGTTTTATATCAACGGAAAGGATGCCAGAAAGTATGGCTCGCAGGGTCAGCAAAGAACGATAGCTCTTTCGCTTAAGCTGGCGGAGATAAGGATAGCCAGACAGATGCTTGACGAACCTCCGGTCCTGCTTCTGGACGACGTGCTCTCGGAACTCGACCTCGACAGGCAGAAGTTCCTGGTGAGCGAGATAGATGACGTGCAGCTTTTCATCACATCAGCCGAACTGAACGACGAGGTCATAAGGGATCTTCGCGGCGGCACTCTGTTCCGTATTGAGGAGGGCTCGGTGACGCGCGTGGATAAATATTAGAAGCGAATACGCTTTATAATATGGTATACTTTTCACATCTGATAAATAATTTTCAATCATTTAGTTAATTCGGAGAAACACTATGAACAACAAAAAGGGCGGATTTGGAGCAAAGTTTCTGCTTGTGCTCATTCTCATGATCGCTTCGGCTGTAGGCGGCGCTTACGGCTACAGGATACTTGACGGCAAGATGGCCTCGCGTGACGCTCTCAAAGCCGTAGAGAACGTGGATATCTCGGATTATGATACTGCCGAGCAGAGCATCATCCAGGGATATATCGACGATGCCAAGAAGGATCTTGAGACTGCTAAGACACGTAAGGATGTCTATGAGATCATCAGCGACTTCGTAAAGGATGTCGACAAGGTGCAGACAAAGGCGGAAAAAGAACTTGAGGCTGCGCTGAAGGAGGCGGAAGAAGCCAAGAAGCGCTACGGTAATAATAACAGCAATAATAGCGATAACGACAGCAACAGTACAAACAGCAGCACCACCACTGACACTGATGACAGCGGCTATAAGAGCAACAGTCTCAACAGCGGCAGCGATGATGAAGAAGAAAGCGGCGGTCTGCTCAACAGCCTGTTTGGCGGAATGGCCAGCGGATCAGGCGGAAACTAAAAGGAGGGACCACTAATGAAAAAGAAGGTATTACTCGTTCTTCTCGCCATGCTGGTAGGCATGACCATGATCATAGCCTCTTGCGGCGGTGGCAGCAGCACACCTGAAGAACCTATGACACTGGAGAAGTACGTCAAGGATGACGCGGAAGTACAGAACGCTATCGACAGCGCCATGAACGATTCCAACGTTCTTGTTGAGATCAAGGAAAACGCCATCATCTATACATTCGACCTTTCCACGATGGAGGGTTATACAGAGGAACTCGCACATAGCGAGGATATCCAGGCCGCGCTCCAGAGCGTGCTTGACTCGGCAGGCGGCACATTCGGCGGCATCGCGAAGAGCATAGAAGACGCGTCCGGCATCGCGGGCATAACCACAGTCGTCAATTACACATGGGGCGATGAGGTCGTTGTGACCAAGACGTTCACATCGGCAGACGCGCCGGCAGAATCAAGCGGAAATTAAAGCTTAAGCAATAAAAGAGCGCTCCTTCCGGAACGCTCTTTTTATTTGTCTTACTTGTTCTCGATTATGACTTTGCGGTAAGGATCCTTGCCCTCGCTCCTTGTCTTTACGCTCGGGTGGTTCTGCAGTGTGCAGTGTATCACCTTTCTTTCGTAAGGATTCATTGGCTCGAGTGTCGTCGGTCTTCCTGTCCTCTCGACCTTGCCCGCCAGGCGGTTAGCAAGGTTGACGAGTGTCTTTTCTCTCTTGGCTCTGTAGTTCTCCGCATCGAGGATGACTCTGATGTACTTGTCGGAGTCCTTGTTGACCACGTAGCTTGCGAGGCACTGGACTGCGTCGAGAGTCGATCCCCTCTTGCCGATTATGGTTCCGGTGTCCTTCCCGGTGATCTCTACGAATACCAGCTCATCGCCGGCCTTCACGCTGAAGTCGAGGTCGACGCCCATCTGCTCCGCGATGTCCCTGAGGAACTTTTCAAGCGGATGATCCTCTGCGGGATCCAGCTTCTTGACTTCATACAGCATAGTGTCTTCAAGCGACAGGCTGTATCTCTTTTTCGATTTACTGCGGCTCTTCTCTTTGCTGCGGGCCTTTTCTCTTGCTCTTGCGTCTTCCCTTTCTTCTGCTTCGAACTTGTCGTATTCCGCTCTGACCTCGTCAGGCAGTTTCTGCGCCGAATTCTCCGGCAGCCCTGCGAGGATCGCGTCTATGTCGTCGAATGTAGCTTTCTCTCTTGTCTGCGGTTCAGCTTCCTTGGCCGTCACTCTTACTCTTGCCAGTTTGGAACCGATACCAAGGAATCCGTTGGAGGATTCCTCAAGGACTTCTATCTCTGCTTCGTCCCTGCTGATCCTGAGTTCTTTAAGCGCGAGATCCACTGCAGTCTCTACATCGACTCCCCATTTTTCTGAAGATCTCATCTATTAATAACTTCCTTTCATTCTTGCTCTCTTCTTCCTTGCAAGCTCCTTCTCGGCTCTCTCCAGCAGTTTCTTCTTTTCTTTCTCAACTTTCATTTCTTCTCTGATCTTATTGATCCTGAGGTTAAAGAAGATCTGCATGAACTGACCGCCGGCCCAGTAGATAGCGAGTCCTGCCGGATACGATCTTGCGAGCCAGAGGATGCTCAGCGGGAAGAAGTATTTCATGATCGCGTTCATTGCCTTCTGCTGTCCCGGATTTGCTCCCGGCTGCTGCATGGTCATCGCGCTGTTCATGCTGAACGCGAAGAACGTGGCGAGGCCTGCGGCTATAGGCAATATTATGAGGTCCGGCTGAGCGAGGTCCTTGATCCAGAGGAAAGACTCGTGGTTCGCGAACATCAGCGCAGGATCGGACGGCATGTACTTCATCGGATTTCTGAGGAGTGCGAACAATCCCATGATGATAGGGAACTGGATAAGCATTGGAAGGCAGCCGCTCATCGGATTGAATCCGGTCTCAGCGTACAGCTTCTGCATCTCTTCATTCATCTTCTCTTTGTCGTTGGCGTATCTGTTCTGGATCTCCTTGGCCTTTTCGGACATGTCTGACATGTCTGCTGTCGACCTGATCTGCTTTGCATAGAGCGGATACAGAGCCAGCTTAACGATGACTGTGAGTATGATGAGCGAGATTCCGTAATTGCCTACCAGTTTGTATATCAGCGCAAGCAGATATCCGATAGGTTTTGCAACTATTCCCATTTAATTCTCCGTTCTTGTGGTTGATTACTGTGTTTTGCCTTATGGTACGGGATCGTATCCTCCCGGATGGCCTGGGTGACACCTGAGTATCCTTTTGATACCCAGCCAGCTGCCTTTAAGCGCTCCGTACTTCTCTACTGCCTGTATGAAATACGCGCTGCATGTCGGCGTATAGCGGCAATGAGCTCCGATGTACGGAGAGATGCCCAGCTGGTATGCCCTTACAAAGGCTATCAATATTCTTTGGCTTATTGATTTCTTACTTTTCATTGTTGTTACGGCTGTCCTCCAGGAGTCCGCAGTCCGCAAGTGTCTTTCTTATGCTTTTCTCGACCTCAGCTTCACCGCGTCCGTTGATAGTATTGCGTGCCACAAAGATCACATCGTACCCGCTCCTGACTATAGGCGCAAGCGCCCTGTAAGACTCTCTCATGAGTCTGCGGGATCTGTTTCTTTCCACCGAATTGCCGACCTTGCGGCTCGACACGAATGCGGTCCTTGTGATATCCAGTCTGTTCTTTCTGTACAGGATCACCGTAAACCTGCCGCCTTTGGACTTGCCTTGCTTGTATATCCTGGCAAAGTCCCTCTGATTGCGCAATGTAAGTTCGCTGCGATCTCTCATCCGGACACCGTTCCAATCAAACAATTAAACTGTAAGAGATTTTCTGCCTCTCGCTCTTCTTCTCTTGAGCACCTTGCGGCCGTTGGCTGTGGCCATTCTCTTACGGAATCCGTGTTCCTTAAGTCTCTGTCTCTTCTTAGGCTGATATGTCCTCTTCATTTCATTCTCCTGTTCTGTTTATATATTATTGTAAGTAATTTATTCGTGCGCCCTCTGAATTCCATGGGCACATAGACCGTGAAATTATAATCTACAAACATTCACAAGTCAAGGAAATGCAGTAATTAAGGGACCTGTGGAATTTTTCTCATGTATGTCTAAATTAAATACAAAATGTCCAAAAATGGGGTTATACACAATATGTAGTGTAGCCTTATGGTTGTTCACAGTTTTATCAACAATATGTGGAAAACTTATTTTTTGAACAGCCTGGAATACCTGTTTTTAATGCTATTTTACCCTTTGCATATGTGGAAAACTTTGAGTAAAATTGGTTTACAAACGTATGGAGAGTAACCGTGGATAAGAACAAGATATGGGGGACGACCCTCAATTTTCTTAAAGATAATAATACGACACTGAGTTACAATACCTGGCTGGCTCCTCTAAAGATACATCACATAGAGGAAGAGGCAGGTATTGTTTATCTTGCGTGGCCTGATCAGCCGCGTCTTATTACACATATCAACGATCACTATCTTACTCAGATCGAAAATGCCATCAACAGCAGCACGGATAAACCGTTCCGCGTGGTGATAAAAAGCGATAAGGATTATGAAATAAGCAAGATCGATACAACAAAGATGAAGAATACTCTGAATCAAGAGAAACTCTTCAATCCGCGTTTTAATTTTGAGAATTTCGTAGTCGGTAATTCAAATAAGTATGCTCATGCTGTTTCGGTCGCAGTAGCTGAATCCCCTGGAGATATCTATAATCCTTTGTTTATATATGGTGGATCCGGACTCGGCAAAACGCACCTGATGCAGGCTATCGGAGTACAGATAATCCGCAATAATCCTGAAACCAAGGTACTTTACGTGTCCGCGGAAATGTTCACAAACGAACTTATCACCGCGATCAACGATAATAAGACCAGAACTTTCAGAAATAAATACCGCAAGCTTGATGTACTTCTTATAGACGATATCCAGTTCCTTGAAGGAAAAGAGGCGACGCAGGAAGAATTCTTCCATACTTTTGAAGCTCTTTATCAGAACAATAAGCAGATAGTAATTACAAGTGACTGTCCGCCGGTAAGTCTTAAAGGTCTTGATGAAAGACTGCGTACAAGATTCAGCTGGAACATGATAGCGGATATCCAGCCTCCTGATTATGAGACAAGAGTAGCTATTTTAAGAAATCTTGCTGAAAAATCGGATATTGATATGACCCCTGAAGTAAGTGATGTACTTAATCTTATTTCAGATCAGGTAAAGGATAATATACGAGAACTTGAAGGAGCATATAACAGGGTAGTCGGTCTTTCACAGCTTCTGAATGAACCAATAAATGTGGATAACGCCAGGAGTATACTGAAAGATATCATTAAAGATAATGAGCAGGCTGTTGCTCCTGAGAGAATAAGATCTATAGTAGCTAATCACTATAAAATAAAGATAGCGGATATGGATTCTCCAAAGAGAAATGCTGAAATAACTCTGCCAAGACAGGTTGCGATGTATCTTTGCAGAACTGAAACTGATCTTTCTCTTCCTAAGATAGGAAAGCTGTTTGGAGACAGACATTATTCAACTGTAATACATGCCATAGAAAAAATAGAAGATCAGCTTAAGTATGATGAGATACTCTATGAAAATATAGAAACAATTAAGGCAAAACTGCAGTCCAGAAAGATATAAATTCTTTTAAATAATCATTTGAAAATAGTATACAAATAATAATCAACATCGTATAAACAGTTTTTTAATATCATTTTCAACTTTTAAAAATTTGAATTTTGATTCAAAAATCAGGTTATTCAGAAGTTATCCACATTATCAACAACACTTACTATTAATACTAATATCTAATATATAAATATAAGAGCTGCGGCAAGGTAAAAACGAAAGGATAAGCCATGAAAATATATTGCAACAGAACAGAATTAAATAAAGCTTTGAATAATGTTTCTCATTCTGTTCCGGTAAGAACTACATCAAATATATTGGAAGGAATTCTTATCAATGCAGAAGATAGTAAAATGAAACTTACTTCTACAGATACAAACATGACAACTGAAACAGTCATAAATGTAAAGGCAGACGGTATCTGTGAATTTGTAGTATCTGCCAAGCTGTTCAGCGCTATCATCTCAAAGCTTCCTGAAGAAGATATGATGATAGATTATGATAATGAAAAATTAAAAATAAACATAAAGAGCGGAGGATCGAATTCTGAAATCATATGTTTCAGAGGAGATGATTATCCGAAGATCAGACTTGATGAGGGTGAAAAAGTATTCTATCTGGATAAAGAAGATGTAAAGAAGCTTATTAAAAAGACTGCTTTCAGTGCTTCAACTGATGAATTCAACAGGATCATCACAGGAGTTCTTCTTGAGATCAAAGATGGAAAAATGAAGATGGTAGGAGTTGATCCTTACAGGATAGCTACTTATCAGATAGATGTTGATAATAAAGAAAATGTAAATGTTATCATTCCGGCAAAATTGATCATTGAAGTATCAAAATTCATTGATGATGATGGTGATTCAAAGATGAGTTTTGAGATCATAGATAATAAAGTTGTGATGAAGTTTGATAATAACAAAGTAATCATCAATACTTATTCAGGAAAATTCATTGATTATGAAAGGATCCTCAATAAAGAAGGAAACATCAATGTAAGAGTTAAAAAAGATGATCTTTTGAAGAGTACTGAAAGAGCATCACTTCTGGCATCAGTTCAGAATAATAACCTTATAAGATTCAATATTGGAAAAAATATGATATATATCACTTCTCTGAATGAAGAGGGAAATATTGAAGAAAAGGTAGAAGTCATAAATGATGGAGAAGAATTGAATATAGGAATCAATTCAAGATATTTAAAGGATGCTCTCAGTGTCATTGAAGATGAAGAAATAAACATCAACTTCAAAGACAGTGTAAGCCCGGCCATCATAAAGCCATTAAAAGGCGATAAATACACATATTTGATCCTTCCAATCAGAATGAATTAAAAAAATGCAGCCTTATGGATGCATTTTTAATATGTATAACATATTTTTATTTACATAATTCGCATGCTGTCTGTGCTGCGACTTTTGCGTTATTGAATACAAGCTGGATATTTGAATCGAGGCTGTCTCCTCCTGTGAGTTCTTTTACTCTTGCCAGAAGGAATGGGGTGGTCTCTTTTCCTTTTATTCCCATTTTTACACATTCATCTACAGCCTGAATAATTGCCGGATTTATTATATCCGGATCCATCGCATATTCTTCAGGTATAGGATTGCCTACCAAAATACCGCCTTTCATGCCAAGCTCCATATGTGTCTTGAAGAAATGAGCAAGCTCGGCCGGAGAATCAACTTTATAATCAACACTGAATCCGCTCTTTGTAGTATAGAAAGCAGGCATGTCTTCAGTGCCCATTCCTATGACAGGGACTCCTTTTGTTTCGAGATATTCCAGAGTCAGACCTATATCCAAAATCGATTTACATCCTGCGCAGATGACCATGACAGGTGTCTGAGCAAGTTCTTCAAGGTCTGCGCTTATATCCATTGTGACCTCGGCACCTCTGTGGACTCCGCCTATGCCGCCGGTCGCGAAGATATTGATACCTGCCATGTGAGCTATCATCATGGTAGTAGTAACTGTGCAGGCTCCGTCTTCACCTTTTGCGCAGAGCATGGCAAGGTCACGCCTTGAAGCCTTTATGATCTCAGGACCTTTCTTTCCAAAGTATTCGATTTCATCAGGTGTAAGCCCGGCTTTGAGTCTGCCTCCAATTATTGCGATCGTGGCCGGAGTTGCGCCATTGTCTCTTACTATCTTTTCAACTGCGAGCGCTGTCTCCACGTTCTGCGGATAAGGCATTCCATGCGAGATAATGGTTGACTCAAGAGCGACTACAGGCTTGCCGGTATCCAGAGCTTCTTTAACTTCTTTACTAATATCAAGGTATTTATTCATAGAAATATCCTCCTTCTAATTGCTATCAGTTTATTATTGGCAGTCATCTGTCGATTTTTCAGATGATTTATCGAGTGATGCTATTTCATGTATTTGACTTCTTTAATTTCCACTTCATGATCATCAAGCATTTTTTCTATCAGCCCGCTGCTCATGGCAGGATGTATCGTAGGATCCACGGATATTGTTGCGGAGGCTGCGGCGTTCGCTGCCTTTACAGGTGCTTCCAGTCCGTCTCCACCGTCTTTGAGAGATGACCAGATTATGGCCGCCATCGCGGAGTCTCCTGCTCCGGTCGTGCACTTCACGTCAGCGGGATATCTGTCCGCCATTAAAGTGTGATCCTTGTCTGCCGCGATCATGCCGTTAGGGCCAAGAGAAATAAATACTCTTCTGACACCCTGGTCTATCAGGGCCTTGGCTGCTTCGAGACAGTCGTAGTCAGTTTCAATTATCGTGTCGGTCAGGAACTCGGCCTCAAGAAGATTCGGCTTGAGAGTGTCTATTCCGTCCAGATGACCTTTGATCTTGTCGGCCTGAGAAACCGATACCGTATCCATGTACAGAGGTACCTTACAGATCTCTTTTATCTTGAGAAAGGTCTCCTGCGTCAGATTACAGTCGGCGATCACTACAGCTGCGGAATTTATCACGTCGCTTAGTGATTCTATATATTCAGGCGTGATGTGCTTCACTATGTCGACGTGCGACAGGGCAAGGTTCATCTCACCGTCATCGTCGTTGATGAAGAGGTATGTGGAGGTAGAAGCTTCAGGCACTATGAGCGAGAGGCTCGTGTCCATGCCTATGCTTTCGCATCTCTCAAGCATCTCTTTGCCGAGTGTATCATCGCCGATCGCGGTGATGAATTCGACTCTTACTCCGAGCAGGGCAAGATTATGGGCTATGTTTCTGCCCACGCCTCCGTAGCTCATCTTTATGACACCCGGATTGGAGTCGCCCGGAATGAGCGGCTTAAATGGGGTACCGCCTAAGTCGATGTTGGCGGCTCCGATCACTACTGCGTATCCTTTTTCTTCCATAATAACCGGTTTCCTTATTTTCCCTGCTGTTCCTTGATGCGCTGCTTCCAGCACTTGTGGCACATGGCTGTATATCTGTCGTTGCCGCCAAGCACTACCTGATCACCTTCCGTGATTATGCGGCCGTTATCATCGAACCTCGCGTTAACGGTCGCTTTGCGTCCGCACTCGCATATAGTCTTGATCTCGGTGATGGAGTCGGCAATTTCCATGAGCCTTTTGGCTCCCGGAAAGAAGTGCGTGAGGAAGTCGGTCCTGAGGCCGAAGCAGAGAACAGGGATGTTCTTCTCATCGACCAGCCATCTTAGTCCATCGATCTGTTCAGGTGTCAGGAACTGCGCTTCATCAGCGATGATGACATCGTAGTCGCCGGCCGCGTGATAGGCCGCTATGATATCCTCATCCGGGTGGATGACCTGAGCCTTTTGATGAAGACCGATGCGGCTTCTGATGATGTCAGCGCCGTCGCGGGTATCGGTTCCCGGCTTGATCAGCCATACGGTCATGCCTTTTTCTTCATAATTGAACTTTGTGGTCAGAGCCTGAGCGGACTTGGATGAGCCCATTGCTCCGTATTTAAAGTATAACTTGGCCATAAAATCCTCCTTAGGTCACGTTTAATTTTACTACATATTTTGATAAAAATGGTTTTTGTTTTAGCAGCTGTTAGGCTATAATTATCGCGTAGGGATCGACGGATCCCAAGGTTCACTATTTTAATCTAAAGTACTTTAGGAGGATTAAGATGAAGAAATTTCTTGTATTACTCCTCGCAGCTCTGATGGTATTCTCATTTGCAGCTTGCGGGGGCGGCGGTGGTGACGAAGGCGCAGCTGATGATGGCGCAATGAAGGTAGCAATGGTTACTGACTATGGTGACATCACAGACCAGTCCTTCAACCAGACAACTTATGAGGCATGCAAGGCTTTCTGTGAAGGAAATGGGATTGACTTCACATATAAGAAACCTGCATCCGACGCAGACGCTGACCGTGTCTCCTCGATCGAAGAGGCTATTGAGGAAGGCTATAACGTAATCGTAATGCCTGGTTATGCGTTCGCAAACGCTATCTACGAGGTAGCTCCGCTTTATCCTGACACCAAGTTCGTAGCACTCGACGTATCTGAGGGAGACCTCACAGCTTACGGCGACAGAGAATTCGACGGACCTAACGTATACAGCGCTGTATATCAGGAAGAGCTCGCTGGCTACATGGCAGGATATGCCGCAGTCAAGATGGGCTTCACAAAGCTCGGATTCCTCGGCGGAATGGCAGTACCGGCTGTACAGAGATACGGCCACGGATTCGTTCAGGGCGCAGATGCTGCTGCTGCTGAGCTCGGAAAGAGCGACGTAGAGATCAAGTATGTCTACGGCGGACAGTTCTTCGGCGATGCTGACATCACAGCTGCTATGGACACATGGTATGGCGCAGGCACAGAAGTCGTATTCGCTTGCGGCGGCGGAATCTACACATCTGCTGCTGAGGCTGCTGCTAAGGTTGGCGGCAAGGTCATCGGCGTTGACGTAGACCAGGCTGCTACAATCGACGGCGCTTATGGCGAAGGCATGACAATTACATCGGCTATGAAGGGCCTTGGCGCAACAGTCAACACACTGCTCAGCGCTATCAAGGACGGCAACTGGGCTGACTATGCTGGCCAGATCCAGAACCTCGGACTCGTTTCCGAGACTCCGGAAGAGAACTACGTACAGCTGCCGGCTTCCACAGTATGGAACGACGGATTCGGCGAGGCTGATTATCAGGCTCTCGTTAAGGATCTCTTCGACGGAACAAGAACAGTTTCGAACGACATCGAGGCTATTCCTGCAACAACTGCTGTAAAGGTAGATGATCAGGGAGCTATCAAGGGCTAGTAACAAGTTCTGAAAGAGCACAAGAAATAAAGGCGGTTCCTTATTGGATCGCCTTTTTTCTTGTACTCTTTCATATTCTTTTTTTGTATAATGATCATGTATATGCTTATGCTATTTCATACATGGAGGGAAACGGTATTATGGATGCACCTTATGCCATAGAAATGGTGAACATCACCAAACGATTCCCCGGCATCATAGCAAATGACAACATCACTTTGCAGCTAAAGAGAGGCGAGATACACGCCTTGCTTGGTGAAAATGGTGCCGGTAAATCCACCCTCATGTCCGTCCTTTTCGGCTTATACCAGGCCGAAGAAGGAGTAATCAAAAAGGACGGCAAGGAGGTAAAGATCAACAACCCTAACGATGCCAATGACCTGGGCATCGGAATGGTACACCAGCACTTTAAACTGGTACAGTGTTTCACCGTTCTGGAAAACATCATCCTCGGAGTCGAAGAGACCAAGGGTGGAGTCCTTCAGATGGATGAGGCCAGAGCAAAGGTAAAAGCGCTGTCTGAAAAGTACGGACTGCAGGTCGATCCTGACGCAAAGATCGAAGATATCACTGTAGGAATGCAGCAGAGAACTGAGATCCTCAAGATGCTCTTCCGTGACAACGAGATCCTCATCTTCGACGAGCCTACCGCCGTACTTACACCGCAGGAGATCGAAGAGCTGATGGAGATCATGAGAAACCTCAGAGCTGAGGGCAAGTCGATCCTCTTCATCTCACACAAACTGAATGAGATCATGTCGGTAGCGGACAGAGTTACGGTACTCCGCCGCGGCAAGTACATAGGCACTGTAGAAGTAAAGGACGTCACAAAAGAAGACCTCAGCCGCATGATGGTAGGCCGTGATGTACAGATGGTAGTAGACAAGGAGCCGGCACATCCGGGTGAAGTCATCCTCAAGATAGAGAACATGACAGTCGCTTCCAAACTGCACTCCAACAACGCGGTCAAGAATGTCAGCTTAACGGTGAGAGAGGGTGAGATCGTATGTATCGCCGGTATTGACGGAAACGGCCAGACCGAGTTCGTATACGGACTTACCGGAATGGAACCTCTCGTTGACGGAAAGATCACTCTCTGCGGAGAGGACATCTCGCACGACTCGATCCGCAAGAGAAGCAAGAACATGAGCCATATTCCTGAGGACAGGCACAAACACGGACTCGTTCTTGACTATCCTCTTGAGTACGACATGATACTCCAGAGATACTATCAGTCAGAGTTCACATCGAAGGCCGGATTCCTCAAGAGGCCTGAGATCCGCGCTTACTCAGAGAGGCTGGAGAAAGAGTTTGACGTAAGATCCGGACAGGGACCTATCACAATCGCCAGAGCGATGTCCGGCGGTAACCAGCAGAAAGCGATCATCGCCCGTGAGGTCGATAAAGAGCACAAGCTGCTGGTAGCAGTACAGCCTACGAGAGGTCTGGACGTAGGAGCCATCGAAGGCGTACACCGCAACCTGATCGCGGAAAGAGACCGCGGCAGAGCGGTACTGCTGATCTCACTCGAACTCGAAGAGGTAATGAACGTTCCTGACAGGATCCTCGTAATGTACGAGGGCGAGATCGTCGGTGAGCTCGATCCTAAGAAGACGACAGTCGAAGAGCTTGGTCTGTACATGGCCGGCGCTAAGAGAAACGTCTTCATCGATGCTGATACCAGCGAGATCGAAGAATCAGAATCCATCGATACAGCAAGGAAGGAGGAAGCGTAATGAAAAAGAAAGAACCGCTTATTAAAAATCCATCCTTCCAGTCGATACTGACATCACTGCTCTGTATCGTCCTCGGACTGCTGATCGGATACATCGTTCTGCTGATGATCAATCCGGCAGGCGCAGGACAGGCGATCAAGACGATCCTGCTCAACTTCCTGAGCCGTTCTTCGCAGGCGGCACAGTTAAAGGCATTAGGAAATACCCTGGCCAAGACAGCGCCGCTGCTGATGTGCGCGCTTTCGATATGCTTCTGCTACAAGGTAGGACTGTTCAACATCGGAGCTCCGGGACAGTATGAGGCCGGCGCGTGCATCGGACTCTATGCTGCTCTCGCATGGCACTGCAACTGGGTGATATGCCTGCTGCTCGCTGCTCTCGCAGGAGCTGTAGTCGGAGCCATCTCCGGAACACTCAAGGCATACAGAAACGTAAATGAGGTTATCTCGGGCATCATGCTCAACTGGATAATGCTCTACCTTACCAACATGGTGCTTACATCCAAGTCGGTAAAGGACCCTGCGAGCCCTTACACCATCAAGCTGGCACAGGGCAACAAGGGAGCGCTGATCCCTTCACTGGGACTCAACAAACTCTTCGCAGGAAATACAACGGTCACACTGGCGATTCCTCTCGCGATCATCTTCGCGATACTCATCTGGATGATCCTGTCGAAGACCAAATTCGGCTACGAACTGCGCGCTACCGGTTTCAACAAGGAAGCAGCCAAGTATGCCGGAATGAAAGAAAAACAAAACATCATCGTGACACTGGCGATCGGCGGTGCCCTGGCGGGTATCGGCGCAGCGTTCCTCTTCCTCACAGGATATCAGGAATGGTCCACGACACAGACATCTGTGCCGGGCATGGGATTCAATGGCATCGCGGCCACCTTCCTGGGAGGCCTGCATCCGATCGGAACGATCTTCGCATCGTTCTTCATCCAGTCCATCACAGACGGCGGAGCGCTTATCAACAAGTCGGTATATCCTTCGCAGATCTCTGACCTGATCTCCTCGATCATCATTTATCTGTGCGCGTTCGTACTGTTCTTCAAGTTTGCGCTCAACAACTGGATAGGCAAGAAAGACAAGGGAGGTCCGAACGTAAACGACGTACCTGTCACAGATGCTTCGGCTAAGTCGGAAGGAGGTGAGAAGTAATGGTACTGTTACTGCAATACACTATCATATTCGCCTCTGTACTTTGCCTCGTGGCGCTTGGCGGATGCTTCTCTGAGCACTCCGGCGTTATAAACCTTGGACTCGAAGGAATCATGGTAATGGGAGCTTTAGGCGGAGCTGTAACGATGTTCCTGCTTCCTGCCGGCACTGCAAAGATAGTCATCGTGCTGGCGACCACTCTCTTTGCCATCCTTGTGGGAATGATCTACTCCTGCCTGCTGGGCGTTGCCTGCATCAACTTCAAGGCTGACCAGACACTCGTAGGTACGGCTATGAACCTGCTGGCTACGGCTGCTGCAACCGTATTCGTCAGAGCGCTGAACACATCGATCAACCCTGACAACGTTTCCAGCTCCATCCAGTACATCCAGGAGAAGAAAGCTTTCCTGAAATATTTCGGAGGTTTTGAGTTCAACTGGTTCATGGTAATGGCGGTAGTCATGCTTGTACTTTCATGGTTCCTGCTTTACAAGACAAAGTTCGGACTGAGACTCATGGCCTGCGGCGAGAACCCTCAGGCTGCGGACTCCGTAGGTATCAACGTATACAAGATGCGCTGGGCAGGCGTCCTGATCTCCGGCTTCCTCGGCGGACTCGGCGGAATCGTGTACATCACGGCCGGCGTATCCGAGTGGAAATTCGAGATGGGTGTCGCGGGCTTCGGCTTCCTGGCTCTGGCCGTAATGATCTTCGGTCAGTGGAAACCGACCAACATCGCTCTCGCGGCCCTGCTCTTCGGACTCTTCCGCGCGCTGTCGAACGTATACGCAGGTATCCCGTTCCTGGCTGCAATGAACATACCGAGCACGGTATACAACATGCTGCCGTACATCATCTCGCTGGTAGTACTTGCATTCACATCCAAGAACTCCAGAGCGCCTAAAGCGGAAGGTATTCCTTACGACAAGGGACAGAGATAATAACTATCATCAGGTGATAAAGGCGGGGCAGTTTGCTTCCGCCTTTATCAATAAAGGAGTCAAGTAATGGATACAAAAGAAATTCTGAAATACTGCGACCACACCCTACTGGCCCAGACGGCTACATGGGAAGACATCAAGGCGATCATCGATGACGGCATCAAGTACGAGACGGCCAGTGTCTGCATCCCGCCGGGATATGTAGCGCAGGCTAAGGACTATGCCGGAAACAACCTCAAGATCTGCACGGTCATCGGTTTCCCTAACGGATATAACACGACAGCGGTAAAGGCCTTTGAGACCAGTGATGCTCTCGACAACGGAGCTGATGAGATCGACATGGTGATCAACATAGGCTGGGTCAAGGACAAAAGATGGGATGACATCGAGAATGAGATCCGCATCCTCAAGGAGATCTGCGGCGATAACATTTTAAAGGTCATCATCGAGACCTGCATGCTGACCGATGAGGAGAAGGTGAAGCTTTGCGAGATCGTTACATTCGCTGGAGCTGACTTCATCAAGACTTCGACGGGATTCGGCGGAGGCGGAGCGACCTTTGAGGACGTTGAACTGATGGTAAAGAACGTCGGCGAGGGCGTAAAGGTCAAAGCGTCCGGCGGGATCAGCGGACTCGAGGACGCTGCTAAGTTCATTGAGATCGGAGCTAAGCGTCTGGGCACGAGCCGTGTCGTGAAGGCAGCAAAAGCCGCTGAAAAGTAGCATAATTTATAATATCTTTACATATTTCGCAATATTATTACCGTTTTTAGAAAAGAGGTAAGGAAAATGGTAGATTATACAGAAGGCGGAGGCTATCAGTATCACGTAGGTCTGAGGCCGGGAGATGTCGGTGAATATGTTATTTTGCCGGGCGATCCGCATAGAGTACCTAAGATCGCCGCATATTTCGATAACGCCGAAAAAGTAGCTGACAGCCGTGAGTACGTTACGTATACAGGTTATCTGGATGGCGTCAAGGTCAGCTGCACAAGTACCGGTGTAGGCGGCCCGTCCGCTTCCATCGCGCTCGAGGAAGTCGCCAATGTAGGAGGCAAGACCTTCATCAGAGTCGGTACATGCGGAGGCATGGATCTCGATGTGAAGGGCGGAGACGTCGTCGTAGCAACAGGCGCAGTCCGCATGGACGGAACATCGAAAGAATACTGCCCGATAGAATATCCTGCAGTATCCGATGTAACTGTTTCGGCTTCTCTTGCCAACGCGGCAAAGAAGCTTGGCGCTCCGTATCACACAGGTGTCGTTCAGTGCAAGGACGCTTTCTACGGACAGCACATGCCGGAGGCTCTTCCTAACAGCCACGAGCTCCTGGAGAAATGGGACGCCTGGCTGCGCATGGGATGCAAGGCTTCCGAGATGGAATCGGCGACCCTCTTCATCGTAGGCGCTTACCGCAGGCTGAGAGTCGGATCGGTATTCCTGGTCGTAGCGAATCAGGAAAGAGAGAAGGTGGGCCTGCCTAATCCGCAGGAGCATGACACCGACCTGGCTATCCGCGTAGCCATCGAGGCGATCCGCATGATGATAGCCGAAGATAAAAGCAAGGAAGGAAAAGAATAATGGGCAAGAGAGTATTCTGGATAGTGCTCGACAGCGCGGGCATCGGCGGCGCTCCTGACGCGGCCGACTTTGGCGATGCCGGAGCCGATACTTTCGGCAGCTGCTACAAGAGCGGCGGCATGGACGTGCCTGTCATGGAGAAGCTGGGCATCAGGAACATCAAGGACACATCGTTCTATGATCCTAAAGAAGATATCGACGGCTGCTTCTGCCGCATGCACGAGAAGTCCCGCGGCAAGGACACGACAGTAGGCCACTGGGAGATGGCGGGCATGGTTTCGCCAAAGCCGCTTCCTACATACTACGAAGGCTTCCCGCAGGAGATCC
Source organism: Mogibacterium sp. (assembly GCA_024403035.1). Lineage (GTDB taxonomy): Bacteria > Bacillota > Clostridia > Peptostreptococcales > Anaerovoracaceae > Crickella. The sequence goes on from JAKSSP010000005.1 coordinate 85,752, forward strand.
TCGACAAGCTGTCAAAGGCTACCGGCAGAAACATAGTCTGCAACAAGACATATTCCGGGACTGATGTTATCAGGGACTACGGAAAGCATCATGTCGAGACCGGCGATCTTATCGTTTATACGAGCGCTGACAGCGTGATGCAGATAGCTGCTCACGAGGACGTCGTTCCTATCGAAGAGCTTTACGATATCTGCCACAAGGCAAGAGAGATCATGCAGGGCGAGCACGGTGTAGGCCGTATCATCGCGAGACCGTTCGAAGGCGAATGGCCTTACCAGAGAACGGTGAGACGCCACGACTACAGTCTGCAGCCGCCTCGTGAAACAGTGCTTGACGCTCTCAAGGAGAAAGGCTTCATGGTCATTGGCGTAGGCAAGATCTACGATATCTTTGCCGGCAAGAGCGTCATGTTCAGCTATTCCAACAAGGGCAACGAGGCCAACATGGTAAGGACGATAGATCTTGCGGACGCGGACTTTGAGGGAGTCTGCTATGTGAACCTGGTAGATACAGACATGATCTACGGACACAGAAGAGATATCCCGGGCTACACAAATGCTCTGAATACTGCTGACAGACAGCTTGGCGAGCTTATGGAGAAGATGGGTCCTGAGGACATCCTGATGGTCACGGCCGACCACGGCTGCGATCCGGGCTACAAGGGCACCGACCATACACGCGAGGACGTCATGTGCCTCGTATGGGGACCGTCCCTCAAGAAGGGCGTTGATCTCGGAACACGTGACACGTTTGCTGATCAGGCTGCTACCATTGCTGAATATTTCGGTATTGATTACCGCGGCGACGGAAAGTCGTTCCTCAGCGAGATATTGTAAAGGACAATCCGACACAGGGCCGTCCGGCATTTGCCGGATGGCTCTTTTTATGCGCGTGTGGTAGAATACAAGGCGTATCAAAGAAAGGGGAACATCCATCATGGCGGATACGATTGCAGCGATATCAACAGCGCCTGGAGAAGGCGGTATAGGAATAGTGAGGGTAAGCGGACCTGAGAGCGAGGCGCTGATGAGGCGCCTTATGCTTGGCTGCCCGGAAGAGATAGAACCGCGCCACGCGTATACGGGCAAGGTAGTCAGGGACAATTCAGACCCAAAGGCGGAGATCATAGACGAGGCCGTCTTCCTCTTCATGAAAGGACCGGCCTCATATACAGGTGAGGACATGCTTGAGATACAGGGACACGGCAGCAACGTGTCTCTGAAGGCCATTCTTTCGGCAGTACTCAGTTCCGGACTAGGCAATGTGCGCATGGCCGATCCGGGAGAGTTCACAAAGCTTGCGTTCCTGAACGGCAAAATGGATCTCTCGCAGGCAGAGGCTGTCATAGACATCATCAAGGCAAAAACGGACCTGTCTCTGGAGATAGCAGAGGAGCAGCGTGCCGGAAGGCTGGGTGACACCATAAGGGAGATCAGAGAAACTCTCCTTGACGTACTGGCCGAGATGGCCGTGGATATCGACTATCCGGATGAGGACTACGGCGATGAGGAAAATGCCTACAGCCACATCATCAACGACCTCAGGTGGGTAGATGATGATGTCGAAAAACTCCTGGATACCGTCTCCATAGGAAGGATAGCCCGTGAGGGAGTCAGGGCAGTCATAGTCGGCAAGCCAAACGCGGGAAAGAGCTCACTCATGAACGCCATACTCGGCGAGGGTCGTGTAATAGTGACCGATGTACCGGGAACGACACGCGACACAGTCGAAGAAAGCGCTTCACTGGGAGGCGTTCCTATCGTGCTTATCGATACCGCGGGCCTTCGCGAATCTGATGACAAGGTCGAGAAGATCGGCATCGAGAGGACCACAAAGGCCATAGCGGGAGCTGACATACTCATACTCGTTCTTGACGGAAGCCAGGATCTCGATGAAGAGGATGAGAAGGTGCTTGAGTTCATCGAAAAGATGAGTACAGACCACATGCTGGTCGTAATAAACAAGCAGGACCTCGGAAGAGAGATCACCGAGGAAGAAGTGCATGAGAAACTGCCGGGAGTCAGGATCATTTCGACATCACTGGTCGGAACGGGCGCGATCGAAGCTGCGGAGAAGATCTCCGAGGCTATCGGCGAGATGCTGGACCTTGGCAATATCAACGTCCATGAGTCAAATATCATCACAAACGAAAGACATGTGCAGATGCTCAAAAGAGCCTCGAGAGAACTGGATGAGGCCATAAGCCTGCTGAAGAACGGCGAGCCGGTTGAAGTCGCGGAGCTTTCGGCACACTACGCATATGAAGCGCTCGGAAAGATCATCGGCGAGGAAGTCGGAGAAGAAATACTCGACACCGTCTTCAGTAAGTTCTGCCTGGGTAAATAAAAAAGAGCTGCTTGCAGCTCTATAAGGATAGCTCGCGGATCAGTTCGTGAGGAAGGAGTGTCCTGAAGGGACACTTCTCAAACAACTCATGATCCCGCGTTATGAAGTAATCGCAATCGCTTTCGACAGCACCCTGTATCTGAAGAGCATCTTCAAGATCGGATGTGTATCCTGAGGCGATTGCTTTTTCTATGTTTTCGCCGGAGACAGGCACGACCTTACATAATGCGCATAGATTCTGAATAAGCAAGTTCCTCTCTGCGGCAGTAAACTCTTTTCTGAGCACATAAAACAGATTTGTCAGAGAGTGAGCCGCTATGTGAAGACTTAGCCTGAGGTCCATTGACGAATCAAAAATGTGCTCTATTGCAAGGGCTTCATCTGTCCTGAACAGTACATAGTCCATAAGTATGTTTGTATCCAGAAAAACCCTTGGGATGTTATCTGCCGAATCTTTCATCTAAATATTCATCCCTTTCTTTTCTGTAGTCATCACTTATGCTGACAGCAGAACCCTTGTGAGCATTTCTTATTGCTTTCAAAGTCTCCAGATGCTTTCTTCTGACATCAGCCGAATCATCTTTACGAATGATGATCGCGCCGTCTTCGACGCTGATCTCGACCGCGTCATTCACCTCAAGCATAGCTTCTTTTAGCAGCTTTTTCGGGATGTACAAACCCTGGCTGTTTCCCCAGGCTCTTATGTTTGTAGTCATGATAAAGACTCCTTAGGTCTATGTATATACATTTAGTATATACACTATATCCCAAACATTATTTCTGTCAAGCCCGCAAATGTGTTAGAATACTGCCGTAATGGAAAAGAAAAGCAGCAAGTACGAAATAATCGTAATCGGAGCCGGTCACGCGGGATGCGAGGCCGGTCTTGTTTGCGCACGCCTTGGCATGAAGACCGCGATGTTCTGTACGGACATCGAGTCAGTCGCCATGATGCCGTGCAACCCGTCCATCGGAGGAACAGGCAAGGGACATCTGGTCCGTGAGGTGGACGCGCTTGGCGGAGAGATGGGCCTCAACATCGACAAGACCTTTATTCAGTCCAAGATGCTGAACACTTCCAAGGGACCTGCAGTCCATTCTCTCAGAGCCCAGGCAGACAAAGAGAAGTATCATCAGGCCATGCTTGCAACCATAAGGGAGCAGGAAAACCTCGATCTGATCGAGGGCGAAGTGACAGAGCTTCTTGTGGATAACTTTGACAAAAATGCAAAAGGGAGTGATGGTCGCCCGCGCAAAATCAAGGGAGTCAGGTCTTCGGACGGCAGTGGGTATACATGCGACGCGGCCATAATCTGCACCGGGACATTCCTTGCCGGCAGGATATTCATTGGGGACTACGTCAAGATATCCGGACCTGCAGGACTCAGACCGGCTACAAAGCTTGGTGAGAATCTCAAAGAACTTGGATTCCCTATCCGCAGGTTCAAGACAGGGACTCCTGCGCGCATGCACAAGGACACCCTGAACTACGACGCGATGAAAGAACAGCTTGGCGACGAGAAGATAGTGCCGTTCAGCTTCATGAACGAAGACAAGACCTTTGATATCGATCAGATAAGCTGCTGGCTTTCATATACAAACGAGATAACACACAAGATCATTCTTGATAATATAGAAAAATCGGCAATGTACTCCGGAAACATAGTCGGAGTAGGGCCAAGATACTGTCCGTCAATCGAGGACAAAGTTTCGCGTTTCAAGGACAGAAATAGACACCAGTTATTCGTAGAGCCTGAGGGCACGGACACGGATCTTATGTATATACAGGGCATGAGCTCGAGCCTTCCGGAAGACGTGCAGCACGCCTTCTACGCTACCATTCCGGGGCTTGAACACGCTGAAATCCTAAGCCCTGCTTATGCAATCGAATACGACTGCGCCGATCCTCTTGCTCTGAAGCCCAGCCTTGAAAGCAAGATCGTTGATGGCCTTTTCTGTGCAGGTCAGTTCAACGGAAGCTCGGGATACGAAGAGGCCGCGGCACAGGGACTTATCGCGGGCATCAATGCCGCATCCAAGCTTAAGGGGAAAGAACCGCTGGTGCTCAGACGCGACCAGGCGTATATAGGCGTCCTCATCGACGACCTTGTCACCAAGGGGACAAATGAGCCGTACAGAATAATGACTTCAAGGGCTGAGTACAGACTTCTGCTGAGGCAGGACAATGCCGACAGAAGACTGACGGAGATCGGTTACAAATACGGGACGGTCACTGAGGAGAGATATCAGAGGTATCTTCAGAAGAAGGCGCATGTCGACTCAGAGATCGAAAGACTCAGAAGCAAGAGGACAGACATAACAAGCTTCAGGGAGTTCCTCCTGAGGCATGAGTCGGCGGAAGTAAGCGATGACGTCGCAAACCAGACTTTTGCTGAAGCATTGAGAAGGCCTGCCATCTTCTATGAAGATCTCGCCGAGATCGATGATGAGACCAGGCCGGCGCTGACAGAGAACGAGAAGACCGAAGTTGAGGTCATGCTCAAATATGATGGATATATACAGAAGCAGATCAATGAAGTCGAGAAGATGATAAGCCTTGAGGACAAGAAGCTCAGCGAAAACCTCGACTACAATTCCATCGGAGGCCTGAGGCTTGAGGCCAGACAGAAACTGACAGCCATAAAGCCTATGACAGTGGGCCAGGCAAGCCGCATATCTGGAGTGTCTCCTGCGGATATAAATGTACTGCTCGTATATCTTGAAAAGGAAATGCGTTCAAAATGACAGATCTCATTATAAAAGAACTGAAAGAAAAATATGGAGAAAGCACCGCGGACAAGCTGCTTTCCTATCTTGACATGGTCCTTGAAAGGAACGAGCATATCAACCTGACTGCTGTCAGAGACAGAGATGAGGCTATAGTAAAGCACGTCCTTGATTCGTTCGCCATATGCGATCTGCCTGAATACAAAGCGGCAAAGACCGTTATAGATGTTGGCACGGGCGCGGGCTTTCCGGGCGCCCTTCTTGCCATAGTGAGCCCGGAAAAAGAATTCACCCTTCTCGATTCCACTTTAAAGAGACTCAGAGTCATAGATGAATTCGCAGAGGCTTTGGGCATCTCTAATCTTAAGACCGTTCACGCAAGAGCTGAAGAGATAAACCGCAAGCCGGAATACAGCGGAGCGTACGACCTTTGCGTATCCAGGGCTGTTGCCAATCTAGATACCCTTTCCAAATGGTGTCTGCCTTTCGTCAGAAAAGGAGGCAGCTTCATAGCATATAAAGGCGAGAACTATAACGAAGAGCTTGAGGGAGCGAACAAAACCCTCAGAAAGCTCGGAGGAAAGCTCGACAGAGTCGAAACCTATCCAGGTGAACCGGAGGATATATCCGGACACGTCTTGCTGATCATTTCAAAGAAATAATGTTTCATGTGAAACATTCCTGCGATTGTTCCACGTGAAACATTCTAAAAATTTTCTTGTAATCATTAACCGTAGCAAGAAATCCCAATCTGTCCACCCAACTATATATTGTGGTCGACTCGATCCAGAGACACAATTTGCATATTGCATTTATTAAAGGCCACCAAAATCCCCAAATCTTCACAAAAACAGCACCATATAAAGTAGAAAAACTCAGCACTGTTGAAGTATAATACACGAAAGTGTTTAATCGGGAACTATGTCCCGCAGGAGGTAATAAATAAATGGGCAAGGCAATTGCTATTTTCAATCAGAAAGGCGGTGTCGGCAAAACCACTACGAACATCAATCTTGCTGCGTGCCTGGCGCGCAGGGGAAAGAAAGTTCTGATGGTCGACATCGATCCTCAGGGAAATACTACCAGCGGCATCGGCATCCGTAAGAGGACCCTCAAGACCACGCTCTATGACGCGCTCATAGACACCGAGTTCGACGTACACAAAGCGATATTGCCGACTTATACGGAGAACCTTTTCCTCATACCGGCAAGCGTAGATCTTGCGGGAGCGGAGGTAGAACTCGCACAGCTTGAAGGCCGCGAGGGCAGACTCAAGAGGGTAATCGATTCAGTCAGAGACGAGTACGACTTCATACTTGTTGACTGCCCTCCTTCGCTTGGAATACTCACGATCAATTCGCTCACAGCCGTGAACAGCGTGCTGATCCCTATACAGTGCGAATTCTACGCCCTTGAAGGAGTGAGCCAGCTTATAAGCACAATTGAGAAGGTCAAGGAAAGATTGAATCCGGGTCTTTACATAGACGGGGTCATCCTGAGCATGTTTGACGGAAGGAACAACCTTTCGCATGCGGTCGTTCAGGACGTAAGGAATTTCTTCGGACCGGCAATGTACGATACCATAATCCCTCGCAACGTAAGACTTGCTGAGGCGCCAAGCTACGGCAAGGCGATCCAGGACTACGATCCTAATGCTCAGGGAGCGAAGGCATACCAGGAGTTTACAAAGGAATTCCTGGCCAGAGAGAGAGCAAGAAAGAGAGCAAAGAAGAATGGCTAAGACTAAAGGTCTCGGAAGGGGTCTTGACGCGCTCTTCGCGGACGCCGCCCCTATTGCCGAAGAAGATAGAGATACCGCGCCTTTAGCCGGATCGAAAAAGAAACCTGCTCTGAAAAAAGCGGACGCATCCGCGGACAGCGAAGACAGGATCCTTTACATCGACATAAATGATATCAGGCCTAACAGCGCCCAGCCGCGCCACGTCTTTGACGAGGACAAACTGGCTGAACTCGCCAGATCCATAAACACCAACGGCGTCATCCAGCCGCTCATCGTAAGAGAGAGCAACAACGGCTATGAGCTGGTAGCAGGTGAAAGAAGATGGCGCGCCTCCAGACAGGCAGGCCTCAAGACGGTCCCGTGCATCGTCAGAAATTTCGATGACAAGCAGAACGCGATCGTCGCCATCATCGAGAACATGCAGCGCGAGGACCTCAACCCTATAGAAGAGGCCTTGGGACTCAAGTCGATGACTGAGAAATACGGTTTCACGCAGGAGCAGGTATCCGCCTCGCTCGGCAGGAGCCGTACATATATCACGAACAGCATAAGATTGCTGAAGCTCCCGCCGGAGATACAGCAGTACGTGTCAAGCGGACAAATGTCCGCGGCTCACGGAAGAACGATCATCAACATCCCGGACAAGGCCAAGCAGAGAGAGATCGCGGATAAGATCATCCGCAACGATCTTTCCGTAAGAGCCACCGAGAGACTGGCCGAGAAGGTCAAGGATGAGCTTAGACCTGAGCGCAAGAAGCGCAAAAAGAAGGTCACTGAAGAAGACACAGCAAGGGCTGCAGAGATAGCGGCCGTTGAAAAAGAACTCATGACGCTGACAGGCACAAAGGTGCATATTGCCGGCGATGAGAACAAGGGAAAAATAGAACTCGAATATTACAGCCTCGAAGAACTCAACAGACTTATAGACGCCCTGAGAGACGCCTTCAAGTAAAGGAGATGTCATGGATAATCAATACATCAGGACTCTTCCTATACCGGCCTGTACGGTAGATCCAAGCGGCAAAATAACAGGAGCCAATCCGCTCATAAAGAACGTATTCGTTTATGAAGACATAACCGGATCCAGTTTCTTCACGCTGACAGGCGTAAAGCGCGAGCAGCTCATGACCGCAAATAAGGAAGAGATGATCATTGAGCGAAACGGCAAGATGTTCAAGCTCTGGATCAACGAGGAAGCAAAGGATGATGAAGAAGTAGTCGTGTTCTTTGACGAAGCGACAGCGAGAGAGTCGTTCAGGACCAAACTGGAGAGCGACAAGGCCGCTATCGCGTACATCAACATCGACAACTACGACGAGCTGATCGCAAGCGCTCCGGAGGATTACCGCAGAGTCATCCCCGCGCAGATCGACATGCTTGTGCGTAAGTGGGGAGATTCGTTCGAATCGCCTGTCATCAGCACCGGCGAAGACAGATATGTCATGTACACAAGCCGCGGACGGCTGGAGGCCATGATAGAAAGCAACTTCAGCGTTCTTGACGAAGTGAGGAACATCGATTCGCAGATCGACTTCCCTGCTTCCATAAGCATCGGCATAGGTAGTTCGGACCTGTCGCTCATAGAATCGACAGAGCTTGCCGAGGCGGCGCTGGAGCTGGCCCTCGGTCGCGGAGGCGACCAGGCCGTAGTCAAGACAGATGACGGCACCAAGTATTATGGAGGGACCCTGCAGTCGTTCGAAAAGAACAACCGCAGCAAGCCGAGAGTCATCGCACACGCGATGAAAGCACTTATAAACGACGCGGACAAGGTGTTCGTCATGGGCCACAAGTGGCCAGATATGGACGCTTTCGGAGCTGCCATAGGAGCCTGCGCCATATGCAAGTTCCTCGGCAAGGACACGTTCATCGTCATGGACAAGCATAACGAGGCTCTCGACGCGGTCTACGATCTGGCGGCCGACACGGATGATTACAGCATCATCAAGAGCGAAAGAGCCCTCAAGGGAGTGACCGACAGATCCCTCCTGATAATCGTCGATACCAACAGGCCTATGCTGGTCGAAAGTTCTGAACTTGCAGAAGTCTGCAAGACAAGGATCATCATCGACCACCACAGACTGACCGAGGATTCGTATCAGAATTCGGCCGTGGCATACATCGAAAGCTATGCTTCATCCGCCAGCGAACTTCTGGCCGAGCTGATGCAGCACTTCTCGCAGAAGAGGTTCATCAACAAGCTAGAGGCCGAGGCGATGCTGGCCGGCATCATGGTCGACTCCAACCACTTCTCGGTAAGGACAGGCGTACGAACATTTGAAGCGGCGTCGTGGCTGAAGCGCGGAGGCGCAGATACAACAGAGGTCAAGCGCTTCTTCCAGGTAAGCGAAGAGGACTTCAGAGCCAAGTCGACAGCCATCGCGAACGCGGACTTCACCGAGGACGGCATAGCATATGCGGTGACCGAAGGAACATCCACAAATACACAGATAATCAACGCTCAGGTCTCAGACGAGCTAATGACGGTCAAAGGCGCAAAGGCAGCCTTCGTTCTCGGAAGAAACGAGCGCGGCCAGACGATAGTCAGCGCCAGATCGCTTGGAGACATCAACGTACAGTCTCTCATGGAGAAGCTCGGAGGCGGCGGACATTTCACATCGGCGGCAGCACAGACCGACGAACCGCTGGCAGAGGTGCTGGCACGCATCAGGAAGCTGGTCAAGGAGTACCAGGAGCACGAAGAAGAAGAACGAAAAGCCAAGCTTTCCAGAACACAGGAAATAGAGCTGATCAGATAGGGAAAGACAGAGGAAATACAGATGGAAGTCATTTTGAAACAGGACGTAAAGGGCACGGGTAAGGCAGGGCAGGTAGTCAAGGTCAGCGACGGATATGCCCGCAACAAGCTGATACCGGGCGGTCTCGCAATAGAGGCGACACCGGCAAACATGAAGGCTTTTGAAAGAGAAAAGGCAAAGGCTGCAGAGAAGCTGGCTCAGGAAAGAGCAGCGGCTGAAGAATTCAAGGGCAGACTTGAGGACAAGATGGTAGTCGTCAAGACAAAGGTCGGCGAGAACGGCAGACTCTTTGGCGCCATCACTTCCATGGACATCGCCAATGCCATAAAGGAACAGACCGGAGAAGAGGTCGACAAGAGAAAGATCGTGCTCAGCAAGCCTATCAAGGACACGGGCGTTGAGACCATTGAGATCAAGCTGTTCCAGGACGTGAGCGCTAAGGTCGTTATCAAGATAGAGGGCGAGTAGACGAATGGACGAAGAAAGAAAAGATGTACTTCTGCCGCCGGTAGACATAGACGCTGAGAAAGCGGTGCTGGGATCCATGCTCAAGAACCAGGATGCCAGGGCCGATGTCAACGCCATACTCAGGGCAGAGGACTTCTACCTCAAAGAGCATCAGGAGATCTTCAGGGCCATGTTCGACATGGACCAGAGGGGAACCGGCATCGACATAACAACGGTGTACTCGGCACTCAAGCAGAGGAAGACCGCCGACATGGTCGGAGGCATCACATACCTCAGCAGGCTGATGGATGAGGCCATCGTTCCTTCGAATGCCCGTTACTACGCGGAGACCGTCGCGGACAAGTCCAAGATGAGACAGCTGATTACCGAAGCAGAGGCCATCAGAGACGCGGCTTACTCATCGGAACTCCCGCCTGAGGATATCCTTGACAACGCCGAGCAGCGCATACTCGAGATAGCTCACAAATCGCAGCGCAACAACTATGTCGACGTAAACGACGTGCTGTTTGAAAACATCAAGCAGCTGCAGGAGATAGAGCAGAACGGCGGAGAAGAAAGAGGCATACCGACGGGCTTCAGAGATGTCGACAGGATACTGGGAGGCTTCCAGAAGACAGACCTTATCATCCTGGCAGCAAGACCTGGTGTAGGCAAGACCGCATGGGCGCTCAACGCCGCGGAATATGCCGCTTCCATCGGCAAGAAGGTCATGGTATTCAGCCTTGAGATGTCCACCAAACAGCTGGGCGAAAGACTCCTTTCCATGACATCCAGCGTTCCCCTTGAGAATATCCACAAGGGAAGCCTCAGCATGGAGGAGTGGGAAGACCTCTCGGCCGCGCAGGACAGCTTCTACGGGCACGACATGGTCATCGACGAATCGTCGGTCATCACTCCGCTCGAGATGAAGAACAAATGCCGCCGCTTCAAGCAGGAGAAAGGCGACCTCGACCTGGTCGTCATCGACTATCTGCAGCTGATGAGCATGGGCGGCTACAGGATAGAGCAGAGAGAAAAGGAGATCGCGGCCATCACAAGATCCATCAAGATCATGGCCAAGGAACTCGACTGCGCGGTGGTACTGCTGTCGCAGCTCTCCAGAGGACCGGAGCAGCGCGGAGGCGACCACATGCCAAAGCTGTCCGACCTCAGGGATTCCGGAGCGATCGAGCAGGACGCTGACGTGGTCATCTTCCTCAAGAGAGACGACTACTACAGCTCGGAAGAAGAACGCGCTAACATCGATGAGAACACAGGTCTCACATGCGCGGTCAACATCGCGAAGCACAGAAACGGTCCGGTCGGCATAGCCAACCTGACATGGATCCCTAGATACGTAAAATTCGGCAACCTGGCAAGAGAGTAAAACATGGCAAAGACCAAGCTGACGCTGGATAAAAAAAGAGATATATTTCTGCACACGACAAAGGTCGAGAACCTTTTTATAAGCGAGTATCTCCCGGATGCTCCGGGCGAATATATTAAGGTGTACCTTTTTGGCCTGATGTACGCGCAGTATGAAATGGAGCCAAACAGACAGGAAATCGCGAAACTTCTGGGCATCAGTGCGGATGAAGTCGAGGAAGCCTGGATATACTGGGATTCCAAGGGTCTGGTAAAGAACGTCAAGGAACGCGACGAAAACGGCGAAGAGGTAAACCGGATCGTCTTCCTCAACCAGATAGATCTGCTCTACGGCAAGGTGCCGCAGGCAGAGACTCCGGAAGAGGCGTATACCCCTTCAACTGAGGATGAGGTCGAGGTGCCGCTTGACGTATCTATAGACAGCAATGAGTTTGATGAGGTGATGAGCGGGAGACTCGTGGACAGAAGGCTGCGGGATCTCTATCAGAAATATCAGATCACCACGGGAAGGACCATCTCCAGGCAGGAGACTTCCAAGATCGAGGACGCTGTCAAGGTGTATGGCGTGGAGCCGGACATCTTCGATTTCGCGATCGACTACTGTGCTGATTTGGAGAAGTACAGCGTCGACTATATCTTCAAAGTCGCGCTGAGGTGGACCGAGGAAGGCTGCCGCACCGTGGAGGACGCCAAGAGGCTGCTCGACAAGCACAGCCGCCGCAACTCATGGTACAGACAGGTCTTCAAGGCCCTCGGTTTCAACAGGCTGCCTGCTCCGGCCGACAGGGAGATCATGGACAGGTGGTTCGATGAAATGGAATGTTCCATAGGCGAAGTTCTTGAGGCGTGCGCGGCAGCGGCAGGCCTGAGGGACCCTAACCTGAGATATGTCAACAAGGTCCTTGAAAACCGCAGAGCGGAAAAAGGCGGCATCAACGTGAGGGCGGAAGCAAACACGCCGGCAGCACCGGCTGAGAACGCGAGCCTGGTGAGCCGCAAGGTCCTAAGCGACTATTACGAATACATAAGAACGACAGATGAAACGGCACGCGAGTGGCGCATCGACGAGGTGCTGTCCAGGGTGCCTGAGATGAGGGATGTCTTTGACGCTGAAGCAAACATCAACAGCAGACTTCTCTCGATAAAGCCGGGAAGCGCCGGTCTCGATGAGAGACAGAGGCTCCGGGCAGAAAGAATAGCTATTGAAGAATCGAAGAAACAGCTCCTGACCGCCAACGGCTGGCCTGCGGACTATCTGAACAGAAAGTACAGATGCGATGTCTGCAAGGATACCGGATACACGGACGAGGGCATGGTGTGCGGATGCGCAAAGGAACGCGCGGCGGAAGCGTATGAATGGCACACGAATAAAGAAAAGGCGTAGATGACAGATAAAGATATAGAAATTACAACAGTAAATAACGAAGCAGAAGACGAAGAAACGAAGCCCGTCGAGGTGTACTCCGAGAAGGCTGAAACAGAAGCGCCCGATCTGGACAGCGAACAGATAAAGGCTGCGGCTTTGGCTTACGCGAAATACCTCAGAGAGCAAGGCCTGATCCCGGGCGACGCGACATTCGTGGAGCCTGAAGAGATTGGGGTCGACCTTGAGGAGAGGGCTCCTGAAGAGGAAAAACCTAAAACGGAAGAAGTCAAAGAAGCTTCTGAGGAAAAGGATCCGAAGAATCCTAAAGAGAAAAAAGAGCAGGCTCCGAAAAAGAAGGCTGCCAAAGAAAGCAGAAAAAAGAAGCAGAAAGTCAAAGAGAAAAAGCAGAATTTATATAAAAAGCAGTTCATGAAGAAGACTGGGAGATCTCCTCTCGCGTCGGTCACCGATGGACTCGACCGCATGCAGGACGCTGTTGACGGCGCGTTCGTCAACGTGGGACAGGACACGGTCAGGGGCTTCCACCGCATGGCCACAGGATACATGAACTCGCGCAGAACGATAGGTTTTGCCTTGCTGCTGATAGGCATACTGGCCGCAGCGATCCTCATAATCTTTGACACATTCACGGTCTACGAGTACGCATATAACGGCAAGGTGCTGGGATACGTGCAGGATCAGGAGGAAGTCACAGACGTCCTCGACATAGCCGGCAGAAAGCTAAGCAGCGGCAGAGAGAACGGCGTCAATGTCGAGTTTGTCGCCAATCAGAACGTAACGTTCAACCTGGTCGAAGGCAAAGGCAAGAGTACGGATGACTCAGATACGGTCATCAATAAACTGATCTACATGACGGACATCGAGACCGAGGCCACCGCGATATATGACGGCGACAGTGTCGTGGCCATAGTAAAGGACGAGGCCGACGCGGAAGACCTGCTGGCGCAGACCATGGGACAGCTCTCGATACCGGATAACGGAATGGTGCTGGTATCTTCAGAGTTCGTAAATGAACTCAATACCAGACCGATCAACGTGCTCCTCGGAAGCGTCCAGAGCAAGGCGGCCGCCCAGGAACAGATGGTAAACGGCGGCGACATGGAGACCTTCCACATAGCCGAAGAGGGAGAGACCGTAGAAAGCATAGCCGGAGAATTCGGCGTCGAGACCGACAGGATCTACGATGAAAACAATGAAGAGGTCGTCAGCGAGATAGAACAGGGCGACAAGATCTGCATCAGAAGCATGGTGGAGCCGGTAAGTGTCAAGATGGTAGAGACCGGAAAGATCAAGGAGACCGTAGAGTACCAGACCATCAAGAAAGAAACCGACAAGTATTACAAGGGCGACACCTATGTTGAGCAGGAAGGCGTCAACGGTGTACAGATCTTTGAAGGAACGATCACCAAGGTCGCCGGAGAAGAGACAGACAGAGATGAGATAAGCACGGAAGTCATCAAGGAAAAGAAGGACAAGATCATCCTTGTAGGTACGGCAGAGAGACCTAAGACGGCCGCGACGGGTACATTCATAATTCCGCTTGACCGTTACACCTTCACGTCCGGATTCGGATATAGATGGGGCCGACTGCATAAAGGCGTAGACCTTGCAGTAGGAACAGGCAATCCTATACATGCTGCTGACGGAGGAAAGGTCGTCCGGGCAAGCTACTACGGCGGCTACGGCTACTGTGTAGAGATCGAACACGAACCGGGCGTGGTAACAAGATACGCGCACTGCAGTCAGATCCTCGTCAGCGTCGGAGACCTGGTATATCAGGGACAGACGATAGCGCTGGTCGGCAATACCGGAAACAGCTTCGGAAGCCACCTGCACTTCGAGGTGCTGATAAATGGTTCACCTCAGAACCCTGTAAACTACATCCATCCGTAATACAAAGATGAATGCCGGAGGAAGTTTTGGCAAAGAAGAACAGGAAAAAATTTGATACAACAGAGATACGCCTCACCGATGAAGAACTTGCTCTTCGCATGGAGCAGAGGTACAAGGTCCGCACCACTCAGCTGCGCAGGAGAAAGACCATAACGCTGCTGGTGTTTCTCGTGGTCTTTGCCATACTGGCTACCATGTGCGGCAAGGACATAGTCAGGCTCAAGGCTGAGAACATAGCTTTAAAGAAGCAGCAGGTCGCCCTCGAGAAACAGAGGGACGAACTTAAAGAGGAACTCACCAACGTGGATGACCCTGAGTACATCAGAGAGCAGGCCAGAAAGCAGCTGAACCTGCTGAATCCGGGAGAGATACTCTTCCTCTTTGACGACGGGAATGAGCAGACCGAAGATGCCGGAGGCTCCGATGGCTAAGAAGCGTGTACACGGAGGCCGCGCGCCAAGGCCGCGCAGCCTGTCGGGAGTCATGCCCCGCAAAAGCCTGGGGCAGAACTTCCTCATCGATGAAGAGGTGATCTCGACCATCATAGAGGCAAGCGGAGTCACAAAGGACACGCTGGTCCTGGAGATAGGTCCGGGCACGGGCGCGCTGACACTGCCGCTTGCTGAGCAGGCCGGACATGTCATAGCGGTAGACCTCGATCCTGACATGATAGACGGCCTCAGGGTCAAGACCTTTGGAATCGGCAACGTCGACCTGATACTCGGTGACATACTCGAGACTGACATCAGGCAGATCACAGAGAAGAGCATGGAAGAGCACGGGCTCTCCGAGCTCCGAATAATAGGCAATCTGCCGTATTACATAACCACACCGATAATCATGAAGCTCCTCGGAGCGGGCACCGGCGCAAAGAGCATCACCGTTATGATGCAGAAGGAAGTCGGCGACAGGATAGCCGCCGAACCGGGCACCAGAGCTTCGGGAGCCATAACCTACCCGGTACACTACCACGCGGAGGTCACGGAGATCTGCGTGGTGCCGCGTGAGTGTTTTTATCCGGTACCGGGAGTCGACTCGGTAGTGCTGAGGCTGGACCTCAGAGATGAGCCGGCAGTAAAAGTTGCCAGCGAAGAGATGCTGATGCGCTGCGTCAAGGCGGGTTTTTCGATGAGACGGAAGACACTTCTGAACGCGCTCTCTTCTCTTGACGGCTACGATAAAAAAACTTTGTCTGAAGCGCTTGAGTCCGCGGGCATCGACCCGGGACGCAGGGCCGAGACCCTCACTCTTGAGGAGTTTGCGAGACTTTCAGACAGCTTGCAGGAGGCATAGACTTGCAGGAAATAATACGCAAGGTCCTTGCGGTGATCGGAGCTTTCTTCGTAAAGCTCTGGCACGGCATAGGCAAAGTATTCCACAAAGTATTCCCTAGAAGAGAATCGAAATATTTCGACGCGGACCGCCACGAGTTCAAGTACATAGGACTCATGGCTCTTGTGGCAATTGGGATAGAACTGTATATCGAGGTCTTCGCGAGGATAACCGCCGCACCGCTGGAAGGATTCCACTGGGCAGTCATCCACCCCGTAGTATTTCTCTACAACACTCTCATAATTTTCGCGACCATGACGATCGCCCTTCTCTTCAGAAGGCGCAGATTCGTGTGGTTCATAGTGTCGGTGATCTGGCTGGGGCTGGGCACAGCCAACGGCGTCATACTGATGAACAGGATGACACCGTTCACGCTTTACGACTTCACCAACTTCGCTGACGGTCTTACGATCGCCACGACGTACTTCTCCAAAGTCCAGATAGTACTGTTCCTGATCGCGCTTGGCCTGGGCGTCGCTGCCCTCGTCATGATATTCATCAGGAGCGAGAAGTGGAAGAACATCAGGTACGGCAAGAGTATCGCGGCGATACTCATCGCGGCCGCGCTGGCCGGGGGAGCTACCATCGGACTTGAACGAGCCGGGACAATAAGCTCCTTCTTCGGAAACCTCAACTACGCGTACAGGGATTACGGCATGCCGTACTGCTTCATAGCGACGTCGGTCAACGCCGGTATCTCGAGGCCTAAGGGATATTCCGAGGAGATGATCGCGGCCCTTCTTGATGAGAAGACAAAGAGGGGCACGGACACGAAGCTCGAGGAGAAAGAAGACAGCACGCAGCATCCTAACATCATAGTGCTGCAAATGGAGTCGTTCACCGTGGCGCAGGATTACGCCAACATCGAGGTCTCACAGGACCCGACGCCGGTGTTCAACGATCTTTATGAAAACTACACATCGGGAACCTTTGAGGTACCTGCCTGCGGCGCGGGTACGGCCAACACGGAATTCGAGGTGCTCACGGGAATAAGTGCCAAGTTCTTTGGGCCGGGCGAGTACCCGTATAAGGGAAAGCTCCGCAAAGAGACCCTGGAGAGCATGGCATATGTCACACGCTCACACGGCTACAACACGGCGGCGCTCCACAACCACCGCGCCCTCTTCTACAACCGCAATGAGGTCTACGCGAATCTCGGATTCAACACCTTCACATCGGTAGAGTACATGAACAATGTTTCGTTCACGCCTACAAACTGGTGCAAGGACAGAGTGCTCACGAACGAGATCATGGAGATCATGCAGTCGACTGAGGAACGCGACTTTATGCACGTCATATCCGTGGAGGGTCACGGATCCTACCCGACCGAGCAGGTCTTCAAGCACCCGTATACCGAGGTCACGGCTGAGGACGAGTACACCAAGTGGAGATACGAGTATTACCTCAATGAGTGCCACGAGATGGATACCTTCATCGGCGACCTGATAAAAGCGATCGACGAGAGCGGCGAGCCGACCGTCATGATAATCTACGGCGACCACATCCCGGCACTCGACGTCAAGGAAGAGAACTACAAGCAGCCTGATCTGTACACCACTCGCTACGTGATATGGGACAACATAGGGCTGCCTAAGGAAGACAGAAACATACACTCGTACGAGAGCGGCGCCATACTTCTCGAGGATGCCGGACTCGACTACGAGGGGATCATATTTGACTATCAGCAGTCGAACGATCCTGACGATGACGCGACCTATCTGAGCGATCAGGAGGCTCTGGCGTACGACATGCTCTACGGAAAGCATTACGCTTACGGCGGCATCGAGCCGTACGAACGCGTCGACATGAAGATGGGTCACAAGAGCATCTTCATAAAGGATCTGGTCAAGATCGGCGACAGATACTACATAAGAGGAGAAAACTTCACGGAGAGATCGATCATCAGCATGGACGGCAAGCAGCTGTCGACAGTCTACCTGTCACCTACCCTTCTCGCTCTCAACAAGGAGATAGACCCTGACGACATCGACAAGCTCGAGGTCAGCCAGGTGGATAAGTCGAAGGAGACGATACTGACGACTGTCGGAGCCAACGAAGAGCTTTAGACTGTGAAAGCGGGGCGGCAATGAAGTGCTTGCCTCGCCTCTCACAAATCGGCCGTTGCATCCTCAGTCGCTCCGCGTTCCGGGACGTTTGCGGAACTCGCTTCGCTCAGACATCCGCACAACGTCAGCCGGCCCGCGTTCACTCCATCGGTGCAGACTTCACGATTTGCTCGACACGCTCGGCGCGCATCTTCATTGCCGCCGTTTCCCCACCTAAAAACAAAGGATAATAATATGTCTGAAGAACTACTTGAAAAGGAAATAATCACTGAAGAGCCTATCGAAGCTACCGAAACGCCTGAAGAGGAAGCGGCTGCCGAGGCTGCTCCGGAAGACGACGGAAAGTCGGAGGTCGAGGGTATCCTGGAGCTGTCTGAGGACGGATTCGGATTCCTTCGCTTTGACAACTTCCTGACTTCCAGCAAGGACATCTACGTCTCCCCTACTCAGATCAGAAGGTTTGGGCTCAGGACGGGCGACAAGATACTCGGTATATCCAGAAAGCCGCGCGGCACGGAGAAGTTTGGCGCGCTGCTTTATGTGAAGGAGGTCAACGGGCTCGATCCAATGACCGCGAAAAGAAGGCCGTGGTTCGACAGTCTCACGCCTATTTTCCCTGACGAGAAGATAGTGCTTGAGAATTCGAGCATCGACCTTTCGACCAGGGTCATGGACCTTGTGGCGCCAATCGGCAGAGGTCAGAGGGGACTTATAGTCGCTCAGCCTAAGGCCGGCAAGACGGTGCTGCTCAAGAAGATCGCGGCTTCGGTAGAGGACAAGTATCCGGACATCGAACTCATAGTGCTGCTTGTTGACGAGAGGCCTGAGGAAGTCACGGACATGAAGAGGAGCCTCAGGCACTCCGAGGTCATCTACTCGACTTTTGACGAGGAGACCAAGCACCATGTCAAGGTAGCGCAGATGGTCATTGAGCGCGCAAAGAGACTGGCGGAGTCCGGCAAGGACGTCATGATACTCCTCGACTCTATAACAAGACTCGCGAGAGCCTATAACATGGAAGTTCCGGCATCGGGAAGGACACTTTCGGGCGGTCTCGACCCGGGTGCCCTGCACCCGCCGAAGAAGTTCTTCGGTACAGCGCGTAACCTCGAAGAAGGCGGCAGCGTAACGATACTGGCGACCGCGCTGGTCGAGACCGGATCGCGCATGGACGATGTCATCTATGAGGAATTCAAGGGCACCGGCAACATGGAGCTCCACCTCGACAGACAGCTTTCAGAGCGCCGCATCTTCCCTGCCATCGACCTCTACAAGTCGGGCACAAGACGAGAAGACCTGCTGCTTTCGCAGGAGGAATACCAGGTCATGTACATGCTCAGAAGGGCTATGAGCTCGGGCAGCGTCATGGACGTGACAGAAGAGATAATAGACAACCTTTCGAGCACGAAGAGCAACGCGGATTTCGTAAACTTCATGCTCAAGAAGATGCATTAGAATGGCAAAGATAGATTACAGCAAAATTTTCATAAAGGATGCCTGCCCTACCGCGATAGGCGGTCAGGCGATAATGGAAGGCGTCATGATGCAGGGCCCGGACAGGGTCGCTATTGCCATGCGTCTGCCATCCGGCGAGCTCTACCTCAAGACCAAGAAGAAGGGCAAGCAATCCAAAGCGGCAAAGATACCTTTCATCAGAGGCATCGTTGCTTTCGTTGGCGCGCTTGTGAACGGCATGGGCACGCTGATGGAGTCCGCGGATATCCTTGAGCAATACGCCCCTGAGGAGTACTCCGAAGAGCCGGGCGCTATCGAGAAATGGATCAATAAAAAGTTCGGCGACAGAGCCGCGTGGAACTTTCTCCTGATTTCTTCCCTGATTTTTGCGGTCCTGATAGCGGTGGTGTTCTTCGTCATACTGCCGACGTGGGCAGTGAACTTCCTGGGCAAATGGATATCCAACTCGATAATACTCAACCTTATCGAGGGCATACTCAGGATAGTGATGTTCGTCGCTTACGTCGCAGCGATACGCAGCATGAAGGACATCAGGACGCTGTTCCAGTATCACGGCGCCGAGCACAAAACGATCCACTGCTATGAGAATGACCGAGTGCTCTGTCCGGAGAACGCGGAGCAGTTCTACACTCTGCATCCGAGGTGCGGAACCAGCTTCCTGGTATTTGTGCTCATCGTCAGCCTGCTGATCTTCAGCTTTCTTGGCTGGCCGAACCTGGCGGTAAGGATCATCTCAAGGATCCTTCTGATCCCGGTGATTGCGGCCATAAGCTTTGAGCTTCTGAGATGGGCCGGCAGATCCAACGGAGCGGTCGTACGCATACTCAGCTGGCCGGGACTGCAGCTTCAGAGACTTACGACGGCAGAGCCTAACAGGTCTCAGCTCGAGGTGGCGATACTCTCGCTCAAGGCCGTGCTGGTAGATCCGGCTACGCCTGAGATACAGGGATTCGTCGACAAGGACGGCAACATCGTAAGGTCCAGGGCAGAAGAAGAGATAGCCGCAAAGGAAAACGAAGCGTGGGCGGCAGAGGTCGAGGCTCATACAGAGGCCAACAAAGAAGCGGTCAAGAGAGCTCTTGAGGAGACCAGGATAGAGGAAGCCCGCACGATATTCGAAGACCGCGCGCCGGGCGCCGATGACAAAGACGTGGACGATGTGATCAAGTTCCTCGAAGACCTGGACTGCGATGACTATACCATCGTTTCCCCTGAAGAGACCGACGGGCGCACGCTGGTAAGGGCCATCGCCGACAGAGAAGCGGCGCAGGCAAAGGCCAGGACACTCGCCCGCAGATATACAAAGGACATCAAGACATATGAGAACGCGCTGGCCTGGGGACAGGCGGCGCTCGGCCTCATAGAGAACGGAAAGAATGAAGCCAGGATGATACTGTCATACGCGACAGGCCTCGGAACGACCGATCTCATCACAAGGTCAAAAGAACTCATGCGCGAGGATGACTTCGCCGAATACGAGAAGTGCATCTACGCGAGGATAGAGGGCAAGCCGCTCCAGTACATAGTCGGCATGCAGGAATTCATGGGACTGCCGTTCCGCGTCAATCCTTCAGTACTCATCCCTCGCCTCGACACGGAGGTGCTGGCGGCGGAAGTGCTGAAGATCATCGACCAGAAAGGTATCAAGAACCCTGAAGTTCTCGATCTTTGTACCGGAAGCGGAGCGCTCGGAATAACCATAGCCGCGAAGGTGCCTGGAGCGCTGGTCACGCTGACCGACGTGTCTGAAGAAGCCCTGCATACAGCCATGGGCAACGCGGCGCTCAACAACGCAGGCCGCCGCTGCAGCTTCCTGCTTGGCGACATGTTTGCTGCGATACCGGAGGACAAGCAGTTCGACATCATCGTATGCAACCCGCCGTATATAAAGAGCAGCCTCATCGAGACGCTCGATGTAGAGGTGAAGGATCACGAGCCGCGCATGGCTCTGGACGGCGGCAAGGACGGACTTAAATACTACCGAGTCATCGCTGATGAGGCCAGCATGCATCTCAGATCGGGAGGCACACTCGCGCTCGAGATAGGCTTCGATCAGGCGATCGATATAAAGAGACTGCTCAACAAGGCAAAGACTTATGATGACTCACGCGTAGTACGCGACCTGGCGCATCTTGACCGCGTCATAATCGCGACACGCAAGTAAAAGGGATTGGGACGTAGATAACAAAGATAAGATGTGAGGCAAAAGTGCCGGATGGCCGTTTGCCCGGGGAGCACGTCATAACAGAAAAGGAAAGAATGGAGGCAGGGCTTCTGTACGATCCCGGCGATGAAGAGGTCTTGCGTGAGCAGAGACCCTTTGGAGAAAAGCTCAGGGCATTCAATGACTTGAAGCCGTCACAGCATGAGGAATCTCGCGCGCAACATGGCGTTTATGATCAAAGCCATTGCCGATGCCAAAGAGAAATACGGACTCCCGAAGGTGGAGCACGACTCGTTCACAAGCTTCCCTGACGGAAAGTAAAGGAGGAACCGAAATGTGCCTTTCGATGGTATACAAGAATGAAGTAAACGACGCCAATCTGTTGGCAAAAAATGTAGCGGACATCAAGGTCGAGGGTGGAAAGATCATCTTCACAGACCTGATGGGTATCCGTACGACTTTCGACGGGACTCTGGAGAAAGTCGATCTGATGGACAATTACGTAATAGTCCGCGGATAATAGAAAAAAGAAAGTAGGTGCTTTATGTATTATAACGATTTCAAAGATCTGAAACTCTCAGGCCTCGGACTGGGCTGCATGCGCCTGCCGTGCATCGACGGTGACGACAGCAGACCTGATCCTGCCGCTGTGCAGGAGATGGTCGACTACGCCATGGCCAATGGCATCAACTATTACGATACCGCTTGGGGTTACCATGACGGAAACAGCGAGACAGTCATTGGCGAAGCTCTCAAGAAGTATGACCGCAGCAGCTTCTACCTGACAACGAAGTTCCCGGGCTATGATCTGTCCAACTTCGGCAAGCATGAGGAGATATTCAACAAGCAGCTGGAGAAGTGCCAGACAGATTACTTCGATTTCTACCTCTACCACAATGTGTGCGAACTGAACATCGACAAGTATCTCGAGGATGAAGAACTCACAAACTTCCTGCTGAAGATGAAGGAAGAAGGCAAGATCCGCCATCTGGGATTCTCATGCCACGGCAGCCTTGAAGTCATGCACCGTTTCATCATGAAGCACTTCAGACATCTTGAGTTCTGCCAGATACAGCTCAACTACCTCGACTTTGAGTTCCAGAACGCCAAGGACAAGGTCGAAGAGCTCAACAACATCGGCATCCCTATCTGGGTCATGGAACCTCTGCGCGGAGGTAAGCTGGCAAAGTCCTGCCTCGGCGGAGAAAAGCTGCTGGCCAAGAGCAATCCTGACTGGACACCGGCAAACTGGGCTTTCTCTTTCGTAGAGACCGTGCCGGGAGTAACGATGATCCTTTCCGGAATGTCCAACTTTGAACAGCTGAAGCAGAACATCGCCTTCTTCGATGAAAAGAAAACACTCGGCGATGAAGACATAGCGACACTTCTGACTGCTGCCCACTTTGACACTACCGGCAAGAACGCCGGCACCGTGCCATGCACAGCCTGCAAGTATTGCATGTCCAAGTGCCCTATGGGTCTTGAGATCCCAAGGATACTTGAGCTCTACAATGAGCATGCCTACAGCGAGGGCGGTTTCATAGCTCCAATGGCTATGGCCAACTGGGAAGCCGACAAACTGCCGTCAGCCTGCATAGGATGCGGAGCCTGCGCAGCCGTCTGCCCACAGCAGATAGACATCCCGGGCACCATGTCCAAATTCGCAGAGATGCTGGCCAAGGGAGAAGAATAACAGTGTAAGGCAAGATGCCATATAGACTGCAAAAAGAAAAGAATAGCGAGCACAGGGACAAAGTTCCCAGGCTCGCTTTTTCATTGCGATCCATTTTCAATTTGGAATATTGGGGCGGATCTTCAGATTGACTATATCCACTATAGTTTCCGTGTCTGTGCTGCCATTGATTCCGTCAAAAGTGTAGAAGATATTGACACAGGATATATATCCCGCACACAGGTAGTCATATACCCTGTCTCTGAACCGGTCCCTATAAGCGGGGAGATCCATCATTCCCCTGCCCTTTGGTCACAGAATAATAACGCTTCCACCTGCCGGATCACTGAAAGATAGAACCATTATGTACAATGGTGTGCAGGTATGAAAAAAACAATAACGGAACCTTTAAGCCTTGATAAAACCCCGTACAGGGGTTAAACTTTTTTATAGAGAAGGAAACTGTTACGGGTCCGATGGTGCCCCGTGTTCTTGTGCTCTGTTGCGGAGCGGAGACCACGCGAAAGAAAAGCGCAAAACCGGATCCGGACCAAGCTCCTTTTGAGAGGGATTCTGAAGGTATTTAATAAGAAAGAGGAGTGCTATATATGAAAGACCTCAAGCATCTTTTGTATTTTGAGAACCTCCTGCAGAACGCAAACAACGAACTGATTGAACAGGCCAAGAAGGACGGAAAGGTCTGCGCGGCATTTACCTGCGAGAACATTCCGGAACCTCTTATGAACCTTGGCAACTGCTTCTCGGTTCGTCTTTTTGCGCCTAATACCGGCTCGCTGGACATCGCCACATACTATATGACGAGCTTTCTTTGCGAGACGAGCAGGGCCCTGCTGGAGAGAGCGATCGAGGGAGGCTTTAATTTCGCGGACTGCCTGATCGCAGCGGACGGCTGCACCATGATGAACCGTGCCGCTGAGAACATGGAGCTGCTGCATACCATGGACGAGGGGAAGGACAAGTTCTTCTACCAGTTCATGGAGATACCTATGAAGGCGACCGAAAACGGAGTCGCATTACTGAAGCTTCAGTGCCAGAACCACATTCTCAAGCCGCTGCATGACAACTATGGCGTCGACATTTCCGAAGAGGCAATGCTCAAGGCCGTGGAAGAGCATAACGAAGTATGCAGACTCATTCAGGAGATCGGGGAATTCCGCAAGGAGGACGATCCGCGTATTACCGGCTATGAGTTCCACGTTCTGACTCTGGCTACATACCTGGCTCCTAAGCATCTGCTTATCGACAAGCTGAAAGAGACTCTTGAAGAGATCAGGACCAGAGAGCCGGACGGCAAGAAGTGGCGCGCCCGCGTTCTGGTTGTAGGTTCTGAAATCGACGACATCGGCATGATAAAACTTATCGAGGAGTGCGGTACATACGTATGCGCCGACAGGTTCTGCTTCGGCTCGCTTCCGGGCAGAGTTCCGATCCCTATCGATAAGGATTCAGACGAAGACATCCTCACACAGATCTGCCGTCACTACACGATGATCGGACAGTGCCCGCGTACCATGAACATGGAGAAAGTATACGGCCGCAAGAAATACGTCGCGGATCTCGCGAAGGAGTACAAGGCCGACGGCATCATCTACGAGCAGGTCAAGTTCTGCGACCCATGGGCTTATGAGCGCATGCTGGGATCGCACATGCTGAGAGAGGATTACGGATTCCCGGTACTTTCCGTAGACAGACCGTATAACATCAATGCCGGTGCCGGCCAGATGCGTACGCGTGTACAGGCCTTCATAGAAAGCATTGAGATAAAGAAGATCCAGGGAGGTGAGAAATAATGGCATTCAAAACGGTCAAGAAGATCACTAACCCTAAGAAGAAAAAAGGTGACCAGACACTGGGCAAGCTCTATCCGACCAACGGCAAGACAAAGGTCTTTGTCCGCCGTGAGTGGAGAGGAGTAAAGGATACACTTTACGATTATTCGAGATGGTTGTACATCATGTCGATCCTCGCAAGATTCATCGCGAAGCCGCGCAACATCAAGGCGATGTTCCGTTACAGATGGATGGCCAACTATCTGGCTGTTCCTTACATGATGGACAAGTTCACGCTCGGACTAAGAGACGAGCCGCTGCGCATCACGCACACCGCGATGAACTTTGTAATCTACGACGTAGCCAAGACGATGGACAACATTTTCAAGGGTGACCGCCGCACGGGTAACGATGAAGAGTTCTCCAAGACTTGCGTACTGACAGATGAGAACGCGATGACAGCGTTCATGATGGGATTCAAGGATACGACAGCTATCCTCAGAGAGGTTCCGACCATGTTTGTCGCGAACCTCCTGACACAGAACTCGACAACTCACTACCTCGACGTAGCTCAGGAGTTCGGACTTCCGGGCGATGTCTGCCCTATGCCTGAGGCCGAGGCTGGCATCTCGATCGATGACGACTTCGCGGTACTCGGATGCTGCGCCGTACAGGTCAACACGACCTGCGACGGATCGCTGATGGGCAACGGCGTTATCGCGCACAGACTCGAGAGAGAGTACGGCATCCCTACATTCCAGCTGACCGCGCCGCTCCGTCACAAGGAGCCTGACGTTCAGGAATACGCTGCCAACGACATGAAGGAAGCCGTGAAGTTCATCGAGGAGCACGCTCACGAGAAGTGGGACTGGAAGCGCTATTTCGAGAGCGCCGCCAGAGTCAACGACGCCACAAAGCACAGAGCTTTCTGGCTCGACAACAACTCGACAGACTATCCGCAGTTCGTAGGCTCGGTATTCTCGCTCTACAATGACACCAACTACATGGGAAACTGCGGAAGATCAGCTCTCTTCCCGCCAAAGGACAAGAAGATCAGCAAGCTGGTCGAACAGGGCTACAAGAGAAAGACCATGATCTGCCCTGAGTACAGACACAGATGTATCGTTTGGGGCGTGCAGCCGCAGTACAACATCCACATGCTTTACTGGATGATGCATTGCTGGGGCGTTGTACCTCTGACAGACATGCTGTCGATGGTCAACACCGACATGATCGCCGAAGTGGATACTCCTGAGAACAGAGAGAAGGCATGGTACGACATGGCATGGCTCAATGAGAACATGATCATGCGTAACCGTACACACGGCGGATACAAGGTGCTCGTCGATGAGCTCTGGGGGTTCTGCGAGATCATGAACGCCGACATGGTAATGATGTGGGAACACATGAGCTGCAAGGCTCTCGACGGTCTCCACGGTATGTTCGAAGAGCAGGGCCGTGAGAGAGGCATCCACGTCGTATGGGTATGCCACGACCTCTGCGATCCGAGAGTCTACACAAGACAGGCGATCCGCGACGAGTTCAGCCAGTACATGCGTACGGTACTCCGCGAGGAGCCTCTTGATCCGACGATCGAGCATATTCCAGACGAGAACATGTGGTAGACTTCGCAATCCGGGATATAATTATGATTGGCGCCCCCCTCCCGTGGGAGCGCCGTTTTTATATTTGATTCTATTTATATAATTCCTGAAGTTCGTGCCTCTTTAACTTTCCGGTAACTGTGCGCGGAAGGATCTCCGGCGTCATTATGACATCGCTTATCTGCCGTGAATGCGGGATGCTCTTGTTGAATCTGTCGACTTCTTTTATAAGTTTCTTCTTTATGTCTGCCGCAATGGCAGGAACCTTCGGACAGGAACCGACTACCAGCACGGCCTCTCCATCCTTCAGGATGACACCCAGATCAGGAAGGCCGCACATCTGCTCAAGAGATTCCTCGTATTCAGGGCAGAAGATCTTGTCTCCGTCGGAAAGAACCAGCACGTCATTCTTGCGGCCCTTCAGATGAAGTCTGCCCTTTTCGTCAAACCATCCGAGGTCACCGGTAAAGAAGCGCCCGTTCTCAAACATCGGCTCTCTGCCCAGATAGCCCAGCATCATGCAAGGTGTCGCGACAGAGATCTCGCCGTCTTGCTCAATTCGGATGTCTGCGCCCGGGCATGGATACATGGCATCAGGCCCATCAGGATCCTGAGAAATCGCGATGCCGCTGGATGTTTCCGTAAGTCCATAGCCGACATATACTTCTATCCCCTTTTCTTTCAGGCGTTCGACCAGCCGCTTAGGACACGGAGCGCCTCCGATCAGAACGACACGAAGCTCAGGATTCAGAGCCTCTTTATTGAGCATATCGTCGATCTGCGAAGGGACCCCCGGGATGATAGTAGGTTTAAAAAACAGCGCGTCTCCGGTAAAACGGTACACATCCCTTCCCAGCGCTACTGTCGCGCCGTAGGCGAGTCCCCACAGCATGGCACATACGAATCCGTATGCGTGCGAAAGGGAGAGATTGGACAATATAACATCGCCTTTGCCGCAGGCGAGCATGCACTGACCACTCCATGCGCTGGTGCACAGCGATTTGGAAGTGAGCCTTACTATCTTGGAGCTGCTTGTGGTGCCGGAGGTAAAGAAGAGAAGCTCTCCTTCCCCACCCTTGCCTTTTATGCGTCCAAACTCATCACGCTGCGATTCGCGGAGATTTCGGGCCGCTTCAGCGACTTGTGCGGCGTATTCATTAAAGCCCTCCGGAACACGTGGGTCTGCGATGATGACATCACACCCGGCCAATACATGGGCGAAGATGTCTACGAGAGAATCTACCGTCTGCTCGTATCTGACGACTTCGACACTGCTGCATTCTGCCTTCACGTGGAAGGACTCCGAGATGATCATCTCGGCAAAGTCTTTGTAGGAGACCTCGCTGGTGTTGCCTTCCATGTCGCCGCAGCGTATAGCGATGCCGTCACGGGTCATGAAATCATTTACGAGAGCCTCAAAAGATGGAAACTTTCTATATATGCTCTGCATGGTCGTATCCCTTCATACCACTCGTGCTGAAAAAGCGTATTATGATTATAAAACAAACGCGGCAGGGGGCTCTACATAATTAATCTTTTAACGCTGGATTACGGGATTTTGTGCAAATTGTCAACTGTATTAAACGTAAAATAAAAATGCCGGAGAATGATCCCCGGCATTTTCTGCATTGTTTTGGGCTTATGCTCTTGCTCTTGCCATTGCTTCTCCGAAATCCCTTGTTCCTTCCCAAACATTGTTGGAGTATGGGTTCTTGCCCATCTTGATGGAGCGCTGAATATATGCTTTTGTTAACGTTATATCAAGCCTATTATTGAGAAAGCTTGTATTGACATTTATAATAATGGAAAAGCATACATTTACATTCTTCAAGGAGGAAAAATGAAAATGAACGGTAATAACAAAACTGCGGCCATTGCGGCGTATATAACATGGATCGGATTCATCATTGCGATATGCATAGGTGACAGGTCTGACAGGTACGTGGCTCATCATCTGAACCAGGCTCTCGTGATCAATATCGCGAGCGTGCTGGGAGGAGTGCTTAGGGTAATACCACTTGTAGGAAACCTGGCAGCAAGCATAGTCTCTGTGGCAGTGCTGGTGTTCTGGGCCATTGGTATTTACAGGGCAGCAACAGGAAGCACGGAACCGCTTCCTTTCATAGGCGATATTCATCTGATTGGCTGATCATAAAAGCAGGGAGGAAAACTGATGAAAAAGAACGCAAGAGTATTGGCGCTTGTAATGGCGCTCGTTATGACATTCGCAATGGGGCTTTCAGCATGCGGAAAGAAAGCGGCTCCTGATGATGGACAGAATCCGATCATGAACTTTGTCGGATACTATGTATGCGACAGGGCTAATGTATTTATCTCTGCTGATGGTGAGGAAGGCGCGAGCGCCATCGTTACATGGAGCAGCAGCGCATGGGAAAACAGCACCTGGATGATGAGCGGCACCTTCGATCCTGAGACACTGCAGTTCGAATATCGCGATTGCGTCAAGACAGATTACAAATACGAAGATGACGGAGATGTTGAATCTCAGAAAGAAGTCTACACGGGCGGACACGGATTCATGTTCTTCAAGGAAGGAGATCCTCTGACACTCACATGGCAGGACGATCAGGAGAAAATCGCGGAAGGCATGGTATTTGAGTATGCCGGCGCAATGCCTGAGGGAGAACAGGCCGGAATGGCGAATCCGTGGAGTGACGTAGATTCCCCGGAGGCGGCTGCTGAAGGCGCAGGTCTTGACATTTTCATGGTCCCTGACGGAGAGGCAGAGATAAGCCTCGGCGAAGTAAAGGTAACTCAGTACAGATGCATGAAGGGCATGGCTGAGGCCGTCGTCGAGTTCCCGGCTGTGGAGATGACTATCCGCAAGGGAGACAAGTCGGGTGAGATGGCTGAAGGAGACATTTCCGGAGATTACAGCGAGTACAAGTATGACTGGACTCAGAACATCAAGGGCCTCGAGGTGAAGTGCTTCGGTAACCGCGATGGCGAAGCTACCAAGACGATCTGGAGCGTAGATGATATGGATTATTCGATCACGGTCCAGGGTCTGGGCGGTGATGAGGACTACGGTCTGCCGGCTGATGATCTGAACAGCCTGATCAACGGAATCCAGTAAAACTCATAAAAACAACGGCAGCGGATATCCGCTGCCCTTTTTCATTTGTTTCAGATTATTTGTCCTGGTTCGTGATGAGCGACAGGGCCTGCTCTATAAGATCATTGCTCTCGCCCAGCTTGTCGACCGCGTCGTGGATGAGATCCGCGGTCACCTCGTCGAATGAGTGCGCCAGGTCGTGAAGCTCTTCTGCGTGGTGACGGTTGTGGTCGAGCATGTACTTAAGAAGGGCGAGGGCTTCTTCAGGTGAAGACGCTGTTGCGTGAGTATGCGTGTGACCGTGTGAATGTGTGGTGCCGTCCGCGTGCGTATGCATGTGGTGATGGCCGCAATGTTCGTGCTCATGAGTATGAGTGTGGTCGTGTTCGTGCGGCTCGCTGGCGTGATCCGAAGCTGCATTTCTATTGATATTGTCTGTGCACATTTTATGCCTCCTTTTGCTCATTTCCTACGCGGTAATTTTATCAGATATTGTGGTTTTTTGCATTATTTACAACCCTATATAGGGGATATAAAAAAAGCGGATATCATGTACAAAAAAAATACAAAAACTAAATCGGAATAGGCAGTTTCCAGGCCCTGTCTTCGTTGACACAAATATAACGAAAGCCTTAAAATAAAGTCAGTAATAATATCGTAGGAAAACTGGATGCTCCGTGTGAGTTCCTCGTTTTTACGCGTGCTGAAAGGCATGAGAGCGGCATTTTTTCTACGAGAGTTTTTTGAAGAGAGGGAGAGGTAAGGTGACACATAATGCGTGACTTAAAGCATCTGATCTACTTTGAGGACCTGCTGCAGGAAGCCAACAACGAGCTCGTGCGCAAAGGCAAAGAAGACGGCAATCTGTGTCTCGGATACACATGCTACTTCATGCCTGAAGTCCTCCTCGATCTGCCTGGCTGCTTCTCGGTCAGACTGAGAGCGCCTAAGTGCACATCGCCTGACATGGCTTCATACTACATGTCCGGACGTACATGCCACTACGGCAGATCACTCCTCGAGAGAGCTCTGGAGGGCGGATTCAACTTCATCGACGCCCAGCTCGCCACAGAGACCTGCACGGTCACTTGCAGATTCCAGGAGCATCTTGAGTACATGGACGACGTTATCAATAACGCGACGTTCAAGACATCCTTCACGGACGTTCCGTTCAAGAAGAACGAGAACAGCATCGATCACTACAGGAAGCAGCTGAAGATCCACGTACTCGATTTCCTTAAGGACGAGTTCGGCGTGGACACATCTGACGAGGCCATCCTGAAGGCGATCAAGATCAACAACGAGGTGAATGACATCGTCAGAGCCATCGGAGATTACCGCAAGCTCGACAATCCGACCATCACAGGTTATGAGTTCAGCGTCATCACGCTGGTATCGATGGTCTGCCCTAAGTATCTCATCGTTGACAAGCTCAGAGAGACACTCGAAGAGCTCAAGACAAGAGAGCCTGACGACAAGCCGAACTTCAAGATCAAGGTCCTGCTCGCAGGTTCCGAGAACGACGATCCTGACTTCATCAAGCTGATCGAAGGCTGCGGAGCTCTCGTAGTAGCCGACAGACATTGCTACGGCTCGCTCGAGGCAAGACAGCACATCGACATCGAAGAGGGCGAAGATCCTCTGACAGCTGTCGCTAAGCACTACCTGCTGAAGAGCCAGTGCGCGAGATTCATGGAGCAGCAGGAGATGAGACACCGCAAGAAGGTGCTCGCAGATTACGCTAAGGAATATAAGGCTGACGGTATCATCGTGGAATCCAACAAGTTCTGCGAATACTGGAGCTTTGAGAGAATGATCGATACGATCGTTCTGCCTAGAGACTTCGGATACCCGGTATGCTCCATCGAGAAGGAGTACATCAACACGGCATCCGGACAGCTCAGAACAAGATTCCAGGCTTTCGTTGAGAGCGTAGAGCTCAAGAAGATCCAGGAGGGCTAAGACATGAAGAAACCTGATTTAAGCAAACTCAAAGACCTCGACGTCAAGAAGGCTGCAAGGGACTTCTGGTATGGAAAGCCTCACGGTGAAAGACGTCTTGGCGACCTGTATATACCTAAGACAGGTCTTTATAAGCACAGAGAGTGGCGTGGTTTCAAAGATACCATGTACTACTTCAACAACATCTGGCTGTACAACTACGGAATGATCGTTCACGACATCATGGTTTACGGCGGCGGCCCTAAGGGACTCCTGCAGTTCCTCAAGGGAACCTGGAGATACAGATGGATGGGCCAGACTTACCTGACGGTAATGCACTGGTTCGACAGATGCCTTGAGGGCATGAGAGGCGAGACACTCGCCGCATCCGCATGGCACTTCAGAGGTATCGTAAGCGCATGCCTGTACCAGATCACCGGATTCTTCAACAGAGACCTCAACATCGGCGGAGATCCGGCTCTCAGAGCTAAGACGATCGGTACAGACGAGACATTATGGGGCGGAGTCATCTATCCGTACATGGATCAGGGCGGATATTACCTGCCGACACAGATGATCCCGTACTTCGTAACATGCCACTGCAACAACCACACAGTACTCAACTACATCGACGCCGTACAGGCTTACGGACTTCCGGGCGACCCTTGTCCGATGTGCCAGGCCGAGGCCGGCATCTACATCGAGGACGATGTTCCTGATTCATACGTCGCGATGGTCACGACAAACGAGGCCTGCGACAGCTCGGTAGGAACATCCGTCATTCAGGACTGGATGATGAACAAGCCGCTCTTCGCGATGCCGCAGGTAATGCAGTTCGACGACGATTCCGTTCTCGAAAACTGCGCCAAGGAGATCGAGATGGCCTGGAGATTCATCGAAGAGCAGACCGGACTCGAGTTCCACTGGGAAGAGCTCAAGAAGCACATCGAGCTGCAGAACAAGCAGAACCAGTTCGAGAGAGAAAAATGGGATGTAGCCGCGAATACTCACAGCTATCCTATCAACGGCGTAGCTCAGGCCCTGTACAGGATCTTCTACTCGCAGTATGGCGAGAGACCATTCTGGCATGATGTTGACGCTAAGGTCAGAAAGATCATGGAGAAGTGCGTAAACGAAGACATCAACACCTTCCCTATGACAAGACACAGAGTCATCGCCTGGTCATGCGCTCCGCTGTACTACTCAGCATGGTGCACATGGGCTTACAACTGCTGGGGCCTCAACACGATCATCAACATGGACTCGCTCATGTTCGACCTGGATATCAGGACAGATACTTACGAGAACTGCCTGATGGATATCGCGAAATATCACGAGTGGGCTCCGATGAGAAGAATGGCTGTAGGCGGACTGCAGCACATATTCGAGCTCTGGGAGAACATGGAGAAGTTCAACTGCGACATGGTCATGATGTACGACCAGCTGCAGTGCAAGGGCATGCAGGGTGTCGTAGGACTCTTCGAAGACGAGTTCAGAGCCCGCAACATCCATGCAATCTGGATGCCGCACGCTCTGCCTGACAAGAGAACAGTTCCAAGGTCACAGATCAGACAGATCATCAATGACTACATGTTCACAGTAATGGGCGAAGAACCGCTCGATCCGTCACTGCTTGACTTTGACGATATCGACAGCTGGTAGAAAGGAGGCCGGTGATGAAGAAGGCTAAGAAAAAAAGCACGGTCGGCAGAATCGTGAAGAAGACTCTCGGAATCGGAGCTCTCGCATATGCCGGACTGTTCTGCGTATTCTACTTCGATCTTGACGGTAAACTGCTCTACTACGTTGTTGAGCCGTTCATGAAGAACCACTTCGACAACATGGAGAGAAGAGATCCGCATACGGTACCGTACGAGCAGATCGATACTGAATACATGCAATAAAAAAACAAGAAAGAAGTTATCGCACAATGAAAAAGAAATTCAAAGCCGAATCCCAGCGTCTGCTGGACATGATGATCAACTCGATCTACACGCACAAGGAGATATTCCTGCGTGAGATCATATCTAACGCGTCCGATGCCATCGATAAGATGTGCTACCTTGCTCTTACTGATAAAAACGTCGGAGAGAGCCGCAGCGATTACGAGATCATCCTCACTCTCGACAAGGAGAACCGTACTCTCACGGTCAGCGACAACGGGATCGGCATGGACGAGCAGGAGCTCGAAAAGAACCTCGGTACCATCGCCTTCTCCGGCAGCAGCCGCTTCAGCGAGCAGCTCGAGAAGGATTCGAAGGCCGCGAAGAGCACGGCGGATGATCACACAGGCGAGGTCGACATCATCGGACAGTTCGGCGTAGGATTCTACTCCGCGTTCATGGTGGCCGACAAAGTCGAGGTGGTCAGCAAGCGCTACGGCTCGGACAAGGCCTACAAGTGGGTGTCCGAGGGTGCGGGCGGCTACAGCATCGAGGACGCGGAAAGAGACGGACACGGGACGGACGTCATCATGCATATCAGGCAGGACGGCGAGACCGAGGACGAGTTCAGCCAGTACATGAGGGAATACCCTATCTACAAGCTGGTAAAGAAATACTCCGACTACATCCGCTTCCCGATAAAGATGCTGATGCCTCAGCCGCGCATGAAGGAAGGCTCGGATCCGGAGAATCCGGAATTCGAGGAAGTCTGGGAATATGAGACATTCAACTCGATGGTGCCTCTCTGGCAGCGCAAGCGCTCGGAAGTCACCAAAGAGGAATACGACGAGTTCTATAAGGCAACCTTCCAGGATGACACAAAGCCTCTTGAGACGCTGACCGTATCGGTCGAGGGAGTCGTAAGCTACGACGCGCTGATGTTCATACCGGAGCTGGTACCTAACAAGTACTACACCGATGAATACACCGGCGGGTTGCAGCTCTACAGCTCGGGCGTTCTCATCATGGACAAGTGTAAAGAACTCCTGCCGGAATATTTCAACTTTGTCAGAGGCGTCGTCGACTCCCCTGACCTGTCGCTCAACATCTCACGCGAGATGCTGCAGCATGACAGGCAGCTGAGACTGATCTCACAGAACCTTGAGAAGAAGATCAAAGCGAAGCTTGAGGAGATGCGCGACAAGAACAGAGAGGAGTACGAGAAGTTCTACAAAAGCTTCGGCCGCCAGCTGAAGCTGTGCGCGCTCGACGATTACGGCAAGTATAAGGAACAGCTGCAGGATTTCCTGATGTTCTGGTCATCGACAGAGGAGAAGCCTGTCACTCTCGCGGAATACGTTGAGAGGATGAAGGATGATCAGGAGTATATCTACTACGCCACCGGCGACAGTCTCGAAGCGGTCGACAAGATGCCGCAGACCGAGATCCTGAAGGACAGGGGCATAGAGATACTCTACTTCACCGACAGCACGGACGGTTTTATCCCTGATATGTTCAGGAACTACAAGGAAAAGAAATTCATGTCCGTCATCGATGGCGACTTCGACCTGGGCGAAGGCAAGGACGAAGAGACCGTGAATAAGACGTTCAAGGACACCTTTGACTTTGTAAAGGAGACACTGGGGGACAAGGTGGATGTCGTCAAGGCGACCACCAAGCTCAAGACCCACCCTGTCTGCCTGTCCAGCGGAGAAGGAATCACCTTCGAGATGGAGAAGTACTTCACGGCGGTCAATCCTGACCTCGGCATGAAGGCTAAGCGCATACTCGAGCTCAACGTGGATCATGACGCGTTCCTGGCTCTCGACAGAGCGAGGATCGACGATCCGGAGAGAGCAAAGAAGATGTGCGAGATCCTGCTGAATCAGGCGCTGATGATAGCGGGGCTGCCGATCCAGGATCCTAGCGGATACACTGACGTTGTCTGCTCCTTGTTCTGACTATAGTAGGAGCGGCCTTGCATACCCTGCCGGGCACGCTCTCGCTAACATTCGCACGCAGCGGTACTAAGCTCTGTCTGCGCTGGCGCTTGCCAATCGCTAAGTGCCGGCGTGCTCGAGTTACCCGGCCAGGGTTTACAAGGCCGCTCAATCAATTGGTTAAAAACATGGATGAAACTAGAGAAACTAAAATTCTGACAGTAGCCGGCAAGGGCGGCGTGGGAAAGACCTCGATATCCTCCGCGATGGTAAGGATACTCTCCGAGGAATATCCTGATTCGAGGATACTCGCGATCGACGCTGACCCTGCTATCGGTCTCACGACGGCTCTGGGAGTCGAGCCTACAGATACGCTGGACGGTATCCGTAAAAAGATAGTCGGAAGCGTTGAGGAGGGCCGTCCTAAGGAAGCCATCGAGATGCTCAACGAAGCCAGATTCCGCATCTTCGACACTATGCTTGAAGAGCAGAAGTTCAGCTTCCTGGCCATCGGAAGACCTGAGGCCGCCGGTTGCTACTGCAAGGTGAACGCCTACCTGAAAGAGGTCATCAGCCTGCTGGCCAACGACTTCGACTACGTCATCATCGACGGCGAAGCGGGTATCGAGCAGATCAACAGAAGAGTCATGGAAAAAGTCACGC
The DNA here is from genome assembly GCA_024403035.1 of Mogibacterium sp. Classification (GTDB taxonomy): domain Bacteria; phylum Bacillota; class Clostridia; order Peptostreptococcales; family Anaerovoracaceae; genus Crickella. Next base: position 122,045 of record JAKSSP010000005.1, read on the forward strand.
ATCTCTTCCTGATCACCGACCCGAGCCGCAAGGGATGCAAGGTGGTGGACACCATCAAGGAAGTTGCCGATGAGCTCGTCATGTACGACAAGTGCGGAGTCATCGTCAACAGAGTTAAAGAGGAACAGATTCCTCTGATCAAGATCGAATCGGCAGAGGTGCTGGCTTACATCCCTGATGACAGGACGCATGCCGAGAACGATATAATGGGCGTCAGCGTGTTTGACCTTCCGGAGGATTCTCCGGTCATGGTGGGCACACGCGAAGCGCTCCGCAAAATGCAACTGATTTAATTAGATATTAAATAGCAATAAGGGATCCACCACCGCATAGCGGCGGCCCCCTTGTTGCAAAGTTGAGAGGGAGGTTTTAACATTGAAAGACTTGAAGCATTTGATCTACTTCGAGAGCCTTCTGGACAACGCTGACAACGAACTGGTAGAACAGGCAAGGAAAGACGGCAAGTACATCATGGGATATACCTGCTATCACATCCCTGAAGTTCTCCTGAACGTTGACAAGTGCGTATCGGTCAGACTGCGCGCGCCGAGGACGGGATCGATCGACATATCTACATATTATATGTCGAACTACGTCTGCGAATTCGCCCGCGCTCTGCTCGAGAGAGCTATCGAAGGTGGATTCCAGTTCCTGGACGGACTTGCTGCGGTCGATGCCTGCTCTATGATGAACAGATTCTATGAGCACTTCGGCATCCTGAAATGCAACACCAAGGATCATTTCTTCCTGCCGATCCTCGACGTTCCTTACAAGACGGAGGACTTCTCCTACGATCACATGCAGAGACAGCTCGAGGTAAGACTCCTTGACGCCATGCATGAGCATCTGGGAGTGGACGTCTCCGACAAGGCCATCAGAGAGGCTGTAAAGGAGCACAACGAGGTCTGCAAGGTGATGCAGGAGATCAGCGAGATGCGTAAGGCTGACAACCCGGTGATCACAGGATACGAGTTCCACGTACTGAACCTCGTGACCTACACATGCCCTAAGTACCTGATACTGCCTTATCTCAAGGAGACACTCGCAGAACTCAAGAAGAGAAAACCTGACGAGAAGCTTCCGAGATGCAGAGTCGGCATCGTAGGATCCGAGATCGACGACCCTGAGTTCACAAAGATGATCGAGGCCGCGGGCGCCAGAGTAGTATTCGACAGACACTGCTTCGGCTCCATCCCTGGCAGAGAAGTCATCGAGCTCAGCGACAAGGAGCCTGCGCTTCCGCAGATCGTACGCCACTACATGAACACTTCCGAGTGCGCCCGCTACATCGCGGACAACAAGGTACAGCAGAGGAGAGATACTGCTGACAGACTCGCAAAGGAGTTCAAGGCGGACGGAATCATCTACGAGCAGATGAAGTACTGCGACTTCTGGGGATTCGAAAGAGCCCTGGTAAGCCACATCATGTCGGAAGAGTACGGATGGCCGGTACTGTCGATCGACAGAGTGTACAACGCGAAGGGATCCGGACAGCTCAGGACCAGATTCCAGGCATTCGTGGAATCGCTTGAGATCAAGAAGATCCAGAAACAGAAAGGAGGCAAGAAGTAATGGTATTATCAACAGAACTGCTGGGCCTCAAGAACGCTTTTGCCGAAAGACAGGAAAAGAAAGCAAAGAAAGCAGCCGCTGCAGGCAAGCCGAAATATCCTAATCCGGCATTCTGGCGCTGCAAAGACAACATGGACTTCAAGGCGCAGGGAAAGAACCTGATGGAAGTCGGCAAGATCATCGTGGAAATGACGAAGGAAGCCGACATCAAGGCATTCTGCGCTAAGCAGGTCGAAAGATGCAGAGACGACCTCGCGAGATGCGCTCTCGAGATCAAGCAGGCGACAGAGATGAGCCCGGCCGAGCTCAAGGAAGTATTCCTCTACGGAGAGAAGACTCTCGGAAAGCTCTACCGCAAGGGCGACATGGTCCCTGTAAGAAGAGAGTGGAGAGGCGCCGCTGACACAGCGTACGACTTCTACAGATGGGGAAAGATGTGGCTCATGCTGCTCACAACTTTCAGCAGAGACCTCATTCCGGCTCTCAACTCGACATTCTACTACAGATGGATGATCTCGTACTTCTGCTGCGTAGGCTTCATGGACAAGAACACAATGGGCCAGAAGGGCAGCGCTCTGAAGATGTCACACCTGATGACATACGACATCTTCCGTTATGTAGCTGAGAACCTCGTGTTCCTCGCCAAGTGCGACAAGAAGAACGGTAATTCCGTTGCTCTCAACAAGAAAGTCGTACTCTTCGACGAGATGACTATGGGACAGATCATGGCAGGATTCCCTGACCTGCTCGGTATCCCGTATCAGCTGATGCCGGTATTCCTGGTATCTGAGATCGACCAGCTCACATGCGTACCTTACATCGACGCTGTTGAGTCGTTCGGTCTTCCGGCTGACACCTGCCCGGTACCGTCCTCCGAGTGCGGCGCGCTCGTAATCGACGCTCTGCCACACATGGGATCGTGCTTCATTTCAAGCTCGATGCCTTGTGACGGATCGACAATGGCTTCGTCTTACATGTCAAGAAGATTCCCGGATCTGCCGGTATATCACCTGACATTCCCTGTAAGATACGAATATGAAGAGACAACTCAGGATGCTGTACAGGACATCAAGGGCTGCATCAAGTTCGTAGAAGAAGTCACCGGAGCCAAGTGGAGCTGGGACGCTTACTTCAAGCAGATGAAGCGCTTCAATGAGGAGACTGCTTACGAGCTGCAGAAGTGGGAAGTCAACAAGACAGATTATCCGCAGATCATCGGACCGTCCTACGAGCTCTTCCGTAAATGGAACTACGAGATGGACGGCGGCGCAGACCCTCGTGTCATCCCGACCTTCAAGAAGGTCAACGACCTCATGATGAGAGCGTACGAGAGACGCGAAGAGGCATGGCGCAACAAGATGAGGTACAGAGGAATCGTATGGTCCTGCCCTGCTCACTACTACGCAAACTTCAGCAACTGGCTTGCTAACTGCTGGGGAATCGACATCCTCGTTGAGATGGAGTCCCTGAACTTCACCAAGGTCCTCGAGACAGAGGATAAGGAAGAAGCTCTCATGGACCTCGCAAGACTCTACGAGCGTATGGTAATGAGAAGACATACAAACGGCGGCTACCACAATGTAGTTGACGAAATGTGGAGACAGGTCGAAGACTGGAGAGCAGAGATCATCATCATGTACCAGAACGTTGCCTGCAAGAACATGGCTACACTTCAGGGTATCCTCGACGATACATGCAGAGACAGAAATCACCACATGATCTGGATCGAGCATGACCTGATGGACCCTAGAACGGTTTCAAGAAAGACCATGAGAGACAAGGTAAACGAGTACATGAGAACGGTAATGCACGCAGAACCGGTTGATCCTACACTCTGCGACTTCGACGATGAACTCGGCATGTAATAACTATTGTTATCAATATAATATTCATTTTATATAAAGGAGAAAACTATCATGAAATATTATGGCGGCTGTGATGTTGGTTCAACTTATACCAAGGCAGTTATCCTCGATGAGAACGGCAAGATCGTTGCCGACACAACCATCAAGAGCAAGATCAATTCCGAAGCTTCCGCTAAGCTGGCTATGGAAGAAGTACTCAAGAAGGTAGGCCTCAAGTCCTCCAAGGACCTCGCTTATCTGATCGGAACAGGATACGGACGTAACAAGGTTCCTTTCGCTGACGAGAACATCTCCGAGATCTCCTGCCACGCAATGGGCGTACACGTAACTGACCCAAGCGTAAAGGCTATCATCGATATCGGCGGACAGGACGTCAAGGGCATCGCTGTTGACACAGACGGAACAGTTAAGAACTTCGCTATGAACGACAAGTGTGCTGCCGGAACAGGCAGATTCTACGAGGCTATGGCTAGATCGTTCGAGATGACTCTTCCTGAGTTCTCGAAGCTGTCCCTGACCGCAAAGAACGTTATTCCTATCACTGCTCAGTGCACAGTATTCGCTGAGTCCGAGGTAATCACACTCGTTGGTGAGAATAAGCCAATGGACGAGATCGCTGCAGGAATCCAGATGGCTGTTGCTAAGAGATGCTTCGTAATGGCTAAGAAGGCCGGCGCTACTGACTCCATCACACTGACAGGCGGCTGCGCTAAGAACGATGGTCTCAAGGACGCTATCGAGCACGTACTCAAGCTCAAGGTTATCAACCTCAAGACTGACCCACAGCTGATGGGAGCTCTCGGTGCTGCTGAATTCGCACGTCAGAAGGGACAGGCTAAGTAATCCGAAAGGAGAACTATAATGAAGAACAAGAAGAAAAACCCGATCTGCAAAGCTTTCAAGCTCGTAACAACGATCCTGGGAGTTGCAACGGGAACGCTCTTTGTAGTCTACTTCCTCAACCTCGATCAGAAGCTGCTGGCGTGGGCATACAAGAGAGTAAATGAGATCTTTGACCGCAAACCGGTCGATATCAAATTCTAAGAATTCCGCTCGCACCCTCACATATATTTGTCGAGGGTCAGGGAATAATAACCACTTGCCCCTGCACTCAGGTGCAGGGGCAGCATTTAAAAAGGACTACTTCTCGAAACTGTCATTTTTAAGAAAAAAACAGCAATTTTTTTACACTAAAATTGCAATACAAGTCGAAAACAGCAGTGTTTTCAGAAAAAATCGGAAAAATAACTTGATATTGAGTGTTATTGTCTGGTAATTTCGAACACTAAAAGCTGAGAATGTCAAAAAAACAGACTTTTATCTCAGAAAATTACAGTAATTTAAAAAAGTCCTCTGAGGGAGAGAGAAATGGAACTGTATAATTCAATAATCGAAAAGATCGACGGGCTGCTTGGATCCTCCGAGCCGAAGCGTTATGAATATAATCCGAACAGATGCTGGGAAGACGTTGGCGGAAACCAGCTGGTAATGATGAAGGAAGCGGCGTATGAACTGGGCGGCGACAACAAGCCGGCTGTCAACTACGCGTGCGTTACTTCGACTGAAGGCTTTGCTGACAAGGACGAGATCCTCGTATACGGCAGAGACCTTAACCGGATAAACGGCAGCGTGCCTTTCGCGAGAATAGTGATCATCAAGGTCGGAGACCTGAGCGGCGAGAATGAAGAGGATACCGAGCCTCTGTTCAGAGCCATCCAGGACATCGACTTCGTCAAGTATCACGTATATCCAAAGGGATATATGATCAGATCTTCGTCTGACAGCTTCAGAGAGCAGGTCAGAGTTTCGAAGGAAGCCGCCAGGAAGGGCATCACTTTCGAGCAGGTAGGCAATTCCTACATCAAGCAGTTCAAGAAGAACCCGGACGTAAAGGCAGTCAAGATGATATTCGTCACGGCTGATGATCCGGATTACGCTGAGATGAAGAAGGACGCAAAGAAGGTCCGCGACATAACAAAGACTCTTTCGAAGATCCTCGAGGGAATGTCCACGGATTGCCATACATGCAATCTCAAGGATATCTGCGATGAGGTAGAAGGCCTCAAAGAACTGCACTTCGGCAAAGAGAAGAAAGAGTTCAAAGGCTAAATCATTAAAAATCGGGCGCCTGTGCGCCCTTTTTTATTTAACTAATGATAAAATAAACATGCATACAACATAAAGGCAGGTAATAAGATGCGCAAGCAGGCTGACAGCAAGGAAAGAGAAAAGGCGGACAGGCGCAGAAAGAGGTCGTGGGACTTCTCACAGCTTGTCATAGGGCCGTGGATGAGAAACAAGTTTGATTTCTCGCATGACGACTTTGAACCGGCAGATATTGAAGGGCCGGTGCTTGTCGCGATCAATCACGCCTGCGCATACGACCCTATCCTTCTTGGCATCGCGTTCAGAAACAAACCGATCACTTTCGTCGCCAGCGAGCACATTCTCAGGATGAAGACCTGGGGACCGGTCCTTGACAGACATTTCTCACTGATACCTCATCAGAAAGGCGCCAAGAGCAGCCGCACCGCGCTGGTGGCGATGAAGCGCATCAAGCGCGGCGAGTCCATATTCCTTGCGGTCGAGGGTGAACAGACCTGGGACGGAAGATCCATGCCGGTGATGCCTCACACGGGCAAGCTGGTGAAGGGAAGCGGCGCCACGCTGGTCACATATATGCTTGAGGGCGGATACCTTTCCGCGCCGAGATGGTCAATGGAAACGCGCAAAGGCAAGGTCTACGGACACATGGTAAATGTATACAGTCCGGAGACTCTTGAAAAAATGACGGATGAAGAGGTCGAGACCGCGATCACAAAGGACCTGTGGTTCGATACATGGGAATGGCAGAAAACACGGCCTGACGGACCGGTCAGTTTCAAATGCAGAGGCGGCATTGCAGAGGGCCTTGAAAGAGCGGTGTTCACATGCCCTGAGTGCGTGGCTTTCGGTACGCTGAGATCATCCGGAGACAATATCAGCTGCGGCTGCGGCTTCAAAGTCAGGATGACCGAGACGGGATTCTTCGAACCGGCAGGGTTTGTCGAGACCATAGTCGACTGGGAAAAGACGGACCGCGAGAGTCTTACGGTGCGGTTCAAAGAGCTCCTCGCGAGCAGGTCCCCGGAAACAGCGGAGATAATCGCGGATGACAATGTCACGCTGGTCCGTATAGGCGACGACCATGAGGAGGAAGAAGCCGCGCACGGGAGAGTGGCCCTTATATATAAGGAAGGAAACTTTGTGCTGACCGTAGGTGAGCACGAGTTCAATGTAGCTGGCATATCAAACATGACCATGGCTCTGGCCGCCAGGGTTGTTTTCAGTGACCAAAGCGGTTATTATGAACTACGGTCAGAAAAGTCTTCAAAGACGAATCTGCGAAAATATGTTATCGCCAGAGAAATATTAAACGTTATTGTTAAGGAGTAAGATTTGGATTATTCAGCAGCCAACACTCAGCTATGGAACGCGATAATACAGTTCGGCTACATTGCGGCAGTTCTGCTTATCGCTATTTTTCTTAGACAAGTTATTAAGCCAATACGCAAGACCATGCTTCCGGTGGCGGTACTGGGCGGGTTCATCCTGCTTATCGCCAAGGAGATCGGGATCGTGGATCTTGATGAAAACCTGCTTTCCGCTCTGACCTATCACGGCATAGCGCTGGGCTTCATTGCGATGAGCCTGCGCAACCCTGTGCATAGAGAAGCCGGCGATGAAAGCAAAGTCGGTTTCCGATCGGGAGCGGTCATAGTAAGCACATATATGATACAGGGTGTTACAGGCCTTATCATTACCATTGGCCTCGCGCTCACGGTAATGCCGGACATGTTGAGGGCAGCGGGACTCCTGCTTCCGATGGGCTTTGGACAAGGTCCGGGACAGGCAAACAATATCGGCGCAAGCTATCAGTCTCTCGGTTTTAAGGGAGGACACAGCTTTGGCCTTGCGATAGCGGCAGCCGGCTATATAGTTGCCTGCATTGTGGGAGTAATCATACTGAATATCCTGCGCAAGAGAGGCGACAAAGTCGTCAGCGAAGAAAGAGGACATGTGTTCCTTAGAGACGATCACCTTGATGACGGTGAGGGAGGCGGCGATGTTTCCGAGTCTATAGACAAGCTCAGCGTACAGCTGGCAATGATAGTCATCGTCTATGTGGTCACTTACGCCGTGACTGCCGGCCTGACAGGCGGCATCGCAAAGATCAGCGAAGGACTCGCAGGCACGGTCAACACACTTCTCTGGGGATTCAACTTCATCATCGGCTCCGCGCTCGCGATACTGCTGCGCGTCGTACTCGAGAAGCTCAGAAAGAAAGGCACCATCAGCAGACGTTATCAGGACAACTACCTGCTCAACCGTCTGTCCGGCGCGTTCTTCGACATCATGATCGTTGCGGGTATCGGCTGCATCGATATCGAGGACATCCGCGGACTGGTGCTTCCGTTCGTCCTGCTGGTCATCGCGGGAACCATCGTTACATGGTTCCATCTGCGCTGGGTCTGCAAGGCGGTCTACGGCGACTATTACTATCAGGGACTCATTTCGATGTACGGTATGCTGACCGGAACCATCAGCTCCGGCGTACTGCTGCTGCGTGAGATAGACTCACAGCTTGAGACCCCGGCTGCCAACAACCTGGTCGTTGGATCCAGCTTTGGAATCCTGCTGGGAGCGCCTGTGCTAATCCTGGTAGGTCTTGCGGCCAAGGGACCTGCAATGTGCTTTGTGACACTCGGCCTGGCAGCTGTTTATCTGGTGATCCTGGACGTGATCATCTTCAAGGTCGGCCGCAACGCAAAAACCAAGAAAATATAGAATCAAACGGAATACGTTTTCCGGCGGAAATATCCGCCGGTTTTTTAATTCAAAAAACTTTGCTAAAACCTTGCAATCACTTATTTACAGTGATATACTACACAAGCTGTCGTCTCAGCCTGTTCTTTACAGGCCGGCAGAAGAGTGCCAACAGAGGCGATGGAGTGAAACGTTTCATATATTAATTTTAGAAAGAGGTACCAGCATGAAGGAAGGAATCCATCCTAACTATCAGGAATGTAAAGTAACTTGCGCATGCGGGAACACATTCATGACTCTCTCCGACAAGGCAGAGATGAGAGTAGACATCTGCTCGGAAT
>JAKSSP010000050.1 GCA_024403035.1 Mogibacterium sp.
TGATCAAGTGGCTGTTAAAGGGCGGCGTTACCGATGCTGAGTGGGATACCTTCCAAAACGAGCTGAAAAGCAAAGTAAATATTGACGGTATTCAGGGCGTATACCAGGCTGCATACGATCGTTACACATCCGGCAAGTAAGGAGAACAGTAAAATGAAAAGACACGGACTGAAATTATTGATGTTATCATCTGCCATGGCTATGACCCTGGCAGCCTGCGGCGGCGAGGCCGCTTCCGGAGAGAATACCGCACCTGTTATCTCCGGCGTGCAGGACAGCTTCATTGAAGCAGGCAAAGAATTCGATGCTTTCGCCGGTGTATCGGCAACCGATGCCGAAGATGGTGATGTGAGCGCAAAAATCGTTGTGGAGGCAACCCCTTCACTGGACTTTAAAAACGGTAAAGCGACTCCTGCTACAGCAGGAAGCTACGAGCTTACCTATTCCGTAACCGATAAGGGCGGTCTTACCACAGAAAGCTATGCTACGCTGACTGTTGCAAAGCAGACAGGCGAGAGCACAGAATATCTGACCTTCGATTTCGAGGAAACTCCTGCGGCTGACGCCAAGGGCTGGGCTGCTTCTATCGGGGAGACAGCACAGGCTACTGCAGAGCTGAAGCAGGGTGCTTATGTGATTGATATTGCAAATCCCGGCGACGGAGACGGTGCCGTTGCACTGAAGCTTCCCGGAATGCCTGTTAAGGCGGCTGATTATCGTGTGAAGATCTGGGCAAAGTCAACTGCCGACACATATTGCCATATTCTGGCAAGAGATGAGCAGGCAGACGGCTGGGCAACCTTCGGCGGAGAGTTCAATGCACGTATCGGTGCAGAGGTTGCTCCTTTAACACTGAACTTCAGTTGTGCAGAAGAGAGCAGCTGCGAACTGATGCTGAATCTTGGCAAGATTACTCCCAATCCCGAGAATCCTGCAGATACCACTCCCGATAACTTTACGGTAACCATCGATAAGATTGAAATCTATGAGATTACCGGTGAAGAAACTCTGAATGCTGTATATACCAGCGAAGCTGCCGATGGCCTGTATGCAGAAGCTGGTGACGGTGCAGCCGCAGAAGTAAACGGCAATGTATTCAACATTTCTTCTTATCCTACCGAAGGCGGTGTATGGAGCATCAAGGCTGATGTGCCTTTGAACACTGCAATTGAGAACGGTACTAAGTATTACTACAAGGTAACTGTTAATGCACAGAATGCACAGAGCGG
>JAKSSP010000051.1 GCA_024403035.1 Mogibacterium sp.
GACACGGAGGCATCATTTCTCATTTTTGCATCGGCTGAATAAACCAACAGCCGTATGTATAATGAAAAATGAACTATCTTTCAATGATCTTCCACAAGCCGTTCTAGAGCTCAAGGAAGATAATGTCCGACTGGAGCAAAAACTCGATCTTGCTCTGGAACTTTTGGGCAAGGTGTTAAATCCAGACCATCACCAGCCGATGACGGTGGAACAGGTAGCAGAGTACCTGCATATACCCGAGAAGACGGTGTATGCTAAGCTGAAGAAGAAGGAGCTACCAGGCTCCAAACCCTGTAAGCACTGGGTCTGCTATCGTGACGAGATAGATAAGTGGGTGGAGGCTTCTCGCTGCGGTGATACACCAATGACCGCAGCCGAAGAGAATGAAGCCATGCGTCTGTCCTTCCGTAATGGTGCCAGGCAGAAGGACTGGATGAAGGAGGCTGAGACCGCCATCTCTTCTGATAAAAAACAGAAGACTACGCGTGTGTCACGCAAGGTGAAGAAGGAGATCGAGGCTCCAGAGTCAGATCGTCATGAGGAAGTGGTTTCGGTGGACGAGGCAGCAACTGTTGCCCCTGAAGGCTCTTCTGATAATGGCGTTACTATGTCACAAGACGATGTCATAGAACCAGCAGAAGCCTCTTCTTCCCCTATCATCGAAGAACAAACTGCCATGCAGACAGTACCTGTTCCTTTTGACGGAACAGCAGTTCCACCAACCAGAGAAACAGTACTGGACTACATCGAACAGAACCATCTGCCACCTCAGGTATCGAACTTCTATGACTACTATGAAAAACGAGGATGGACAGCGTCAGGCACCAAGATTCAGAACTGGATCTCGATGCTGAACAGATGGGCGTCGAAGTACCAGCAGCCGTGACTTACTACCGAGGAGCTTGCTCCGTCTTCTAACGGACGATTATAGAAACCGGAAGCTTTTATCCGTGCCGGAACGATCCTACTTGTAGGATACCCTATCAAGGGTACTAGCCCACTAGAACCCTGAAGGGCTCTCTGGGCTCTCCGAGGGATGCCGGAGTAAACTCCTCTTTCCTTTTCTACTAACAATAAATTGTCATCTACCCCTATGGGAAAAACGACAAGCGTCAACATAAAACCCGCCAAGAGCGGTGCGGTTCAGCACAACCGCCGAGA
>JAKSSP010000052.1 GCA_024403035.1 Mogibacterium sp.
CATTCCTCCAGATCTCACCATTGACATCAGCTCCAAAGACCTTGCGCACGGCAATCTGCTTGGTATTCTCATCTGCGAAGTATGCGCTCATGGCCAGCAAGCCTAAAAGTGATATCAATATCGCAAGAGCAGCAAAAAGCTCCACAAGACGTAGAGTTCTTCGAACAGGAGAAAGTATCTTCATGTTAATGTCTCGCACAAAGCCATACCGCCATGCGGGTTCTTCCACACCTGTGGTCTCCAACCGGTATTCCTTGTATGCCTGACGAATGGCTTCATCGTAGGACTTGTCCTCCCCAGTAGTGCCGATCAGCAGACAGTTCGAATACCTCAGTTCTTCTGCACGTGTAACGATGACTCCGCCAGTTGTGTTGCTTATGCCATCTGAGGCGGGTCTTGTGGGAAAGTCCGTCACCACACCGCCAATGAACTCCGGTTGAACACCATTCATATTGATTCTCCTTGGGAACACTGTGGATGTGTCCGATACCGCAGCGGCATTGAAGGCACTGCGGCTCATCCAAAGCGAATGTGTCAGCGGATGCCCGAAATCCTCTTCTATTTCCAATCCCAGAAGTCTGAAATAGGTGGAATCGCACATGATGAGAGGCATATCTACGCTATGCTCCGCGTCCACCCTGATACCCATTGTCATATTTATAATGCCAGGAATACCGCGACCAACGCCAACTTTCGTCACAAAGGGAAGCTGCTCGACCTTGTCCTTGAAAAGCTTCATCTTGTCATAATTCTGGGCAGAGTATTCGATGTAGTAGAGATTGTCTGTGGTGGCATGCATCGGACGGGTAATCATGTGACGCATCTGGGCCTCCATCACCAGTGCCAGAGCGATCAGAGATACCGAAAGGATGTTTTGAACAACAATGAACACCTTGTTAAGCAGCATCTTATTGCGGCGTTTCAGAGTCCCCTTGATCACATCGATGGGATCGTAGCGCGAGGCCACGATAGCAGGAAGAACGCCACAGATTGTGCCCAGCAACAGAATTCCGGCAATGTACGCCATAATATAGCCCGGAGTCATCATGAATGACAGTTTTACACTGGTGTCTCCTACGCCCAGGAGCAAGTCGTCCGGATCGCTGGTGGAAACCAGACTGTTCATCATAGGAAGCAGGAAGTAAGCCAGCAGAAGTGCC
>JAKSSP010000053.1 GCA_024403035.1 Mogibacterium sp.
GCTCTATTACGGCATCATCATAAGCATCGATTTGTATGGGAAGCCCAAGGAGCAGTCGAAGGGCTCTGAGGAAACATTTGAGTTCAAGGATATGGAGTTCGAACAGCCCAAGGCTGTCGAGGAGACATCTGGCGGATTCCGGATATCAGAGAATGACGGAGACGGCGGGAATAAGTGGAATGAGACTGTGACCAGGACGGTTATATCTTCTTCCGAACAGCAGGATGCTCCAAAGCTTGACGCTACGGGAGCCTCACTCTCCCCTGCCCAGGAGAAGATTAAACGCACCGAGGAGAACATGGAGGACATTGATGTCCAGATGAACGGTGAGCTTATGGATGAAGCAATGAAAGCTGCCATGCTCACAGGCAAGCCTCTCCCTGTAAAAATAAATAAGGTAGCTGCCGGCAATTCCGGCGAAGGAGGATTGGAGAATGGTACGAAGGGTATTGACAGGCTCTAATGGACGGCTTTTGCGAGTCATCGTGATGATCGTTCTGATGGTAGTAATCCATATACCTGACGCTGCGGCGAAGTGCGGCGGCGTGGATTACTCCTGGGGAGCCGATGCCCTCGCAACTGCCCATGACTTCACGGTGACTATGATGACATATGTCCTGTACATATGCTATACGATAGCGGGCATCATGGTGTTAATATCCGCCTTGCAGATATACATCAAGATGCAGAATGGTGAGGGTGAGATATCCAAGAACATACAGTCGCTCGGCGGTGCCTGCCTGTTCATGATAGGAGCCCCGATAGTATTCCCGGCCTTCTTCGGGTATCACATATAACGGCTTGACTACCCGGACTGACTGCTGGAAGGCCAACAGCATGAGGTGAGGGTTCAAGAAAAAGCTCTGCTGCAGAAGAGCTGATATAGAAACAATGTAACAAATCAACAATCAGACAACAATGAGAAAGTTCGGAAAACGACTCAAAAGTCTTTTCTCCCTGTCACGAGTCAAAGCATTGGCTCTCACGATGCTCGTAAGCACCGCCACGTTCGCACAGAATGCGGCAGGTGACTACACCGCAGGTACCAATGCCCTCTCGACTGTGGCTGAGGAGATCGCGAAATATGTGCCGATTGTCGTCAAGCTCTGCTATGCCATCGCAGGCGTAGT
>JAKSSP010000054.1 GCA_024403035.1 Mogibacterium sp.
TGTCAAATATATTTTCATCACTTCGATTCAACGTTGTAGTTTGTAGATATATTCTGCGCTCAAAGGGGCGTTCCGCCCCTGGCCGCGCGGCCTTCCCCTGAGAAGTTTTTCATAGTGTTATGAGGCTGGTGAGTACTGCTTCGTATACATCGCATCACGCCTTATGACGGAGAACATCCTGAATACGAGCTTGGCTCTGATAACGTTCATGATACACATCACATGCTTGCCTTCTTTAAGTTTACGCTCGTAGTAGTCTCTGTATTCGCTGCCTTTCATGCGTGTAGCAACACTTACAGCACTCAAGTGCAAAAGCGCCTTCATTGTTTGATTGGCCCGCTTGGAGATCTTCGCTTTCGATCGCACGGACGTCCCGGAGTCATACCTATATGGCGTGAGGCCTGCGAAGCTGCAGAATTGGCGAGCGTTCTGGAAGCGGGTGAAGCCACCGGTGATTGCTATCATGTTGACGGCAATCCTTTCTCCGATTCCGTCAATGCTTATGAGAAGTTCCTTCTGGCGCTTAAGTACAGGATCCGCAGTGATAAGTGCATCTATCTCCGCATCTATTGCCAGTATCTGCTTGTCTATGGAGCTGATGACATCCTTCCAGCGCTTGCTCTTGTGCTTGAAGTCGTCGGGAGACATGTATCTCTTTTGGTCAGTCAGTTGCGACTGGTAGCGCTTCTTGTCAATGAGCAGAAACTCTCTGTCCGACAGGAGACTTTTCATTGATACTAAGGCTGCGTCGGGTACAGAATATCGCACTGCCTTGTCGCTGTAGCGACAGGCATACTCGGCGATTCTGGCAGCATCAATGGTGTCGTTCTTGCCACGGGTGAGCCCCATCGAGTTCTTGATGCGTGTTGGGTCATCAATCCAGAGGAACACATCCAATTCCTGGCAGGCCACCGTCAGAGGATAGATGTAACGTCCGGTGTACTCCGCACAGATGAGCACATCTTCCAACCCAACGGAAAGCGCCTTGCAGGATGCTCTGAGGGCCTTCTTGATGGCTTTTACGTCATTTGCAACTTCCTCCTCAAGGACAGTCTTAAGGTCTTTCTGGTAGCAGAGATTCAATTTTTCTT
>JAKSSP010000055.1 GCA_024403035.1 Mogibacterium sp.
ATGAACTGGCCTTCGGGCATCTCCGGATAGCAGCGGCCTTCCGTGATGTCATCCTCGAACTGTTCCATCTGTTCCCGGCGGAACCTGTCGTATTCGGATTCTTCCAGCTCACAGCCGATGAATCCCATCTCTTCCTCGGCTTTCTGCTTCGAGGCACAGAAGTAGGTCAATGCCGCTTTGCTGCACACCTCACCGGCATAGTTGATGATCTCGCCTTCGATGAATGCCACGTTACGCATCTGACGAACTATCCTTGCGCGGATCGTAAGCCCTTCGTCAAGTGTCGAGACCGGTTTCAGGTACTGCACTTCCATCTTGGAAGTCACGCCGGTAGTCTGCAACTTGCGCGTCACTACCCATCCTGCCACCTCGTCGAGCAGCATGGACTGGATACCCCCATGCAGAGTGTCAAGCCATCCCTGATAATGGGTCGACGGCTTCCATCGGGTGATGACATCTTCGCCATCCTCCCAGAACTCCAGATGAAGACCTATGGGATTGGCAGGACTGCAGCAGATACAGTCATATCCGGGCTTTTGCAGCCAAGGATTCTTGATTTTTCTCAGATCCATCTTTGTCCGTTATCGTATTACGACGTTCATGCGTTCAACCTCAGTCTTTGCCCATACGTGTTCCTGTACGTATGGCTCATTGGCAAGGTATTCATCAAGCTGTTCCCGATTCTCAAAATCCATGATGAGCACAGAGCCTTTCATCCGGCCTTCATCATCAAGCAAACCGCCTGCACAGATGACATGCTCCCGTATTCTTTCAATGCCTTCCAGGTGACGGGGACGAACCTCCATCCTCTTGCTGAGCATTCCTTCGCCGTCGTAGGCTTTTATTATGAATTGCATATTATCTTTTGTTTTTAATAATGTCGTAATCTGATGTCCGAGCTCTACCCCCTTGTCCTATTGGTTCCAGATAGACTGCATTGGCCAGACATTCATCTGATAATGTGTTTCGTTATCGAGCGCAAAGAACTCAAAGCCCGTCTGGTCGTCACCGGCAAAAGTGGCGAGTGAGAAGACATCTGCGCCATCTTCAGAGAAGATCTCAATGCTGCACTTGTC
>JAKSSP010000056.1 GCA_024403035.1 Mogibacterium sp.
TTCTTCAAACAGCGCTTCAGCCACGCCGGAGGACAGACCAAAGATAACCGCTTGTTCGTCTGACAAGCCTCTCTTTTTCCCCTGAATCATTGCTTCTGTCGCCGCAGATCCGCCAAGCAGAAGAGTAGCTCCAGGGAACATATACAGAGCCTGAGTAGCAAGAGAATCCAGCATGGACATTCCGGTGCCATAGAAGAAACGTCCGGCAGCAGAATCTATACCTTCTTCTGTAGTCTCACGGATACCGGCCTTCAGGTTATATGCCCCGAATGCATCGGAATTGAAATCCACAGGATCATCTACACCGTTTATCTTATTTGCCAGCATTTGTGCTGCCGCATCAACAGAGCCAATGCCGCTCATAAGGTTCAGCGGCACGCTCATAAGGTTGGCTCCTACCGTCCTCCAGCCATTTGATTCACCGTCTTCCGGATTAATCATGTTGGCGCCGGTCTGGTACAGTTCGTCCTGCTTTCTTTTGTTAATGGCAGGCATCAGTTTTGTCCGGACGTATTCTGCTGCGGCTTCCTTATCCTCGCTGTACAGTTTGTTATACGTATCCCGTTCATAATCGGTTACGTATTCCATCTTGTCATACAGCTCAAGGTTTCTGGAGTCCACCTGACCCCCCTGGGACAGAGGATCATACAGGACGTATTCAGGATCCGCTTCGCCGGTATCAAATCTGGACGTACCGTTCATGATCTTATACTGCTCTTCCAGATCTGCGTCTGCCATCTTAGAGCGCTCCTGGAAGCTGGCATATCTGTTTCTCTTGCTGATAGCCGGCAGCAGATACTTATTTACGTAATCATCTGCGTCCTTCTCGCTGACCTGATTATAGAGATAGTTATACATGCTGCGCTCGTCGTCAGTCACGTATTCCATTGCGTTATACAGCTTCAGGTCATTCTGGTTGGCCTGTCCGCCCTGGGACAGAGGATCGTACATGACGTAATTCGGATCTGCTTCCCCGGTATCAAATCTGGATACGCCATTCATAATCTGATACTGTTCGCTCTGATGCGCTGGGTTTCTTGTTGCGCCCGCTTCAAAATCATC
>JAKSSP010000057.1 GCA_024403035.1 Mogibacterium sp.
TCTCACCCTTGATCAGCCGCACACGCTCGCTTTGATAGGTGTCCATGTAAGTGATCCTGTCTACTGGCAGCACAATCTCGCCGGAAAATGCTTTCAGGCTTTCCAGATATGCTTTACTGTAGCCATTCATCGGATCAACCATTTGATTGTAGGCCGAAAAGTCACAATCAGGGAAAAGCCGCAGCAGCTGGTAATCAGCAGTCCGGCAGGAAGGATACAGCTCAAGCAGCCTGATGCCTTCTTCTCCCCAGGTGCTGCCTGCGGTCATGCAGACCATATCCAGATTGCCCCAGTACAAGGGCGGATCATCATTCGTGAGCGCGAAGGGGATCAGATCATCCATGGTTACAGGCTGGTCAAGAGAAAGCGCATAGCCGTTTGTCCTATGGCCATAGATCAGGCAGCCCATTTCCTGCTTCTCGGTTGCTGACGGTTCAGCCTTCTCCAGCTGATTACCCAACCGGATGCAGCGTTCCACCAAAGCAATCACATCCGGCTCGCTGAAAACAGGTGCAACTCCCTGATGACTGCTTTGCGCCTGAATGTTTCGCACCAGGGTATCCAGAAACCAGTTGATATATGGATGACTGCATTCATCTTCGATCAGCCGAAGGAAGCAGATGTCGTTTCGTGCACCGCCGGATTCCAGCCACCACTCTGCAAGATCGAGCAGGCCTGTAAACGAAGTCGGTCTGTCATTGTAGTCAAGCCCGGCGCGTTGCCAGGCGGATGGCACGAATGTATCATTGTCCAGACAGAAGAAACCCGGCACTCCGTATATGCTGCTGTCTGGTTGTATCACCAGCTTCTTTATACAGTCATACATCCCGGCGATGTCATTCTGAATCACGCTGCTAACGGAGATGTCGGTCAGCATCCCGGCTTCGATCAGCGCAGGAAGATCATCGTTATAGCTGCGGACAGTCACAATGTCCGGTATCTCGCCGGACTGAAAGCGTTCAAGCATCGGAATCCGCCAGTTATACCAGAGATTCTCCACGGTG
>JAKSSP010000006.1 GCA_024403035.1 Mogibacterium sp.
GCTCGAACCTATGACCCCCTGCTTGTAAGGCAGGTGCTCTCCCAGCTGAGCTATGATCCCACATCTGGTAGCGGCGACTGGACTTGAACCAGTGACCTTCCGGGTATGAACCGGACGCTCTAGCCAGCTAAGCTACGCCGCCGCATCGCGTGATTTCCTTAATCGCGCTTGATTATACTAACAAAAGTAAAAAGCCTTGTCAACAAATTTCACAAATTTGTGTTATACTATTGCAGTGTCTGTTACAGACTCAAAACAGATCAAACAGGAGGTTCTGAATGGGTCATCCCGATCCTATAGCGTTCACCATATTCGGCATCGACATAAGATGGTACGGCATCCTCATAGCATGCGGAATGCTGCTCGCCGTTCTTTTGTCATGCAGGAGAGCTCCGCGCCACGGCTTCACCGGCGATGACGTGCTGGATATAGCCCTCTGGATGCTCCCTATCGGTGTCATAGGAGCCAGAGCCTATTACGTCCTGTTCAACCTTGACTATTATACAACACTCAGGTCGATGCTCGACATCAGGAGCGGCGGACTGGCGATACACGGCGGACTCATATTCGGCATACTCACCGTTATAGTGATCGCGAGGCGGAAAAATATTGAACCGCTTAACGTTCTGGACTGTTTCATCCCTACAGTAGCTCTGGCCCAGGCCATCGGCAGATGGGGCAATTTCTTCAACGGCGAAGCTCACGGCGGTCCAACCGACCTGCCCTGGGCCATACTGGTCGACGGTGAGATGGTACACCCTACCTTCCTTTATGAATCGATATGGTGCGTGATACTCTTCCTTGCGCTCAGCTGGTTTGATATAAACAAAAGGACTGCGCATGGCCAGACCCTTTCGCTTTATCTCATATTCTATTCTCTTGAGCGTTTCTTTGTGGAGTCGCTCCGTACGGACTCACTGATGATAGGTCCGTTCAGGCAGGCGCAGGTGATCAGCCTTTGCACCATAATCCTGGGCATAGTGCTTTACAGATACTCAAGCAAAAACAAACGCATCTGATTGCATGACCATAATTAAGACAGGAGAAGGCCGCGGCCTTCTCTTTTTGTTGGCAAATGTGACCACAGCATTCTTTATCTTCAAAAAAAGAAAGAAACCGCAAGGGGTGCGGTTTCTTTCGAAAAAGGGTATTGGGACTAGAGATAGGATCGCTTTTGCGATCCCTGATTGCATTATATAGGCCATGCCGGTCTTTTTCAATGAATATGTACTTCAAAAAAAACAATATCGCTGCTTTAAGTACAATCCGAGATCCAAAGGCCGGATTGTCAACCTCTTATACATTGAAGAGGAAGTGCATGACATCGCCGTCCTTCACGACATATTCCTTTCCTTCCGACCTCAGCCAGCCTTTTTCCTTTGCTGCGGATATCTTTCCGCCCACCTCCATGAGCTTATCATATGATATGGTCTCAGCGCGGATAAAGCCTTTTTCAAAGTCCGTATGGATCTTTCCGGCAGCCTGAGGCGCCAGTGTGCCCCGCTTTATCGTCCACGCCCTGGTCTCGTCCTCTCCTGTCGTGAGGAAACTTATGAGATCGAGCAGCGCGTATGATGATTTGATCAACTTGTCGAGTCCGGATTCTTCTATTCCCAGCTCCTCCAGGAACATCTCTCTTTCTTCGTCTTCGAGTTCTGCCAGCTCCGCCTCTACCTTGGCGCTGATCACTACGACTTCAGAACCCTCTTTGGCCGCGTATTCCCTTACAGCCTTTACGTATTCGTTGTCTTCTCCGGAGGCGTCTTCCTCAGACACGTTTGCGGCATATATGACAGGCTTATATGTCAGAAGGTCGAGCGACCTTACAAAAGCAGCTTCCTCATCGCTGAGATCCTCTATCTCACGCGCGCGTCTGCCTTCGGAAAGAATGTCGTAGATGCGCTGCAGAAGATCCAGCTCCCCTCTTGCCGACTTGTCGGCCTTGGCCTGTTTTTCAGTTTTTGCTATCCTGCGCTCCATGACCTCCATGTCGGCGATTATGAGCTCGGTATTTATGACTTCTATGTCGTTTACCGGATCTATCCTGCCGTCTACGTGCACCACGTTGTCATCCGCGAAGCATCTGACTACGTGGACTATGGCTTCGACCTCTCTTATATGTCCGAGGAACTTGTTGCCCAGGCCCTCGCCTTTGGACGCGCCCTTTACAAGGCCTGCTATATCGCTGAATTCTATTGTAGTGTAAATGGTCTTCTTTGAGTTGTAGACCTTTGAGAGCGTCGTTACGCGCTCGTCAGGCACCGTTACCACGCCCACATTAGGCTCTATGGTGCAGAACGGATAATTTGCCGCCTCAGCGCCCGCCTTTGTGATAGCGTTGAACAGTGTGCTCTTGCCTACATTAGGAAGTCCTACGATTCCGAGTTTCATTTTGTCACATCTCCTTTTCTGTATGCCGATTTACTCTATCACGAAGATAAGTTAAAATCAAACAGATGAAAGTTTTTACGAGAGACTACAGGATAACAGGCGAATACCACCCTCTCTGGGGAGATTATTTCGATGGCATGGAGCCGTGTGTCTTGGACATAGAGGCCACCGGCCTTGACCGCAGCAGATGCAAGGCCGTGCTTATCGGTCTTTTGATGCGCTCGGATAAGGGAGTTACCATCACGCAGCTTCTGGCAGAGAACCATTATGAAGAAGATAAGGTGCTGGACGCCGCGATGGACTATCTTGAGAAAAACAACGCGGGTTATCTGGTGACATACAATGGCTGCGCCTATGACGTCCCATTCCTGAACGCCAGGCTGGATGCCAACTTCATGGGCAGACACATAGGAATGTATCATTTTGACCTGTATAGGTTCCTCTGCAAATGTACGGACATGAGAAAGCGCGTGGACAGGATGAGCCAGATGTCCATAGAAGACCATTACGGCATATTGTCCGACCGCGGAGATACCATCAACGGGCGCGAAAGTGTTGCCCTCTTTGATCAGTATGCCCTATCCGGCAACAGCACGATAGAAAAGATAATACTGACACACAACAGAGAAGACGTACTGCACCTTCACAGACTGATGTATCTTACACTCGCTGATGTGCCTGATATCCATCAGGCACTGGCCGTTTACGGCCTACCTGCCGCCGGCGGCAGGCTCAGCGTCAGACATACGATAAAAAGAGCTGCTTCAGGCAAAAAAGCGGACCCTGTCCTGAAGATAACAGGCGAACAGATAAAGGATCCTGTATCCTGCGCGTATTTCCCTGACGGAAACAGTCCTGTAACAGCTGTATTCAATTCAGAGAGCCGCTCATTCGAGATAGATGTGCCTGTAAACACTCATCCGGAATCGTTGTTCATGGACACATCTCTCCTTGGCGCTGACGCGTTCAAGGATGATCCGGACTGTGTCAACAACTACCTGATACTCAACGCGCGTACAACGAATCTTGTCTCACGCTATCTTGCTGAAAAGTATTACGATATGTAAAGTTTTCTTTACATAATTGCGCATAATAAATGCTGCCCTTCTGAGGCAGCATTTTGATTTGCATTCACTTTTATCCGTCTATTTTGTGGATGTCCGAGAATCCTCTTCCCACTCCCCATACGGACTTGACACTGATTACCGAAACGAAGGACTTCGGATCTTCCTTGGCCAGGTGCCTTTTTATAAGAAAGCTCTCGCGTGGCGAGCAGAGTATCTTGAGCTGCTTTCTCTTGTCTCCTGTATACTCTCCGGTGATCTCAATGCTTGAAACGCCGCGGCCGAGTTCATTCATTATGAAATCGGTCAGAGCATCTGCATCACCCGGAATGATATCCAGCTCTACTATCTTATTGCTGAGACCGTACATAACAGCCTCGCTGACTCTCATCGACATGTAAATGATGATTACAGCGTAGAGAGCAATGTTTACTCCGAATACGAACGCGCTGGCTATTACGATCAGGGAGTTGATCGCGAAAGTTATGTCGTTTATGCCAAGATGAGGCAGCCAGCGGAACTTGATGACCTTAGCGAGAGAATCTGTCCCACCCGATGAGAAGCCGGCTCTGAACGTGAGTCCTCCGGAAATACCCATTACTACACCGCAGAATACCGAAACAAGGAAGAGGTCATCGTTTTTTACGATAACTACATTATTGACTTCAAGCACGAACATCACGATCGGGTAAGTCAAGGACATCAGAAGTATCTTTCTGACCTCCTTCCACCCAAGAAATATCCATACTATCGCGGTTATGATAAGAGCCAAAGCATAGTAAACAAGCGAATAGTTCCAGTGTGTGTAGTTTTGTATGATCCTTGCGATACCCGTGATGCCTCCAAAAGTAAGACCGTTCGGCAGCATGATGGATACCGTCGCAAGCGAGCCCATTACAACTCCTAGAAGCGACATGCCTACCTCACGCGCCCTGACCCTCAGTTTTGAATGTCCGTGGAATTCAGGGTCATGGAAATATCTCGCGTTTGCCTCCTTGTTTTCCGCGACTTCTTTCTCAAGCTTCCTGTCAAAGCTGCTCATAGCTGTATTTTCTTTTTTCTTTTCTTTATCACTCATTTTTTATTTGGATCATCCTTCCATGATGAAGGATGATTCATACTCCTTGCCGAATATGTCAACAACGACAGCCTCGAAGCTGCCGCCCGAGATGAAGCTCATGCTTTCATCATCAGCGTCAAATATGTTTTTAGCCTCAAAGGTTCCGTTGTATTCGGGATCTATTATCACATGGTCCGCAAACTGCAGTCTGTCAGCCTTCAGAGCGTTTTCTACATGTATGCGGTCCTTCATCTGCACTGATCCGGTATCTATGTCCGGCACCAGATCGATGAGCCTGCACTTGTACAGGTCTCTTCCGTCCTCAAGACGGTCAACGCTCAGTATGGCTATGTCAGCCCTGCCCCTCTGAAGTTTGACCGGCTCTTGTCTCATGAATTCGAACTTCGCGCCGGCCTTTCTGAGCCTGCGCCTTGCCATCGAAGTCGCTATCTCCTCGCTGTCGCAGCCTATCCACCTTCTGCCGAGCATCCGGGCAGCCTCAAGCAGGCTTCCGCTTCCGCAGAAGAAATCGCCCGCGAGGTCGCCCTCTTCCGTCGACGCCAGAACGATGCGCTTCATGAGTTCAAGCGGTTTCTGAGTAGCGTAGCCTGTGCGTTCGGACGAGGTTCGTCCTACCATGTCTATGCTCCAGACGTCCTTCATATTAACGAGAGTATACCAGCCGCCCTCGTCCTTGTACTCCGCGACGCCCCTGAACCTGTAAGGTTTGCGGTCTCTGTTATAGGACTTTTCCTTCGGAACGTCAAGATAATATTTTGAAGTTTTTGAATATACAAGGATGCTGTCGTGCTTTCTGGCGAAATGGCGCTTGCCTGATCCGCCCGACTTATACTGCCAGATGATCTCGTTGACGAAGTTCTTCTCTCCCATCAGCTCGTCAAGCACAAGCTTGATGTAGTGCGACGAATGCCAGTCAAGGTGTATCCACATGAGACCGTCATCCGCCAGAAGATCCTTCATCAGCAGCAGGCGGACGGCCATGTTCTCAATATAGTATTCGAGGCTGCGGTCGAACTTGTCGTCGTATGCCAGATGGTGCACCTTGTGGCTGGCTCCGGCGCTGTCTTTTACGCTGACAGAGGCGTTGAAGCTTGAGCGCGTAAAGAAAGGCGGATCGATATAGATCAGCCTGAAAGCGCCCGCATAGCCCCTCGAGAGCAGTCCCTTCATGTATTCGAGGTTGTCGCCCAGGCACAGTTCGTTTGCACCTGTCATGCCGTCTTCTGCAAGTGAAGGAGAGCCATGCACTTCCTCGTACATGGCTCTGCCCTTTTTAAGTCCTTCAAGAATCTGTTCTGTCGTTGTCATATCAGTTGAGTACTTCGACACCTTCGAATACGACGCCGATCATCTCTTCAAGCTCTGCGCTCACGCTGAGAACGAAGTCGATCCCGGATTCCTTCGAAATGATCTTGATCTTCTCAATGAAGCTCGGCAAAACGTCCAGAGCGAAATCTCTGTGTCGCATGATGCCGTCAAGGAAGATCGTTTCGATATCATTGTCAGAACTCATGATACCGAACAGGAATCCGATATACTCGTCCTCATTGGTGATGTGCGGAAAATCCTCCATGCATACGACTCTGATTTTATAGTCAAGGTCGTAGATGAGTCTTGAATTCTTGTTGATAAATACGATACTTCCTCTGGCTGTCTGGACAGTCTCATTCGCCAGCTCAATCATTCTTTTGGTCTTGCCGCTTCCTTTATGTCCAATCAATAGTTTGACCATAGGTCAGTACCTCCCCTTTAGTTTATTTTGCTTCTGCTGCCTCTGCTGCCTTCTTTGCTCTGAGTTCCTTTACTACGTCATCAATTCTGTGAACGACTTTACGGAAGTCATCTTCGAGGAATCCTCTTGTAGTCATAGGAGCAGTTCCTACACGTACGCCGGATGTCTGGAACGGTGATCTCTTTTCATTAGGAACGCAGTTCTTGTTGAGCGTGATGCCTACCTCGTCGCATGCTGCCTGCAGCTCTTTGCCCGAGAACGGCTCATCGCTGAGGTCTACCAGGAATACGTGATTGTCTGTTCCGCCTGTAACGATCTTATAGCCCATCTTTATGAACTCGTCAGCCAGTGCTGCGCAGTTGAGTCTTACCTGATGAGCGTATGCCTTGAACTCAGGCTTCAGAGCTTCCTCAGCACATACAGCCTTGCCTGCGATGATGTGGCAGAGCGGGCCGCCCTGTGCGTATGGGAACACAGCGGAGTCAACAGCCTTTGCGAGCTCCGGTCTTGCGAAGATCAGTCCGCCGCGAGGTCCTCTGAGTGTCTTGTGTGTAGTTGTAGTAACGATGTCAGCATAACCGAACGGCGATGGATGCTCTCCGGCAGCTACGAGACCGGCGATGTGTGCCATGTCTACCATGAAGTAAGCTCCTACTTCCTTTGCGATCTCAGCAAATGCAGGGAAATCGATGATCCTTGCGTATGCAGATGCTCCTGTGAGGATCAGTTTAGGCTTTACTTCATGAGCTTTCTTTCTTACGTCTTCCATGTCGATACGGCCGTTGTCGTCAACATCATAGGAGACTACGTTGTAAAGCTTGCCGCTGAAGTTTACGCCGGAACCATGCGTGAGGTGTCCGCCGTTGTCAAGGCTGAGACCAAGGATGGTGTCACCCGGCTCAAGTACTGACTTATAAGCAGCGAAGTTAGCCTGTGAACCCGAGTGAGGCTGTACGTTTACGTGATAGTCTGTGTTGAATACCTTTCTCCACAGATCGCAGCAGTACTCTTCGAGTTCGTCTACGACGATAGTTCCGCCGTAGTATCTGCCCTTGTTGCCTGATGTCCTTACGATAGGAGCCTGAGGATATCCCTCAGCATACTTCCACGAAAGGCAGCTTCCGCAGGCGGCCATTACGGCCTCGGAGCAATAGTTCTCGGATGCGATAAGCTCCACGTTGTTCTTCTGTCTCAGATACTCTCTGTTTACGAGGTCTGCAACTTTTTCTGAACTCTTGCGGATCTCCTCAACTATCATCTGGTTATAGTTGCTGTTGTCGTTTCCGTTTCTGTCAAACATGGTACCGGTCCTTTCTCCACATTATTGATTTGGAAATGATTTAGTGATGACTTTATATATTCGGGATTTTAATGATCCTTCATGAACAGGGTCCTCATTTCTCCGGCCAGATATATGGATCCGGTCGTCAGGATGCACTGAAAACCCGAGTCCTTAGCGTATTCGTATGCCTCACGGGTCGACTCGAATACCATGCACCCGTGTCCGCATCCTGCGATGAGCTCGCCTATCCGCTCAGGATCTTCTGCTCTTTCATAATCCACGGCTGCTGCCGCGTAGGAGCATCCCTTGAGACCTCCCGTAAGTAATTGTACCATACGAACCGAATTTTTGTCTTTCATACAGCCAAAAATTACCAGCGTTCTTTTGATTTTATTTGTATGGGAGAATGCCTCATATGTCTTTACCAGCTCAGATATGGCGTCAGGATTATGGGCTCCGTCTATGATGAAGACAGGCTCTTCACCCGGCTCATCATTCAGTATCTCAAATCTGCCCGGCAGCCAGGCATTTGCCAGGCCGTTTTCTATGGCTTCTTCGGACACTTCTATACCTGCAGCCTTTATGGCTTCTACTGCTGTCGCTGCGTTCCTTGTCTGATGCCCGCCTTTCATGGCCAGCTCATATTTCCTGTAACTGTCTGCCACTTCCGACACGTCGATGAACTTGCTTCCGTTCTCAGCAGCCACACGCCTGAATATGTTCTTGGTATTCGTGTCGCCTGTCTGTGAAACGACCGGAACGCCCGGCTTTATGATGCCTGCCTTCTCTCGCGCTATCTTGAAGATGGTATTGCCGAGCTGGGCAGTGTGATCGAGCCCGACCTGAGTTATGACGCTCACGAGAGGCTTTTCAAGGGTATTCGTTGAATCCAGCCTTCCGCCGAGTCCTGTCTCCAGGACTGCATAGTCAGGCTGTTCCTTTGCAAAGTACAGATAGGCCGCTGCCGTGTATACCTCAAAGACGGTCAGTTTACCGTACTCGAGCTCGGCATTATGTAAAGTTTTCTTTACATCTTCCTCGACGGAATACACTCTCTCCTTAAGCGAGTCGAGCTCCGACTGTTCTATCATGCGGTGAGTGCCATCCCATATCTGCACTCTCTCGCATTCGTCCTCAAGATGCGGCGAAGTGAAAAGGCCCACGCTGTATCCCGCCTCCTCAAGTATGGAAGCGGTCATCACCGCGGTAGAGCCCTTTCCGTTGGTGCCTGCAATATGTATAGCCCTGAAGCCGGCTTCCGGATCGCCCAGAGCCGCCAGCAGAGCCTTCATTCTCTCAAGTCCGTCAAAGCTTGCCATTACTTTTTAAGCGACTCCAGTCTCGCAAGCACTGTCTCAAGCATGCTGCGGTACTTCTCGCCCTTGGCGCGCTCCTCTTCAACGAGCTTTGCCGGGGCCTTATCCGTGAATCCCTTGTTTGCAAGCTTCTTCTCTACTCTTTCGACCTCAGACTCAAGCCTCTTCTGCTCTTTCGTCAGTCTCTCTATCTCCGCCTCTCTGTCGACCAGGTCATCCAGCTTTACGGCTATCTCAGCACCGTTTATGACAGCTGTCATGACGTCATCAGGCATGTCGAAGCTGCTGTCCTTTATGTCGATATCCACGACGTTGGCCAGCTTTCTGATGCGCTCCGCGACCGCCTCTATATCGTCTTTCAGACTGTCGGTCCTGATGATGAGATTGAGCTTTCTTCCCGGTGCAGCCTCAGCTTCCGCTCTTATGTTACGGACAGCCTTTATCACTGCCATCGCGGTCTCTATCCTCCTTACGGAGTCGGCGTAATCCATGTCAGGATCACATACCGGCCACTCGGCTCTGATGAGCATGGCGTCGCGGCCTTTCTTTTCTTCATCCTGAGGCAGGAATCCCCATATCTCCTCTGTGATGAAAGGCATGAACGGGTGCAGGAACTTCAGAAGATCCTTGAGCACCTTGGTCAGCACGAATCTGGCTACTTTCTTGTCTTCTTCATCATCTCCATAGAGCCTGCCCTTGACGAGCTCGATGTACCAGTCGCAGAAGACGTCCCAGATGAGCTCATAAACTCTCTGGCCCGCCATGCCCAGCTCAAACTTGTCGAGCTGCTCTGTGATGTACTTAGCGCCGTCATTGGCCATCTGCAGTATCCATTTATCCTCGTCAGCGAGCCTTGTCTCATCGAATTCCATCGGGAGCCATTTGCCCTCTTCATCCTGCAGGTTCATTATCGTGAATCTGGAAGCGTTCCAGAGCTTGTTTGCGAAGTTTCTCGCGGCCTCGATCCTCTTAGGGATGTATCTGGTGTCATTACCCGGCGAGATTCCCGTGCACAGCATGAATCTCAGGGCGTCCGCGCCGTACTGGGCGATCGAATCCAGAGGATCGACGCCGTTGCCGAGGGACTTGCTCATCTTGCGGCCGAGTTCATCTCTGACCAGTCCGTGGACAAAGACGTAATCATACGGAGCGTCTCCCATGCACTCATAACCTGAGAATACCATCCTGACTACCCAGAAGAAGATGATATCGTAGCCCGTGACAAGCACAGAGTTAGGATAAAAGTAATCCAGAGCGTCGGTCTTTTCAGGCCAGCCTAGTGTCGAGAACGGCCAGAGCGCTGAGCTGAACCATGTGTCCAGAACGTCCTCATCCTGAGTAAAGTGTTTGCATCCGCACTTAGGGCAGACTTCAGGCATATGGTCGGCTACCACTATCTCGCCGCATTCATCGCAGTAATACGCAGGGATCCTGTGTCCCCACCAGAGCTGACGGCTGATGCACCAGTCTCTTATTTCATAGAGCCAGTTGAGGTAGACCTTGGAGAATCTCTCAGGCACAAACTTCATGCGGCCTGTTTCTACCGCGGCTATGGCAGGTTTTGCCAGCTCGTCCATCTTTACGAACCACTGGTCGCTCATCATAGGCTCAACGGCGCTGTGACATCTGTAGCACTTTCCGACAGGTATGGTAAGTTCTTCCGTCTTTACGAGGAATCCCGCTTCTTCAAGATCCTTGACCCATGCCCTGCGGCATTCATATCTGTCCATGCCCTCGTATTTGCCGGCGTATCCGTTCATCGTCGCGTCATCGTTCATGCAGCTGATGATCTCGAGATCGTGTCTCTGGCCGACTTCGAAGTCGTTAGGGTCGTGTGCCGGCGTGATCTTAACGGCTCCGGTACCCTTTTCAGGATCCGGATATTCGTCCGCGATCACCGGGATCTCCCTGCCCACTATAGGCAGGATGACTGTCTTTCCTACGAGGTCTTTATATCTCTCATCGCTCGGATGCACCGCTATGGCGATATCTCCGAACATTGTCTCAGGTCTGGATGTTGCGACGGTTATGCCCTCGCCTCCGTCCTTTGCAGGATATCTGAAGTACCAGTACTTACCGTTTTCATCCTCATGCTCTACTTCCGCGTCGGATAGAGAGGTCTTGCAGCACGGACACCAGTTGATCAGACGGTTGCCCTTGTATATCCATCCCTTCTCGTAGAGGTCGATGAAATACTTTACGACCGCCCTGTTGCACTGCTCGTCCATGGTAAAGCGCTCGCGTCTCCAGTCGCAGGAGTCGCCAAGCTTGCGGCACTGCTTTGTAATGCGTCCGCCGTATTCTTCCTTCCACGCCCATGCGTGCTTCAAAAACTCTTCTCTGCCGAAATCCCTCTTGTCGCGGCCGGTCTTTTCCCTGAGCTCATTCGCTACCTTTACCTCGGTGGCGATGCTCGCGTGGTCTGAGCCCGGGAGCCACAGAGCGGCATAACCCTGCATCCTCTTCCATCTTGTGAGGACGTCCTGCAGAGTATGGTCGAGAGCGTGTCCCATATGAAGCTGTCCCGTTATGTTCGGAGGCGGCATCACGATGGTGAACGGCTCTTTGTCTCTGTCTATATCCGCGTCGAAAGCGCCCTCGGATTCCCACATCTCATAGATGCGCTCTTCGAATTCTTTAGGATCGTATGTCTTTGCGAGATTCTTCATTTTAACGTGTTCTCCTTAGTAATCGCTGTATTTGCTGTCGTTCTTCAAAACTTCGTGGCGTACGCGGCTCATCTGCTCGTCCACCTTGTGCAGCGTCTCCGCGCATGTCTTCAGGTAATTGGTGATGTCCGGCGTGAGTTCGCCCTTGTTCTTATATCTGAGTTCGTGCTCCAGGCTGGCCCAGGCGTCCATCATGACGCTGCGGAACTGTATCTCCACCGGGACCATCTTTCTCTTGTTAACGAGGTATACCGGTACGGCTATTACCACGTGCACGCTGCGGTAGCCGCTTTCCTTAGGCTTGTCGCAGTAGTCCCTTACCCTTATCATCTCGATGTCTTCCTGTGAAAGAAGCAGCCTTGACATCGTGGCTATATCCTCTTCGTAGTTGCATACCACGCGGATGCCCGCGATATCAAGTATCTCGCGCATCACGGTATCGAGGTTGTTCAGAGGATCCTCGATGCCGTATCTGCCGGCCTTTTCCATTAAACTTTCAAATGTCTTTAGCCTCGACTGTACGTGGTGTATAGGCATGTATGAATGCTTCTTGTCAAAATCATCGGAAAGTATGCTCAGCCTGGTCTCCACCTCTCTTATGGCGGATTTGTACAGCAGGCTTACGTCATCTATCGCCGACTGGAGTTCTTCATCCGTGCCTCTGAATTCAGGCATCATTTCGCGTATCCTGTCAGCATAGTAGTATCTGAATCCCATTACATCATCTCCATCAAACTCATCATTCCGTCCCGTTTTGCCCTTTTCTCGTCCGCCGCTTTTCCGACAGCCTTTATGATATTGCGGAGCAGTATGGATGTCGTGACCCTTCCGATGCCTCCCGGTACCGGCGTATATGTCAGGTCGTTGATCTTACCGCCCGCCTTTATCTCTTCAATGTTCAGGTCGCCGTGCATCTTGCCGTCGGCTCCGGTTCCTGTCCCTACGTCGAAAATGATCTGGCCGTCGCGGAAGAACTCGCTTCCGAAGCTCTCTGTAAGTCCGGTGGCAAGCACCACTATGTCCGCATTCTTGCAGGCCTTAATGGTGTCTTTCCTTGGCGTGCCGGAGTGGCATATGGTCACTGTCGCGTTCTTTGCGAGCATCATAAGCGCAATAGGCTTTCCTACAGTGATGCTGCGTCCCAGGACCGTGACATTCCTGCCTGCCAGATCTATTTTGTGGTAACGCGCTATTTCCATGCATGCCTCAGCCGTGCAGGCAAAGAAAGCATCTTCCTTGCCTACGAAGAGGTCGGATATGGACATATCCGTTATGGCATCGACGTCCTTTTCAGGATTCAGCATGGTCCTCAGGCGCTCTCCGTCGATATTTTCAGGGAAAGGCCTCAGCAGTATTACCCCGTGAACGCTCTCGTCCTCATTGACAGCCCTCAGCGCCACCTCCAGCAGCGCCTGATTAGCGTTGTGAGGAAAACTGATGGACTGTGTCTCGATGCCGAAGTTCCTGCTCTGGCGGATTATGGCGTTCTCATAGAAAGACTGACCGTCGTCATCGCCCGCTCTGATCACGGCAAGCTTAGGGACTATGTCAAGCTCCGCAAAGTATCTGACAGACTCCCTTATATGCTTGTCTAATTCTCTTTTTACTCCGTCTACGGTCAGTTCTTTGAACATTCTCGAATTCCTTCGGTAACAGTGTTATTGTTAATGTAAAGTTCTCTTTACTATTTTATGCCGCCCTTGCGTCTTTAAGATTGTTTGCCTTGTCCTGCCTGATGTTGGCGATCAGAAGCACAGCGAGCGCGACCACGAATATGATGGTCGACAGAGCGAAAAGGCTTGGCCTGATCCCGATCTTGACCTCGCTGTAAATGAGTGTCGAGATGGTATTTATGCCGGCTCCCCTTGTGAAGTACGTGATGATGAAATCATCTACAGACATCGTGAAGCTCAGAAGGAATCCCGACATTATGCCCGGCTTGAGTTCAGGCAATACTATCTTTCTGAAAGCGTATTTTTCAGTCGCTCCGAGATCGAGCGCGGCCTCATACAGCCTGTCGGTGTTCTTGTTTACTCGAGGCCTGACTGAAAGTATCACGTACGGTATGCAGAAGGTCGCGTGGCTGAAGAGTATGGTCATGTATCCGCGCGGCGCCTTTATCATGAGGAAGAACAGCATCAGCGCTATACCCGTGACTATATCGGCATTCAGCATAGGGATGTTGTTGAATCCCAGCAGAACGTTCTGCGTGCGCGGCTTCATGGACGCCATTCCAAGAACCGCAAGCGTCCCCACGATGGTCGCTATCAGGGCTGCCAGAATGGCTATCGAGAACGTATTCACGATAGCGCCCATCATGAGCCTGCTCTGGAACAGCTCCGCGTACCAGTGCAGGCTGAAGCCGCCCCATACCGACATAGACTTAACATCGTTGAATGAAAGTACTATAAGCGTCAGTATCGGCAGATACAGGAACAGCATGATTATTAAGATGTAAATACGTCCCAGTGTCTTTTTCATGCTATATCAGGTTTGCCCCTCCTGTCTTATCGAACTTCTGGAGCATAAGCATGCTGAATATGATGAACACCATCATTACCAGCGACAGTCCGGAGCCCAGGTACCAGTTTGAATTTACCGTGAACTCCTGCTCTATGATATTTCCTATCAGGTTTATCTTGCCGCCGCCCAGCATGTTGGAAATAACGAATGTCGTTAGGGCCGGGATGAATACCATGGTTATGCCCGAAACGATGCCCGGCACCGAAAGCGGCAGTATGACTCTGGTATATACCTTGCCCTTCGTGGCTCCCAGATCGTAGGCCGCCTCTATGAGGTGGTTATCGATCTTGGAGACCGTGTTGTATATAGGGAGTATCATGAACGGCAAAAAGTCATAGACCATGCCCAGCACGATGGCTCCCGGAGTATTCATCATCTCCTGGCGCGGAAGTCCTATCGCTGTGATTATCGCGTTTATTACGCCCTGTCTTTCAAGCAGAACCTGCCATGCCATGGTACGGAGCAGAAAGTTCATCCACATCGGCAGTATGATGACAAAGATGAGGAAGCCCTGCTTGCCGTACTTGCTTTCCCTCAGGATCATGGCCATAGGAAAAGCCAGCACCAGACATATGGCTGTGCTTATGAGCGCAAGCGAAAGCGAAAGACCAAGCGCCTGCATGTGATCGCCCCTGAACATCGCCGCTATGTTGGCGAAAGTGAAGCCGCCTTCCCTGCTGGTGAAGCCGTAGTAGGCGATCGAAGCCAGCGGGATGACTGTCCCGGCGATTATCCATAATATGAACGGTATTGAGTAGCTTTTCTTGTTTGCTGTCATAGATCGAGTTCTATGGCGGATTCCGCCTCGCTCTTAGGTTTGTGCATAATCTGTATGTTTTCCGGATCGACTTTCATGCCGATCTTCTCTCCTACGTCATGCTGGTCGTAGTTCTGCAGCAGCCATTCCACCTTTCCGTGCTCGCTCTGCACCAGCATCTCATAGTGTACGCCAATGAACAGCTTGGAAATGATGGTCCCGTTCCACTGTCCCCTGCCATAAGGCACTATGTCGATGTCCTCCGGCCTTATTACGACGTCCACCCTGCGGCGCGGCGGGAAGCCTTCCTTCCTTCCGTCGATGCAAGGATAGTCGACTCCGTCTATGCGTACAACTTTCTCATCCACCATCTGGCCTGACAGGATGTTGCTGTCTCCGATAAAGTCAGCAACGAAGGCGTTGACCGGCTCATCGTAGATCTCCTGAGGAGTGCCCTCCTGCTGGATGTAGCCCTCGTTCATGACGACTACCTTGTCTGACATCGTAAGGGCTTCTTCCTGATCGTGGGTGATGTAGATAAACGTGATGCCCAGCTCTTTTTTGAGGCGCACGAGCTCATACTCCATCTCCTGACGGAGCTTCAGATCGAGCGCGCCAAGCGGCTCGTCAAGGAGCAGCACTCTCGGCTCGTTTACGATGGCTCTGGCCATGGCTATCCTCTGCTGCTGACCGCCCGAGAGCTGGTCTATGCGGCGGTTCTCGAAACCCTTGAGGTTCACGAGCATGAGAGCGTTGGCTACTTTTTTCTTTATTTCGGCCTCCGGTCTGTTTTTGACCCTGAGGCTGAACGCTATGTTCTCTCCCACGCTCATATGCGGGAAAAGCGCGTAATTCTGGAACACAGTGTTGACCGGTCTCTGGTTTGCAGGCATGTCCGTGATGTCCTTGCCTTCAAAGTAGACCCTGCCCTGATCAGGCTTCTCAAAACCCGCGATTATACGCAGCGTAGTCGTTTTTCCGCAGCCCGAAGGACCCAGCAGCGTGACAAATTCATTCTCGTCAACGCTGAGGTCTATGCCGTTCAGCACCATGGTGTCGTCAAAACTTTTGACTATTCCTTCAAGTCTTATCAGTTCGCCCAATGAAGTTCCCTTTCTTTAAAACACCGGGTTATAACCAATACTTATTCCGCCTTTAGTCCAAGATCTTCGAGCACCTCCAGAACGGATTCCATCTGTGTGCCCTCGTTGAACTCGATCTTGCCCATGTCCGCCTCCTGCGAAAGCAATGGATCGATCGGAAGTCTCTCAAGAAGCTTGAGACCGTATTCAGCCGCGACTTCTTCAGCCTTGCTGGCTCCGAACATCTCTATCTTGCGTCCGCAGTCCGGGCATGTGATATAGCTCATGTTCTCTACGATACCGAGAACAGGTATGTTCATGAGTTTCGCCATCTTTACGGCCTTGCCGACTATCATACTGACAAGATCCTGAGGCGATGTGACTACGATGATGCCGTCCACAGGGAGCGACTGGAATACCGTCAGAGGCACGTCGCCTGTCCCAGGAGGCATATCGATGAAGAGGACGTCAAGATCTCCCCAGTATACGTCGGTCCAGAACTGCTCAACGACTCCGCCGATGACCGGTCCTCTCCAGACTACAGGGTCAGTCTCATTCTCTACAAGCAGGTTGATGGACATCATCTTGATATCCAGCGGTGTCTCTTCAGGAAGGATGCCGTAATCACTGCCGTAAGCCTTGGTCTTTACGCCAAACATCTTAGGAATGGACGGGCCTGTGATATCCGCGTCCATGATGCCTGTCTTAAAGCCGTTTCTTGTGGCAGCAATAGCTGAAAGCGCCGTCACCATCGACTTTCCTACTCCGCCCTTGCCCGAAACTACAGCTATGACTTTCTTTACAGAGCTGTATGGATTGAGTTCGGCCTTCTGTATCCCGCCGTCTCTCGACGCGCAGTCGGCTCCGCATGTGCTGCAGTCGTGTGTGCAGTCCTCAGGAGCGGCTCCGCCCTCATGTCCGCCTTCGTGCATGCAGAAATTCCTGTACTTGTTGATCATCTTATTTCCTCCGTTTGTATGTTTTTTACTCCCCGGCGAGTGTTTTCATCTCGCTCATCATGCCGCCGAAAACGGCATCCTGGAGCTGTTCATTGTCCTTTATGTTTGCTATCCACTCTCCGTTGTCGAGCGGTTTTACGCAGACTATGTCCACGTCCTTGATGCTCTCCTTTTTGTCGAGAGCGGCGAGCTTCGCGAAGAGTTCTTCGTAGAATCCGGTAAGTTCCTCCTCTCCGTTCAGTGAATCGCTGTGTTCTCTGAGATAGTCTGTCCACTCCGCGAGGTAGGCCCTGCCGAAATCGTAGGTCTTTATCCTCACCGTGACAGTCGCGTGATCCCCTTCTTCCTTCACTCCCGTCAGCTCGTAGTCGAAGTCTCTCAGCTTTTTGAGGAAGCTGTCGAAGTTGTCCTTTCCCTCATCGGAAAGCAGCTTCTCCATGTCAGACACCTCGCTTCCCACCGACTCTGATGTCTTGAGAGCATCCAATTCTTTGGCTACTTTCTTTTCAGGCTCGCTTTTGGCAGCGCAGCCGGCAGCGACCAGAACGCACAGCAAAAGAGCAAGAAGAGAAGCCGCGCGCTTCATCCTATTCAGTTTTGCTGTTTTTCTTTCTGTCATTACTGTCTCTTGACCACCTTGCGTGTTTCACCGTCAAACACCGTTATACCGGCCTTGTCCATCGCCGGCAGGAACTCCGCCGCGTACTTGCGCGAGGTCCCCAGCCTGTCCCTGTACTCCGCGAGCGTGAAGCCGCCTTCGAACGACCCTGCCGCTTCCACAGCCTTCTCCCAGGCTTCTTTTGCTATATAGTACGAAGGATTGACCTTATATATCTTTCCTTCACCTTCGAGGTCTTCGAGTATGGCACGGACTATCCTGCCATCCTTGTATAGAGCGAACACCTCGTCATTTTTGAACATCTCTATGCCGGCGTCTTTATACATTCCGGCGATCCTGTCCTTCAGCGCCTTCTGCTCCTCAGTGTACTCGATGCTGAAGCCGCTTATGGCTATAGATTTTCCTTTGTCCTCTATGACGCCAAGGCCAAGCATGTGCTTTACGAATGCCTGTACCAGCTTGTCATCTTCCGTGAACCATCTCTCCTTCAGTCTCGAGAGAAGCTCCTGACGTGGTATGCCGTCCGCAAGCGGATTGTCCGCGTGGTAGTCCTCCGCCATTCTTATCAGGTCATCTTTGAGATGTGCCAGTTTGACATCGTTCACGATGGTGTCGTCCAGAAGAACTGTCAGAACGCCTGCTTCGATGCCTTTATCCGAAGCCGCTTTCATCTCTCCGTCCAGAAGCCCCAGTTCGCGCGCCAGTTCTTTCTGCCTTACGAACCGCCTCTCGCCTGCCTTGGCGTAGATGATCTCATCCACTGTGCCCCCGGACAGCACTTCCATGCCGGCAAGCACTTCAGGTTTGTTTCTCTTGTGCTTGGCAGGCCGGGCGTCCAGTATGCGGCCGCCCCCGACCGTGATTATAGGCGAGTAGAATCTGATGATGAACCTGTCGCCCCGCCTTACAGCTGCCGGTTCTTCGAGCCTCAGCTGCGCGTAGCATGTCTCTCCTGCTGAGATGGCGTCCCTGTCAAGGAGTATCACCTTGCAGAGCACTTCATCCGATCCGCAGTAAAGGTGCACCCTGCTGTTGTTCAGCACCACCCTGTCAGTCGAGCTGAATATGCCGATCTCAGCGTCTATCATGCTTGTGACGGTGACAGCATCCGGATATGCTGTCACATCGCCCCTGTCTATGTCTTCCCTGGCGATGCCGGACAGATTGATAGCCGTCCTCTGCCCCGCCACTGCTGTATCCGTATCTTTCCCGTAGGTCTGTATGCCTCTGACCTTGGCCTTTGTGCCCTTAGGATAGATGATCACATCGTCTCCGACCTTCACGTTGCCGTCCATCAGGGTACCCGTTACGACAGTGCCGAAGCCCTGCATGGTAAACACCCTGTCCACCGGCAGCCTGAAGAGCTCTTTTTCCTCGCGGCGCTTGTTCTCCCTGTCGCACTTGGCTATGATCCCGGCTTTTAATTCTTCAAGACCTTCTCCTGTCACTCCGCTTACCGGGATGACCGGCTTTCCTTCAAGGAACGAGCCTTTGAAGTAATCATTGACTTCCTCAAGAAGCATCTCGAGCCAGTCCTCCTCGACCATGTCTTTCTTGGTCACGGCGATTATACCGTCATCTATGCCGAGTGACTGCAGTATCTCGAAGTGTTCCCTTGTCTGAGGCATGATTCCCTCATCGGCAGCCACAACGAAGAGCACGAAGTCTATGCCGCCTATGCCCGCGAGCATGTGCTTTATGAATTTCTCATGCCCCGGGACGTCGATGACTCCGATGTTGTAACCGGCATCGTTAGGGATGTGGGCAAAGCCCAGTTCTATGGTGATGCCGCGCTTTTTCTCTTCTTCCAGCCTGTCAGTGTCGATGCCGGAGAGCGCCTTTATGAGCGTCGTCTTTCCGTGGTCGACATGACCGGCGGTGCCGATGATTATGTTCTTCATTTTCTGAGTGCCTCTGCGACAGTCTCAAGCTTGTCTTCCGCTATGGTGCGTACGCACAGGAGCAGCCTGTCTTCATTTATGCGTGCCACTACCGGTACTTCCGCCTTGCGCAGCTTCCTCTCGGTCCTGTCAGCTGACTTCATGCCGTCCTTTACCGAGACAGCCCATCCCGGGAGCCTCACCATAGGAGCCGATCCGCCGCCTATTTGATCTTCTACCGGTACAAGCTCAAGCGACAGAGCCGGATTCACCCTTTTGATGGCGTCCGCGAGTCTCTCCGCCTTTGCTCTCATATCTTCGCCTGAAGCGGCGATCATATTGAGCACCGGGATGTCTCTCAGGGCCACCTTAGGGTCTCTGTATTTCATGAGCGTCGCTTCGAGCGCGGCAAAGGTCATCTTGTCTACCCTCATCGCCCTCGCCAGCGGATGCTTCTTCATTGCTTTGATATATTTCTTTTTGCCTACGATGATGCCCGCCTGCGGACCGCCAAGCAGCTTGTCTCCGCTGAAGAGCATAACGTCGATGCCTGTTGCCAGCGATGCCGGGATGTTAGGCTCATTAAGTCCGTATGCCGACATATCCAGCATAAGACCGTTCCCCATATCGAAGATGACAGGAAGATCATGCTTTTTGCCTATCTCCACAAGTTCCTCAAGGCTGGCTTCTTCAGTGAAACCGACTATGTCGTAGTTGGACTTGTGCACCTTCATCAGGGCGCCGGTCTCAAAGCGCATGCCGCCCCTCGGGTCCATGCCGTACATGGCATCCTCAGCCTGTTCTTTCGTGATTATGGCGTTCTCGTAGTCCGATGCCTTTGTCTTGTTGCTGGTGCCTACCTCCTGGAGATATGCTCCGGACTGCATCATGATGTCAGGGATCCTGAAGGCGCCGCCTATCTCGACGAGCTCGCCCCTGGATACCACTATCTCCTTGCCTGCGCCCATAGAAGCCAGGACTATCATCGTAGCGGCCGCGTTGTTGTTGACCACCATGGCGTCTTCCGCGCCCGTAAGCTCTGCTATCAGCTCGCTCACAAGATCGTGGCGCGAGCCGCGTTTGCCTTTCGGCACGTTATATTCAAGGTCGGAATAGCCTCTCGATACTCTCGCTACGTTCTCGACGGCGTCCCTGCAAAGAGGCGCTCTACCGAGGTTGGTGTGGAGTATTGTGCCGGTCGCGTTGATCAGAGGATAAAGATTGAGCTCCTCATCGCGCAGCACTTTCGCTTCCGCTGCCTCCGCAACGGCTTCTATCTCAAGCGCTGACGCGTCGAATTCCTCTGCCTTTTTATCGCTGAGGTCCAGTATGGAAGCTCTCAGTCCTGCTATCACCGAGCGAACGGCTTCAGTGACCATAAGGTCGCCTTTCTCTTCTGACAATACAACAAGAGACTCCTGCTTAAGCACCTCATCGATCTTAGGGAGTCCTCTCAGTAATTCTTTCTTTGTCATGGCATCGACCTCCGTAATCTTTTTGGCGGGAGTACGTGGGAATCGAACCCACCCGGGAGGCTCCTAACCCCCTGCAAACGGTTTTGAAGACCGCGAGGCACACCAGCACCTATCTACCCCCAGGTCGCGGTACAAGCAGCACAAAATCAGTGCTGACCGCACTTAAAAAAATTATACTAAAAAAGCGCCGCTCATTCAACAGTGCGGCGCTTGTTTTTACGCAGGTTCAGATGAACCACTCTATGCTCTCCTCAAGCAGTTTTCTGTCCTTGGAACGATGCTGTCCGCAGGCGTTGGTAACGATGGTCTCGCCCGGCTCCAGCGACTGTGTCAGCCAGACGTTGCCGCCTACCGCGCAGTCGTCTCCTATCTTTGTGTCGCCGCCGAGTATCGTAGCTCCGGCATAGATGATCACATTGTTGCCTATATCAGGGTGGCGCTTCACTCCCTTTACAGGAGTGCCGGCCTCCGTGAGAGCAAAGCTCTTGGCTCCCAGAGTAACATGCTGATATATCTTCACATGCTCGCCTATGGTGGTGGTCTCGCCTATTACCACACCCGTGCCGTGATCTATGAAGAAGTACCTTCCGATCGTTGCGCCCGGATGGATGTCGATACCCGTTGTCTGATGAGCCAGTTCCGTCATGATCCTCGGGATCATAGGGATCTCCATCTCATACAGCTTATGGGCTATCCTGTAGATCGCTATCGCGTAGAATGCCGGATAAGTGATGATGACTTCATCCATGCTCTTCGCGGCAGGGTCGCCTTCATAGCCCGCCTGTATGTCGGTCTTTAGGATCTCGAGTATCCCGGGCAAGGCGTCTATGATCTCATTCACTTTTTCGGCAGCCTCCTCATGATCATCTGCTACCAGCTCAAGGCACTGATCCAGAGCGTCATAAGCCTGCATCAGCTCATATGTTCTCTTCTCGGTCTCAACGAATCTTGCGCGCGACTTTCCGAAGTGATACGGGAACATCGCCCTTAACAGATGATCTATGGCTTCAGCGACCTTCTGCTTCATTCCGAGAAGCGACCCGTCGTTTGGCCTTGTATCTATCTCCGTCATCTTATATGCAAGGTCTTCCAGATGTCCCGCAACAGCACCCTTCTTTTTGATTGTCATATTGATCTCCTAAAGTCCTATCTCATCCGCGATGCCTCTCATCGCCTCGAGAGATACATCCACGAAGGTGTCCCAATCCATTCCCGTTTTTTCGATGAGGCTCATGTACTGCCTGTTGGCTCCCGCCGCAAAGCGTGTCTCCTTGAACCTCTTATTGACTGATTTATGCTTGACGCTCGCGATCTTCTTGTCCGGATAGATCTGGGCGATAGCCTTCAGGAATCCCGACATAGGATCTGCCGCTATGATAGCGTATTCCAGAGTCGTCTCAGGGTTTTTGCCGCATATAGGATTGTGCGACATGATGGCATTCTCCATAACAGGATCGCCAAAGCCCTCGTCTCTGAGGATCTTTGCTGAAGTCGGTCCGTGAGTCGCCATGTCCTCTCTCCACGGGCATGTCTCTTCATCCAGATCATGCAGCAGTCCGACGATGCCCCAGTATTCGACATCTTCCGGTGCCAGTTTCTCTGCGAGTCCTCTCATAATAGCCTCGACCGCGTAGCAGTGAGTTATGTAGTTTTCGCCTTTGACGTACTTGTGCAGCAGTTCGTTAGCCTGCTCTCTAGTGAGTTTTGCTTCCATTTGGGGTTATTATCTCCTTTACCGTATAGTGCTTTTATATTTCTATCGCCAGGTCGACGACCTTGGTGAATACTTCTCTTGCCTTGCCGGCGGCTTCATTGACCTCGGCGCCTGAGAGCGGCTGATCCAGAACTCCGGCAGCCATGTTGGTCATTAGAGAGATGCCGATTATCTCGCGTTTGGCGTGATTGGCGATTATGGCCTCAGGTACAGTCGACATGCCCGCCGCGTCGCCTCCTATGGTCCTTGCGTACCTGATCTCTGCAGGAGTCTCAAAGCTCGGGCCGCTGAACATCGTGTAAACGCCCTCGCGCAGCCTTATTCCTTCTGCCGCGGCAGCTTTCTTCAGCTTTTCCCTCAGATCTCTGTCGTATGTGTATGTCATATCAGGGAACCTGGCGCCGAAATCGTCCAGATTATCGCCTATAAGAGGGTTGTTTCCGGATAAGTTGATGTGGTCGCTGATGAGCATCAGATCTCCGACATTCCACTCTTTATTGACGCAGCCCGCGGCGTTGGTGATAATGAAGCGCTTAACGCCCAGGCCAACCAGCACTCTCGCGGGATACGCGGCTTTCTGCATGTCTCCGCTCTCATAGTAATGGAAACGTCCAGCCAGCATAACTATCCTTTTGCCCTTATATGTACCGAAGACCAGCTGGCCTCTGTGGTCGGAAACCTTGCCGGACTGCATGTTAGGGATGTCGTTGTATGAAAAGACCAAAGGGTCCGACATCCTGTCAGCGAAGTCGTTCAGACCGGACCCGAGTATTATTCCGATCTCCGGGTCTTTAACGCCGTTCTCATTCAGAAACGCGACGCTTTCCTTTATCTTTTCCCTGAGTTCCATTTCATACCCCCGTCAGATAAGCTCCAAAACCAGCTTTCTTGCCTCCGCGATGCTTATGTCCTGCGCCTTTGCTATGCGCGCAAGGTCTTCATATTCGATCTTGCTTCTTTTCACTCCGTATCCGCTGACCACCTTTACCCTTACAGGTCCGTATGGTGTGTCAAGGGTCTTTTCGACCCTCTCAAGGATGTTCCTTTCGGATATGAGTTCGCGTATGCCTATCGTTGTCGTGTATTTGAAGATGAGTCCGATGAAACGCTCTTTCTCAGCCTCTTCATTGGCGCACATCACAGTCAGCAGAGTGGCCGGGCGCCCCTTTTTCATCTCCATAGGGGCAAGCGTCACGTCCCTGGCGCCCTCTTCCATCAGCCTTTCAGCTGCGAAAGCGAGCTCCTCTGCTGTCATGTCATCAATATTGCATTCGAATTCGCAGATCCTGTCCTTCATTTATCCCTGCTGTTCTACTCTGGCCAGATGCGAGAGGATCTTGACCTTGATCACGTCGAACACTACGTCGTTCATACCGCTGTTGAGCACGATGTCGGCCAGATACTTGGTCGGCTCCACATAGATGTAGTGCATAGGCTTTACCGTAGTCAGATACTGCTGGGCGATGCCCTCCACATCTCTTCCGCGGTACTTTACGTCACGGATCACACGGCGGAGTATCCTCTCGTCAGCGTCCGCTTCAACATAGATCTTGATGTCAAGCAGATCCCTGAGATCCGGATTCTGCAGCACCATGATGCCCTCTACGATGATGACCGGAGACGGCTTTATAGTAACTGTCTCCTTGCATCTGTTGTGTATGGTGTAGTCATACACCGGACACTCAACAGATTCTCCGTTCCTCAGCTTTTTGAGATGTTCGATGAAGAGGTCCGTCTCGAAAGCATCAGGATGATCGTAATTGATCAGCTTGCGCTCTTCGAGCGGGATATCATAGTGAGCCTTGTAGTAGTTGTCATAATAAATGACGGTTACTCTGTCGCCAAACTCATCCTTGATACGGTTTGTAAAAGTCGATTTGCCGGAACCGGTACCGCCGGCTACACCAATTATCAGGCAATCCATGTTACAGTCTCCTCCGCTTAGTGCTCTAACTTATTTATTTTATAGTCCAAGTTCCTTAAGGTCAATATTGCGAAGCCTCGGGACTTCATCTATTTCAACCTTTTCGTACAGATCAGCCAGAGCTCCCCTTATCTCACTTTCACGCGCCAGCGCGTCAGCGTGCTGATCCTCAACGATCTGGACAAGCGCATTATCCCCTCTCATCCTGACCCTGAAGTCCCTGAATCCCATATCATACATGATGGCTTCGGCTTTTTCTGTAGTCCTCAGTTTATCCGCTGTTATCTTTTCTCCCGTCCTGATCCGTGTAGCAAGACACGCATAGGCAGGCTTGCTCCAGGTAGGGAGCCCGGCTTCTTTTGACAGTCTTCTGATCTCCGTCTTGCTGAGCCCGCACTCCTTTAGAGGTGACCTTATTCCCAATTCTTTCAGAGCCTTCGTTCCCGGTCTGTCGGAGACATCATCGGACGCGTTGGTCCCGTCGCACACTGTGTCATAGCCGTCCGCCCCGGCAGCGGCTTTTATCGCGGTCATGATACGGGTCTTGCAGTAATAGCATCGGTCAGCAGGATTCGCTGTGACCTTCTCATCCGACAAAACGTCGACTTCTATCACTTCAAATTCCGCGCCTATCTGCCCGGCCAGTCTTCCGGCGTCTTCAAATTCAAATCCCGGCTGGAATGCCGATCTCACGCAATAAGCCTTCACATCAGCTCCCGCCTTTACGGCGGCATAGAGCAGATATGCCGAATCAACGCCTCCGGAAAAAGCGACTGCTATTCTGTTATTAGCTTCAAAAAAATCTCCAGGCTTCATGCCGATGATCTCACTCCAGCGATTCGCTT
Organism: Mogibacterium sp.; assembly: GCA_024403035.1. Classification (GTDB taxonomy): domain Bacteria; phylum Bacillota; class Clostridia; order Peptostreptococcales; family Anaerovoracaceae; genus Crickella. Next base: position 25,314 of record JAKSSP010000006.1, read on the forward strand.
ATGTAATACGAGTTAACGCGGCCTTCGGTTATGAGGACTGACTCCTGGTGGAAGAACGCGCAGAGATCCTTTGCGATCTCCTCCGCAACAGATTTCTCAACATCTATCAGTGTAAGAACCAGAGTAGTTTCCCGGGTATACGTACCGTCTTCATGGATATATCCGCCCTCTTCCACATCGAAAGAGAACGCCGTTTTATAGGCAAAGCAGACGGTCTTCAATATGCCGATAAACGTTTCCGTCTCAAAAAGCTGTTTTCTCTCGACCGAATCATTCAGTCCAACGTATACCTTCGTTTCGACCATTTCCGCTGTCTCCCGTCTCATCTTTGCTATTATCATCAAATATTATGATACCATACATAAGTTGTTTTGTGATGCTGTCACAGATTATCGTTCTTTGCCATATATTGTAAACCTAAACAAAAAATCAGGTTTCATTTTGTATTTTTTAAATACATTTTTATTGCCGGAAAAGCATTGCGGTCGTGTTTTTAAATCAGTACAATCAAGACAAGAAGAAGGGACGTAATAGCCGGACGGAAAAGAAATCAGGGAAAGACTTTAAAAATCGGAAGTCAGCGAAGTGATCCGGCATACTACAAAAGCGCGGGACGCGCAGAAACGGAGGAGCAGACCAATGGGTGCAATTTACATGGAGGCTGTTCCGGAATAAATCCTCTGCAAGGCATGCCTACTTAGTGGCAACCGGGAGTGAAAGAATCCGGACACAGAAGATCTAATCAGCAGATGCGATCACGGGGCAGCCTCAGAAAACAAAAAACACGACTTAAAAAGAATAGCCGTATTGCAGACATGCACGGCAAACAACTGAATATCAGGAAGTAACGAGGGACGGGCAAGCCCGTCCCCTTATTGTTGTTATGGTTTTTTCTCCGCCCTACTCTTTTATCAGCAGCTCGGCGATCTGAACAGCGTTTGTGGCTGCTCCCTTTCTTACCTGATCGCCGCAGCACCAGAGATTGATGCCGTTCTCGTTCACGAGGTCACGGCGTATCCTGCCTACATATACGATGTCCTGATTCGATGTCAGGATAGGCATTGGATAGATCTTATCGTTCGGTTCATCGTAAAGCCTGCATCCCTGAGCCTGTTCAACAGCAGCTCTTACTTCAGAGAGTTCGAGTCTCTTTTCGGTGATCACATCGATGGATACGGCGTGCGATCTTTCTACAGGAACTCTTACGCATGTGCAGCTGACCTTGAGTTCAGGCAGGTGCATTATCTTGCGGCCCTCGTTCTGCAGCTTCATCTCCTCGGATGAGTACAGGTTCTCGCCGAATCCGCCGATCTGCGGGATAACGTTGTATGCGATCTGGTACTGGAATACCTTCGGATCGATGTCCGCTCCGTATGAATTGCCCTCGCCGCCTGCGGCTCTTGCCTTCAGGACGGCTTCAGACTGATCGTACATCTCTACAGGACCTGCAGCGCCTGCGCCGCTCGTTGCCTGATACGACGATGCGTACATGGCCTCTATTTTAGACAGCTGGTTGATAGCATTTACCGCAACCAGTGAGATAATAGTGGTGCAGTTAGGATTGCTGATGATACCGTTGTTCCACTCCACGTCCTCAGGGTTTATCTCAGGCACTACCAGCGGGACGTCATCGCAAAGCCTGAATGCCGAGGAATTGTCAACGAAGACCGCTCCGGCCGTCTTGATGTGAGGGGCCATTGCCTCAGCGATGTCATTCTCGGATGCTCCGAGTACTATGTCGAGTCCCTCGAAAGCCGTCTCGCATGTCCTCTGTATGACTACATCACCAAAAGGCGTGTTCAGAGTCTTGCCCTCCGACCTCTCACTTGCCAGGCATCTGAGTTCTCCCACAGGGAAGTTCCTCTCGCCCAGCACCTTTATCATCTGCTGTCCGACTGCTCCGGTCGCACCCATTACTCCTACATTGTACTTTTTCATTTTGTCCCTTCTTTCTACTTCTTCGCAAAGCTTTCATAGAGCACGCGTATCGCCTTCTCGAAGTCTTCATCGAAGACTCCTATCATGATATTGATCTCGTCCGCGCCCTGTTCTATCGTTCTGATGTTGATATGTTCTTCTCCAAGCGTCCTGAATATCTTACCGGAGATGCCTGTCCTGTAGGCCATCTGGCGTCCTACTATGGCTATCAGGCTGATGCCCTCTGTCAGGGCAACGTTATCGATGCTCTCAAACTCCGACAGTTCGTGCATGAGTTCGTGTTTTCTGCTCCTTATACTCTCGCTTGGGAACACCACAGAGAAACTGTCCACACCGCTCGGGATCTGCTCTACCGGAATGTCGTATCGGGCAAACACCTCCAGCACCTGCCTCAGGAGTCCGAGCTTTTCCTCGCCTATCCTGCTCTTGTATATGTTGATGATCGAGAAATTGCGCTTTCCGGCGATTCCGGTGATGAATCTTTCGGTCTCCTCTTCAAGTTCGTCGTCAAAGTGTTCTCCGATGATGGTGCCCGGGTCTTCCGGCGCGTTGGTATTGCGGATATTGACAGGAATGTCCCTTACCCTTACCGGGAACACGGTGTCCTCATGAAGCACGGACGCTCCCATGTAGCTGAGTTCTCTGAGCTCGTCATACGTTACTCTGGCTATGGTCTTAGGGTCTTTCACTATCCTAGGGTCTACCATGAGTATGCCCGACACATCAGTCCAGTTTTCATACACATCCGCGCCCAGATAGCCGGCGGCGAGGGCTCCTGTTATATCCGATCCGCCGCGCGGGAACACCTTGATCTCACCGTTCGGCAGCGCTCCGTAGAATCCCGGAGTCACTATCCTTCCGTATATGCTCTTGAGTTCTCTGAGTTTCTCTTCGGATTTTGCGGCATTTACCTTTCCGCTGTACTCGAAGCAAAGCCAGTCTGTCGCGTCAACGAACTGATATCCGAGATACTCCGCCATCAGCTTAGCGCTGAAGTATTCGCCTCTTGAAGCCAGGAAGTCTACGGATGTTTTTTTATCGACAGCGGCAAAGGTATCATCCATGAGCCCCGCGATGTCGATGTCCAGGCCGCAGCCTTCCTTGATCTCTACATATCTTTCCTTGATCATCGAGAGGACGCCGTCATACGCGACACCGTATTTGATGTGCGCGTGTATCAGGTAAAGCAGGTCGGTGATTTTGTTGTCACTGCTGCATCTCTTTCCCGGAGCCGATACTATGACCACTTCGCGGGAGCTGTCGATCTCAACTATCTTTTTTACTTTTGCGAACTGCGAGCTGTCTGCCAGACTCGAGCCGCCAAATTTCAGTACCTTTAGCATATTGTTCCTTCCTTGATCCTCTTATTCCGCGAGAGCCGCGAAGAACATCTCCTTGCCCTTCTCCTTGCGGTGATGTCCCATCTTATGCATCTCCTCTACCGCAACAGGCTTTGAGATGCAGTAGTAGATGCCATCCTTCTCTTCATATATATCAATGAATGGTTCTATGTGTTCGCACATGCGGTCATGTCTGATGTAATACCTGTGGACCGCCTTGCTGTTGTCCGCTTTCAGAGCGGAAGATCCGGCTTCAATGGCCTGCTCCTTTCCGTCACGGATATCGAGCACATCCTGTATGACCGACTGGCCTGTAGGCATCATGCCTGCTCCCTGTCCGTAGAAGCTCTGCGTGCCGATGTCCCTTGCCGTGAGCGTGATCAGGTTGTTGTTGACCTTTACGTTTGCCTCGAGCGAACCCGCCGGGAACGCCGTCGGCTCCACATAGACCTCGAATGAATCGCCTGATCTCTTCGCCTTCATCATCAGCTTGCAGACGAGGCCCTTCTCCTTCAGGTACGCAACGTCGCAGGACTGGATGGTGTCGATGCCGCAGCAAGGCACTTCATCCTCAGATACGACCGTATCGAAGGCCAGGTTCGTGGTCACTACGGTCTTGCGGAGCGTGTCAGTGCCCTCGATGTCCGAGCTTGGGTCCGCCTCCGCATATCCGAGCTCCTGCGCGATCTTCAGCATCTCGCCGAAATCCGCTCCCTTGTCGTACATGGCGTCGAGTATGTAGTTGCACGTGCCGTTGACTATGCCCCTAACCTCTTCTATCTCATCGCAGCGCTTTGTGCGGAGAAGATTGAAGAGCCACGGGATACCGCCGCCTACAGCCGATGTGAATCTGAGCTTCACTCCGTTAGCCGCTGCCTCATCCATAAGTTCCTTGTAGCATGCGCTGATGAGGTTCTTGTTAGGAGTCACGACGTGCTTTCCTGCCCTGAGACAAGCCAGCACGTATTCCCTTGCCGGGTGTACTCCTCCTATGGACTCGATGACCAGTTCTATTTCCGGGTCATTCGCGATGTCATCTATGTTAGGTGTGATGATATCGTCCAGATGCTCATAGCCCGGCCTTCCGTGCCTGGCGAGTATCCTGACGATATCTATCCCTCCTGCGTTCTTTGCTGTTTCATATGCGCCGCTTCCCACGGTGCCGAATCCCATAATGGCGATCTTCATTTTGCTTCCTCCAAACTGTTGTTTTGAGTTTTGTATTAAAAACTATCCAATATTTTCAGTGCTTTTTCCGAAAATCTTCCGGTCATTTTTTGTTGATATTCACAATAGACCGGTTCGTATTTCTGAAAAATCCGTGTGTCATGGACAAGTAATTGCTCTGTGTCCGTGCACTGAAAACACTTGTCTTTAAGTTAAAAGTAATGTAACATAATCAATGTATTATTTCAATATTTTGTTAAGCCTGCAGCTCTTTGGCTGCAGTACACGGAAAGGCAATACTAATGATCGAATACGTAAGCACCAGAGATCAATCGGTAAGAGTCAGTTCAAGCAAAGCTATCCTTGACGGTCAGGCTGCCGGCGGCGGACTGTATGTTCCTGCAGATATCGAAGCAGTCAAATCGGACTGGCGCAGCATCATCAAGGGCGATTTCAGGAGCATGGCAAAAGCTGTCTGGAACGTCTTCTTCGATGATTACGGTAAAGAAGAAACAGACAGGCTGGTAGAAGTCAGTTATAAAGACAAATTCTCAGCGCCTGACATAACCCCGCTGGTAAAGGTAGGTGACGCGTATGTGCTGGAACTCTGGCACGGACCGACATCGGCGTTCAAGGACGTCGCCCTCTCCGCCCTGCCCAATCTCATGAGCGCGGCGCGCGGAATGAACGGCTTTACCGATGACATAATGATACTCACAGCTACATCCGGCGATACGGGAAGCGCGGCAATACAGGGATTCAGAGATGTGCCGGGCACGGGCATCATAGTGTTCTACCCTCACGGAGGCGTCTCTGACACACAGAGACTTCAGATGGTAACACCGGACAGTTCCAACGTTACAGCCTGCGCAATACGCGGCAACTTCGATGACGCTCAGACAGGAGTAAAGAAACTCTTCAGAGAGATCCCTAAGCCTGTAAAGGGCGTATCGCTTTCGAGCGCTAACTCTATCAATATAGGAAGACTCGTTCCGCAGATAGTCTATTATTTCTCGGCATATGCCCAACTGATGGAAAAAGGCGTGATCAAAGAAGGCGACAAGGTGGATTATGTTGTGCCAACGGGAAACTTCGGCGACATAATGGCCGGCTGGTACGCTCTTAAGATGGGGCTCCCTGTCGGCAGGCTCGTATGCGCGTCAAACAAGAACAATGTGCTCACCGAGTTCCTCAATACAGGACATTACGACAGAAAGCGCGAGTTCTACAAGACGACCTCGCCTTCCATGGACATACTGGTGTCCAGCAATCTGGAACGCCTTCTCTGGTACGTATGCGGGCCTGAGCACACGCTTGAGTACATGAAACAGCTTGAGCAGACCGGCGAGTATCAGATAACAGATGATGAGCTCTTTGAGATGCAGAAAGTGTTTACCGGAGTTTTCGCTTCGGACGATAAAGGCGCTGCCGCCATCAAGGGTGTGTTTGAGTCGGATAAGTATCTGATGGATACCCACACCTCCATCGCATGGGCGTGCATGGAGAAATACAGATCAGGAGAAGCGCCTGCCGATACTGTTCCTTTCGGAAGCGATGCTGCGGCGACTGTTGTTCTCTCGACCGCGTCGCCTTATAAGTTCTCAGCCGCCGTGCTTGAGGCTCTTGGCGAAGAACTGACAGGCAGCGATGAAGGCAATATGCAGAAGGTCCGTGAGATCACAGACGCGGAGGTCCCTTCCGGTCTTGCCGGGATCTTCTCAAAACCTGTCGTCCACAAGGACGTCATAGAGATAAGCGATATGAAACCATATGTTATTGAAAAATGCACTAGATAGGACTAAAATTATATGGAAGGTAAATACTTGATCGTAGACAAGGCGCTTCTGCCGTCATATTGTGAGAAGGTCGCTCTCGCCAAAGAACTGCTGGATGAGGGCAAGGCCGCTGATGTTAGTGAAGCCGTGAAGATGGTCGGCATATCCCGCAGCACTTTCTATAAGTACCGGGATATGGTAAGAGACATAAGCACAGTCTCGATGGGCCGCCACGCCATCATTTCCATGATGATGAGTCACAGAGTCGGTACCCTTTCTTCTGTACTGAGCATCATCTCACGCTACGGATACAGCGTATGGACCATAACACAGAATCCTCCCGTAGACTCCAGGGCAAACGTGGTCATCACGCTTGAGCTTGGAGAGGATCCAAGACGGCTCGACAGTATGTTGAGCGATATTACAGACGTGCCGGGACTTTCCAAGGTACAGCTGCTCGGTATGGATTAGAGATGGATTAGGAGGATAAATGGATTTCAAACAGATCGAGGCTTTTGTCAATGTAGTGCGGTACAAGAGCTTCAGCAAAGCCGCGGACGCGACTTTCTTTACACAGCCTACCATCAGTACACACATACGCAATCTGGAGAAGGAACTCGGAGTGAAACTGCTCGACAGAAAGAGCAGGACTGTTGAAATGACTCCGCAAGGCAGCAAGTTCTACAAGTACGCCGTTGAGATGATCAACGCCAGAGCTTTGGCGTTCGAGGCGATCAACGATGACAGCGAAAGCCTCGGCGGCATACTCGAGATACAGGCTTCATCAATTCCGGGCGTCACCTTCCTGCCGGATCTTCTTGCGGGTTTCCGCAGTGAGCACAAAGGTATTCAGTACTATGTGTCAGTGTCCGACACTCAGTCTGTCATAGACAACATCAGCGACCGCAGAGGAGAGGTCGGTTTCATCGGTGAAAAAGTGACATCTTCTTCAATAGAATGCACCAAGGTTGCCGCTGACAAATCCGTTCTCATCGCTCCTGTGTCCTATGACATCCCATCTGAGATCAGGCTTACTAATGTCGTTTCATACCCTTTCATCTGGCGTGAGACAGGATCGGCAACCAGAAGGACCTTTGAGCAGGCAGCTCTCGACTCAGGATTTGGCAAGGAAGACTTCGAAGTCGCCGCGCTGGTCGACGACATGGACGCGATATTACGTTCGGTCGAGGCCGGACTGGGATGCGCCATCATATCCGAAAAGATAGCTTCCTCCCTCGGAGGCAGGGTCAAAGTCGCAAACATCAAGGATTTCAACGAAGACCGCAGCTTCTATATGATCAGGCTCAGGAGCATATCGCTCTCGCCTGCCGCTGAAGCTTTCGCGTCTTATGTAAAAAGCAAACTAGGCGAATAGACGAGTATAAACTTATCGTTAAGCAGATATTAATAAGACTAAAAAACTGCAGAGCCTTGTGATCACATGACTCTGCAGCTTTTTTATTGTTATTTGCGATCCTTAATCGTGGATCTCTATCGAGTTTTTTCCTGTCTTTGGCTTGAAACAGCCTATTACAGCGGTCTCGCAGCCCTTCTCTCCCAGCTGTTCCGTGAGCCTTGGCAGTTCACTCTCGTTCACGGCTATCAGCAGACCTCCCGATGACTGCGGATCGTACAGGCAGTCGATCCTTGCTCTCAATTCCGCGTCTTTATCCGGATCCTTCGAGAGGAATTCTATGACTTCCTTGCCCGCGTAGTCTCTGTTGCGGTAAGCCCCTGCCGGTATTATTCCCATGGACGCCATCTCTATGGCTCTTGGGAATACAGGCACCTTGTGACTGTAAAGCTCGAGTGTCACATTCCCTGCCCTTGCCATCTCCGCGGCATGGCCAATAAGACCAAATCCGGTGATGTCCGTGCATCCGTCGACCCTGACACCCTGCATGGCCTCCCATGCGTATCTGTTCAGGAATGCCATGGTCGCCTCTATCTCGGCGTTCTCCTCTTCAGTCAGAAGATCCGCTTTGGCGGCAGTAGTAAGGATGCCTGTTCCGATCTTCTTTGTTATGACCAGAAGATTTCCGGCATTAGCGCTGTTGCTGAGTATATCGTCCGGGTGCGCGAAGCCCGTGACGGACAGGCCGTACTTAGGCTCTTTGTCATCGATGCTGTGCCCGCCTACTATGGTAGCTCCGGCTTCGCTCACCTTGTCATTGCCTCCTTCAAGAATGCCCTTGACTGCTTCAAGCGGGAGCTTCCCGTTAGGGAAAGTCAGGAGATTCATGGCGAGCTTAGGCTGCCCTCCCATCGCGTAGACATCGCTCAGGGCGTTGGCGGCGGCGATCTGCCCGAACATGTACGGATCGTCCACTATAGGAGGGAAGAAATCCACTGTATTTATGACCGCTATGTCGCCGGTCAGTTTATAGACACATGCGTCATCGCTGCTCTCAAAACCGACGAGTATGCGCGGGTCGCTTATCTTAGGCAGACCCGCCAAAAGGTTCGATAGGACTCCCGGCCCTATTTTGGCGCCTCATCCGCCGGCACTCGTCATCTGCGTAAGCAGCACCTTTCCGGTAGGATCGATGAAATCCGCCTGCCCTCCGGAGGCATGCGAAGAACCACCTGAAGAACTGCCGTCACCGTACGTGGCCGGCTCTATCTTGCAGGCGAGCTTTTCTTTTGCCTCTTTCAGTGTTTTTTCATCTATCTCTTTTCCCATAGATGTATATATGATAACACCTTTTCACTTTTTTTAATACAAGATATTGTGTTTTTCTCTATTGTCTTCTCAATATATGTTTATATATAATTACCGCAATATTAATCCCGCTAACGAAAGAGAGACAATCATGGCTAAGCAAAGACAGATCATCCAGATCCAGGAGAAAGTGCCTTTGAGTAAAGGTATACCTCTCTCCATCCAGCACACATTCGCGATGTTCAGCGCATCAGTGCTGGTACCTTACATCTTCGGGATAAGCCCTTCCATAGCCCTTCTAATGAACGGTATAGGAACGCTTATCTTTATTTTTGTCACCAAGGGCAAAGCTCCGGCCTACCTCGGTTCTTCATTCGCTTTCATCTCGCCTGCGCTCATTGTAATGTCAAATCCTGACCTGGGCTTCAGATACGCGCTCGGCGGCTTCGTCGTCACGGGACTTCTGATGTGCCTTGTGGCGCTGATCATCAAGTTTGTCGGCACCGCCTGGATAGACGCGATCCTGCCTCCTGCGGCCATGGGCCCGGTGGTAGCGCTCATTGGACTTGAACTCGCAGGCAGCGCAGCGCAGACAGCAGGCATCCTGGGTGATGACGGAAGCATGGTCGCGGACCTCGATCCTAAGGTCCTGATCGTATTCCTCGTAACACTGCTGCTGGCAATATTCGGCGGAGTCCTTTACAGAGGATTCGCAAGCGCCATAGCGATCCTGATCGCAATCATCGCCGGCTATGTCCTGGCTCTCATATTCGGGCTCGTGGACTTCTCAGCAGTCGGGACCGCGGGATTGTTCGAACTTCCTGCGTTCCAGACACCGCAGTGGAGCGGACAGGCAATAGCCATCATAATCCCTGCGACGCTGGTAGTCGTATCAGAGCACATCGGACACCAGGTAGTCACTTCCGAGGTCGTAGGCAAAGACCTCCTGAAGGACCCTGGTCTCCACAGATCGATGTTCGCTGACGGATTCTCGACAGCGCTCTCCGGATTCTGTGGCTCCTGCCCTACAACTACTTATGGCGAGAACATCGGTGTCATGGCTATCACAAAGGTCTACAGCGTATACGTCATCGGCGGAGCGGCATGCTTCTCCATCCTGCTCTCATTCATCGGCAAGGCATCGGCTCTCATCCAGACCATCCCGGGACCTGTAATGGGCGGCGTTAGCTTCCTGCTCTACGGAATGATCGGAGCATCCGGAATCAGGCTGATGGTGGATTCAAAGATCGATTACTCCAAGGCCCGCAACCTGGCTCTAACATCGGTGGTATTCGTAGTCGGACTCTCCGGCATCGCCATCAACCTCGGACAGGTCCAGCTCAAGGGAATGAGCCTGGCAGCGGTAGTCGGAATGCTTCTCGGACTCGTTATGTACCTGCTCGACAAGTTCAAGCTCACGAACGAGTACGAAGAAAGAGTCGATGAAGATCAGGAAAAACTCAAGACCTTCGCTTCGACAAGATAAAAACAGAAAATAATAAGTGAGCCGTTTTCACAAACGGCTCATTTTTTTTGCCGGTTTCTGTGATACAATCCTCTTGTACTTAGATATAGCAAACTATTGCGGAGGAATAAAAATGAAAAAAGAAAGGATCCTCGTCATGAACCTCGGCTCCACTTCGAGCAAGATCGCGGTTTACGACGATGACAAGGAAGTGTTCAACGACACCATACGCCACTCGACAGAAGAGCTCGCTCCTTTCGGAGACGTTGTAGAGCAGTTCGAATTCAGAAGGGACAAGATATTCGAATCCATGGAAAAAAACGGCGTTCCGGTCGACTCGCTCACAGCCGCGGTATCCAGAGGCGGCAACATCATAGCCTGCCCTCACGGCGCCATCGGCATCGATCAGGCTATGATAGACTACCTGACCAGACCTGAGGATATGGCCAAGCACCCTTCGCTCATCGGAAGCATGATAGCCTTTGACCTCAACAAGGAGAAAGGCATCCCTGTATGCATCTATGACGCGATAGGCACGGATGAGAAGATCCCTGTCTGCAGAGTCAGCGGAGTGCCTGAACTTCCTCACTTCACCGTAGGCCACACTCTCAACACGCGCGCAATGGCCATCAAGTGCGCAGAGGAAAAGCTCGGCAAAAGATTCGACGAGTGCACGTTCATCGTGGCTCATCTGGGCGGAGGTAGTTCTATCAGACTGTACAAGAACGGAGTCAACATCGACAGCGCCAACGATGACGAAGGCAACTTCACACCGGAGCGCGGAGGCGGAGTCGGAGCCAAAGGGCTCGTAGATCTTTGCTACAGCGGCAAGTATACATATAAAGAAGCCATGAAGCTCTTCCACGGCAAGGGCGGACTCATCGCCCACCTCGGTACTGCAGACGCGCGTGACGTAGAAAAGATGATCGATGACGGCGACGGCTACGCGGCAATAGTTTATGAAGCCATGTGCCTCAATGTCGCAAAGGATATCGCCAAACTGGCGGCTACTGTCTCCGGCAAGGTCGACAGGATAATCCTTACCGGCGGCATCTCCTATTCGAAGTATGTTGCCGATTACATCACTGAGCATGTCAGTTTCATCTGCCCTGTCGAGGTCATGGCCGGCGAGTACGAGATGGAAGCTCTCGCAGCCGGCTGCCTCAGAGTTCTGCGCGGCGAAGAAAAGCTGCAGGACTTCGGTGAGATCGCAGCGACCGCAAAGGACCGCATCCGCATCTACCCGGGCGTTGAGCCGTACACAGCTCCAAAGCGTTAAGTTTATGTAAAGTCTTCTTTACATAACCGGGCAATATAAAACACGCTTCTTCAGGAAGCGTGTTTTTGTTGATATTATATGTAAAGTTGTCTTTACATTATATCAGATTGAATCTTTTTCCGAGATTCATCCAGGATTCCTTTGAGTTCTGTATGGTCTCGTTCTTTCCACAGAAAGAAGCCCTTACCCAGCCCGGTCCGTTGAACGCGCTTCCCGGTGTGATCAGTATCCTCTCCTTCTTGGCTGCCGATACGAAGTCATATTCGTTCTCTACCGGCGACTTGATCCACATGTAGAACGCGCCCTGAGGATAAAGCGCTTCAAGCCCCGCGCCGGTCACTATCTCATAAAGATCCTTTGCGTTTTTCTTGTAGTAATCAAGATCTGATCTCGCTTTAAGACATCTTTCGACTATCAGTTCCTGTATGGTCGGAGCATTCGTGCCTCCGAGCACCCTGCCCGCGACTATGAGAGCTTCACTAAGTTCAGCATGGCCTTCAGCGCATTTCGGAACAGCCACGTAGCCTATACGGTCACCCGGCATCGAAAGTGACTTCGACCAGGAATATGCGATCAGCGAGTCAGGGTAGTAATCTCCCGGGAACGGAACATCACTGCCGTCATATACCAGTTCTCTGTACGGTTCATCACAGATCAGATAAATGGTATGTCCGAACCTTTCCTCTGCCTCTCTCAGCACGTCCGCTACAGCGTCCAGGGCCTTTCTGGAATATATCTTGCCCGTCGGGTTGTTAGGATTGTTGAGCATGACGCCCTTGACCTCCGGAACGAGGAGCTTTCTTAGAGCTTCCGCGTCAGGGTCGAAGTCCAGTTCTTCATTTGCCGGGACCACGATGGTTTCAGCGCCCCAGTTACGAGCCCAGTTGGCATATTCGACAAAGTACGGCGCAAACACTACCAGCTTGTCGCCCGGATCAAAGATGCACTTGTTGATCATGTTTATGGAATATGCCGCTCCACAGGACATGATTATGTGATCCGCATCGAAATAGTCGCCGCCTGCCCTCTCGTTTAGGTCATCAGCTATCGTCTTTCTTGTGGATTCGTAGCCGGCGTTAGACGGATACCCGTGAACATAGAGCGGATCGAGTTCGTGATTGATCTCATCTATTGCGTCAAAAACTTCCTGTGGCGGCTTAAGTCCCGGGTTTCCTATGCTGAAATCATAAACGTTTTCAGCACCATAGACCTTAGCCATTCTCTTGCCTTCCTCGAACATTGCTCTTATCTGTGAGCTGCCCGCGAGGAAAGGCTCCATTGATTTTGAAATCATTGAAATCCCTCCTAAGCGAATGCATATATAACACTTATTTATCAAGGCCGCGCGGGTCCTTTTTTCTTATCATAATTGTACCACATATGACCTTGCAAATAATCCCTTTTTGGTCGATAATAAGTACAGTAAACAAGCGCTGCCGCAGCATGTGCGGCGGACGTTTCCTGATGCTGTTTATTCAAAATTTGGAGGAATACAAATGGCAAAATATGATTGGAGCAAGTTCGGTCTGCATGTACCTCAGATCATGCTGCCGAAAGAAGGAACGGACTATTTCAAATGGGCTGTCGTAGCATGCGACCAGTTCACATCCGAGCCTGAGTACTGGGACAAAGTCGAGGAGATCGTAGGTGACGCGCCGTCGACACTCAGACTGATGCTTCCTGAGCTTTACCTCGACAAGCCGGGTGAAGCTGAGAGGATCAAAGATATCCGCGCAGCCATGGACAAGTATCTTGCAGACGGCACTCTCAGAAAGATGGATCCCGGCTGCATGCTCGTAAAGAGGACTGCTGAAGGCCGTACACGTCTCGGCCTGGTCATCGCTACAGACCTCGAGGCATATGACTTCAACAAGGGCTCGACTTCTCTCACAAGAGCGACTGAGGGCACAGTAGTAGAACGTATACCGCCTCGCCTGAGGATCAGAGGAGACGCTCCTATCGAGATGCCTCACATCCTCATCCTTATCGACGACCCTGACAAGACAGTCATCGAGCCGCTCGTTGACCAGCCTAGGGAAGTCATCTATGACACAGACCTCATGATGGATGGCGGACACATCACAGGTTCTTTCATCGAAGAGAAGAACCTTGAGGGCGCTAAGGAAGCTCTTTCCGCTCTCTATGACAAGGCTGAAGAGAAATACGGCGCAGGCCACGTCATCTTCCAGGCCATGGGAGACGGCAATCACTCGCTGGCTACAGCCAAGACTGCATGGGAAAACATCAAGAAGACTCTCTCTCCTGAAGAGATCGAGGGACACCCTGCAAGATACGCTCTTTGCGAGATCGAGAACATCCATGATGACGGCATCGTATTCGAGCCTATTCACAGAGTTATCTTCGCTAAGGAAGGCCAGTCCGGAATGGATCTCGTAGACAAGCTTCTTGGCCACCTCAATAAGCTGAACGGCAAGGCATATCTGGCTGACGCCGATGCCGCCGTACCTGAAGGCGCATTCGAGATCCCTTACATCACCGGTGAAAAGAGAGGCAAGATCATTATCGAGAAGCCTGAGAGCAAGCTGGAAGTCGGCGCGCTTCAGGCAGCCCTTGACATCATGGTCAAGGAAGAGAAAGTCTGCGATATCGACTACATCCACGGCGCTGCTGTCGTTGAGAGACTGTCCGCAAAGGACGGCAACGCAGGATTCCTGCTGCCGCCAATGGACAAGTTCATGCTCTTCCCTGCTGTTGCCGCTGACGGAGCTCTTCCTCGCAAGACATTCTCGATGGGTGAAGCTAACGAGAAGAGATACTATATCGAATCCCGTTACATCGCCAAGTAAATCGGCTTAAAATCGTTTGTAACAGAAAAACTGACGCAGACTGATATCTGCGTCAGTTTTGTTATTTGCTCGCTTTATAAGTCAATATACGTTGAACGGCTTGTTGACCAGTGTGAGGGTCTGTACAGAATCCGTGGCTATCACCTGATAAGTATATGAACCTCTTTTGAGCTTCTTGAACTTTATCTTACTATCCAGCTTTTTTACACTGTAAGATTTTGCGTTAGGCTTTTTAGATGCCTTCAGCACCGCTGCACCCGCGCTGTCGAGCACCTGTACGGTCACCTTTTTGATCTTTTTGTTGGACTTGACCGTTCCCTTTATAGTGAATGCTTTGCCCTTCTTCACCCTGGAAGGAGCTTTGACCGATTTGATCTTGAGCGTACTTGTAGGGACTGCCGCCGCAGAAGACGTGCTGCTTGGTTTTGTCCTGGTAGAAGCATTGATCTCGCTTATGTACCAGTATTTTGTCACTCTGCTCACATTGAGCATGGTAGTGTCTTCCCATTTCTGGATGCCTTTGTTGTTGAGACCGGTGTTGCGTGACGAGTCCGCGGCGTAAAGCACTCCGTTCTTTACGCTTACTACCAGCACTCCGTGCGTTCCTGAAACCGCAGCGTTATCTCCATGCACGACAATGCCTTCCGGATGCACCCTGAGAAGATCCTCTATCTCCTTTACCCTTGCCGCGTCTCCATTCCCATTGAAGTATCCACAGTTTACCTTGTAGACAAGGCCTTCTACATCTACCTTGAATGAATTGAGCAGCAATCCGAAAATTGTGGCGATGCTGCGCAGCGACTCATTGCTTATCTTTGTCCAGTCGCCCCTGCCTTTAATGATGCACGCTCTTCTGATCATGATTTTTGATGCCGTGAGTATGCAGTCCCCGCTCTTGTAATCCGAGGCAGGCGTATAGTATACCGCCTTGTCATCAAGCGATGATTGCGCGGCAAAAGCAGGCGCCGGCATGACCGTTACCAGAAGCGCCAGGGCTATCAATAATGTCGTAAACCTTTTTTTCATACAGATTCCTCCGCATTATAAAGGATAAACTCTTGCCCTTTTCCGGTAAACCAATCTAAACACTTGTTATGCCCGCCTTAATATATTGAAATACAATTCCTTTATCGGCTTTATCTTTGTTTCAGGTTCAGTGCGTACTATTTCGTCTATGTACCAGTACTGTGTGACCATCAATGGATCCAGCATCGTGGTATCCTGCCACTTCTGTATGCCTTTGTTGAAGTCTCCCTTATTGTACGTAGCGTCGACCGCGTAAACCTGATAACCGTCGACCCCTACGACCAGAACTCCATGAGTCCCTGTTTCTGCGGCGCCTTCTCCGTGCACGACAATTCCTTCAGGATGCTCCTTAAGAAGCTGCCTGAACTCCTCTATCCTTTCGCCATCGGAACTGCCGCTGAACTCCGCGTATCTGACTCTGTATGAGAGTCCTTCATCTACGAAGCGGAAATCACTTATAAGGCATCCGTCTTCATATGTGGCCGTTGGCCGGAGCAGCTCATTCGTGATATCGCCCCACTCCGACTGACCGTTCATGATGGCAGCTCTCTTTATCATCATCTTGGTCGCTGTCAGCACGCAGTCACCCGGTATGTAATCGGATTCCTCAGTGTGATATGTCGCGTTGCTCAGGAGCGGATCATCATCGGCTAACGCCTGCCCCGGTGCGCCCAGCACCAGCAATGCAAACATCAGAAATGCAGTGATCATTCTCTTTTTCATGGTGATAACCTCCTTTTTTGAGTAATAGTCCCCCACGATTACACAGAATAATTATGCTGTCCCTATACGTAAACGAATCTAAATGCTTGTTATGCTCTTTCTTAACAGAATGAAATATAAGCAAAAACAGGCCCTCAGGCCCGTTTCTATGTTTACCGCCCTCTCCGGGACGGCCCATATGTGATTTGTACAACAAAAAAGATGCAGGCTTGTAAGCCTGCATCTTTTAATTCTGTTTATTTGTCTGTAACTGTCTTGAGTAATTATTCAGCTACAGCATCTCTTTCTCTTGCCTTGTCGAATACCGCTCTCTCCTTGTCGAGTGTAGGTGTAACCTTGGCAACGATGAACGCTACGAGTCCGCCACAGATGAATCCAGGCAGGAGCTCATATATACCTGTCGAAGCGGAAAGTCCGCCAAAGAGCCAGCCGAGGTCTACGATGAAGCCAGCGAGAATACCCGCGATAGCTCCCTTGTAGTTGAACTCTCTCCAGAAGAGCGACAGGATGATGACCGGTCCGAACGAAGCGCCGAATGCGCCCCATGCGTTCTCTACCAGGTTCATGATAGCCTGTGCGCCGGCTCCCTTTGAGGAAGCGATCAGGTAAGCGATAAGAGCGATAACTACTACTACGATACGTCCAACCAGTACAGCTTCCTTCTCACTTACGTTTTTCTTGAACTGTGTGTAAAGGTCAGCTGTGAATGAGCTGGAAGCTACCAGCAGCTGAGAGTCCGCGGTCGATACCGACGCAGCGATGATAGCAGCGAGCAGCAATCCGGAGAGCGCAGCCGGGAAGAACTTCCTTGCCATTGTAATGAATACGATCTTCTGCATTCCGTAAGGAAGCAGTTCGTCCGCTACGAGCATTCTTCCCATGTAGGCGATGAGGCAGGCACTTCCGAGCGAGATGACTACCCAGATGATTGCGATCGTCGAGGACTTCTTGATTTCCGAAGGCTTCTCGATCGACATGAATCTTACGATGATGTGCGGCATACCGAAGTATCCGAGACCCCACGCAAGACCTGTCAGAATGTCAGGCATGCTCGCGCTGAAGATTCCGCTTCCGAAGTCGCATGTTACGACCTGGCCGCTTGCATCTGTGTACTCATATACCTGCGAAAGAAGCGAGGTGTCGAGATTTGTGTGTGTAGCCCAAACGGCAATAGGAACCGCCATCAGAGCGATCATCATCAGCAGGCCCTGGAAGAAGTCTGTCCAGCATACAGCAGTGAATCCGCCGAAGATCGTGTAGAATACGATCAGAAGAGCGAATATGACCATCGCAGTCGTTGTCGAGATATTAGGGAACAGTGTTCCGAATACCGTTGTGCCCGCTACGAATGCGGAAGCAACATAGATGGTATATGCGAAGAGGAAGATCAGAGCGCAGATGACCTGCAGTGTCTTGCTGTCAGCATCGAATCTGTTTGCGAGGAACTGCGGGATGGTGATCGAGTCATTAGCTTCCTCCGAGAATACTCTCAGCCTTCTCGCGCAGAGGATCCAGTTTGCGGCAGTACCGAGAGCAAGTCCGATACCGATCCAGATCTGGCCGAATCCGAATGCGAGGATCGATCCAGGAAGTCCCATCAGCAGCCAGGCCGACATATCGGAAGCCTGTGCTGAGAGAGCAGCTACCCAAGGGCCCATCGCACGTCCGCCGAGGAAGTAGTCCTCCTGGCTTCTCTGCTTATCCTTGATATAGAAGTAGATTACTACTCCCATAAGGGCCACAAAGTACAGAATAAAAGTTAACATTTCAGAATTCATATAATACTCCTTTTCTATTGTCACCTCTTAGCTTTTTTCGACTTTTATTTTTTACGGTATGGTCAGATCCGGTTTATCTTTATTGATTCGAATCGTCGCAAGAATGGGTTTGGTGACAATATACAATTATGTAACTATTATCGGTCCTTTTGCGCATTAAGTCAATCTTAAATTGACATTTAGTTATCATTTTCACAAGGCTGTATTGAGAATTTTCACTTTAGCGTGATGAATTGACCGTTGAAATTTCAATGGTTCAACTCCCCTGTTGCCATATGTTAACCCATATTTTTCGTTAATTAATTAACGAGTTTACATAGCTATCGCCTGGTGCAATAATAGTCTTGTAAAAACTCTTCTATTTATATATAAAGCAAGGAGTTAATACCCATGAGTGATCTTTTCGATCTTAAAGGTAATGTCGCCATTGTAACAGGCTGCTCCACAGGACTCGGAGTACAGATGGCAAAGGCTCTTGCGCGTCAGGGCTGCAACATCGTTGCTGTTGCCCGCCGTCAGAACCTCATTGAAGAAGTAGCGGCTGATCTCGCTAAGGAATATGGTGTGGAAACTCTTGCCGTCAGATGCGACATCACTGATACAGAGATGGTAGAAAACGCTGTAGAAACTGTCATGGACAGATTCGGCCGCATCGACATCCTCATCAACAACGCAGGCACGGGAGCTGTCGCCCCTGCGAAAGACATCACAGATGATCAGTTCATGAATGAGCTCAATATAGATCTCTTTGGAACATTCAAGATGGCACGCGCAGTTGCGAAACAGGCTATGATCCCTGCCAAGTATGGCCGCATCATCAACATCGCTTCAATGTACGGACTCGTGGGAAACAAGGTGGCCCCTGCATCGCCTTATCATGCCGCAAAGGGCGGTGTAGTCAATCTGACACGGGCTCTTGCTGCTGAATGGGGCAAGTACGGCATCGCTGTCAACGCCATCTGCCCGGGATACTTCTATTCACCTCTCACAAGGGAGACTCTCGACAGCGAATTCTTCCAGGCAAACGCCAGGACCATGATCCCTATGGAAAGATACGGCGACGAGGGCGAACTCGACACGGCAGCCATCTTCCTGGCATCCCCTGCCACAACTTATGTGACAGGCGTCATGCTTCCGGTCGACGGCGGTTACACATCCATGTAATAAAAACGCAAAGAAAGACGCGAGGGATATGAGGTCCCTCGCATCTTTTTGTGCCCTTTTCAGAGCTTTATCATTATGACATGTCCCTGCTTCTAGTTGAGATTGAGGTGCTTTTCCATCAGATACTTGCAGATGAAGAAGTATACCGCGGAGAGCGCTATTGAAACTATGACTCCCGGAATGAATATCATCGTGAAGTTCAGGCATCCATCATCACAGTATCCGGTATGTGCGAACAGCGGGAGAAGCATTCTTCCAACCATTGATTCAAAGATCAGGATCACTATATATGCTCCTATCGATGCCAGAGTCGTGTGGTTCTGAGCCTGATGTCCTATCGTGACAGCAGCATATATCTGCATGATCGTTTTTACTACAGAAGCGATCACCATGATCAGGACTTCAATGATATATAATCCCAGATGCTCAGGCCATTCGACGCTGAGCAGGTCATGTATCATCTCGCGTAAGCTGAATCCCTGTCCTGCTACTATGACCGCGCCTATTCCGATCAGTATCGCTGTCAGTATCGCGACAAGCACCGTCACGAAGACCCACAGCGTTGCGGATATCGCCTTGTTTCCGATGTGCGCGGATACACTTACCGGTAGCACGTGGTTGAAATAAGCCTCATCACCCAGAAGGCTGTTGCTGTATCTCTGTACTATCAGGATTATGGTCATCACGAAGATGGCTGTCGCCACTGCCGTGTACAGAAGCGCGGAAATGACTACCATGAATTCGGTTTTTGAGTCTGCCGACTGTGTCGTCAGTCCCAGAAACAGCGCTGTTGCAGCCCATGCCGCGTACAGCGGCAGCAGCTTGCGTCCCATCGCGGGGATTTCATATTTGAGCAGTTTACCTAACATTTGAATACCTCCCTGAAGAGTTTGTCTACGCTTTCGCCCTTCTCCTCGCGGATCTCGTCCGCGGCCTGATGAAGGACTACCTTGCCTTCCTTGAGGAACACCACGTCATCAAGTACCGACTCGACATCTGAGATCAGATGCGTTGAGATGATGACTACAGCGTCCTCATTGTAGTTAGAGATGATAGTCTTTAGGATATAGTCTCTGGTTGCCGGGTCGACTCCGCCGATCGGTTCATCCAGAAGGTATACCTCAGCCTGTCTTGCCATCACCAGGCAAAGCTGCAGTTTTTCCTTTGTTCCCTTCGACATCTTCTTCATCGCCTGCCTGCGGTCGATCCCAAGATCGTCTACCATCGCTTCTGCCTTCTGTCTGTCGAAGTCCTCAAAGAAATCCTGGTATATATCCATCAGCTGCGAAGCTGTCATGTAATCAGGAAGCGCGTTCCTGTCCGGCAGGTAGGCTACGACTCTCTTTGTCCCTACGCCCGGCTCCATGCCGTTTATGGTCACATTGCCTGCTGTCGGCTGGAGCAGTCCGTTCAATATCTTTATAAGCGTTGTCTTACCGCTTCCGTTAGGTCCCAGCAGACCGACTATCTGCCCCTTCTCGAGCTTGAGCGCTACGCTGTCCAGCGCAGTCAGGCTTCCGAATTGTTTTGTTACGTGATTGATCTCTATTCTTGCCATTATTCTCGCCTCCTCTACCTGATGTCCTCGAGCCATTTCTTCACGGCTCCGGCGATATCTTCGCCTGACATCCCTATCTTGCGGAGCTTGTCAGCAAACTCCTCGAAATACTTTCTGGCAAGTTCCTCATGCAAAGCCTTCAAAACTTTTTCCTCCTTAGTGACGAATCTTCCGCTGGTGCGCTCCGAGAAAACCAGTCCTTTGCGTTCGAGCTCTGCCAGCGCTTTCTGCATCGTGTTGGGATTGACTCCCGCGTCCATTGCCAGATCCCTGACCGATGGCAGTTTCTCGCCGGGCTCGTATGCCACGCTGGCGATCCGCATCGTCATCTCATCAATGATCTGGGAGTATATCGGCACTCCGCCTTTGAAATCCCATTCCATTCTTTACTTCCTTTCTGCTGTCCGGCAGCTTTTATCGGCCGTGGATTGTGTTACGTATATACGTTTATATTGTATTATTGTATTAACTACTTAGTACAATAATACACACTTGCTTCCCTGTCAAGCCCCTTCTGATAATTTTTTGTATAAAAAGAATAGCCTTTTAGGCTATTCCCTGAGACTCTTTCTCTTTGCAGCGCGCCGGCGCTATTTATCCAGGTCGTTGCCGTTTCTGTTGTACCTGATAAAGGAATAGATGCCAAGCATCAGCCAGATGACCGATGCTGCGAGCCAGCCCCACTGATTCTTTCCGAAGAACACCACAAGGCATGCGATGAACGCTATAAGGTATAATGGCGCTAAGTATTTGTTGTCTACCATGTTCTTCTCACTTTCTTTTATGTATTATCCGCTTCATTGATGTCCTGGAAGCGCTTTCCCCATACATTTGTCAGGGACATTACCGTCGCGAACGAATCAGGATCGACATCCGCGACATATTTTTTGATCTTGATGCTCTCCGCCGGTGTGCAGATCACGGAAAGCGTCCTGCGCTCCTCATGAGTATACTCGCCTCGTGAGACATGTGACGTGACTGCCCTGTTCACGTCATTCAGCACATATTCCGTTATCTGATCGGACTTTTCTTTTGAGCTTGCAATTATGTCAAACTGCACGAACCTTCCGCTGTATCCAACCGTGATCAGCGAGATCACTCTGGCTGCCACTACAGCTGTGATGATGGCGTACATCGCGATATTTGTATCGAATACGAATGCCGATATGGCGATGATTGCCACATCCATGGCCATCTGTATGTCCCCTGTACGCAGATGATTGAACAGTTTGAATTTGACCACTCTGGCAAGCGTATCGGTGCCGCCTGAAGAATAGCCCCCTATATATCCGACACCGGTAGCGATCCCGTAAAACAGACCTATAAGTATGGCTGCGAGAAACGGATCCGGCGAATCCAGAAATTCATAATCTATATGCTCGAAAATGAAGAGCATTATCGGATACGCAAAACCAAGCGCCACTATACGCTTTACCTCGCCTTTTCCCATCGTGATCCAGGCAATGATGAGTACCACCATGGACAGTGTGTAGTACACAAGCGAATAGCTGACCGGCAGAAAGTGAGTGATCAGTCTGGCGATTCCCGGCATGCCGCCCGATGTCATGCCGTTTGGGATCATGACGAATATCTGCACTGATGATCCGAAAAACGCTGATGTAAGAACTATCAGCGTCTCTCTTATGAATCTGCCTGCTTTTGTCTTAGGAGTCTTCAACATCTGTTATTTCCAATCCACCTGATCGCGGTAGCTTCCGAACGGTGTTACAGGAATGTATACCTGAACATCGAATCCGAACTCTCCATAAGTATCATATACCGGCTTCATTGTGAGGCATAATGCCCAGCCGCCGTCAAAGTTAAGCTGGATCGTGTCTCTGGATACCTCGCCGTATTTGCCTGTGGCGAATCTGACTTCAAGAAGTTCCGAAGGGAATCCTGTTTTAGGTGTCATCAGATTTGTGTTGTTTGGCATGCGTCCGAGACCGCCGTGGGCATTCACGCAGCCTATGCGCGTCACCTCGAATTCTTCTATAGGCTTGATGAAATAATAGTCTGTCGTGCCGTAGAAGTAATCGTACAGTTTCTGAGCAGCTTCAGGATGGAACTTGAATATGCGCGGGAATTCGCGGCTGAATGCCTGAAGCATAGGTGTGATGAGCGATCCGTATATGAACTTTTCGTCCTTGATCAGCTCTGCCCAGTTTTCACTGTCGTGCGGAGCAATGTTCAAGAGGATATCATTCACATCATCGAAATACTCGTTTGAACACGGTACGCCAAAGATGCGGTCGCCGAAATCATCGATACCGTTGAACGAATTCTTGATCACATCCTTATCCATGTCAAGCTCGCGGTCCGCGACCGGCAAAGCGGAAAGGATCCTGGCATCGTTCTTTACGGATATGGAGAAACGCCAGTCTAGGTCAGGGCGCTCAAGCAGGATCTCCCCGAATGAGTCCCTTTCGAGTTTTCTGTCCAGATAATTTAAACGTATGCAAAGCGGTTCGCCGCCGGTCTCGAAAACATACGGTTCGTGCGATACTATGCGTTCGATCGCAGGAGCGGCCTGTCTGTATGCCAGCTCTTTTTCTTCATCAGTCTCTTCCCATAGATTGTAGAAGTACTGAGCCTCTTCATCATCTCTTATGAAATACGGTACATTCTCTCTTTCAAGGATGGTTTTGAATGCTTTCACACATGCTTCAACAAGGATCTTGTTTATCATATTGAACTCCTCCTTTGGGAATTAGAACTCTTTATGTGATACCATAAGGGCCAAAATAATCCGTATATATTATATCCTATTCAAAACATAAAAAAAACGGCCTGAGCCGTTTTTCGTGGTAGCGCATCAGGGAATCGAACCCTGGATTCCGCCGTGAGAGGGCGACGTCTTGACCTCTTGACCAATGCGCCACATTTTTTACATGCGCAAGTAGTATTATAAACAA
Organism: Mogibacterium sp.; assembly: GCA_024403035.1. Lineage (GTDB taxonomy): Bacteria > Bacillota > Clostridia > Peptostreptococcales > Anaerovoracaceae > Crickella. The sequence continues at coordinate 48,911 of JAKSSP010000006.1, forward strand.
AAGGCCCCTTCTTGTCTACAAAATTATGAAAAAAGTTGTCAAGTTTCATTAAGTCATATATGGTATCATTCTAATATGGAAAAGAAAAAAATACTCATTATTCATACCGGCGGCACCATAGGCATGGTTCCCACGGAAAACGGTTTTGCTCCTAAGCAGGGAGTGCTTCTGGAGGAACTTAAGAACATCCGTGACCTCAGCTCTCCTGATATGCCCGTATGGGATCTCATAGAATTCGAGCCCCTTCTTGATTCGACCAATATCAGATATGAGCAATGGAATTCCATAGCTGACGCGATAGCCCTGTATTATGATAAATACGACGGATTTGTAGTGCTTCACGGGACCGACACTCTGGCCTACAGCGCTTCTGCCCTTTCATTCATGCTTGAGGGGCTGGACAAGCCTGTCGTTTTTACGGGAGCACAGATCCCGCTCTGCCAACTCAGGAGTGACGGGCGCGACAATCTGATCACTTCGATGATGATCGCGGCAGGCGGAGTCATTCGTGAAGTAAGCCTGTGCTTTGGAGACTCGATACTGCGCGGCAACCGCGCCATCAAGTACTCGGCTGACGGCATGATGGCCTTCACATCACCTAACTTCAACAGGCTCGGTGATGCCGGGATCACGATCGAATATAACCATGCTTCGATAAACGAATATGAAAAGACCGGTCTGCATTCAGGCCCCCTTAATATCGTCAAGCTGAAAGAAAGCCGTATCGCCGTCATCAAGATCGTTCCTGGCATACAGTTTGACATATTTGAGCCTATAATGCTTGAATCGCTTGATGGACTCGTGCTTGAGACTTTCGGCAAAGGCAATATACCTGATTATGACACTGCTCTTTCGCATCTCATTTCGGAGGCCAGTAGATGCGGTACTATCGTCATGGTCTGCACACAGTGTCCAGCGGGTACGGTGAGTCTCGGCACTTACAAGGCAGGTTCGGCTCTTGTGGAAGCAGGCGCAGTCAGTGGAGGCAACATGACCACCGAAGCTGTGATCACAAAGCTCACATACCTGCTAAGCAAAGGCCTGCCAAAGGAAGATATCCGGAGGCTCATGCAGACCGACCTGAGAGGCGAGCTTACAAAATAAGGATATTTGCGCAACAAAAAGATTCCCGTCAAACGGGAATCTTTTTGTTTTCTATTCTTCACGGAACGCGATCGTTGCTTTGACCGCCCTGTGCCATCCGTTCAGTTTTTCGTTTCTCTCCTTTTCACCGAGAGAAGGCTTGAACGTCATTGCGATCTCCTTGCTTGCAACGATATCCGCAAGGCTGTCGTAATACCCTACCGCAAGGCCTGCCAGATATGCCGCTCCGAGCGACGTGGATTCGATGGAAGCGTATCTCACGATATCCACATCCGAGATATCAGCCTGGAACTGCATCAGCAGGTTGTTCATTGCGGCGCCGCCGTCGACCTTGAGCGAGGTGATCTCCTTGCCGGTATCTGCTTTCATGGCTGCAAGGAGGTCTTCATTCTGGTAAACCAGAGACTGGAGGGTCGCCCTTACGATATGCTCACGCGTGGTCCCCCTTGTGATACCGAACATGGATCCTCTTGCTTCAGGATCCCAGTAAGGAGCGCCCAGTCCCACAAAGGCCGGAACTACGAATACTCCGCCTGCATCAGGGACCTGATTGGCGAGTTCCTCAGACTCCGACGCATCACGGAAGAACCGCAGCTGGTCTCTCAGCCACTGAACAGCTGCTCCGCATACGAATACCGAACCCTCGAGAGCGTATGTGACCTTTCCGTCGAGGCCCCACGCGATGGTGGTGAGCAGTCCGTTCTTGGACATTACAGGCTTGTCTCCCGTATTAAGCAGCAGGAAGTTGCCCGTTCCGTATGTGCTCTTTACGTCTCCCTCATTGAAGCACGCTTCGCCAAAGAGAGCGGCCTGCTGGTCTCCGGCAGCTCCCGTGATAGGTATCGGTCCTCCGAATATCTCGTCGATGGTGTCGCCGTAGTATGATGAGCACTCCACCGGTTCAGGCAGCATGCACATCGGGATATTCAGGAGTCCGCAGAGCTCCTCGTCCCACTTCAGCGTATTGATGTCAAAAAGCATGGTCCTGCAGGCATTCGAGTAATCGGATACGTGTACCTTGCCGCCCGTCAGCTTCCAGATGAGCCAGCTTTCTATCGTTCCGAACAGCAGCTCGCCCTTCTCTGCCCTGGTTCTTATGCCCGGAACGTTCTCCAGTATCCAGGCCAGCTTTGTGCCGCTGAAGTAAGGGTCTGCGAGAAGTCCCGTCTTCTGCCTGATCATTTCTTCATGCGGTTTCAGCTTCGCGGCATAATCGGCCGTCCTGCGGCACTGCCATACTATGGCGTTGTATACAGGGATGCCCGTCTTCCTGTCCCATACTACGGTCGTCTCTCTCTGATTTGTTATGCCAATGGCGGCGATATTCTTGTATGTCAGTCCCGCCTTGAGCAGCGCCTCCTGAGCGGTACCCATCTGGGAAGCCCATATCTCCATCGCGTCGTGTTCTACCCATCCTTCATGCGGAAATATCTGGGTGAACTCTCTCTGGACCACGGATATCATGTTGCCCGCTCTGTCGTAGATGATAGTTCTTGAGCTTGTAGTACCCTGATCGAGCGCCATTATGTATTTTTCCATGCTTCTGTCCTTTCCTATACAAACAGTGACATTATTTGGTTGCTTATATCTATGCCCTGCTCAGTGAGCTTAAGGCCTTTGTCATCTATTATGAGAAGACCCCGCCTTACATAGTCTTCCGCCTCCTCCTTCGCTTCCGCGAATATGCGCCAGAACGCGGCCTTAGGATCCTCATGCATCGATCCTTCGGCGCATCTCATATAGGCGTCTAACGCTTCCTCGTAGCTGATGCCTTCTGAGCGCCTTAGTCCCGTGAACACCGCTTCGCTTATGTTGTCGAAGCTGCTGTTCAGATGGTCTTCTTCAAGAGGTATTTCGATGCGGCCGCCTTCTTCAGGCAGCTTCGCGAATGCCTCTATGTATGCCTCTATATCCGATGTGTTCTTATACCTGCGTCCATCTGTGAAACCGCTCGCCCCAAGGCCGGCGCCTATGTAGTCGGACATGTCCCAGTAAAGGCTGTTATGGCGCGATCTGAATCCCGGCTTAGCGAAATTGCTTATCTCATAATGCTCATAGCCGGCTTCCCTCAGTACCCTGCAGATCTCATGGTATGTCCGTCTGTCTTCTTCATCCGGCACCTCAGTCAGCTCACCTGCCCCCGCCATGTCACCGAAAGGCGTTCCCTCTTCTATCTGCAGGCTGTAGCAGGATATATGTTCAGGATCCAGCCCGAGTATCCTTTCAAGATCGCTCAGGGCATCCTCAGTAGTCTCTCCCGGTATAGAAAACATGATATCGAGATTGACATTGTCAAAGCCTTTTCGCCTTATGAGCTCCATGTCTCTGACAACATTCTCTGCGGTGTGTATGCGGCCCATGTAATGCAGCCTGTCGTTGTCCATCGCCTGGACGCCCATGGACAGCCTGTTGAAACCCATGAACCTGTATGCCTGCAGCTTGGCAAGCATGACGCCGTCCTTGCGCCCCAGAGTCGCCGGATTGGCCTCGATGGTTATCTCGGCGCCCTCCTTTACCCTGAACGACTTGCAGACGGCGTGCATTATGTCGCGCATCTGCGAAATGTCCAGCACTGACGGCGTTCCGCCTCCGACATATACGGTGCCGATCTCAGGGTGTCCAAGCTGCTCTCCTCTGTATGTGATCTCGTTCACAAGAGCATCAGTGTATTCCTTCCGCGGCGAAGTCTCGGCGTCGAAAGACAGGAAAGCGCAGTAATTGCACTTCCTGACACAGAAAGGTATGTGAATATAAAGTCCTGTCTTTTTTGTCACTATCAGTCGATATGTAAAATATCCTTTACATTATTGTGTTGTTAGTATGTAAAGTAATCTTTACATATCTGCATCAAAACGTAAAGTGTTCTTTATATATTTAGTCTCTACTTTCCGTCATCAAGCTTGAGGACTTCTGTAAACGCCTCCTGCGGCACCGTTACCTGGCCGAACTGGCGCATCCTCTTCTTGCCTGCTTTCTGCTTTTCCAGAAGTTTCTTCTTTCTCGAGACGTCGCCTCCATAGCACTTGGCCAGAACGTCCTTGCGGTACGCCCTTACCGTCTCGCGGGCGATTATCTTCTGCCCTATTGCAGCCTGGATCGGCACCTCGAACTGATGCCTTGGGATTATATCCTTAAGCTTCTCGCAGATGCCTCTGCCCTTGGCCATGGCTTCCTCTTCAGGCACGATGGTAGACAGCGCGTCTATCTGCTCACGGTTAAGCAGTATGTCGAGCTTGACCAGCTTGGCCGGCTGATATCTCAAAAACTCGTAGTCGAGCGAGGCGTAGCCTCTGGTACGTGACTTGAGAGCGTCAAAGAAGTCGTAGATGACCTCGTTGAGCGGCATCTCGTAGTGCAGCTGTACCCTGGTCTTGGTCAGATATTCCATGTGGATCATCTTTCCGCGGCGGTTCTGGCACAGCGTCATGATGCTTCCGACGTAATCGTTCGGAGTCATGATATCCGCCTTTACTATAGGCTCCTCTATGCGGGATATGAGTATAGGGTCAGGCAGGTTCGACGGGTTCTGTATGTCGAGAACACTTCCGTCCTTCATCACTACCTTGTAGACTACCGAAGGCAGCGTCGTGATTATATCCAGGTCAAACTCTCTTGCGAGCCTTTCCGTGATGACATCCATGTGCAGGAGTCCAAGGAAACCGCATCTGAAGCCGTATCCCAGGGCTGCTGAGTTCTCAGGCTCGAAATTGAATGCCGCGTCGTTCACCTGCAGCTTCTCAAGAGCGTCTTTGACATTCTCATACTTCTCGCCCTCAGCCGGGAATATCCCGCAGTACACCATGGACTGGGCTTTTTTATAGCCCTTGAGCGGCTCTTCTGCCGGATCCGATGCCAGAGTTATGGTATCACCTACGCGGGCATCAGCCACCTGCTTGATGCTTCCGCAGATATAGCCTACCTCACCTGCCTTCAGCTCATCCGAAGGCACGGTGCCCGGTATGCAGTAGCCTACCTCTGTGACTTCGTAGTTCTTGCCGGTGTTCATCATGCGTATAACGTCGCCCTTCCTGACCCTTCCGTCAAAGATGCGGGTATAGATGATGACGCCCTTGTAGCTGTCATAGTACGAATCGAATATGAGAGCTTTCAGCTTGCCGTCCGGGTCGCCCTTAGGAGGAGGTATCACCTCGACAAGCTTCTCCAGCATCTCATCGATGCCCATGCCGGTCTTGGCGGAGATCTCCGGCGCCTCAGAAGCGTCAAGGCCTATGATGTCCTCTATCTCTGCCCTCGCGTCTGCCGGACGGGCGGAATCAAGGTCCATCTTGTTAAGCACAGGCATTATCTCGAGGTCTTCATCGAGAGCCAGATATACGTTGCCAAGCGTCTGCGCCTCTACGCCCTGCGTTGCGTCAACGACAAGCACAGCCCCGTCGCACGCGGCAAGCGATCGCGAGACCTCATAGTTGAAGTCCACATGTCCCGGTGTATCTATGAGGTTCAGGATGTACTCCTGCCCGTCCTTCGCCTGATACTTAAGACGTGTTGTCTGCAGCTTGATGGTGATGCCGCGCTCACGCTCTATGTCCATGTTGTCGAGGTACTGCTCCTTCATGTCGCGGGCCTCGACAAGGCCGGTCTTCTCTATCAGACGATCGGCAAGCGTCGACTTGCCGTGGTCTATGTGGGCTATTATGCTGAAATTTCTTATGTTATCCAGATAACTCATTTGCGTCTCTTTTCTTTAAGCTTTAACCAATTAATTATAAAGTAAAAGCGCCTTGCTTGTCAGTAATCGTTTTTGTTTATGACCTTTTTCTTCGCAAAGAAAAACAGCCGGGAGACACTCCGGCTGAATGCGCATTTAACTTATACGCTGTGTGGGGACGGGTGAGACTACTTTGCGCTAAGCGCGTTCAGTTTGCTCGCGAATCTGGAAATCTTTCTTGCGACAGTGTTCTTGTGGAATGTGCCCTTTGCAGCTGCCTGCATGAGCTTCTTCTCAACATGCTCGAAAGCCTTCTTGGCTTCATCCGCATTACCGGATTCGATCGCAGCGAGGAATGCCTTTTCAGCTTCCTTGATGTGATTCTTTACTCTGATATTGCGTGCTGTCTTCTTGTCGATAACCTTGATTCTTTTCTTTGCGGATTTAATGTTTGCCATTATTTTACCCCACTTTCAATTATTAATGCATTAATTCGCAACGGGTATTATATGAAATGCCGGCAATAAAAGCAAGAGAAAAATCAGAATATTTCAATGGATACCGGGCAGTGGTCACTTCCGTAAATATCCGTGAGTATTTCCGCCTCTTTGAGGCAATCTCTGAGACGGTCGGAGATGATGAAATAGTCTATGCGCCACCCTGCATTTCTCTCTCTGGCCTTCATTCGGTATGACCACCAGGAGTATGTGACAGTTTCAGGATACATGTAGCGGAAGCTGTCCGTGAAGCCCGCGCCAAGAAGGTCCGTCATCTTGCCGCGCTCTTCATCGGAGAAACCCGCGTTTCCTCTGTTTGGACCCGGGTTCTTCAGGTCGATCTCGTTGTGAGCCACATTCAGATCACCGCAGTAGATCACCGGTTTTGTTTTGTCTAGCTCACGCATGTACTCTCTCATCGCGTCCTCGAATTCGCATCTGTAGCCTATGCGGGCAAGGCCGTCCTGAGCGTTAGGTGCATAGCAGCAGACCAGATAGAACTCAGGGTACTCAAGAGTGATCACCCTGCCCTCATCGTCATGCTCGCCGTTGATGCCGTACGCGACAGAGAGCGGCTCGCCTGCAGACTTCTTCGCGAATATTGCGGTGCCTGAGTAGCCTTTTTTCTCCGCGTAGTTGTAGAACTCATAGTAGCCTTCCGGGTGGAAGTCCGCCTGACCCTCCTGCATCTTGGTCTCCTGCAGGCAGAAAAAGTCCGCGTCAAGACCGGCGAATATATCTTCGAATCCTTTTTTGAGCACGGCCCTGAAGCCGTTGACGTTCCAGCTTACAAATCTCATGTTTACCTCTTATTCTATGGTGAATGCCTTGGTCGTCCAGTCTTTATACTTTCCGATGCCGTGCACTATCACGTATCCGGTGCCGCTCACGGTATTGCGGACATAAGATAATATGTAATCCTTTCCCGGATGCAGCTTTTTATCTCCGTTCATCACAACGGCTTTAGGCTTTGCCCTGTTGTTTCTCAGCTTGCAGCTTCCGGAGTCCATCAGTATCTCGCATTCGCCTATCGATGTCTGATTCCTTTTGCCCGTGGCTCTGGTCTCATAGACCTTGCCCGGCTCTATGTACCAGACATCATGGTCTACAGGATCCTTGATGCCGTCTATGGCCGTTTCCTCAGAGCACTGCCAGAACAGATAGTCGCCCTTTACAGTGCATTCTCCGCCGTACTGCGCAGCCCAGATGGTAACATCGTCATCCAGTATGGATGCATCCATGTAATTCGTGAGCATGTCATAGTTGGCATAGACCGCGGATTCGTAGCCGGCCTCCTCGACTCTCCTGCAGAATGCGATCACTATGTCATGATAGAGCGATGCAGCAGGGAGGTCCCCGGCCTCGATGGCTTTCTCAAGCCTGCCTCCGTGATAGATCTCGTAGTCTATGACCAGCGGCATGTCTATATCGTATTTCTTCACAAGATCGAGCAGGTAGTCGGCTTCCTCGATAGCTTCGTTCTCGTTCACAGCCTGCGAGAAGAAGTACGCGCCGGTCATGATGCCAGCGCGGTTCGCCTTCCTGATGTTTTCTCTGAACTCTTCATCCTCTTTGAGTTCGCCTGTCTCAGCCTTGCGGTATCCCGCGCGTATGAACACGAAATCCGCCTCGCTCGACTTGACTCTTTTCCAATTGATATCGTCCTGGAACTGCGACACGTCTATGCCATGTACCGCGACGCTGTTCTGGAATCGTATGGCATGCGTCAGTCCCTCATCAGAAAGATGGGTATGCGAAAAGCTGCCAAGATAGACAGCCAGTCTGATCACGCCTGCGATCACGATGCAGGCCGCGATGATGATGACTGCCAGTTTCAGCTTGCTGATACGCTTTGCCGGTTTCTTCTTTTCCTCAGTTGCCCGTGTCTGTTTGTCTTCAGTTAGGACCTTTTTTTCTTCTGTGTCAGCCAAAGCCGTGTTCTCCTACTCTTCTATATGCATGTAAGGCATGAGTTCGCGTTCGAACTCCACTCTGTGGTGCAGTGTGTAGATGCCCGGAAGTCCGCCCGTGTGCATGAATATCACGTTTGTGCCCTGCTTTATATCTCCCCTCTTGGCTCCGTCAACTACCGCCTCGAAAGTCTTTCCCGTGTAGCACGGATCGATTATGATGGCTTCCTTACGGGCCAGATAGTACATGACCTCTCTGACCTCTTCGACGGCGTTGTTGTACGCCCCATGGATGTACGATGTGCTTATGTCAAAGTCATCAGGGGAGACATTGAAGTCTCTGCCGTAGAACTCGCATATCCTTTTATAGTAATCACTCAGCGCCTCACGCAGAGCTGCTTCGTTGCCCTTCACATCAGCAGCATTCTCAGAGTAAGGAAGCACGTTCACTCCCTTTACGCGCAGAGACGATCCGCATTCCTTCAGGCCTATCAGAAGGCCCATGTACGTTGACATGCTTCCGACCGTTACGTAGATCTCAGCGTCGTCTATGCTCATCTCTCTTGCCTGGGCATCAAGCTCAGAAGCGCATTCAGCGTAGCCGAGGATACCCAGCTCGTTTGAACCGCCCATTGGCACATAGTACACTTTCTCTCCCTTGGCGGTGTATTCGTCTATGACCGCCTGTCTGCCGGTCTCCATGTCTTTTACAAAGTGCACGTTGCAGCCGAGCATGCCGTCCAGCAGCAGATTGGCGCTTATCTCGCCCGGATATGGATCTGCAGTCACTATGGCGCTCTTCATTCCGTATTTGGCTGCCACAGCGGCTGTCAGCCTGCCGTGGTTGGTCTGAGCACCGCCCTCGGTGATGAGCATCGTAGCACCCTTGTCCTGAGCGTCTTTCAGGAAGTATTCAAGCTTGCGCAGCTTGTTGCCTCCTGTCGCCAGATTCGTCAGGTCATCTCTTTTGCAGTAAATGTTTACGCCCAGATCTTCCGACACGTTTTTAAGATGCTCAAGCGGTGTCGGCAGATGCAGTATCTCTGTCTTTTCATGTCCGAACAGCATGGTTCCCCCTTTTTTTGGTCAGTCAGGAATATTAGATACCTCATTGTAGCATAACGGACTGCGGCGGTCGAAATAAAAACACTCACATACAAAGGTATGTGCTAAAATAGAGACAAAAGAAGGAATACCTTCGGCACTGAAAGTGTAAAAGATAAATCAGATAAAGGAGAATCGCTATGGTAAATGAGAAGTATTACGGCTACGGCACAGCGCCTAGCATCATCCGAGAGCTCTTCGCCTACGGACTGGAGCAGGCCAAAAAACTCGGTAGGGACAAAGTCTATGATTATTCACTGGGCAATCCGAGCATACCTGCTCCTAAAAAAGTAAACGAGTCTATCAAGAAGCTCGTTGATGAAGAAAGTTCCATCCTGCTGCACGGCTACTCGATGGCTCCGGGATTTGAGAGCACAAGAGAGGCTATCGCGGCAAATCTCAGAAAAAGATTCAATACCAGCGCGCAGGCAAACGAACTCTTTATGACCTGCGGATGCGCTCCGGCTCTTGTATCCGTTGCGTGCGCTCTCACCACCAAACCTGATGACAATTTTGTCGTCATCGCTCCATACTTCCCTGAATATAACGTTTTCTTCAAAGCCGGCGGCGGCAAAGTCAGAAGAGTCGATCCTGACATCCCTGATTTCCAGATCAACCTGGAAGCTCTCGAGGAGACCATCAATCATGACACCGTAGCTCTGGTCATCAACTCCCCTAACAATCCATCCGGAGTAGTCTACACCAGAGAGACACTCGAGAAGATAGCTGCTGTACTCAGGAAGAAAGCTCTGAAATACGATCATCCTATTTATATCATCGCTGACGAGCCGTACAGAGAACTTGTTTACGGCGACGCCGTTGTGACATTCATCCCTGAAGTTTATGAAGACACCATCGTCTGCTATTCATGGTCAAAGAGCCTGTCTCTTCCGGGCGAGCGAATCGGATATGTATACGTTCCGGCAACATGCCACGATCAGCACGGAGTACTCAGCGCTGTCGCAGGCGCTGCCAGGGAGATCGGTTCCGTCTGCCCTCCTACCCTCATCCAGAGAGTCGTAGAAGAGTGCGTTGACTGCGAGCCTGATCTTGTGGCATATGACGAGAACAGAAACGACCTTTACAACGGCCTGACTGAAATGGGATATGAATGCGCAAAGCCAGACGGAGCCTTCTATCTCTTCATGAAAGCTCCTAACGGAGATGACATGGCATTCTGCGAAGCAGCAAAGCTTGAGGAGAACATACTCATAGTACCTGGAACAGGATTCGGATGTCCGGGATACTTAAGACTTGCGTATTGCGTATCCAACGAGACCATCAAGAACTCGATGCCTGGATTCAAGAGGCTCATCGAGAAATACGGCAAGTAGACGATACTCCATTATCAGCAATAAAAAAGCCGGCGCGTCAGACGCGCCGGTTTTATGATGTTTAGAATTTGAGTTTTTCGAATCTCTGCTTTTTCGGATAAGCATCGCTTCCCAGCTGCTTTGCCATTTCCTCGATAGCTTTCTTTTCCTTGCGGCTGAGCTTGCTTGGAACTTCCACTACGACCTTCACGTACAGGTCGCCCTTGCGGCCCGTCCTGACGTTAGGAGCGCCCTTGCCTCTCAGTCTGAACGATGATCCGGTCTGAGTTCCCGGAGTGATCGTGTAGCTGTAGGTCTCGCCGAGCCCCGGCACCTGCACCTTTCCGCCAAGCGCCGCCACATCGAATGTGATAGGCAGGTCTAGGTAGAGGTCGTCTCCTCTCCTCTTGTAGTTGCTGTGCGGTCTCACATTGATGACGATATAGAGATCGCCGTCAGGTCCGCCGTTGATACCCGGTTCGCCCTGTCCCCTTACCGTTACGATGCTGTCGGTATCGACTCCCGCAGGGATGTCTACCTTTATCTTTACGGTCTTGCGGTTCACTCCCGATCCTCCGCAGTCACTGCAAGGTGTCTCGATCATCTGTCCCGTGCCTCCGCACTTAGGACATGTCGTGACATTCTGGAACCTTCCGAAAGGCGTGTTGCTTACCTGGGATATCTGACCGCTGCCTCCGCACTGGTCGCAGGTCTTCTTGCCCGTGCCGGGCTTGCATCCGCTTCCGCCGCAGGTCTTGCACTTGACGTTCTTTGAGATCTCGATCTGTTTGCTGCATCCGAAGAGAGCGTCAGTAAAATCGATGGTGACCGTCTTCTGCAGGTCTCTGCCCTTCTGCGGACCGCCTCTGCGCCTGCTGCTTCTGGCGCCGCCCATGCCTCCGAACATATCGAATATGTCGTCGAAACCCATGCCGCCAAAGCCGCCGCCTCCGAAGTTTCCGAAGCCGCCAAAACCGCCGAAGCCGCCCTGGCCCGCTCCGAAGCTCGGGTCTACGCCCGCGAATCCGAATCTGTCATATTTATCCTTTTTGTCGGGATCTGAGAGGACCTCGTAAGCCTCGTTGACTTCCTTGAACTTCTCTTCGGCCTCCTTGTCACCGGGATTCCTGTCCGGGTGATACTTCATGGCCAGCTTGTGATAGGCCTTCTTTATCTCCGACTCCGATGATCCCTTATTGACCCCAAGGACCTCATAATAATCTCGCTTGTCTGCCATAGCAGTTAATTATCCTTCCGGTTATCGGTGATGAGCCGCAAAGGCGGCTCATCCCTGTTTTTTATTATTCGTCTACGACCTCGTAATCTGCATCGACTGTTCCGTCATCATGAGGAGCGCTGCCGCCGGCGTTGAAGCCGCCCATGTTGTTAGGGTCGAATCCCGCGCCGCCAAAACCGTCCATGTTAGGATCGAATCCCTGTCCGCCGGCTGCTCCCTGAGCTGCCTGAGCCTCCTGGTAGATCCTTGTCGAGATCGGATAGAACGCGTTTGTGAGAGCTTCCATCTTTGTCTTCATGCCGTCGACGTCGTTTGCGTCGATCGCAGCCTGCAGATCGTTCTTAGCTGTCTCAACAGCCTGCTTCTCGGACTCCGTGACCTTGTCTCCAAGATCCTTGAGCTGCTTGTCGATCTCAAAGATCATGCCCTCGGACTGGTTCTTTGTCTCAACAGCTTCCTTCTGCTTCTTGTCCTGCTCTGCGAACTGCTCAGCCTCTTTGATCTTGGCGTTGATCTCTTCGTCAGAGAGCTTTGTCGAAGAAGTGATGGTGATCTTCTGCTCTTTGCCTGTAGCCATGTCCTTTGCGCTTACGTTTACGATACCGTTTGCGTCAATATCGAATGTTACCTCGATCTGAGGGATACCGCGAGGAGCCGGTGCGATGCCGCTGAGCTGGAATCTTCCGAGCGTGATGTTGCCGGCTGCCATTTCTCTCTCACCCTGCATTACATGGATGTCTACAGCAGTCTGGTTGTCGGCCGCTGTGGAGAAGATCTGGCTCTTCTTTGTAGGGATAGTCGTATTTCTTTCGATCAGCTTTGTAGCTACTCCGCCGAGTGTCTCGATGGACAGCGACAGCGGTGTAACATCGAGGAGCAGGATGTCGTTGACTTCGCCTGTCAGAACGCCTGCCTGGATGGCAGCGCCGATGGCTACGCATTCATCAGGGTTGATGCCCTTGAACGGCTCCTTACCTGTTACGTTCTTTACTGCTTCCTGAACAGCCGGGATCCTTGTGGAACCGCCTACCAGGATGACCTTCTCAAGATCAGCCGATGTAACGCCGGCATCCTTCATGGCCTTATGCATAGGCTCGATAGTCCTGTCTACGAGATTCTTTGTCAGCTGCTCGAATCTTGCTCTTGTAACGTCCATGTCCATGTGGAGAGGACCTGAAGCGTTTGCAGCGATGAACGGCAGGTTGACCTTTGTGGTCTGAGCTGTGGAAAGCTCCTTCTTTGCCTTCTCAGCAGCCTCTTTCAGTCTCTGGAGAGCCATCTTGTCCTGTCTGAGGTCGATGCCGTTCTCCTTCTGGAAGCTGTCAGCAAGGAAGTTCATCAGAGCGTTGTCGAAATCATCGCCGCCCAGATGTGTATCGCCGTTTGTAGCAAGTACTTCGAATACTCCGTCGCCGAGTTCGAGTACGGATACGTCGAATGTGCCGCCGCCCAGATCATAGACCAGGATCTTGTGGCTTCCTGTATCCTTATCGAGTCCGTATGCCAGCGAAGCTGCTGTAGGCTCGTTGATGATCCTCTTTACTTCGAGACCGGCGATCTTGCCTGCGTCCTTTGTAGCCTGCTTCTGAGCGTCGCTGAAGTAAGCCGGTACTGTGATGACAGCCTCTGTGACCTTCTCGCCCAGATAAGCCTCAGCGTCTGCTTTCAGCTTCTGAAGGATCATGGCAGAGATCTCCTGCGGTGTGTAATCCTTGCCGCGGAGGTTTACCTTGTAGTTCTCGCCCATGTGTCTCTTGATCGAAGCAACAGTGCCCTCAGGCTCTGTGATCGCGATTCTCTTGGCGGTTTCGCCGACAAGTCTCTCGCCGCTCTTTGTGAATGATACTACCGAAGGTGTGGTTCTCATGCCCTCGGAGTTTGTGATAACTGTAGGCTCTCCGCCTTCGAGTACTGCTACGCAGCTGTTGGTGGTGCCCAGATCGATTCCTATTACTTTGCTCATAATTGTATCCTCCTGTATGTGAATGAGATTTATTAACTATTTTTTGTTGACGGCTACCATCGAAGGTCTTACGACTTTGTCTCTGAGTTTGTAGCCCTTCTGAAGGACCTTCGTTATCTTTCCGTCGTCCTTGTCCTCTATATTGTCTGTCATGACCGCGTTGTGAACGTTAGGGTCGAATTCTTCGTCCATCGCCTTGATTTCCTCGACGCCCGCGTTCTCAAGCGCTTTCATGAACTGTTCGAATATGAGCTGCATTCCCTTCGCGTATCCCTCGAGATCGTCAGTCTCTGTCGCGAGCGCTCTTTCGAAATTGTCTATCACCGGCAGAAGGTCTCCGACTATCTTTTCGTTTGCGTATTGCAGCGTGTCGGTCTTCTCCTTCGCGGCTCTTCTCTTATAGTTCTGGAATTCGGCCATCAGCCTCATGTATCTTTCGGATTCGGCCTCCGCTGCAGCCTTTTCGTCTGCGGCAGCCTTTTCCGCGGCTTCGGCTTCGCCGGCTTTCTCTTCACCGGCAGTTTCTTCAGGGGCCTCTTCTTCAGGAGCCTTTGACTCTTCAGCCTTTACTTCCTCGGCCTCATTTTTTTCGTCTTCTATCTTGATGTGCTTTTTCTTTTCTTCTGACATCAGCATGTTTCCTTTCGCGTAGTTAGTCTGTTTTATTCCGGGCTATTCATCCTTACCGGCATTCCCGTCGCCGGTGTCTCCCGGCAGCCTGAAACTCTCGCTCAGGTTATTGGTCAGGTATTCCATGATCGACGTTATCTCATCATATTTCATCCTTGTCGGTCCTATGACTCCGATCTTTCCGACCAGCTTGCCGTCTACATGGTATGTCGCCGTGATCAGCGTGCAGTCCTTCATCTTGTCGTTCTCTTCGCCTATGGTGACCACGACTCCGTCGTCTCTGGCCAGCATCTTCTGGGTGAACCAGTCTTTTCTCGCGAAGAGCTCCATGAAGTCTCTCGCCCTGTCGATGCTTGTATACTCAGGCAGATTGAAGATGTTGGTCATGCCCTCCATGTACAGATTGACGTTCAGCATGTCCTCAAGAGTCCTTATGAAGCTAGGCATTACGTTGCCTTTCAGCTGAGCAAGGGCTTCGATGTCCGAACCGACATCCTCGGCGATCTCATTCTTGAGTACATCGTCGAGAGTACGGCCTTTATAACTCACAGTCATGTTCTTGCTCAGAAGCTCAAGCGATTCTTGTGTGTACGGCACATTCAGCCTCAGCGTCGTGTTTGTCACGTTGCCGCTGTCTCCGACTATCATGAGGATGAGCGTACGCTCGTCTACCGGCAGCAGCCTTATGAAGCTTATCGTCTCCTGGTTGGCCGCAGGTGTCATCGCGAAGGATGCCAGATGCGTTATTTCTGAGAGCAGCTCAGCCGCGTGCCTTATGGTACGGTCGAACTCGTCTCTGCTCGCGACCAGACGCTCGTTGATCATGCGCTTGTCTTTGGCGGAGAGGTTCTTCTTTTTCATCAGGTCGTTTACATACAGTCTGTACGCCTTGTCCGATGGAACTCTGCCCGCCGAAGTATGAGGATGCGTCAGATAACCCATCTCTTCGAGATCGGACATCTCGTTTCTGATGGTTGCAGGGCTGACGCCAAGGTCATATTTCTTTGCGATCGATCTCGAACCGACCGGCTCGGCGTTCTCTACATAATCTGTTATGATCGCCTGCAGTATCTGTAATTGTCTTTCGCTCAGATCCATGTCTTTCCTCCTGCTTTTTGTTTCGTTTTGTTAGCACTCGACTATCGAGAGTGCTAATCACTACGCATAATATACTCTTACCTGAGCTGCTTGTCAACACCTATTTTTCAGTATTTTCAGCAACATAAAAAGCGGTCCCGCGCGCTTGCGCAGGACCTGTTGTAAGTGTGTTTTATGGCGCTCCCAGTATACTGCTCATAAAGTACGGCAGCTGCTTTCTCCACCATGGCCAGTCGTGATTGACATCATAACCCCAGTAGTCCGCCCAATGAGGTACGCCTTTGCTTTCAAACGCCTCATGCAGTTTCTGAAGATCGACTCTCATCTCGTCTTCCCACGCGCCCTGTCCGGAGCAGAAAATGATGCTGCTCTCTCTGTAGAGCTCGAGCCATGGGTGATTATCCGACATGCCCGGAATGAATTCTATAGGTGAATTCGCGTATGTGAGGTCGTCCTTATATTCATGGAAAAAGTAATTAGTATCATAGAGTCCGCTCATGGCGATAACTCCGCCAAAGATGTCAGGACGGCGGCAGAAGAAATCCATCGCATGTGTCGCTCCCATGCTGCATCCTGTCGTGATAGCCCTTTCTCTGTCAGTGTACTGCGGGATCAGCTCATCAGTGATATAGCGGAACCATCTCTCCTGGAGCTCGAGCCTTTCGCGCTCGTTCCGTCCTTCTGCAGACCAAGTCTCCTCGTCGATGCTGTCAACGCAGAGCACTCTGAGCTTGCCTGCTTCGATCCATGGCGCGATCGTATCGATCATACCGAAGTTTCTGAAATCATATGTATGACCGTTCTGCGGCCCGAAAGCCACGCACAGCACTCCGCTGTCTCCGAAGACCGCGTGCTCCATCTCTCTGTCCATTATCCAACTGTACTCTTTTTTGTAATAATCGTTCATTCTGTTTCCCCTATTCTGCGCGTTCCTGCACGAAGCTGAGGAATTCCTCTACCTCTTCAAATGTTTTAAATACTGCCGTGTACATCTGATTGCCCATTGCGCCGGACAGCACATCAGGCATGCGCTCTGCCATCTTCATGCAGTGTCCGTACTTTGCCATGATCTCTTCATGACTGTTCTTATACTTATGGATGTCTTTCTGGGATGCGTACGCGCAGTACTGATCTCCTCCGATGTCAGGCAGTCTGCGCTCATTGTACGCTACCATCTCAGCCCATATCTCGTAGACATCCGTGTTATGCGAGTAGTTCATCATATCAGGAGTATATCCGCCGGCAGGTCTCATATTGACCTCAAGGCCTACGAATTCACCTACCTCGCCAAGATTCTTTCTGGCCTGTGTCAGACGGAAGAACTCGAAGTGCACGAATCTGCTCCTGACCTTGAATGCCTTTATTGTAGCCCGTCCGAATTCCTTCAGCTGCTTTGGCACCTCAGGCAGCGTATAGTACGTGAGCTCGAGGCCCTTGTTGACAAGATCCGCTATCGATGGCGGGAACCAGTTGGAACTCTCGAACAGCACCTCTCCCTCTGCGGTCACTATCGCGTCATAGGAATATATGTATCCGTATACGAACTCCTCCATCACATACGGATGCCGAGGCAGATTGTTGTAGAACCACTCAAGATCCGTGTCGTTCTCGAGCTTCCATGTATCTGCCGCTCCGACTCCGACGTCAGGCTTTACGATGACCGGGAACCCGCCTATCTCATCAAGGAACTCTCTTGCCGCTTCGATGGTCGTTACCTTGTGGTTGCGAGCTGTCGGTACGCCTGCTTCTTTATAGAACGGCTTCATTGCCGATTTGCTCTTCCACATGGCCAGCTCTTCAGGCTGTACGCCGGTTCCGATATTGAAATCCTTCCTGAGTCTGGCATCCTGTTCGAGCCAGTACTCCGTGTTGGATTCGAGCCAGTCGATCTTGCCGTGTTTGAACGCCAGATACGCGACAGCGCGGTACATCTGGTCGTAGTCTTCCATGTTATCGACCTTATAGTACTCTGTCAGAGCGGCTTTCAGCGGTTCTTCGAGACTGTCATAAGGCGCGTCGCCTATTCCCAGTACGTTGATGCCGTTTCTCTTGAGTCTGTCACAGAACTGCCAGTAAGTATGCGGGAAATTCGGTGATACAAAGACAAAGTTCATTGTCCCTTTCCTTTCTTATTAGTCACGTCTGCCTGCAATGTAGTACGGAACAGCCACGAAGACCGCTCCGCCGACTATATTTCCCAGGGTCACGATGATCAGATTATAGAAAAAACCGCCAATGGTGACCGCCTCATGCACAGGCTGCAACAGAGCCACCGTGAACAGCGTCATATTGGCTATGCTGTGCTCAAATCCCGTTGTGATGAACGCGAAGAGGCACCAGAACACCATGATCAGCTTGCCGGCGTCGGATGAAGCCCGGCCTGCGCACCATACTGCCAGGCATACCAGGAAGTTACAGAGTATGCCTCTGGTAAAGAGAGCTGCCGGTCCAAGCCCCATCTTGGTCGCGGCTGCGGATACCATGAACTCTCCTACCGGTCCGGTGCAAAGTCCTGTCAGGCTGTAGATACCTCCGAGGATGATGCCTCCTGCGAGATTGCCAAGCCAGCAGATGCACCAGAGCTTTAAAGCGTCCTTCCGGCTCACCTTCTTATCCAGAAGGCCCGCCGCCATCGTCAGGTTGTTTCCTGTAAAAAGCTCAGCTCCCGCCATGACCACAAGGCTAAGGGCGACTCCGAATGTGAGTCCCATGACTATCCTTGCGTGAGGCTGTCCCGTGAGCAATCCTCCCGATGTGAACGCGAGCAGTACGCCAATACCGATATATGCTCCGGCCAGCATGGATACCACAAAGTACGCCAGCGGGTCCTTATTCATGAAAGCGACCTTTGCGGCCGCTCCGACAGATGTCTTATCGTAATCGTTTCTAAACATTGTCTGCCTTCTGTTTTTGTAGTTATAATTTATTAATTATACCTGTATTTTGCCCATATCTCAATGAGGAGAATCATACTAGGCAATAAAAAAGACAGGACTTTGTGTGTCCTGCCCTCATGGTGGCCTATATTGGACTTGAACCAATGACCTACAGGTTGTCACCCTGTCGCTCTCCCAACTGAGCTAATAGACCGCGTCGCTGTTGTATATTGTAAATGAAAACAGCGCAGATTTCCACCCCTATTTTTTTTAATCGACAATAGCGCGTTTTTATCATTCCTCCAGAGCTTTCTTTGCCAGCTTATCCGCGAGCTCATTGTACTTGTTTCCCGCGTGGGCTTTGACCTTCACAAAAGTGATGTCCATGCTCTTTCTGGCCTCTTCCACAAAGTCTCTGTATCCCTGAGTCAGTGGATTGTTTGCCTTCCAGCGTCTGTCAGCCCAGGCTCCGATGCCTTCATAGTCGTGATAGATCTCCACCGCTTTGACACCGTTGGCCCTGCACCAGTCGATCGCGATCTTGGATCCCATGATCTCGCCTGCTACATTT
Organism: Mogibacterium sp.; assembly: GCA_024403035.1. Taxonomy (GTDB): domain Bacteria; phylum Bacillota; class Clostridia; order Peptostreptococcales; family Anaerovoracaceae; genus Crickella. The sequence continues at coordinate 67,883 of JAKSSP010000006.1, forward strand.
CTCTGTTGAGCAGCCTCTTCATCGTCGAAAGCAGAATTGAGTTCTGTCGTCTCCCTCTTCCCACTAGCGTCTGTCTCAACGATCACGACTCCGCATGAGAACCTGCCGCTGCCGTTGTCATAGCTTCCATCCACGTACGCTCTTATGCCTGCAGGGAACTTATCTTCGCCTTCTTTACCATCAGACAGGCCGAGGTATGCCATCGCTTCAGAAGGATCCGCAAAGCTTTTGTATTCTGCTCCGGTAAAACCGTCCACCTGCGCCTTGCAGTCATCCCATCTCATGAATATGCCCGTCGTCCTGCCCTTTCTTACCGCGTATACCTTTTTTGCCACTGCTTTGCTCTCCTTGTCCGATTTGCCTGTCGTATGGCCTGTCTCCGGATTCTCATCAAATTTCTTAAGAAACGTCAGCCTGTGTATAGGCGTCTTTCCCAGAGTCCTTAGTCCCTCATAGTGCTTCGCTGTCCCATAGCCCTTGTTGCCCGCGAAGTCGTATCCCGGATAGACCTCGTCCATTTCGATCATGTATGCGTCTCTGGCGACTTTGGCGACTATTGAGGCCGCGGCTATGCAAAGGCATTTTTCATCACCCTTGATGATCGATTCGCTCGGCATGCCTGCGTCAAGCTTTACGGCATCTATCAGCAGCATGTCTTTTTTGTGCTCTTCATCCTCTCCGCTTAAGAGTCCGCGTTCAGCCAGCATATGCCCGGCAGCCGCGATCGCTTTTTTCATCGCGTGTTTTGTCGCCTCGAGTATATTGACCTCATCGATCTCATTGTTGTCAGCGATGCCGGTTCCCCAGGCAACTGCCTTCTCCTTGATGATGTCCGACAGTTCTTCGCGCTTTTTGGCAGAAAGCTTCTTGGAATCGTTGATACCGGTGACATCGAAGTCATCCGGAAGGATGACACACGCTGCATAAACAGGTCCCGCGAGCGGGCCTCTGCCCACCTCATCGATACCTGCTATGTATCTGTAGCCTTGTGATCTCAGCTCATCTTCGTGAGCCTTCATCTCAGCCAGCTTAGCTATGTCTCTTTCCTGTCTTTCCGCTTTTGTCATCTGTATGATGTGTAAAGTGTTCTTTACGGTAAAGTCTCCTTTACGGTAAAGTTTACTTTACGTGCTCCAAGGTTATCCTGCCTATCTTACCGCCTCTGAACTCATCCAGAACAGCTCTTGCTGTCCTCTCATAGTCTATCCTGTTGCCGGAAAGAATGAATCCGCGCTTTCTCGCTATATTGTCCATGTTCTCCAGCGCGTCTTCGGAAATCTCATCCAGTCTGTATCTTTCTTTTAGCATGGCCGGATACTCGTTGCCAAGCACCTTGATAAGCTCATATCCAAGATCCTGCACGCCGATTATGTCATCCTTTATACTGCCGCAGAACGCGAGATCCAGACCCACCTGCGGGTCTTCAAACTTAGGCCAGAGTATTCCCGGAGTATCCAGAAGCTGCATTCCGTTAGACAGAGTCAGCCACTGCTTCCCCTTCGTCACACCCGGTTTGTCGCCGGTCTGAGCCGATCTCTTTCCGGTCAGTCTGTTGATGAGCGAAGACTTTCCGACGTTAGGGACTCCTACTATCATGATGCGGAGCGGTCTCTTCACGGACTTTACCTCGTCCCTCTTCTTCTGCTCGGCCTCAAGAGCTTTCAGGATCTTCTTGATGTTCTCGCCTGACTGCAGATTGAGAGCCATGACACGCCTGACGCCTTCACTCTTCGAAAGGCAGTCCGCCCACTTAGCAGTCTCCTCTTCGTCAGCAAGGTCAGCCTTGCCCAGTACTATCAGGCGCGGCTTTCCGGAAACGATGTCGTCAATGATAGGATTTCTGCTGGACACAGGAATACGGCTGTCGACGATCTCGATGACCAGATCCACAGCTTTGAGGTTTTCCTGTATCAATTCGCGGGTCTTCTTCATATGACCCGGGTACCAGTTGATGTTGTCTATCATTTCTTTTTCTTAACAGCGCACACAGCGCGTGCACGAGCGTTTCTCGAGGATCCTGCCAGCTGCACCGATGGAGCGAACGTGGCACGGCTGACGTTGTGCGGATGTCTGAGCGCAGCGAGTTCCGCAAACGTCCCGGGACATGGAACGACTGAGGATGCAATGGCAGATCCGAGAGAGGCGAGTGCACGCGCTGTGTGCGCTGCACTCCTCACAAAGAAAAATGCATACCCAAGCCCGTGCTTAAGGTATGCATCATGTCACTATTCAGCGCTTCTGATCCTGGCTGCCTTACCGGTTCTCTGACGCATGTAGTTGAGCTTAGCTCTTCTGACTCTGCCTCTTCTGACTACCTCGATCTTCTCGATCTTTGGCGAGTGCAGCGGGAATGTCTTCTCTACGCCGATTCCGTTTGACAGCTTTCTTACTGTGAAAGTCTCATTTACGCCGCCGTGCTGTCTCTTAAGCACATAGCCTTCGAAGACCTGGATTCTTTCTCTCTGGCCCTCGATGATCTTTACGTGTACTCTGAGTGTGTCGCCGACTTTGAATTCAGGGATATCGTCCCTTCTGTAATCCATTGTGACCTGATCTAAAATATTCACGTTATTCTCTCCTTCCTCTCAAGACGTTCTTGGAGCCTCCGGCCGAATGCCGCCCCCAGAGGACCGCCCGTAATAACTGTGGGCTGCCGGAAACCGACAGCCCTAATAGAATACAATACCAAGCCTTACAATGCAAGAGATTTTTCAAAAATAAGAGGAGCAACTACCATCGGCAGGTAAGTCGAGAACGCCGGCACTTAGCGACTGGCAAGCCTCCGGCACAGACAGAGCTTAGTACCACTGCGTTCGAATCTTAGCGAGAGCGTGCCTGACGGTGGTAGTTGCTCCTCTGTATATGCTTAAGCCCTAGGGTGACAGCTTCTGAACACCTCTCTGACACGGATGTCGATAACCGCCAGATAAGCGATGCCGACCGTCATGTCCTCAAATCCCATAAGCTCCTGCAGAGTCTTGAGATCGCCTCCGTTCTGGAGGATATGGACCGCAAAGCTGTCCCTCAGGATCTGCGGTGTCATACGTGACTCGATTCCCAGCATCTGACCGTAATCCTTGAGGATCTTCCAGATGCCCTGTCTTGTAAGCGGGTCTCCTCTGAAGTTGATGAAGACAAAGTCATCATCGTTATGCGGTCTGCCTTTGATGTGATCGTAAGAATTGTTGATATAATCAGCCATCGCGGCCGACGCGTAGCTTCCGAGAGGAACGATCCTGCTTTCGTCATTGACGTCTCTGAGAGTAACGAAATTCATCCTCAGGTTCACGTCGCTGAATCTCAGTCTTACGACTTCGGTGACCCTCGCTCCGGTGCCGTACATGAACTCCAGAAGCGCCTTGTCTCTCAGGCCCTTAACATCATCCAGAGGCAGGTCCATGAGCCTTGCAGCTTCATCCTGAGTAAGGTAGTTTATCTGTCTCTTGTCGCTCTTGACTGCCTTGATCTTGTTGAACGGATTGCTGCTCATCACGCCCTTGCCGATGAGGTATTCGTAGTAAGTTCTCAGCGCTGAGACCTTTCTGTTTATGGTCGGCTTCGATTTGTTTTCGTTGCTGAGCTGCAGCACATATGCAATAGCGTCGTTGTCCGTGCAGTCCTCAAGCCCCTTTGCTCCGCGGCCGGTCAGATACTTCTCGAACGCGGTCAGGTCTCTCTCATACGCAATAAGCGTGTTCTCAGCTTTGCGCTTTTCATTCTTCATGTAATCAATGAAATCTCTCATCTCGCACCTCTTACAGTTCTCCCGCCTGCCTTGCGTACAGCAGGCCGATTATGGTCTTTGCGTCCTTTATCTCATTACGCATGATCATTCCGATCAGCTCTTCAACATCGAATTCGAGCACGTCCAGACTCTCTGTATCGTCCCAGTGGGTCTCTCCCTTAGTCAGATCTCTGCAGATGAAGATGTCCAGCTTCTCGTTTGAATACCCGCATGTCGGATAAAAAGTGAGAAGATGCTTCACGGAAGCCGGAATGAACCCTGTCTCCTCCCTGAACTCTCTGGCCGCGGTCACTTCGCGGGCTTCTCCCGGATCGGTCTTTCCCGCCGGAAGTTCAAGCAGCGATTCCTCGAATGCTTTCCTGTACTGCCTTACCATAAGCACCTTCCCTTCATCGGTGATGCCTATCATTATGCCGCCGCCGCTATGCTCAACGATGTCCCTGACGGACGCTCCGCCCCTGGTCTCAACAAGGTGTTTTCTTACCTTGAAAACAGACCCTTCATATACTAGTTCGCTCTTCAGAGTCTTTTCTTCGAATACCATTTCGCACCTTTACAATAACAATATTATCCTATTTCATTTTAGCACATAAAAGCTCATATCAGCAGAAGATTTTTGGCCAATTCCCTGATAAAAACCTGTCTCCATTTACGCCATGTATTCTCATGCGCTATGTCCCCATACGGAACGTTGAACACAATGTTATCGATGGTAGCCTGCCGGTATTCTTTTGGCAGTTTCGTGATCGCCTTTCTGATGCATTCAAGCTTCCATGCCGCCTGTTTGAGCACCGCCGCGTCCCTTATCACGTCCTCCTCATCCACAAAGAAGACCATCTCATTGCCTTCCTGCGAATAATTGCTTATGGCCTCAAGCCTCTTCAGCCTTTCTATGTCTTTTACCGTCCACAGGCACTGGAAGTATACCTGCTTTGGCACCCGGTCTTTTCTGTCTGTCATCTAATGCCTCCTTTCGAGCAACTCTGCTGCACTCATTGTAGCGGCATGGACAAAACCATTTTTGAAGGTTTTGTGATGAGGTTTTTCAATGTCGGAAAAAGGTCATTTATTGCGGGTTTCCGTGTATATGACCGGGCGCGCTCCCGTTTTCAGACAGAAAAAAAGGATGCATCCTGCGCATCCTCTTCATACTCATGGTCTGTGATAAATATCGTATTCGCGAGGGTCCATGGTGTGGAAATCCGACCCGCGAGTGATCATCAGCCCGTGCTCCTTAGCGTACGCGACCAGCAGTTCAGACTGCTCCGGACTGGCCGACGGGTGGAAACATTCGATCCCGTCGATGCCGTACTCGATCATTCTGTCCATGATGGCGTACAGCCTAGGTTTGAACTCTTCGAAAGACTCATCGAGGCGTCGCTGTTCCATCGGATGAGCCATTACAGCGAGACCGTTAGCGGTATGGATGACCTCGATGATATCCCGGCTCTCCATGGTGACCTTTTTTATGGCTTTCAGGTCGGGGTCCCGGAAGATGGTGTTGAACGCTTCCCTTACATCCTTGACGTAGCCTTTCTGCATCAGTACCGTCGCGAAAGTAGGCTTTCCCACATAACGGCCGTTGTTTACCGACCATACCTCTTCGGGCCTGACGTCATATCCTTTACTGTTCAGGCATTCCCTGAATCTGTCGTTGCGTTCCCTTCTTTCTTCAAGCACGTAAATGAGAGTATCCATGAGGATCTCGTTTTCAGGGTCGAACCCATAGCCCAGTATGTGAAGATCCTTGCCGAGTTTATCTACAGAGTCAAATTCGATCCCATAGATGAACTGCAGTCCGAGACTTTCCGCATATGGTGCTCCGGCCACCGAACCTCCTATTCCATCATGGTCTGTGATAGCGAGCAGTTCATATCCTTCCGCAGCGCGCATGTCAATAAGCTTCTTAGGCGTCAGTTCGCCGTCAGAGAAGCGGGTGTGCATGTGGAGATCTTTCTTGAGGTCCGATTCTATGAGGGCCCGCATGTCTTCCTTATTGAATTCTTCAGAGATCTTACAGCGATTCAACGTCGTCCTCTTGCAGATATGAAATATAAGGCAGATTTCTGTATTTCTGGTCAAAGTCCAGTCCATAGCCAATCACAAAGAGATCGTCTATCTCGAAACCGACATAGTCAGCGTGGAGATCAGTTGTTCTGCGCGACTCCTTGTTGAGCATGGTGCAGACCTTTATGGACTTTGGTCCTCTCTCCTGCAGCTTTGCCAGCACATACTTCAGCGTATTGCCTGTGTCAACGATGTCCTCTACCACGAGGATATTGGCGTTGTACATGTTGATCTCAGGATCGAATTTGATCTTTACGACACCGGAGCTGGTCTTGGACGCGCCGTAACTGCTTGCGGAAATGAAGTCGAGTTTAGTGTTCACCGTGAGGTTCTTCATGACATCTGCGATCCAGAGCAGAGATCCCTTGAGTGTGCACAGCAATATCACTTCTTCTCCGTCGTAGTCACGGTTTATCTCATCCGCTATCTCTTTTGCTCTTTTCAGAATATCTTCCTGTGAATACAGGACCTTACCGATCTTTTCAGACATGTCTCCTCCTTGTCTAAATCAGGGTTTCAATAACTTCAAGCAGTTTGTCGTGTCCGGTCCTCTTCAGCGCGGAAACCGGTACGACCGTGTCCTCTTTTCCCATCCCCAGCGTTTGTCTTATCTCCTTTATGCAGGCAGCTCTCTGATTGCTGCTGACCTTATCAGCCTTGGTGGCCACCACTATGCCGTCGAGCCCGTAGTACTTCAGATACTCATACATCTGAACATCCTGAGCGCTCGGCTTATGCCTTATGTCCACAAGCTGCACCACCTTGCGCAGGTTGCTTCTGTTCTCGAGGTAGCCCTCTATCATGGCGCCCCACTTCTCGCTCTCGGCCCTGCTGACCTTCGCGAACCCGTATCCGGGCAGGTCAACTATCCTGAACTCATCATTGCACCTGTAGAAGTTTATGGTCCTGGTCTTTCCCGGGCTTCCCGAGACCCTTGCCAGGCTCTTTCTGCCGGTGATGAGGTTCAGCAGCGATGACTTGCCGACGTTGGATCTGCCTGCGAAAGCTATCTCAGGCAGGTCTTCCGGCGGATATTGCGACGCCTTTACGGCGACGGCTTCGAGTTCTGCTTTGTTGATGATCATTGTACGACTATTGGTATCACCTCTTCGAAGTCAGAGACCGGTATGAACTCGATCTCCTTTCTGACCGATGCCGGTATCTCTTCGAGATCAGGCTCGTTCTCCTTCGGGATGATGATCTTTCTTATGCCCTGTCTGTAAGCGGCGAGCGACTTCTCCTTGAGACCGCCTATCCTCAGCACCTTGCCTCTCAAGGTTATCTCACCCGTCATGGCGACCGTCTTGTCGGCCTTGCGGTCGGTCAGGAGCGAGAACAGCGCGCTGCACATAGTGATACCCGCCGACGGGCCGTCCTTTGGCGTGGCGCCTTCAGGGATGTGGATCTGTATGTCGTAATCCTTGAAGATGTCCTTTCCGATCTTGTACTTGCCGGATATGGACTTGATGTATCCGAGAGCTGTCGTAGCTGACTCTCTCATGACATCGCCCATCTGGCCTGTGAGTATCAGCTTGCCTGTGCCCGGCATCTTGACCGTCTCGATGGTGAGCGTGACTCCGCCTACTGTGGTCCATGCCATGCCCGTAGTTACGCCGACCTCCGGTTCCAGGGAGCCGATGTCGTCAATGAACACCCTCTTGCCGATGTACGACTTAAGATTTCTAGGTGTAACGCTGTTTTTCTTCTGCTTTCCGCTGACGATGTTTCGCGCGGCCTTGCGGCAGGCGTTACCTATCTCTCTTTCGAGGTTCCTGACTCCGGCCTCACGGGTGTAGTACTCGATGATGTCCCTGATCGCGGCGGAGGTGATTGAAAACTGCGTCTTCTTAAGACCGTTCTCCTTCATCTTCTTAGGTACCAGATAGCCTGTAGCGATATGCACCTTCTCCTCTTCAGTGTAGCTGGTCAGTTCTATGACCTCCATCCTGTCGAGCAGCGGAGCCGGTATCGTGGCTGTGGTGTTGGCCGTCGTGATGAACATTACGTCCGAGAGGTCGAACGGTATCTCAAGATAGTGATCTGTGAAGGTGTTGTTCTGCTCAGGATCCAGCACTTCAAGGAGCGCAGAAGCCGGATCGCCTCTGAAGTCGCTTCCGATTTTGTCGACCTCGTCAAAGAGGAAGAGCGGATTGTTTGTGCCGCACTCCGTTATGCCGTTGATGACTCTGCCCGGAATGGCGCCGATGTATGTACGCCTGTGTCCTCTGATCTCAGCCTCGTCTCTTACTCCGCCCAGGGACATCCTTACGAATTCCCTGTTTGTAGCGCGGGCGATGGATCTTGCGATCGAAGTCTTGCCGACTCCCGGAGGACCGACGAGACAGATGATAGGTCCCTTGTTGTTCTTTGTCAGATGCTGCACGGCGAGGCACTCGAGTATCCTCTCCTTCACCTTCTCAAGTCCGTAGTGGTCCTCGTTGAGTATCTTCTCGGCCTTGTTGATGTTGCGGTTCACCTTGCTGGCCTTGTGCCACGGCAGGTCGAGTATGGTCTCGATGTAGGTCCTGGACACGTTGGCGTCAGGGCTCATCGGGCTCATCTTGCTGAACTTGTCTATCTCTTTTCTGACCTTTGTATCGGTCTTTTCTTCGAGCTTGAGCTCGTCCAGCTTCTCTCTCCACTGGCGGACCTCGTCATCGGTATCCTCGTCTTCGCCAAGCTCCTCCTTGATGACCTGGAGCTGTTCTCTGAGGTAATACTCTCTCTGGCCGCGGTTCATGTTCTTGACGACGCGGTTGTTGATCCTCTTGGCGATGGAGAGAATATTGTTCTCCTTGCCGATTATATCCACAAGGTGGCTGACTCTGAGCTTTACGGAGTCGATCTCGAGCAGAGTCTGCTTAATGTCGAATGACACATCGATCTCATTGGCGATCAGGCTGCATAGCAGTGCCGGATCGTCGATGTCGTCAATGAGCGTCCTTCCGGCAGACTCGCCCTGTCCTGTCAGCTCAACGTATTTCATGTATAACTGTCTCAGCACGCGGATGTTGGCCTGCATGCTGATGTCGTCGGTGTCATTGTCGTAGTCTTCAGCAACGGTAAAATCGCAGGCAAGCATGTCGCCCGCTTCATAGATCTCTTCGATCCTTATCCTCTGCTCTACCACGACGAGTATGCGCACAAAGTCTTCGTTTCTTTTGACTACCTGGCGCACTCTGACGATCACGCCCGTCAGGTAGCAGTCGTCCTGATGAGGCTCGCCCACGGACGGATCCCTCTGCGCAGACACCGCAATATATTTGTCGCCGTTCATCGCTAGATCAACGGCGGCAAGTGACTTGTCTCTTCCGATATCGAATCCCACTATAGTGCCCGGAAAGAAGGCCTGCCCTCTCAGCGGGATATATGGGACACGCTTTGTTTCGTATCCGTTCATTATGCTTCTTTCTCCAATGTGAGTTGTTCGTTTTCTTTTGCTTCTTTTCTGAGCATCAGCACAGGCTCGGCTTCACCGTTCACGACGGCTGCTGTGATGATGCACTTGTCTACATCCGGTCTTGACGGAAGTTCGTACATTATATCCGTCATGAGGCTTTCGAATATGCCCCTCAGACCTCTGGCTCCCGTGTTGAGCGAAAGCGCCTTGTCGGCTATGGCCTCAACGGCCTCGTCCTCAACTATGAGGTCTACATCATCCATGGCAAACAGCGTCTGATACTGCTTCACCAGCGAATTCTTAGGCTCGGTGATGATCCTCACCAGCGCCTCCTTGCTGAGCTCGCTGAGAGCCACAGTCACCGGCAGTCTTCCGATGAGTTCCGGAATGAGTCCGAACTTCAGAAGGTCCTCAGGCTGTGTGTTCAGCAGGATGTCCGCTTCGTTCAGGTCTACCTTCTTCTCTTCCTTGTTGAAGCCGATGACCTTGTTTCCCATCCTGACCTTGATGATCTTGTCCAGACCCGTGAACGCGCCTCCGCAGATGAACAGCACGTCCTTGGTATCGAAATGGATGAACTCCTGATTAGGGTGCTTTCTGCCGCCCTGAGGAGGTACGTTTGCGACTGTGCCCTCTATGATCTTGAGAAGAGCCTGCTGCACGCCCTCACCGCTGACGTCTCTTGTAATAGACGTGTTCTCGGACTTGCGCGCTATCTTGTCTATCTCATCGACATATATGATACCCCTCTGCGCCCTGTCGAGGTCGCCGTCGGCAGCCTGATAGAGCCTCAGCAGAATGTTCTCGACGTCTTCGCCTACATAGCCCGCTTCTGTCAGTGATGTGGCGTCGACGATGGCGAATGGAACGTCAAGTATGCGGGCCAGTGTCTGCGCAAGCAAAGTCTTGCCGCAGCCCGTCGGGCCCAGCATCAGTATGTTGCTTTTCTGGAGCTCCACTCTGTCTACATCGCTGTTTTTGTATCTGTCGAGATGTCTGATCCTCTTGTAATGGTTGTATACCGCTACAGCCAGGCTCCTCTTTGCAGGATCCTGCTCAATGACGTACTGATCGAGCTGGGCTTTGATTTCCGCAGGTGTAGGCAGTTTGCCTTTCTTCCTCTTCGGGGCAGGGCTCTTCTCTTCATCCATCATGGACTTGATCAGATCGACGCATTCGTTGCAGATATAGACATCAGGTCCGACCATCATGCTTCGGACCTGAGATGTTGACTTACCGCAAAATGAACATTTTGCTTCGTTATTAGGCATTTGTGCTCCTCTCGATGACCTTGTCGACCAGACCGTATGCGGCCGCGTCGGCTGAAGTCATGTAATTGTCTCTGTCCGTATCCCTTTCGATCACGGAAAGCTCCTGACCGGTGTTATCCGCCAGAATGCGGTTCAGTCTCTCCTTGAGATCCAGGATGTGGTCGGCAGTGATCTTTATATCCGACGCCTGTCCCTGGAACCCGCCCAGAGGCTGATGGATCATTATCTCAGCGTTAGGAAGAGCGTATCTCTTTCCCTTTGTGCCCGCCGAAAGCAGCACCGCGGCCATGCTGGCGGCCCTGCCTACGCATATCGTGCTGATATCCGGCTTGATGAAGCGCATCGTATCGTAGATGGCGAGTCCCGCTGCCACCTCTCCGCCCGGAGAATTGATATAGATATTTATATCTTTGTCCGGATCCTGCGCCTCGAGGAACAAAAGCTGTGCCACAACGATGCTGGCAGTGTGCTGTGTTATCTCTTCGTCTATGAAAATGATCCTGTCGATCAGAAGCCTGGAGTAGATGTCATATGTCCTCTCCCCCTGACCTGTCTGCTCGACTACATAAGGTACGTAATTCATGCCTTACCGCCTTTTCCGATCTTAGTCTTCCTTTTTCTCTTCTTTCTTTGCCTTGGCTTTCTTCTCGGCCTTCTTCTCTACCAGCTTGGCGTTGTCGAGGAGCCAGTCGATGGCCTTCTTTGTCTGAGCGTCTTCTCTGAAGTAATTCTCAGTCTCGGAACCGGCCATTTCCTTAACCTGATCTACGGTCATGCCGTACTGCTTTCCGAAGTCCTCCATCAGCTCGTTGATCTCTTCGTCTTCAACATCGAGTTTCTCCATTCTGATGATGTTCTTCAGAAGGACTCTTGTCCTGATCCTCTTCTCAGCCTCAGGCTTTGTCTCTTCTCTGAGCTCGTCGATGGTCTTGCCTGTCCACTCAACGTACTGCTGCAGTCCGAGGCCCTGTGCGGAAAGGCTCTGGTTCATGTCGTAGAGCATGTTCTCAACTTCGTTGTTGATCATTACCTCAGGAACCTTGATATCGTTCTCATTGTAGAGCTTCTCGAGGACTCTGTCCTTCATGACCGAGAGATCTGTCTCTTTAGCAGCTTCCTGGAGTTTCTTCTCGAGGTCCTTCTTGTACTCCGCGAGTGTCTCGAATTCGCTTACGTCGCTTGCGAGCTCATCGTCGATCTCAGGCAGGATCTCCTTCTTGATCTCGTGGATCTTGCACTTGAAGAGTGCCGGCTTGCCCGCGAGTTCCTCTGCATGATAGTCGCCAGGGAATACGACCTCAACGTCTACTTCCTCACCGGCGTCCTTGCCTACCAGCTGATCTTCGAATCCCGGAATGAACTGGCCCGAACCCAGCTGCAGTTCGTAGTTCTCAGCGCTTCCGCCGCTGAACGGCTTATCGTCCACAAATCCCTCAAAATCGAATACAAGAGTGTCGCCCATCTCGGTCTTGCGGTCCTCAACGGCTTCCATCCTGGCCTGGCTCTTCTGTACCTTCTCCAGCTCTGCCTTGACTTCCTTTTCACCGATCTTGGTCTCTACCTTCTCTACCTCAAGTCCCTTATAGTTCTCAACTTCCATTTCCGGGAATACCTGTACCGTACCTGTGAGCACGACAGGCTCATCCTTCTTGATCTCAGGTGATTCAAAGGACGGCTGGGAAACGACTTCAAGATCCATTTCCTTCAAAGCGTCGTAATATCCCTTATCAAGCAGCTCGTTGAGAGCTTCATCCCAGAAAATGTCATGACCATAGTGGCTCTCGATGATCTTGCGAGGCGCTTTGCCCTTGCGGAAGCCATCGATCTGGAACTTGCTTCTGTTTGCCAGATACGCCTTGTTGATAGCGTCGTTGAATTCCTCTGCCGAGAATTCGATGTTGAATTTTACGACTCCGTTCTCTTTTGAAACCTGTGTAGCCTTCATTTGAATTGTTCTCCTTTTTATATATTGATCGTTTGTGTTATCTTACTCGAATGCTCTCTGAAGCTTTGATCTGTCTTCAGATACGAGCCCGTATTTGCTCTGGATCCTGTATGCCAGATCCATGAAATCCTCTTCCGCGCCGTAATACCACTCTATCTCGAGCTCGGAAATAGGTATGGTATGGCCGTCGATGTGGTGTATCACACCTTCATCGAGCGATATGCAGCTGATGGATCTGCCGGTATCGACCTTAAACTGCCTTCTCTGGTAATCCATCGTGATAGTCGGTTTCAGCGGCTTGTCCCCGGCGGCATCCAGCAGCACATCGTATGCGTCGCTGGATACGAAGATGTCGATATTAGGGTTCAGCGCGAAGCGCTCGTCATTGACAACGAGATTGAACTCCTCGCGCCTGTGAAGACCTTCCCTGACGTTGACATCCCACTTGATGGTGGCCGTACATCTGTCGTCTTCCTGTCGTATCCTGTATGCTATGCCTCTCTTGCGGAAGTCGAAATCCTCCGTATCGAAGTAGGCAGCGTGCATGTCTATTACCTCTACGTCCTCGAGCCTCAGGTTTCTGGCTCCGGCCGTCTCGACTATGCTGTCGAATATCGAGGTGTCTTCAAGATTGTATTTGAATTCTGTTTCCATATAACAGTTCCTCCGAACTTGTAGATTCTACAGGAAAAGTCATTATTCTTCAAGTTTTAGAAGATGTATCTTGAAATCCGTGTCAGCGAAGAGCCTGTCGGTCATCGCGATGAAGTTATCGGACATATCGCTGGCATAATATCTGTCGGTAAATTCCGATCCGGACGCCAGCATGTTTTTCTCTTTCAGTATCTCAGCCGCCTCTCTGACGACCTCCGCCGACGAGCTGTACAGGCGAAGATCCGGGTAGAGCTTTTTAAAGTGCTTGGTCAGGAGCGGATAGTGCGTGCATCCCAGGATGAGGTCCTCAAATCCGCCGTCCCTTACGAAATCGTCCATGTAGTGTCTTACGGTGAGCTCCATGATATCTGTGTCCGTAAGACCGTCCTCTACAAGCGGTACGATGGCAGGACATGCCGCGTTGTGCACCTCGATGTCCGGATCAAGCTTTCGCAGCTCTTTGCCGTAAACATCGCTTCCTATGGTCGCCTTGGTCGCGATGACTCCCACGTTCTTGCATCCGTCGCTTACTACCTTGCGTACAGTCGGTCCTATAACACCTATGATAGGGATAGACGGATAGCGCTCTCTGAGGGAATCGAGCGCGAGCGCCGTTATCGTGTTGCACGCGATGATTATCATCTTTGTATTGCGCGCCACAAGATAGTCCACTATCTGCGTAGCGAATTTAACTATGGTCTCCGGCGATTTCGATCCGTAAGGTGTCCTTGCGGTGTCGCCGTAATATATAACTTTTTCCTCGGGCAGCTGCCTGTGCAGTTCCTGCACGGAAGTCAGGCCGCCAAGACCCGAATCCAGTACTCCAATCGGTCTATTGTCCATCGGTGCCCTCCTGCGGCCCGTATTTTTTGATTATCTCTTCTATTTCACGTCTCATCCTGTTCAGTTCTTTGTTGGAGTACTCTCTGCTGGCTTCGATGAGCTGTGTGAGTTCTGCTCCGGATCTTCTGAGTTCACGCAGCGCAGGCGAAGCGTATTGCTCGAATCTGTGATCCGTGACAAGGTCAGTCTTTCCTTCGTGCACCGTCTTCTTGACTACCGGTACTATTTCGGCCCTATGGATGAGTTCGTCCTTCGCCAGGTCCCACACCTCGCCGCTGTACGGAGCGACCGCAGGTTTTCCTGTAGCCGCGGCAACTTCCGCCGCAAACTTTTCCGTAACGGCGTCCTCGCCGTGGTTGATGAACACCCTGACTCCCGGATCGGCCTTCTTTACCCACTCGCAAAGATGCGGCTCGTCAGCGTGGCTGCTGAATGAGTCTATCCTCAGTATCTCTGCCTTGACAGCGATCTCCTCTCCAAAGAGCTTGACCATGTCAGCTCCGTCAAGCAGCTTGCCCCCGACAGTGCCCGGGCTCTGGTATCCGATAAAGAGTATGGTGCATTCCGGTCTCCAGAGATTGTGCTTCAGGTGATGGCGTATCCTGCCGGCCTCGCACATGCCGGACGCGGAGATGATGATCTTCGGTTCAGGATCCGAGTTTATCGCCATGGATTCCTCACTGGATACGGTGACCTCAAGATCAGGGAATGTTACGGGATTGATGCCCTCACGCAGAAGCTGCAGCGCGTCCTCATCGTAATACTCGTACATCTCAGTACTGTATATATTTGTGGCTTCAACAGCGAGCGGGCTGTCCACATATACAGGGAATCCGTCGTGGCCTTTCACAAGGCCTTCTTCCTTGATTATCCTGATGTAGTACAGGAACTCCTGCGTCCTGCCGACAGCGAATGCCGGTACTACCAGATTTCCGCCCCGGTCGAGAGTTGACTGTATGATGTTGGTCAGCTGCTTTACATAGTCAGGCTTCTCGGGATGGACCCTGTCGCCGTAAGTGGATTCACATACGACATAGTCTGCCTGTGGCGGATCCTGCGGAGAGCGTATGAGCGGCTTGTCCACATTTCCCAGGTCTCCGGAGAACAGCAGCGTTCTTTTCACGCCGTCCTCTTTGATAGTGAACAGTACATTGGCCGATCCTAGCAGATGCCCGGCATCGATATATCTGATAGTCACACCGTCAAACAGTGTCACTTCTGTGTCGTATCCCGCTGTCCTGAACAGAGGCATCGTCTTAAGGACGTCCTCGGTCGTATAGAGAGGAACATATACTTCATCATCAGCCCTCTTGCCCTTGCGGTTACGCCAGGTAGCTTCAAATTCCTGTATATGGGCTGAATCCCTGAGCATTATGTCACAGAGCTGGCGCGTAGCTTCCGTCGAATAGACGGGACCTCTGTATCCGTTCGCGACCAGGAACGGCAGCTTGCCCGTATGGTCGATATGAGCATGGGTCAGCACTACCGCGTCGATATACGCAGGAGCTACCGGGATCTCGATATTTTCAAAGATATCCGCTCCCTGCTCCATTCCGCAGTCGACAAGAATGTTTTTACCGCCGACTTCCAGCAAAGTACATGAGCCTGTTACCTCATGGGTGGCTCCTATAAAAGTGATTTGCATAAAAGACCTCCGCTGTCTGCTCAATTTGTGAGCATATTTTTGAGACATTCGCGCAAATTATATAAATATCCGTGTAAATTATACTACAAATCTGCACGGAATACCTTTTATTCACAGCAAAATCACAATCCAAAAATTTTTTGAAAAATGTTAGCACTCACTATTGACGAGTGCTAACAAAAGTGCTATATTACGGTTGTCAGACAAAAGCGGCACATTTCAGGCCGCACCAAAACAGGTAAAAACGACTTACATATAAAGGAGGCACACTATGTTTTATCCAAAACTTTTCCACGATGATTTCTTTGATGACTTCATGGGATTCGATTTCCCTCACTTCAGACCTGCCGAGGACGCAGAGAGAAAACTCTACGGCAAGCATGTAACAGGACTTATGAAGACAGATATCCGTGACAAGGACGGCAACTATGAGCTCGATATCGATCTGCCGGGCTTCAAGAAAGATGAGATCTCCCTCACTCTTGACAACGGTTACCTGGTAGTCGGCGCATGCAAGTCCTTAAACGAGGAAGAAAAAGACGACAACGGCAAAATGCTTCGCAAGGAGCGTTACTCAGGCGCTATGCAGAGAAGCTTCTATGTAGGCGAAGGCATCGATGAGAATGACGTCAAGGCTAAGTTCGAAGACGGAGTTCTGAGCCTCACCTTCCCTAAGGAAAAGGAGCCGGAACTCCCTGAGAAGAAGACCATCATGATCGAAGGCTAATCGATTTTCATAAAAATCTCTCCATACTCTCTTATATACCTTCAACAAAACGTTATATCAGCAAAACAGAAACGGGCCCGGATATGATCCGGACCCGTTTCATTTGTATCGTTTTCAGTTTTCAGATTATCTCTGTCAGTATCTTTATAAAGAATATGACCAGTACGATTATCATCAGCGGTCTGACAGCCTTGGCTCCTTTGTTCTTGATGAAAGAAGAAGTATGAGGAACGTTCCCGTCCCCGGCCCGTAGAAGCCGTCGTATACACCTATCAGAAGAGCGACCAGTGAAGCTCTTTCACGGTCTGCCGGTCACCCAGCGGTTCTTTCGGCTCATCCATGTTTTTGTTTCGCATAACATAGATGGCCGTTGCCGGGATGATGACCAGCATCAGTTTCTTGAACAGATCGGCATCGACCATCAGCGCCAGCTTCGCTCCGGTAGATGACCCTATTACCGCCATCACTATGCAGAGAGCTGCCTTGCGCCATGGAATGTATCCGAGGCTCGCCAGTCTGTACGTGGCGACTGTCGTTCCCATGCCCGAGCTCAGCTTGTTTGTCGCTATGGCATTGTGGACCGGCAGGCCTGCGATCATGTAGGCAGGCAGCGAGATAAGGCCGCCTCCCCCGGCGACTGCGTCAACAAAGCCTCCGAGAAAAATCAGAGGACAGACTATCAAAAAAGTTATGATACTGAGATCAAAGTCCATATAATACCCTCTCAATGCCGTATCACATGCCCGTGATCTGTCTTACCCTGCGTGTGATCACAGTGGCAAGCCCAATCTTCACAGCGTCCGGGATCACATACGGGAATACGCACCAGCCAAGAGCAGTCATAAGGCCTACGCTCCCGGAATCCTTTGCATATACCACCATGACCCAAGCTGTTCCGAAGGCATAGCATGTGATGAGTCCTGCTATCATTGACAGCACAAGAGTCTTTAAGTTTCTGCCAAGCAGATGCTCGATGAGCCACATCACCAGCGCGGAAAACAGGAATCCTATTATATAGCCTCCGGTCGCTCCGAATAAGTGCCCTATGCCACCCGTGAATCCTGAAAATACAGGCAGCCCTACAGCTCCGAGCAAAAGGTATACCGATATCGCCAGAGTGCCTCTTCTGCCTCCCAAAAGGCCTACGCAGAGGAATACTCCGAAAGTCTGCATGGTGAATGGCACGGTTGCCGGGATAGATATCCACGAGCATATCACCATCATTGCCGTACATACTGCTATCATGGTGACATCCCTTGTATCCATTCTTCTTCCGGCTCCGTGCTCACTCACACCTGTGTCTCTTACTGACATTTTGAATTGACCTTCTTTCAGAAACTGATTTTCAAAACCAACGCCCCGCCGATCAATTACACAACGACCAACGAGGCGTAAATGGCTTATTGGGTTCTAAGGCTTAAAGCTCACTATTTTGCAGCTTCCCTGCCTTCTCTTCTTGTCTCGTAGTCGCTGATGATCATCGCGGCAGACAGGTCACCTACTACGTTGATTCCTGTACGTCCCATATCGAAGATACGGTCAACTCCCGCGACAAGAGCGATACCTTCAACAGGCAGGCCTACCGACTGGAGTACCATTGCGAGGGATCCGAGCACCTCAGGTCCGTTTACGGCGACTACCGGTGTGATCAGACAGAATACCGCGATCGGAGTGACCTTGATGATTCCTCTCATGATCACCATGAATACTTCATAAGCGCTGTCGATCCATTCTTTGAAAGGCAGTCCCTTGTCACCGGCAATGATGATACCGAATCCGACGAAGAGTGCGATCACGACGACCTGCAGCATTGTGCTGTCTACCATAGGCTGGAACAGGTTCGACGGGAAGATGTTCACGATGGTGTCCATGAACTTCGTCGGCTCAGCCGCCTCATATGCGAGGTCAGAAGTCTGCCGCGCCTGCCGCAAGGAAGATAAGTCCCGCTACGATACCAAGACCGAGAGCGATGAAGATCTGGATCGGCAGTGAGTTCTTGATTTTCTCCATAAAACACCTATTTCTATAGATTTAAAACAGAAACTATTACCAATGATCAGCGGATCCTCTGAAAGGTCCTGTTATTTAAGGAGTGCCGCTATGGCTTCTGCGCACTTCACGCACTTCTCTTTCGAGACCGATGCGATGGATACGCGGATTCCCTTTGCGAGCGCCAGGCAGAAGATGTCCTGCTCCTCGAGTTTTTTGCCGATTTCATCAGGGTTATCGCACGCGATGGTCACGAAGAATCCGGCTGTGAACGGAACGCACTTGACTCCATTGTCGTTAAGAGTCTTTTCGAAGATGCGTCCGCGCTCCAGCAGCATGTCGCGGTAGATCTTTCTCTCCTCATCGACCTTTGCCCTGAGCTCAGGATCGCTGTAGATCTTGCCCATGGTCACCATGGCCGAACGGTTGCAGTTTGACCATGTGGAACGGGCAGCGTACTCTGCCGCCCTCCTGAATTCCTCAACGACCTCCTCATTCTTTGACATGCAGACGATAGCTCCGAGTCTCATGCCGTATGCGGTGAGAGTCTTGGACGCGCTGTAGCCGAAGATAGTGAGCACGTGGTCTTTGAGTCCATCGAGCTTTGGTATGAACGCGCGCACCTCATCCTCTTCGCCTGCATAATCGATGTAAGCGATGTCGAGGAAAAGCACCACATTGCATGTTGCCCTGTTGAGGACTGCGATCATCTTGTCCCAGTCATCAAGGCTGAGTGAGTAACCCGTAGGATTGTGCGCAGGCGTGTTGATAAGAAGCACAACCTGATCCTGAACAGCTGCGAGTTCGCCCAGCTGTTTTTCAAGGTCTTCCGCATCAAAGACACCGTCTTCGTTGAAGAACCTGAAGGTCTTGAATTTACGTCCCTGTGAAATGGCAATATTCTTGTAGTTTGCCCAGCACCAGTCATGTGTGAGCACGCTGTCGCCGTAGTTGGAGTAGTTCTGGATAACGCTTGTAAGGCTTCCGGTACCTCCCGGAGTCACGCATAAACGGACATGACCGGATGGACCGTAGTTGCCGAACAGCGCCTTGACCACAGCCTCCTTGAAGGCCGGCGTACCTGTGATAGGCGCGTATTCAGCGTAATCCGCAGGCGTGAGCGATCGTATGGCCTCTGTGACTGAAGACATTACTACAAGATCACCGTTGTCATCCAGCAAAGCTCCTACAGTAGCATTGACAACTGCGTCCTTGCCCTTTTTCGCGATAGCCGCCTTGGCGCCTCCGCTGAGAGCGAACACCTTATCCGCGACCGGGATGGTTCTTCCGTTTTCTTTTACAAAAAACATTTCCCCTCTCCTTCGCTGTTATACAGGATATGCCTTGTTCTTCATGTCCATGGAGCCGGGATCCACCTTGCTGCGGAGGGCCGCTCTTCTCTTGAAATAGTCGAGAGC
This sequence comes from Mogibacterium sp., assembly GCA_024403035.1. GTDB lineage: Bacteria > Bacillota > Clostridia > Peptostreptococcales > Anaerovoracaceae > Crickella. Next base: position 87,587 of record JAKSSP010000006.1, read on the forward strand.
GACCTGTCCGAACAGAGCGTATGTCAGAACGTCTTCATCCTGCTCCTTGTAATCGCCTACCTCTGCCGTGAGCTTCTCGAGTTCAGGCTCAAGAAGGTCTGCAGGACGGCATGTGATCCTCTCGCTCTGATCGATCTTGGCAAGGACATCAGGATTCATAGGCATAGGTGTTTCACCGTATTTGCCCTTGAGAATCTCCTGAGTCTCCTTGGACAGCACCTTGTATCTCTCACCCATCAGGACGTTGAGTACAGCCTGTGTACCAACGATCTGCGATGACGGTGTTACCAGAGGCGGCATTCCGAGGTCATTCCTTACACGAGGAACTTCCTGAAGCACTTCAAGATACTTGTCTTCCGCATTCTGATCTTTCAGCTGCGATACCAGGTTCGAGAGCATTCCGCCAGGAACCTGATAGATAAGTGTCTTGATGTCCGTGCCCAGCACCTTGGTATTCATGAGACCGCTCTTGAGATCCTTGTCTCTGATGGTCTGGAAGTGAGCAGCGATCTTCTCGAGCTTGCCGATATCGAGGCCCGTATCAAACTCAGTGCCTCTGAACGTCTCTACCATTACCTCTGTTGACGGCTGGCTCGTACCGCCGGAGAACGGCGATATAGCTGTATCGATGATGTCCACACCGTTCAGGGCCGCCACGTAATAAGTGATAGGAGCTACGCCGCTGGTGCAGTGAGTGTGCAACTGGATAGGAATATCCACTGTCTCCTTGAGCATCTTGATCATCTCACCTGCGGCTGTCGGAACCATGAGGCCCGCCATATCCTTGATGCAGATCGAATCTGCGCCGAGTTCCTGGATACGAAGAGCGCGGCCCTTCCAGTATTCAGGTGTGTACGGCTCGCCGATCGTATAGGACATCGCTACCTGAGCGTGAGCGCCGTATTCCTTGGTCGCCTTGACTGCCGTCTCAACGTTACGAAGGTCGTTCAGCGCGTCGAATATCCTGATCCTGTCGATACCGTTGTCTATCGACTTCTTGACGAAATAGTCAACTACGTCATCCGAATAGTGTCTGTAGCCGAGAAGGTTCTGGCCTCTGAGCAGCATCTGGAGCTGCGTGTTAGGCATAGCGGCACGAAGCTTTCTCAGTCTTTCCCATGGATCCTCATCGAGGAATCTTATGCATGAGTCGAAAGTAGCTCCGCCCCAGCACTCGATGGCTTCATAGCCTACCTGGTCCATCAGAGCCAGCGCCGGTTCCATGTCTTCGAATGGCATCCTAGTAGCTATCAGTGACTGCTGACCGTCTCTGATAGCAGTTTCCATTATTCTAATTTTCTTTCCCATTTTATTCCTCCATTGAAATCAGACACCGAAGATCGCCATGAACGCTCCGGCAGCAACGGCTGTACCGATAACTCCGGCTACGTTAGGTCCCATTGCGTGCATGAGCAGGAAGTTCGTAGGATCGGCTTCAGCGCCGACCTTCTGCGAAACTCTCGCTGCCATAGGTACCGCGGATACTCCGGCGGAACCGATGAGCGGGTTGATCTTTCCGCCTGTAAGCTTGCACATCAGCTTGCCGAAGAGCACTCCGGCGGCTGTTCCGAAGGCGAAAGCTATCAGGCCGAGAACAACGATCTTGATGGTAGTCCACTTAAGGAATGCTTCCGCGCTGGTTGTTGCTCCGACGGAGGTTCCCAGGAAAATGACTACTATGTACATCAGCGCATTTGAAGCTGTTTCCTGAAGCTGGCGTACGACTCCGCTCTCGCGGAAGAGATTGCCGAGCATCAGCATTCCGATAAGAGGTGCCGTTGAAGGCAGGATCAGACATACGACGATCGTTACAACTATCGGGAACAGTATGCGCTCTCTCTTTGATACTTCTCTGAGCTGCTCCATCTTGATCTTGCGCTCCTCTTCAGTTGTGAGCGCTTTCATGATAGGCGGCTGAATAATTGGAACAAGCGACATGTATGAATATGCCGCTACAGCTATAGGACCCATGAGTTCTCTCTGTCCCAGCTTCATTGCCAGGAAGATGGATGTAGGTCCGTCAGCTCCTCCGATGATGCTGACTGCGGCTGCCTGGGCTTCAGTGAATCCCATGAGCATGGCCAGCAGAAAAGCTCCGAATACTCCAAACTGCGCCGCGGCTCCGAGCAGGAAGCTCTTAGGATTCGCGATCAGCGGTCCGAAGTCCGTCAATGCTCCGACTCCCAGGAATATGAGAGACGGAAGGATCGTCCACTCGTCAAGCATGAAGAAGTAATGCAGCAATCCGCCTTCTTCCATGATCGGCGGGTACAGGTTTACAAGCAGCATGCCGAAAGATATCGGAAGGAGCAGGAGTGGCTCATATTCCTTGACGATGGCCAGATACAGCAGTCCGAGAGCAACTGCGCACATTATCGCGTTGCCGACGGTCAGGTTCATGAAGCCGGTCTGGTGAGCCAGGTTGAATAAGGTATCTCCCATTTTCTTACCTCCCGGGTACTATTCTACATAAGCTACAGTCTGGCCTGATGTGGTGGCATCTCCTTCTGAAACGACGATCTTGCTGACCGTGCCGTCCTTAGGCGAAACGACAGGGATCTCCATCTTCATGGCCTCAAGTACGATAACCGTGTCACCGCTCTTGACCTCCTGGCCTTCCTGCGCAACGATCTTGAAGACCTTGCCTGCTGTACCGCATACTACCGGTTCGCCCTTTCCTTTTCCGCCGCCGGACTTGGCTGCGGCTTTCTTAGGCGCCGGCGCTGCAGCCGCCTTTGCCGGTGCTGCAGGAGATGCGCTTCCGTCTGCTCTTTCTATTTCAACTTCGAATTCTTCGCCGTTTACTCTTACGATGTATGTCTCCATGTTGCCCTCCGTACATTCCTGACGATGTAGTCTCCTTCTTCTACACCCTCTTCATCCTTTAATTGCTGGTGGATCGCTGCCATGATGGCGGCAACGACCTCAGGCCTGATTCCCTCAGGCTCTTCAGGCTCCACGGCTGTAGCAGCTGCTGCAGCTGCCGCGGCCTGGGCTGCCGGTTTTTTTGGTCCAAACGCTTTGCCCAGCAGCCATATGCATATCGAAATGAATATCAGTACACAGAATACCGTCCCCATTCCGATCAGCGTATATAACAGCGCTGTTATGAAAATCTGTCCTAAATCCATAACATCACCTACCTGCTGTTAATGAACGTCTGAAGCGCTCCGATCAGATACTTTCTGGAGTCCTCAGGCGCGATCACCTTGTCTGCAAAACCGTGTCTTGCAAGAGCCACAGCGCTCGACTGAGTGTCGCGGAACTGCTGCTCGAGCTCTGATGACCACTTTCCGAAAATGACCTCTGTGGCCTGACGCGGCTCAACGATACTTACGTTGGCGTTCTCCCACATGAATACATAGTCTGCGCCGATTCCCTTGGAGTTCATCATGCTGTATGCGCTTCCTACGATTGAGCCCGTTACAAGGTTGATCTTAGGAACATCCGAAGCTGTCAGCGCCCTTACCATTCTCTCCGCGGCTCCAGGCAGGAACTTCTCAGTTGCCGAGTCCGTGTTGTAGCCGTCGGTATCCGTAATGGTCAGCAGCGGAATGTGGAATCTTGTGCAAAGCTCTATCATCTTTGCGGCTTTGTTGCAGCCCGCAGCGGTCAGACGCTTCTTGCCTTCATATTCATTGCAGGCTACCACTCCTACAGGCATTCCGCCGAGTCTGATGAACGCTGTGATCATGCTCTGGTCTACGTCGCTTCTGCACTCAATGAAGCTTCCGTCATCGGACAGCTCCGCGAGCATGCCTCTGGCGTCTCCGAGACAGTCCTCGATGCTGTCACAGCTGCGGTTCAGATCCGCATCGCTTACATCAACGATATCAGGTGTGAACTTGCTGCTTGATGGCAGGATGTCCACTACGCGGCGGATATTATCTATGATCTCCGCCCACTCGAAAGTGCCGTCGTCAGTCGCTTCGACGTAAGGATTGTCGCCTATCGCGTTGGATACTACAGCCTGCGGATTGACGAATATGCTGCCCTTATCCTTCTCAATGTAGACGAAGTCAGCCAGCTGCGCCGCTATCGACATTCCTCCTCCGCACTGGCCTATGACAGCCACGATCTGAGGAATAAGTTTTGAGGCCTCTGTCTGCTTTCTGTAAAGCTTCGCGAACTGATACAGTCCGTCAAGGCCCTCTTCAATACGGAATCCCGCACAGTCAAGAAGTCCTATTACAGGAGCGTTTGCCTTGAGAGCATGCTCGTAAATATCGACTATCTTGCGGCCGTGCTGTTCACCGAATGTGCCGCCCATCACTTCATTGTCCTGGGCGTAGACAAAAACAAGGCTTCCGTTTATCGTACCGTAACCGGTCACTACACCGTCCGACTCCAGAACGGAGTCCGGATGGTAGAACTCGGTATACCTGGCCGACACACGTTCGCCCATCTCCATGAAGCTGCCCGGATCCAGAAGTTCAATGACTTTGGAGATCACGGCAGTTCTTTCATCACTTGCAATTACCTTCATAAGTACCCCCTATGAGCTAATGACAATACCGTTAGTTGATTAAGAAAACGAAATTTCTACAAATATATTGTACAAAAAACGCCTGTGTTTCTCAACACAATTGGCGTTCTAAAACAAAGGAAAACAATATTGAAAATAACTATTCCTTCAGCCAGTTGCGGACGTACGCAAACGCAGCGTCCTCCCCTTCATCCTTCAGCACTTTAAGCATCTTCTCCAGCTCCGCGGCGGTCTCCGGATGTATGACTTCGCCTATCCTGGTGCCCGTTCCTTTTTTGTAGTAATCGTAGGCCGAAGCGTCTGTGTACTTGTCGCCCATGTATATCCTGCACGCGGCGATGCGGTCGCAGAACATTTCCGCCACATAGCGTTTAGGCATTCTGTTTCCGCCAAAACCGACCTTGCCGTTCTCATCAAGCGTGTAGTCTATCCAGTATTCGAAGTGGTGCTTGTTGCGGCCTTTGTGGTGGAGCCATGCCATCGAGACGCCGGACTCCTCCCTCTCCTTGTTGTTAGGACTGCGGTTTCCCTGATAGTATCTGGCTCCGCGCCAGAACTCCACCGGAGAGTACTTTGTGAGATCATGCAAAAGCCCCTGCCTGTACAGGCCGAGCCTGAAGCAGTATGACCTCACAAGTCTCCTGTGTTCAGTGATCGTTTTAAAGTGTTCTACAGGATGCAATTTCATTGCAGGCCTCCATTGGTTTTTCTGTAGCTCAGCCATGCCAGAAGTATCGCGAGCGCGCCGCTTGGGATTATCATCATGCTGGTGGACGAGATGAGTCCCGGAACGAGTGTGAACAGGACGCACATCACCAGCAGCGGCGGCAGAGCGATGTCCAGACGACCGCGGTAATATTTGTAAGCCAGAGCTCCGAACAGAGCAGGCACTACATTGTCAAAAGCAGGCTGAAGTACCGGTGCCTGAAGTATAGGCTGCAGCGGTATGAGTATCATCACGCCTATGGCCAGGATCGTTATCGTCACAAGAGCGCTCACGGCGATCGAAATGGTCGATACGATCTCGTTTTCCGGAGTGCCGGCCTTCACCTCTACAAGGTCCCTTGAGTTGACCGCGCATGGCAGTTTCAGGTATATGATGTTTCCCGTTATGAAGCTCATGTAGCTTCCGCCCGCTCCCAGCATCGGGAAATAGATCAGGAATTCGGCAGCGCTGGATATCATCCATACCAGACCGATGGCAAGATACGCCCTTGAAACAGCTCCGAAGTCCGGCATTGCGCCATAACGCCATCCGATCACGAACGGCGCGCCAAGCAAAAGCACTGTCATCAGCGCGCAGGCCAGCCTTCCGATGCGGTGAGTCGTCTGATTGTATTTTTCAAACTGAAGGTATTTCTGTTAGGAGAATAACCTCTGCCAATCGATCCGTACTTCTGCAGCTTTTCATTTACCTCGTCCGCGACAGGCTGAAGCGCCGGAGTAGTCGCGGCATTATCAAAGTTGGTCACCGCCTTCTTACTTCCGTTATCGAGCTCCATCTTTTCATCGATACCGACAACGTAGTTTCTGATGTTGTCCAGTGTATATCCGTCCCCTTCATCCGGAGCCGGCGCAGGTGTCTGCCCGCATGCGCTTATGAGACAGAGACATAAGCTCAGTATCATGAGCGTCAACAGACCTTTTTACCCTTTTGTTTCCCCATTTATCACTGCCCTCCTTCAGAATATTTCTAGAGCCACTTTTTCCTTTTGAAAAACAGCAGGCACGCGACCGCGATGGCGATGCTCACTGCTATTACGGCCGGATACCCGAACCTCCATTCAAGCTCCGGCATATAGCGGAAGTTCATGCCATACCATCCGACTATCAGCGTCAGCGGCATGAAAATGGTGGTAATGACAGTAAGAATCGTCATTATCCTGTTCTGCCTTACCTCTAGCTGCGCATGGTAGAGATCACGCACCTGCATCGTGTAGTCGCGAAGAGAAGCAGCGGAATCGTGCCGGCGTGCTATAAGGTTCATGAACAGATGTATGTAGCGAAGATTCTCTTCACTGAAGAATCCGTTCTCATTCTCTTCAAGTTCCTGAGTCATATCGATGATCTGCTCATAGTGCACCAGCAGTTTGCGGATGTCGTTGTGGATCTCGGTGACCCGCCCCAGATCCTTATACTCCTCAGAGTTCAGTATCGCGTCCTCTATCCTGTTGAGCTCAGCTTCATAGCGCTCCATGATAGTCAGATCGTCTTCGACTATCTGCTCAAGAAAGTCATACAGGAAGCGCTCCAGGCTCGGTTTTCTCCAGCGTCTTGTGCGCCTGATGACATCTATCATCTGCTGGGCCTTGCCGCTGTCATCGATAAACACGATGCCCTTCTCATCAAGAGCGAACGCAAAGCGGAAATCATTCGATTCAATGTTTTCCCTGTCCGGAAGCTGAAACGTCCCGGTAAGCGAGCCATAGTTTACCTCTGCCTTGGTGTTGTGGATGTTTCCGGCATCCGGTTCCAGCTCTATACCCATGTCGAAACGCTCCCGTTCCCGGTTCCATTCAGGCGTTGTTAGAACGGCTACATATTTGTAGTCATTCTGAGAATGCAGCTCCTCACCTGTACATGACCGCATGGTCTCAGCCAGCAAATAGTAACTCATATTTCTGCCTCTTCTTTCTGAGTTTCGATCATATTTCTCATACATAGTAAGTATACCATACAGAGGCGCTTATCTTCCCCGGGACAATAAAAATATGCAGCGCGCGGGACCGGCTTTATCAGATGCTGTGATGGTCCTTCTGCTGCTTTTTGAAGTCATACCCTCCGTAGGTGAGCAGTCCCTCATCCAGAAGTCGAAATGATTCTCTTTCAGACCTCCCGGGATCTTGCGGTCCAGGCTGTCGGTGATCATTTTGGACAGTTTCTCGATAAGCTTTTTCTCACTCACCTGCAACGATCTTGCGAATGCTCTTCCAATCGGCGCATCTTTGATAGTTTCCATTCGGAAAAGCACATTCTCTGTTCCATGGTCTGTCAAATACCAGAACCTTAAGTTCCGGCAGATGTTCGAAAAATCCGAACGCCTTTGGAGAATCCTCAATTGCGTAATCAAACTTCATCCTGTAATAATCCTCAAGTTCAAGAGTACTGTTACTGTTTTTGATAAAGTGATCCCTTCCATATTTATTGAGACAGTACAGTCTGACGTTCTTAAGTCCATGCTCATCCAGCCATATACTGGATAGCTCATAAGCGCTTGATGGGCGGCCGGTAATGACCGATACCTCGTGCCCGCAGGAGATCCATTCGTTTATGGTCTCCGCAGCTCCCGGCGTCGCATCATACGACAGCAGTATCTCCGGCTCGTGCGCCCGAAGCATAAGCCGCTCGTATTGTTCCGCATCCAGGCCAAAAGACCTGTCCAGTTCAAAATAATGCATCTGATCATAAGAAACATGCTTATTGAACATTTCAAGCACAAGCTTTGTGAAGGCCCTTCCTGTCTCGCACAGGCAGTCGTCAAAATCAACATAGATACGCATTATTTCATGATCTCTCTTTCTCCCGGAACAAATTTACGCCGGGGTTCCCACTTCTATCAGATTGCCGTCCGGATCATAGAAGCGTATGACCTTCTGTCCCCAGCTGTGCGTCATGAGTCTGTTGACATATTTCACTTCCGGGTAATAGCTTTCAAGCTTTTCTATAAAACCTTCAATGTCGGTTTCTTCAAAATAGAGCTCACAGGAGTTGTTTTCCGGAATGATTTCTTTTTTCAGGAACTCTTTCCAGTATTTCTCTTCCTGCAGAACCAGTCCATCTGTAAAAATCATGTTGCCGTCATTGTCAAGGATCATTTCGAGGCCAAACAGATCATGATAGAACTGTCTGGATTTCACTCGATTTGTCGTAAAATCCCTGGAATTTAGTACCTCAATTTCCCGCAAATCTCCTCTAGCAGTTCTGCGTACTTATGGTGCTTCATCTGCGGGAAAGCGCGCAGCAGTCTCCCTGCTCCGAAATGCCTGCTGCTCAGAATGCGCTCTTCGAGTGCTTTACGCTTAGCCGTAAGTTCGGCACGTGATGCCGCCATCTGAGCCAGAGTCTCAGCTTTGCTTGTCTCGATCGCCTCTCTTGCTTCAGTCTTGGCAGCTGAAATATGCTCTATTGCCTCAGCACCCGCAAGCGAAGCCTGGACCTTCGCGTCATCAACGCGCTGCTTGGTCTCAAGGGCCCTGGTTCCGATTTGGTTGCTAAGTTCATTGCTGACAACGCGCATGCGTCTCTGCATCTCATCGATCTCAGCCATACGCTTGTTGAGTCCTATCATTACACTGACTGAAACAGCAAAGTCCGCGATGTATGTTACTGAGAAGATTCCTATCAGCGCCCACCCTATATTCTGCGGGATGCGTTCAAGAATGCTGCTCAACATCGGATATACAGCGCGCACAACGAGCAGTATGGACATGCCCCAGATGATGCTGAACTGGAGGCAGATATATCCGTTCAGATTGAAAGGCCTGTCCGAATAGTCCCACCATCTCGCGTGGAATGCCTTATCCAGGATCCACCCGCCGAACAGTTCAACAGCCGTCGCAAGGACGACTCCGAAGAGGAACACCTTGAGCGCGTTCTGCTCATAGAATTCTCCCTCACCCGTTATCTGAAGCAGGAAAAACACCGCCAGCACTCCGAATCCGTATATCGGGCAGACGGGGCCGTTCAGAAATCCTCTGTTGACAACCAGACCCTTGCTCACCGCCTGATATGCCACCTCGACACACCATCCGAGGAATGAGAATACGAGAAAATATTCAAGAATCGTATAAATAATCTGTAGCGTCATCTTTCAAATGAAAACATGCCGGACGCCTTTCAGGAGTGCCGTCATCATGTGTGTAATTTCTATCTCTGATCAGCTGTTGAGAATGTTCATGAACTCCTCGCCTGTGATCGTCTCCTTCTCCTTGGCCTGCCTGAACAGGTCACGCACTTTGGATGCTCCCATGCCGACGAACATCTCAACGAACTCAGAGCCTGACATCGAGAAGAACGGTACGTCAGCTTCGCCGGCTACAGCCTTGGCGAGCATGGTCTTACCTGTTCCCGGAGAGCCTACGAGCAGTACGCCCTTAGGCATCGAAGCTCCGATCTCACGGTACTTCTCCGGATTATGCAGGTAGTCTACGATCTCCTGAAGGTTTTCCTCTGCCTCATCGGCACCCTCGACATCGCTGAATTTGATTCCGTCAGATGATTTTACATACACCTTGGCATTGCTCTTGCCCAGGTTGAACATCATCGATCCCGGGCCACCGCCTGCCTTGTCCATCATCCTTCTGCTCAGATACTGACCTAGCACAACGAAAATGATTATCGGCAGTATCCAGTTCAGGAAGAAGCTTGCCGCCGGCGACATCTCCTCAACGATCTCGCTGGTGAACTCAGCTCCGGATGCATGGAGCCTGTTGACGAGATCCGGGTCATTCATGATGCCCGTCTTGTATGTCTTCGATCCGTCCTTGTTTGTAAAAAGGATCTTATTGCTCCCAATCTGCACCTTACCGATCTGATTCTTCTCAGTCATGTTCATGAAGGTGCCGTAGTCTACTTCCTTGATTTCCTGTTCTGCAACCATCGGAACGATCATGGAGTTCCACAGGAACAGGATCAGGAGAACTGCTATATAGAAGATAAGCAGCGGTTTCCGTGGTCTGTTAACCTCGTTCATAGTTATTGATTAATACAGGTGAATGATAGCACCCGATCCAATACGCTTCAATCATCACAGGCCAATATACACACAATCTTCTAAATCCAAATGAAAAAACAGCCTGAAAGATATATTCTCAGGCTGCTTTAGCAGTTAATTCAAAAAATACCGACACAATACCGACACTCGATACCTTTCTTTTACCCTTTTTTTGGTTCTTCACGAATATCTGTGGGATAGCGAGTAAAGCTATCCCGCTTTGAGTTG
>JAKSSP010000007.1 GCA_024403035.1 Mogibacterium sp.
TGTATACGATCAATGATTTATATGACCTTGACCATACTCTGGCTAAGGATTATCTCTCGCAGTTCACTTACCCTTGGGAAGCACTGAAGGGCATCAAGGATTTTATCCTGCAGCTTGGCCCTACACTCGATCCTGAGGAATATGAAGAGGTGAGTGAGAACGTATGGGTCCACAAGACCGCAAAGGTATTCCCGAGCGCATACCTCGGAGCGCCTTGCATCATCGGTCCTGAGACGGAAGTCAGACACTGTGCTTTCGTAAGGGGTTCCGCTCTTGTAGGCCGCAAATGTGTGGTCGGAAATTCGGTAGAACTCAAGAACGTTATCCTTTTCGACAACGTCCAGACTCCGCACTATAATTACGTTGGCGACTCTATACTTGGCCATTACAGCCACATGGGCGCCGGTTCCATAACATCGAACGTGAAAGCTGACAAGAAGCTCGTAGTCGTAAAGAACGGTACCGAGAGGATCAAGACCGGCATAAAGAAATTCGGAGCTATGCTTGGCGATCACGTAGAGGTCGGCTGCAATGCGGTCCTCAACCCGGGCACTGTGATCGGACGCAACTCCAACGTATACCCTACATCATGTGTAAGGGGAGTCGTTCCGGAGAACAGCATCTGGAAGAACAGCGGAGAAATCACAGACAAAAAATAGAAAAGAAAGCCGGCGCGCAGATAGTTTACTGTCACGGATGCGCCGGCCTTTTTATGTGGTATAAATTTTGCATAGCAACAGGCGTCGGTCGACAAGAGGGTGGTGTTATGAGAAAGACAAAAATAGTATGCACGATGGGTCCAAGAGAACAGGACGATGCCGTGCTCGCAGAATTAGTCAAGGAGATGGATGTTGCGAGATTCAACTTCTCGCACGGGACATACAAAAGCCATCTTGAAATGCTTATGCGGGTAAGAAGCTTCTCTGAGAAGGCAGGCAGGCCGGTCGCGACGCTCCTTGATACAAAGGGTCCGGAGATCCGTACAGGATTGCTGAAAGACCATAAGCCTGTCAGGCTTGAGAAGGGCAGTGAGACCGTCATTTCTTATTATCCGGATCCTGCCGATGAAGGCAGCGCTGAACATATCTATGTGACCTATCCGGACATGGCGAAAGACCTTTCGGCCGGAGATACGGTGCTCATTGACGACGGTGCGATAGAACTCAGGGTAGAGGCAGTTGACGGAAACGATCTAAAATGCAAAGTCATTACAGGCGGGGTCCTTTCCGAAAGGAAGGGTGTCAATCTGCCCGGGATCAAGGTTGGTCTGCCGGACATTACCGAAAAGGACTACGCAGATATTGAATTCGGACTTGAAAACGGTTTTGATTTCATCGCCGCGTCATTTGTCAGAAACGCAGAGACCATAAACAAAATACGCAAGCTTGCGGAAGAAAAGAAATCGGGCATTAAGATAATAGCCAAGATCGAGTCCGGTGAAGGCATCGATAACCTGGAGGAGATCATAGATGCGGCTGACGGAGTCATGGTATCCCGTGGAGATCTCGGAGTTGAAGTTGAAGCGAAAAGGATACCTCAGCTTCAGCGCGAGATGATACAGAAGTGCAATGAAAAGGGCAAGATAGTCATCACTGCGACTCAGATGCTTGACTCCATGATGAGAAATCCAAGACCGACCAGAGCTGAGGTCACGGACGTAGCCAATGCTGTATATGAAGGATCTGACGCGGTAATGCTCTCGGGCGAGACCGCAAGCGGTGATTATCCGGTAGAGGCTCTACGTATGATGTCGTCGATCGCCGAATACACGGAGCAGTTTGTTTCCTCTGACATCAGCATGGCGGAAGCCGGCAGCGACGGCGTTACAGTATCGAGCACTACCTGCAAGGCTGCAGTGGCGGCAGCACAGGAGCTTGGCGCAAAGGCAATACTTGCGCCTACAACGTCCGGAGCTACGGTCCTTTCAGTATCAAAGTGCAGACCTGTCTCGGATATCTACGCGTTTTCACCGGTGCCGATGGTGGTCAGACAGATGATGCTTCTCTGGGGAGTAAGGCCGATGCTTGCAGAAAGAGCTCACTCCACTGACGAGCTCATGGAAGACTGCCTGGATCTCATGCATGAAGCCGGCGTAACCGAAGAAGGGGATGTACTTGTGTTCATTGCCGGTGTCGTAAGCGGAAGACACAGCTATCAAAGGCCGGAAACCAACACAATGAAGATAATAAGAATATGAAAATAGTATAGCGGCCGTTAAAAAAGGACGGCCGTATTTATTGAAGTGAATTATTGCTGATGATAAAATAGTACGGTCATAGAAATTCAATGAACACTACACTTTTGAGCAAAGAGCAACGAAGGGTGAGAAAGGAAGACAAAATGAGTACAGAAAGAAAGATTGGAACAGTTTCGCGCGGTATCAGATGCCCTATTTTCCGTGAAGGCGATGACCTCGCGGCAGCTGTCGTAAACAGCGTGCTTGAGGCAGCGGCCTCCGATGATGGATTCGATGTCAGAGACAGGGATATCGTATGCATCACAGAGTCCGTCGTTGCGAGATGCCAGGGCAATTACGCGAGCGTAGATGATATAGCAGCCGACGTAAAGGCTAAGCTCGGCGGAGAGACGGTAGGAGTCGTATGGCCGATCCTTTCAAGAAACAGATTTGCCATCTGCCTGAGAGGCATCTCCAAGGGAGCTAAAAAAGTAGTCCTGATGCTCAGCTATCCGTCTGATGAGGTGGGAAACGCTCTCCTTACCATGGATCAGGTAGATGAGTCGGGAATAAACCCGTACAGTGATGTGCTGACAGAGGCAAAATACAGAGAACTCTTCGGAGAGAACAGACATCAGTTCACCGGAGTAGACTACGTTTCGTACTACGGCGACATCATCAGGGCGGCCGGAGCTGAAGCTGAGATCATCTTCGCGAACCATGCGGAGGAGATCCTCAATTATACAAAGAATGTGATCAACTGCGACATCCATACACGCGCCCGTACCAAGAGGATACTCAAATCCAAGGGCGGCAATGTATACGGCATGGATGAGATACTGAACGCGCCTGTAAACGGCAGCGGATACAATGCCCAGTATGGGCTTCTCGGCTCAAACAAGGCAACGGAAGACACCGTCAAGCTCTTCCCTAGAGACGCTCAGCCGCTGGTAGAGGAGATCCAGGCGAAGATGAAGGAAAAGACCGGCAAGCACGTAGAAGTAATGGTCTACGGCGACGGAGCCTTCAAGGATCCGGTCGGAAAGATCTGGGAGCTCGCTGACCCTGTCGTATCCCCGTTTTACACATCCGGTCTCGAAGGCACGCCAAACGAGCTCAAACTCAAGTATCTGGCTGACAATGATTATTCCAACCTCTCCGGAGAGGAGCTCCGCGAAGCTATCAGCAAGGCCATCAAGGATAAGCCGCAGGAGAGCCTTGTAGGCAACATGGTATCCGAGGGCACTACACCTAGACGCCTGACAGATCTGATCGGATCGCTCTGCGACCTGACATCCGGCTCGGGCGACAAGGGCACGCCGGTAGTCTACATCCAGGGTTACTTCGACAACTACACGACTGGCAAGTAAGACCAACGATCGGAGACAAATGAACTATAAAGAACTAAGCGAGCTCATATATCCGTCTCTCGCGCATACTCCTGGAGAGTATGAAGCGATGTATCCGCCAAGAGATCTGCCTGAAGGCGCTCTTGTTACAAGGCTGGGACCGAGCCCGACGGGATTCATACACCTGGGTAATCTCTATGGGGCATTCGTTGATGAGAGACTGGCCCATCAGAGCGGCGGAGTCTTCTTTCTGAGGATCGAGGATACCGATGACAAGCGCTACGTTGAGAACGCTGTAGAAACTATCATAGGCTCTCTCGACTTCTTTGACATACGCTTCGATGAAGGCGTGACAGAGAACGGAGACATAGGCGATTACGGCGACTATACGCAGAGCCACAGAGGCGAAATTTACAGGACCTTTGCAAAGGAACTCCTTTCGCAGGGCATGGCTTATCCGTGTTTCCTGACAGAAGATGAGATCACTGCCATCAGAGAAAAGCAGGAGAGCCAGAAGACCGCACCGGGGATCTACGCGGGCTGGTCAAAGTACAGGGACTGGGATAAGGATGAAGCGACAGAAGCTGAAGTAGTATCCAGGATCAAGGCAGGCGAGCCATTCGTCATAAGACTCAAGTCAAAAGGCGTTCCGAATGCCTCAGCTGAAGAGACCGCAAGGCACACGGTGAACGACGCTATACGCGGCGAACTCTCGGTACCTGATAATTTCCTCGACGTAGTCATTATCAAGCAGACGGGCATTCCGACTTACCACTTTGCTCATGTGGTGGACGACCATCTCATGCGCACGACCCATGTGATCAGGGGCGAGGAATGGCTGCCTTCACTTCCGATCCATGTAGAACTCTTTGAAGATCTCGGATGGGAGCTGCCTGTGTATTGCCACACCGCCCAGCTCATGAAGATAGGCGAGGACGGCAACAAGAGAAAACTTTCCAAGCGTAAAGACCCGGAGCTCTCTCTCGACTTCTACCGCAAAGAAGGCTATCACCCTGCGGCAGTCAGAGAATACCTGCTTACCATCCTCAATTCGAATTACGAGGAGTGGAGAATAGAGAACCCGGACGCACCGGCAGAGGAGTTTAAATTTACAACAGAGAAGATGTCTTCGAGCGGAGCGCTCTTTGACCTAGACAAACTGAATGATGTCAGCAAAAACACTCTGCTGCATATCGACGCGAGGGATCTTGCGGAATGGCTCAGATCGTGGTCAGATGAATTCGCGCCTGAGTACGGATATGTGTTCAGGGACATGGATCACCTCGCAGAGATACTCGACCTTGGCAGGCATGACGCCCGCCCGAGAGCAGACCTGGTTTACGCGAAGCAAATAATGGATTTCATCGGATACTTCTTTGATGAAGCTTTCGAGATAAAGGACGAGTATCCGGCAGAGGCCGCAGCCGATGCCGCAGAGATCCTTAAAGAATACCTTGATTCATATGACCACTCCGACGATAACGAGCAGTGGTTCGGCAAGATAAGAGAGATCGCGGTGAAACTCGGTTACGCGGCAAAGCCGAAGGATTATAAAAAGAATCCGGATGATTACAAAGGGCACGTGGGACATGTCAGCACAGTGATCAGGATAGCGCTCATGGGGCGCGCACAGTCACCGGATGTCTGGGCTATCCAGCAGATAATGGGAGAAGAAAAAGTGCGCGCGCGTCTGAAAGCGGCGCTATAAAAGGAGGAATCAATGGAACCTATTTTAGTCATCATGGCAGCAGGCATGGGCAGCAGATACGGCGGCAACAAACAGCTCGATCAGATAACCGAACAGGGCGATATCATAATGGACTTCAGCCTTTATGATGCTAACCAGGCGGGATTCCGAAGGGTATGCTTCATAATCAAGCACGACTTTGAGGACATCTTCAAAGAGCACATTGAAAAAGGCGCCGGAAAGAAGTATGAAGTGCACTACGCTTTCCAGGAAGGCACTGATCTTCCTGAGGGATATGTTTTCCCTGAAGGCCGCACAAAGCCTTGGGGCACAGGCCAGGCGGTACTCTCCGCGCGCGGCATAATCGATGCTCCGTTCGCGGTCATCAACGCTGATGACTACTACGGCAAGGAAGGATTCCGCAAGATCTATGATTTCCTGACGACAAAGGCTGACGCTTCTCACAACTGCATGGTAGGCTTTGAGGTCGAGAAGACACTGTCTGAAAACGGCACCGTATCACGCGGCATCTGCAAGGCTAAGGATGGCATGCTGACAGATATCGTTGAGCATCTGCAGATAGGCAAGGAAGGCGACGGCACTGTCACGGACACACTTCCTGACGGCAGCAAGGAGATCATTCCGGCGGACTCCCCGGTATCGATGAACCTCTGGGGATTCGGTGTTGAATACATGAAAGTCCTTGAAGCCGGATTCAAAAAGGCCCTCGACCGCATCATGGTCGAGAATCCTATGAAGGGCGAGTATTACATCCAGACCCCGATCAATGATCAGATCGCGGACGGATCGGCTACATATGAGATACTGTCATCTTCTGACAAGTGGTTCGGTGTGACCTACAAAGAAGATAAGCCGGATGTGGTGGCAAAGTTCGCCGCGCTCAAGGCAGACGGAACATACCCGTTAAATCTCTGGGACTGATACAAAGCAGCAAAAACAGCCGCTGATAAGTGGCTGTTTTTATTTTCTTGTTTAAAATCTCAAAAATAAGGTGCTCGCCATTGACTGAAAAAGCAAGTTTGAATAAAATTAAAAAGATTTTTGAACTGAGAAAGAAGGGAAAAAGAGATGAAAGGTAACGTAATAATCGGACAGTCCGGTGGACCTACCGCCGTTATCAACTCAAGCCTTGCCGGCGTTATCAAAGCCAGCTGGAAGGAAGGGATCAGAAGGATATACGGAATGCATTATGGTATCGAAGGTCTGCTGAACGAGGACATCGTAGACATCGAGGATTACATCACAAAGTCACAGGATCTCTCTCTTCTGAAGAGAACCCCATCCTCATTCCTCGGCACATGCCGCTATAAGCTGCCTCCTGCAGAGGGAAATGAGAAGCTCTATGAGAAGATCTTTGACATACTCGACAAAAGAAACATCGAGTTTTTCCTTTACAATGGCGGAAATGACTCGATGGATACTATCAAACAGCTTTCTGATTTCGCGCTCGCTCATCAGAAGAAGCAGAAGTTCATGGGTATCCCTAAGACCATCGACAACGATCTGCCGATGACAGACCACTGCCCGGGCTACGGTTCAGCGGCCAAATACATCGCGACTTCGATGAAGGAGATCATCAGGGATAACGAGAGCTACGGCGTATCGAAGCCGACTATCTGCATAGTCGAGATCATGGGACGTCATGCGGGATGGCTGACAGCTGCCGCGGCTATGTCGAAAGACGTAGACTGCTCGGGTCCTGACCTGATCTATCTGCCTGAGGTGCCGTTCGACATCGATGACTTTATCAAGAGGATCAAGGATCTTGCTAAACATAAAAAGTCTGTCGTAGTCGCTGTCTCTGAGGGACTCAAGACAAACGACGGTAAGTTTGTATGTGAACTTGGAGTTGTCAACGATCACGTCGATGCTTTTGGACATAAGCAGCTGGCAGGTACAGCGGCTTATCTCGCCAGCAGGGTATATAGCGAAACAGGTCTCAAGTCGCGTTATATCGAGTTCTCATCGCTGCAGAGATGCGCTGCTCATCTGGCTTCGCGTTCTGACTCAGATGAGGCATATAATGTCGGATTCCTCGCGGCAAAGGCGGCATTTGAGGGAAAGACAGGCATGATGGTCACCATCCAGGTGGATTCCAGAGAACCATATGTAGAGACATATGACATGTTCGACATCCATGACATAGCCAATGTGGAGCGCAAGGTGCCTCTCAACTGGATCATCAAAGACGGAACATACGTCAGTGATGAATATCTTGCATACGCAAGACCGTTCATCATCGGTTCGGTCCAGCCTTATACAGCAGGAGGCCTGCCTATCCACATCACTATGAACAAAAAGAAAAAGTAACAGACAGGGAAATTATAGTGAGTGAAGTAATAATCAAAGAAGTAAAGACAAAGGCGGAGCGTAAGATCTTTGTGGATTATCCGAACCGTCTTTATCATGACCATGAGAACTTTGTCCCGGCCTTTTTCGGAGATGACGTGGACGACTGGGATGAGAAGAAGAATCCGGCATTCGAGTACTGCGAAGCGAAGTCCTGGCTGGCGTACAAGGACGGTGAAGTCGCGGGGCGCATCGGCGCCATTCTCAGCCATGCCTCAAACGAGAAGTGGGGCACTAAGCGCATGCGTTTCTCGCAGGTGGACTTCATAGATGACAAGACCGTATCCAAAGCTCTCTTCGATAAGGTCGAGGATTGGGCGAGAGAGAAGGGCATGAACGAAGTACACGGTCCGCTCGGATTCTGCGATCTGGACAGAGAGGGCATGCTGGTAGAGGGCTTCGACAAGCGAAGCATGTTCTACACTTACTACAACGATCCGTATTATATAGATCACCTGACTGAGCTTGGCTATAAGAAGGACGCGGACTGGATTGAGCATCTGATACCGCTCAACGGCTGGGAAGATCCGAATTATCTGAGGCTCAAAAGGATATCCGATGCCATGCTCAGGAGGACGGGCTTCCACAAGCTGGAGGTGAAGCACAAATCCGAATACAAGCCATACATCAGGCAGATATTCGAACTTGTCAACATAGCTTACTCGCATCTCTACGGAGTAGTAGAACTGAACGAGAGACAGATCAAGAAGTACACGAACAAGTTCCTGCCGCTGGTGGATCCGGATTTTGTCTGCATCATAGTGGACGACAATGATCAGGTCCAGGGCTTCGGAGTGGGAGCTCCTTCAACGGCTGAGGCAATGAAAAAGTGCGGCGGACATCTGATGCCTTTCGGATGGATCGGACTGCTGAAAGCCCTGATGCAGAAGAAGGACACTCTCGATCTTCTCCTTATAGCGGTGAGACCGGAGCACCAGAAGACGGGACTCAACGGAGTCATCATGGAGCACCTCTTTGCGGGATGCAATAAAAACGGCATCCGCCGCGCGGAGACCGGACCGCAGCTGGAGTACAACACAAACGTGCATCATCAGTGGAAGATGTTCGATATTGAACCTCACAAGCGCAGACGCTGCTTTGTAAAGCAATTGGAAGTATAATAAAGAGCCCGGATAGTTCCGGGCTCTTTTATGTCGTCTATATCGTCAGATTGTACAGGTCGGCGTATATGCCGCCTTTTTCAAGAAGCTCATCGTGCGTGCCTTCTTCAGCGATGCCGCCCTCGGTCAGCACTATTATCCTGCCGGCGTTCTTTACCGTAGAAAGCCTGTGGGCTATCGTGATGGTGGTACGTCCCTTGGCCAGCTCGGAGAGGGACTCCTGTATGTAGCGCTCGCTCTCATTGTCCAGAGAGGAGGTGGCTTCGTCGAGTATCAGTATTAGAGGGTTCTTGAGGAAGACCCTGGCGATGCCGATCCTCTGTTTCTGACCTCCGGACAGCCTCGCCCCACGTTCGCCCACATAGGTGTCGTAGCCGTCAGGCAGCTCGCATATGAATTCATGGGCTCCGGCAAGCTTTGCCGCCTCTATTATTTCCTCGCGGCTCGCTCCCGGTTTTCCGTATTCGATGTTGCCCGCGACGGTATCCGAGAAAAGATACACATCCTGCTGCATCATGCCTATCTTTGTGCGCAGGGAGCGCACTTTGTAGCTGCGTATGTCCCTGCCGTCAACAAGGATGGCTCCGCCGCTGACATCATAGAAGCGCGGTATCAGATTGCAGAAGGTGGTCTTACCCGCGCCGCTCGGACCTACTATGGCAACATTCTCGCCGCTGTTTATCTTAAGGGACAGTCCGTTCAGTACTAAAGTCTCTCCCGGCTCCTCGGCGCCGTCTTCAGGGCCGCCGGCCTCGGAGTAAGAGAATGAAACATTATCGAACTCGATATCTCCGCGCACTTCATCAGGCATATCGATCGCGTCAGGCGAATCCTCTATTTCTATCTCGGTATCCATGATCTCGATGAACCTCTCGATGCCGGTTATTCCGCGCTGGAACTGTTCAGTGAATTCCACCACGCGGCGCACGGATTCAAGAAGCACCGCCACATACATCAGGTAGGCTATGAAGTCACCTGCCGTGATCTTGCCTTTTATGAGCGCCAGCGATCCGAAGAATACGATGGAGATGTACATCAGGCCGTCAAAGAGTCGGGTGACCCCTCTGAATCCGGCCATGTTCCTGTAAGCGTATTTCTTTGTGCTGAGGAATCTCTCGTTGCCTTCCTCGAATCTGGCTTCTTCCACGTCTTCATTGGCAAAGGACTTGGATACGCGTATGCCAAGCAGACTGTCCTCGACGTGAGAGTTGATCTCGCCGAGCTCGGATCTCTGCCACTTGAAAGCGTTACGCATGCGTACCCTGAATCTCATCGCGCAGAGCAACATGAGCGGAATGAGTGCAAAGAGCAGCAGTGTCAGAGGCACATTGACCTGTATAAGGACGATGAACGAAAAGACTATCTTGACCGCTGCTATGAAGTATTCCTCGGGACAGTGATGGGCAAACTCGGTTATGTCAAAGAGGTCCGTAGTTATACGGGATATCAGCTGGCCGGTCTTGTTGCTGCTGTAATAGCCGTAAGAGAGCTCCTGGAACTTTCCGAAGAGATCTTTTCTCATGTCCTTCTCGATGCGCGCGCCCATTATGTGGCCGCGGTTCTGCATGTAGTAGTTTGCCGACACGTCGATTATCCGGAGCGCTATGTACAGCAGGGTCAGGCGTGCGACGAGATTTACGGTCAGGTCGGAAGGCGAAGTCGTGATGGTGTTGGTTATGAACCTTACTATCAGGGGCAGCACAAGATCGCATACACTTGTGAGCGACGCGCAGAACAGGTCGAACAAAAGTATGTGCAGATACGGCTTGAAGTACGGATAGAAACGCTTCAGCAGATATTTAGTTGACATCTTTTTCTGTTCCATAATGTGATTATTATACACTTAATCTTGAAGAATAACGCTGTTTCTAATAAAATTAATCAGTTAGAAAACCGCACGATCCGATCGGCGGCATACGGAGAGAAAACACATGACAACGATCATTTTCAAAATACTGCTGATAATACTGATCGCGGCACCGGTGATCGCGTTCTCGCTTTACATCTACAACAAGATGCTCGCTTTTATTCGAGAAAGGAATAATATCGAAAAGGCCAGACTCGCCAGAGATAGGATAGAGACAGGCAAGGAGGCAAAGGCCAGGACAGAGGAGCAAAAAGCCAAAAAACGCAATGACGAAAACCGCAGAAAAAACAGGAAAGAGAGGCGCAAATGAGAGGCCTTTTCATCACGCTTGAAGGTGGCGACGGAGCCGGCAAGTCGACACAGATCAGAAATACAGAAGAGTTCTTTGCCCGCAGAGGGCTGACCGTTACGCATACAAGGGAGCCTGGTGGAACGCGCGTTAGCGAGAAACTCAGGGCCATCCTGCTCGACGCGGAGAACAAAGAGATGCATGCGGTGACCGAGATGCTCATCTATGCCGCCGCAAGGGCCCAGCATGTCAGAGAGGTAGTTGAGCCGGCGCTTGAGCGTGGCGAGATAGTGATCTGCGACAGGTTCGTGGATTCTTCGATCGCATATCAGGCTTTCGGCAGGGAACTCGGCGATATGGTCGCTGAGGTCAACCGCTACGCGACCGGAGGGCTGAAGCCGGACCTGACGATCTGGCTCGACATAGATCCGGAGACAGGCAGGGCAAGAGCCACACATGACAAAGATCCGGACAGACTGGAGCAGGAGTCGACGGCATTCCACACGAGAGTCCGCGAGGGCTATGCCTCCATAGCCAAGGCAGAGCCTGAAAGGTTCAAGAGGATAGACGCGACCGGTACGGTAGATGAGATAAGAGACGAGATATATCGCTTCCTGGAGGAGCTGTGCAAAGCAAGAGGACTGTAAACGGCATCATCGAGAATATAACAGGCGGAGCAAACTCGGCGCACGCGTACATAGTCGAGGGCAGAGCCGGCGCGGCAAGGGACGCTTTCATAAAAGAGCTGGCGATGGGTCTTGAATGCCTCGATCCCGATGTAAGCGCAAGGCCCTGCGGCCGCTGCGCCGCCTGCAGGCAGGTCGCGGCAGGTTCCTCGATGGACATAGTCCGCATGCAGATGAGCGGCAAAACAGGCTATAAGACTGAAGACGCGAATGCCTTTGCCGAGAGACTCGACATGGGCGCTTACGGCAGGTTCCTTATCGGTGTGATCGATGACGCCGACAGCCTGAGTGAGACCGTTCAGAACAAGCTGCTCAAGACGCTTGAGGAGCCGCGCGGCAACGTCATACTTCTGCTTGGCTCATCGAACCCGGACCACCTGCTCAGCACGGTAAGATCGCGCTGCAGCTCTGTCAGAGTACAGGATGATTTCGAGGAAGAAGAGGAGAGCGCAAAAGCGGACGCGCTCAGGGAAGCTGCCAGGATGCTCTACGGAGGAAGAGCATTTCATGAATTCAGGGACGCTCTGGAAAAAAGCGTGAAGACACGGGCGGATGCGCTGCTGCTGACAGAACTGGCAGAAGACATCTCACGGGAACGCATGTTAGCCGGTGAGGATCCGGCGCTCATGGCCGGAAGGCTGGAGCTCTGCGAGAAAGCGCGCGCGGATATGGAACAGGGCATGGACAGATCGAGAGCGCTCAAGAGGCTGTATCTTGAGCTGAATGATTCGAATACAAGGAGATAAAAATAATGGTTGAGATAGTCGGAGTCGGTTTCGCTAAGACCGGCAAAACATATTATTTCGATCCTCAGGGAAAGACATATGAAACCGGCGACATGGTAATTGTTGAGACCGCCAGAGGCATGGAGCTTGGACACATCCTGATTGCAAACAGGCAAATAGATGAGTCCGATCTTGTCGCGGAACTCAAGCCTGTCGAGCGCATGGCGACCGAAGAGGAACTGAAAAAGTATAAGGAGAACCTCGGGAAAAGAGAGGATGCGCTTAAGGTTTGCGCAGAGAAGATAGAGAAGCACGGGCTGGATATGAAGCTCATCGACGTTGAGTTCATGATAGACGGATCCAAGATAGTCTTCTATTTCTCGGCAGACGGCAGAGTGGACTTCAGAGAACTCGCAAAGGATCTCGCGGGCCACTTCAAGAACAGGATAGAACTCAGACAGATAGGCGTCAGAGATGAAGCCAGGATGCTGGGCGGCATCGGCATATGCGGAAGGCCGCTTTGCTGCAGCAAATGGCTCTCGGATTTCCATCCGGTCTCTATCAAGATGGCAAAGCAGCAGAACCTTTCGCTCAACCCTACAAAGATATCCGGCACCTGCGGCAGGCTCATGTGCTGCCTCAATTTTGAAGACAAGACCTACAAGGAGCTCCGCAAGGGTATGCCTAAGGACAACGAGAGAGTCGAGACGCCTGAGGGCCTTGCCAAGGTAGTCAACGTCGACTACTTCAACGGCAAGATCAATACACGCGCGATCGAAAGGGATCCTGAGACATGCGAAGAAGTCTTTGCGCAGGAGATCCGCTCCTACACCAAGGCCGAGATAAAGCGCATCGGCAAGGGCAAGGACCGCAGTGAAGAGGCCCCTCTTGAGGTCATGCTCGATGACGTGGACGCGGAAGAGATCCGTGAACTGGAAGAACTTATGAAGGAGTTCTGATGGAACGTGCAGACGATACCGGCTTTGGCGGCATCAGAGTGATACAGACCAAGGGGTCAGGCTACGGAGTGGATGCTGTACTGCTGGCGGCTTTTGCCGCGGGCGAGACAGGCGCCAGGGGCCTTCAGAAGAAAGCGGCAAAGCATCTTCGCATAGCGGACCTGGGAACAGGCAGCGGCGTGATCGCTTTCATCACTCACCACAAACTGGGCGGAGCAAGGCTGACGGGTTATGACATCAGTCCGGCAGCGGTCGAAAGGGCTCAGAGGGCCTGCGAGATGAACGGCCTGACGGATGATATAGACTTCATTTGCTGCGACATCAACGACATAGACGCGGCGGCTGAATTCGACGCGGTGCTTACAAATCCTCCGTACTTCAGGAGGACGCCGGATGAGCCCGGCGCGGCAGAGCCTGATGAGCGTTACATAGCCAGGCATGAGACCACAGCGGACATCACGGATTTTGCTGAAGTATCTGCTGCCATGCTGAAGGAAGGCGGCAGCCTGTACATGGTACACAGGCCTGACAGGCTCGCGGACATCATCAGCGAAATGAGGGCGGCCGGCATAGAGCCCAAGGAGATGCAGCCGGTGGTACCGCATGCCGGAAAAGCCTCTAACATGGTCCTGATACACGGCATAAAAGGAGCCGGCCCGGAGCTGCGCATGCTTCCGGAGATAGCGGTCCATACAGCCGACGGCGGCTATACGGCAGAGATACTCAGATACTACGAGAGAGAGGTCTGAAAAGCCTCTTTTTTCTTGTTTATTATTCACTTAATGGCCCTGCTTTGCTTGAATAGAAGGGCATCTGATTATATAATATTATCAATAATTGCGGGCTTTTAACGGACTGTCCGCGAAGCTGTGAAGCAAAGGAGAAATCATATGGTAACAGTAAGCATCAAGGGCGTGCTGATCGGAGTACTTCTGATCGCTTTGATCGTACTAGTCGTATTTCTGATCGTACTGGTCGCAAACGTCACAGACACCATCAAGAAGACCAATGCCATCATCGACGGCGGCACCAATGCGGCAGCCGGCGCGGCTGAGAAAGTGCATAACGCTTCCGAGAAGGTCAAGGAAGGCGCTTCGAAGGTCACGGGCATCGCCGCAATGGGAGCGCAGACTGCCGGCAAGATACTCGATAAGGTCATCAAGTAGGGAATAAGGAGAAATAAAATGACTATCAATCAGATAATCGCATTCTGCCTTGTAGCCGTGCTGGTAGCGTTCGTAGTTGTGCTGGCTATCATGGCTGTCCATGCGATAGAACTGCTTAAGAAGACAAAGGTCCTTGTAGGCAAGGGAAATAACGCGGTCGACGACGTCAAGGGCAGACTCGACAAACTCAGCGATGATGCCATGGGAGCTGTCAATTCTGTAGTAGCCGACACATCCGGCGCAGTCAAGGTGGTATCCGCAGTGGGAGTAGGACTTGCCGCGTTCGGGATCCTGAGGACGCTGCTCAGAGTACTTACCGGCAGCAGTGTATTCTCGGCCATGTCTGCAGGCAGAGAGCGCAGAAAGGCAAAGAAGGAAATCAAGCTGTCCAAGAAGACCATAAAGCAGCTGAATAAGCAGTCAAAGAAAGAGAAGAAGGTCCGCAAAAAAGCATACAAGACGGCAAAGAAGTTTGCTAAGAAAGACGCGGCAGCAGCCGCCAAGGCAGCCGCAGCCGCCAAGGCTCTTAAGAAGACCGAAGACAAGAAAGCCAAAAAGGCTGCCAAGGTCGAGAGGAAAAAAGCCGCTAAAGCGGCAAAGGCCGCAGGTTCAAAGGCTGCATAAAAACTAAAGCTTAGGAGGCCGTTAATGGCGAAGATCCTTGTAAATAACAGTGGCCCTCTCCATGGAGAGGTATGGATAAGCGGCGCCAAGAATTCGGTGCTGCCTCTCCTTGCCGCGACATTACTGACAACAGACACCTGCGTGATCGAGGATGTTCCCGATCTCGCAGATGTCAGCGTTATGAAGAAGATGCTCCTCAAGTACGGCGCGAAGATAGATGACGCAGATGAAGGCGTCATCAGGATCTCCACGCCTGAAATCGTTTCTTGCGAAGGTGACAGAGAAATGGTGCAGGAAATGAGAGCATCTCTTTTTACTATGGGACCGATGCTCGCGAGGCATGGAAAGATCATCATGCCGATGCCGGGCGGGTGCACCATAGGCAAAAGACCGATAGACCTTCACCTGAAGGGTTTCAGGGCGCTTGGCGCGGAGGTCGTAGAAGATGAAGTGAACGAGGTGGTCACGGTCACAGCGGGGCCTGATGGTCTGGTGGGTGACGTCATCTACCTCGACTTCCCGAGTGTGGGCGCAACCGAGAATATTCTTATGGCTGCTGCTCTGGCAAAAGGAACGACTATCATTGAAAATGCCGCCAAGGAGCCGGAGATAATCGACCTCGCAAACCAGCTCAACAAGATGGGAGCGAGGATCAAGTACGCCGGCACCGACATGATCAGGATAGAGGGCGTTGACAAGCTTTCGGGCTGCATCCATGAAGCGATCCCTGACAGGATAGAGACCGGCACATTCATGCTGGCCGCCGCGATCACCCACGGAGACATCCTTATCAGAAACGCGCTGCCGGGACACGTCAGACCTATCATGGCCAAGCTGAAGGAATGCAATGTCGATGTCGAAGTCACAGCAGACGGCATCTATGTTGACGCAAGAGACAGAGAACTGAACTCGACCGATATCAAGACGCTGCCTTACCCGGGATTCCCGACCGACATACAGTCACCTTTCATGGCATTCCTGTCGACAGTTGACGGAAGCAGCGTCGTAAGAGAGACGGTATTCGAGAACCGGTTTATGCATGTGGTTGAGCTCAACAGAATGGGCGCGGACATATTGATAGAAAACAGAGAAGCCTTAGTGCCGGGAGGCAAGACTCTCAAGGGGGCCAAGGTAAGAGCGACTGACCTCAGGGCCGGCGCAGCCATGGTACTTGCCGGACTCGCAGCCAGGGGCACGACTGAAATAAGCGAGATATACCATATAGAAAGGGGCTATGAGAATCTTGTAGGTAAGTTTAAGGCTCTTGGGGCCGACATCATGAAGACCGATGACTGATCATTGAACGGAGGACGACATGCCTGACATCAACTATCTTAAGCTGCTGGCGGAGAAATATCCGAACCGCAGAAGGGCAAGGACAGAGATCATCAATCTCAGAGCCATACTGGCGCTCCCGAAGGCCACGGAATTCTTCCTGAGCGATATCCATGGCGAATATGACGCTTTCCATTACTTCGTAAGGAGCGGCTCGGGAATGATCCGCATGAGAATAGACGAGGTATTCGGAAACATTCTGACCGAGAGCGAGTGCGACGACCTCGCGTCGCTCATCTACAATCCGGAAGCTGAGATGGCCAGGAGAGAGAAGAGCGAGAGTGACTTTGATGCCTGGAGCAAGGTGGCGATCAGAAGGCTCATCGCGATCTGCCGCGTAGTATCAAATAAATACACGAGATCAAAAGTGAAGAAACGTCTTCCTGAGCTGTCATCGTACATCATGGATGAGCTTCTCTTCATGGACGATGTTCCGGACAGACACAAATACTATGACGAGATCATAGATACCATCATCGAATACGATGCGGCCAGAGAGTTCATCATTGACCTGACAGAGACCATAGCCAACATGACTGTCGACAGGCTTCACATAATCGGAGACATATTCGACAGAGGTCCTAAATCCCATGTCGTCATGGATTATCTCATGGCAAACAGGGGCGTGGACATCCAGTGGGGCAATCATGACATCCTCTGGATGGGCGCGGCGTGCGGCAACAGAGCGTGCATAGCCACCATGATCCGCATAAACGTCCGCTATAACAACTTTGACATGCTGGAGGTAGGCTACGGATTCAACCTGCGTCCGCTTGCATCGCTGGCAGCGCATATCTACAAGGACGATCCGTGCGAATACTTCAAGCCTAACGTTCTTGAGACAAATAAATATGACCCTATCCCTCCTGAACTGGCTGCAAAGATGCACAAGATGATCTCGATCATCCAGTTCAAGATCGAGGGCCAGGAAATCAGGAAACATCCTGAGTATCATCTCGAGCACAGGAATCTCCTTGAGACAGTAGACTTCAAGAAGGGCACGGTCATGGTGGACGGTGTCGAGTATCCGATGAGGGATATGAACCTTCCGACTGTGGATCCTGAAGATCCTTACAGACTGACTGAAGAGGAAGAAGAGGTCATGATAGCCCTCGAGTCTTCGATCATCAACTCGGATAAGCTGCAGAGACATATCAACTACATGTTTACGCACGGGTCTCTCTTCAAGATCATGAACAACAACCTGCTTTATCACGGCTGCATGATCTTCAACGAGAGGGGCAATTTCAAGAGTGTTGAGATCGAAGGAAAGAAGTACAAGGGCGCAGCGTATATGCGCAAGCTCGATCAGATGATCAGAGACGCCCGCGGCAAACAACCTGAAGGCAGGACATCGGCCGAGGCCGCGGCTATCATGTGGTACCTGTGGCTTTCCGAGGATTCACCGCTGTTCGGCAAGGACAAGATGACGACCTTTGAGAGGTACTTCATCGAGGACAAGGCGACCCATAAAGAGAACAAGGTGCCTTATTACAAGCTGATCGACAAGGAAGAGACAGCCGTCAAGATCCTTAAGGACTTCGGGCTCGATCCTGTGAGCGGACGCATACTTAACGGACATGTTCCGGTCAAACTTGTTAAGGGAGAAACGCCAATAAAAGCCAACGGCAAGATCTTTATCATCGACGGAGGCATATCGAAGGCATATCACAAGACTACGGGCATTGCCGGCTATACGGCGATCATGACTTCGAAACACATGTATCTGGCAGAGCATCAGGCTTACGAGCCTCTGCGCGAGGACGGCACCCAGACCTTCCACAGGCCTGTAATGCATCTGGTACACACCGCGCCTGTCAGACTCAGGATAAGAGATACGGATATCGGCGTCGAGATACGCGAAAAGATCGCGAACCTTGAGGCTCTTCACGATCAGTTCGTAGGCGGCGGCATCAGAGAGATCTATTGATGCAGAAAGGCGGAGGACCATGGAGATATTAACAAGAGTACTGGGAGGAGTACTGTTTGCGTTCAGCATCTGGTATATACTGGTGCTTTACAAAAACAACAGAGATAAATTCTAAGGGGTGAATGAAATGTATATGAGCTCGAATTTGATGGCTATGGCGATCGTGCCGGGCGTGCTCCTGATAGTCTATGTATACAAAAAGGACAGAGTAGAGAAGGAACCGCCTGCTTTGATGTTCAAGCTGGTGCTGTTTGGTATCTTTTCATGCATAGCCGCGGGTTACCTCGAACAGCTTGAGAGCCAGTTCCTGCCGGCTTATCCGCAGGGCTCGGTCCAGTATGCGCTGCAGACGTCGTTCCTGATGGCGGCTCTGGTTGAAGAGACAGTTAAGTTTCTGGCCATGAGAGCAGCATCCTGGAACAACAGCGCGTTCAACTACCGCTTTGACGGCGTGCTTTACGGACTGACCGCGGCTGTCGGTTTCGCGATCTATGAAAACATCATGTATGTCGCCATGTACGGCATGCAGACAGCCATAGTCAGAGCGTTCACAGCTATCCCGCTGCACGCGTTCTGCGGAGCGTTCATGGGCGCCATCTACTCATACTCCAAGAAAGCCAGCATACTGGGCAACGGCGGAGCGTCAGTGATGTACACGATACTCGCTCTTCTGGTGCCGATGGCCATACACGGAACATATGATACTTTCGCGTTCCTCGGACAGAGGGGGACCGGTCCGCTGCTCGTCCTTGTAGTGATCCTGTACATTGCGGCCATCACGATGATCAAGAAGCTGTCGGCTTCTGACTACAGAGCGGGATTCTATCCTGAGGCCAGACCTATCGATTACGACGTAGAGATTTAGAAAAAGGAAACGGTTATGAGCAAGACAAGAGAAAAGCTCACGGAAGAGCTGTTATACCTCTACAATACGGGCAAGCTCTACCATGCCTACCGGACTTTCGGTGCGCACATCGAAGACGGAGGAGTGCAGTTCACCCTGTGGGCGCCTGACGTGAAGTCGGTCAGAGTGACCGGAGACTTCAACGGCTGGGATGCATCAGCCGTAATGGAGCACATCGGTGACACGGGTGTCTGGACATGTTTCGTTCCGGGCGCCAAGGCAGGCGACCATTACAAATATGAGATCGAGACAGCAGGCGGAAAGCATCTGTCCAAGGCAGATCCGTTCGCCTTCATGAACGTGAAAAGACCGGGAACCGACTCGATAATCACAGAGCTTTTCTACGAGTGGAAAGACTCAAAGTGGATGAAGGAAAGGGAGAAGCAGGACACTTTCACCTCCCCGATGAATATCTACGAGTGCCATCTGGGCTCATGGAAGAGACCTGAAAGCGGGGACGGGGAAGCGTTCTACACATACAGAGAGCTGGCGAAGATCCTTGTACCGTATGTAAAGGACATGGGATATACGCATGTCGAGTTCCTGCCGGTGATGGAGCATCCGCTGGACGCGTCATGGGGCTATCAGGTGACCGGATTCTTTGCCCCTACATCCAGATACGGATCCGCGCACGACCTCAAGCATCTCATTGAGTCGTTCCACAAAGCAGGGATAGGCGTGATACTCGACTGGGTGCCGGGCCATTTCTGCCCGGACGATCACGGTCTCAGAGACTTTAACGGCAGCAAGCTTTACGAGAGCATAGTCCATCCTGACTGGGGCACATACAAATTCGACTTCAGCAGGCCGCAGGTAAGGAGCTTCCTGCTGTCGAACGCGATGTACTGGCTGGAGGAATACCATGCTGACGGCCTAAGGGTCGACGGAGTATCCAGCATGCTGTATCTGAACTTCGGAATCAGTGACAAGTCGAAGATGAGATTCAACAAATACGGCGGCGAAGGCGATCTTGATGCTATCGAATTCCTGAAAGAATTCAACTACATGATCGGTACCAACACGAAGGGTGCGGTAACGATCGCGGAAGAGAGCTCGGCATGGCCGCTCGTGACCAAGCCGCCTAAAGATGGCGGTCTCGGCTTCCACTACAAATGGAACATGGGCTGGATGAACGACACACTCGAGTACATGTCGACAGACTTCCCGTGGAGAGAGAACAATCACAACAAGCTGACTTTCTCCATGACATACGCATACAGCGAAAATTACATACTGCCGCTCTCGCACGATGAAGTAGTGCACGGCAAGAAGAGCCTGATAGGCCGCATGCCTGGAGACACATGGAGACAGTTTGCCGGCGCGAGGCTTCTGGCGATATACCAGATGACACACCCGGGCAAGAAGCTCAACTTCATGGGACATGAGATAGCTCAGTTCATAGAGTGGCGCGAGTACGAGCCTCTTGAATGGTTCCTGCTCGGCTACGAGAATCACGAGAAGTTCCAGGTCTTCATAAAGGACCTGAACCATGTATATACGGAGCATCCGGCGCTGTGGTCAATTGACAACAGCTGGGACGGCTTCACCTGGATAGACCCTGACGACAGGCAGCAGAACGTACTCACGTATCTGAGACGCGGCAAAGCTCCTTCAAAGAAAGAAGAAGGCGAGCTGCTGATCTGCGCGGTCAACATGGGTGTAAAGGCATTCGATGAGTTTGATATCGGAGTGCCTGAACCGGGATATTATAAAGAGATAATCAATTCCGACGACGCGAAGTACGCCGGAAGCGGCAGGGTCAACACCCGCCAGATACGCGCCAGGAAGAAACCTGCTCATGGTATGCCTTACTCGATAAGAGTCAGGATGCCGGTGGTAGGCGGCGCGATATTCAGGAAAAAACCTGAGAAAGAAATAAAAAGGAAAGGCAAATAACGACTAGATGATTAGAAACAAAGACGATTTCAAGACAGAATACAAACGTTTGGCAAACTCGATGTTCAGAAGAGATCCTGAATATCTGACAGATGACAGAGACAAGTTCGCCGTGCTGGCAAGACTCGTGGAATGCGAGGCAAATGAGAGAGCCAACGCGGTAGAGATACTGTCAGCTCAGAAAAAGAAGAAAGAGGACAAGAGAGTTTATTACTTTTCGATGGAATTCCTTATCGGAAAGCTGATGGAGAACTATCTCCTCAATCTCGGCATCCTCAATGAGGCAAAAGAAGCTTTTGCTGACTATGGAAAAGACCTTCAGAAGGTGCTGGATACGGAGCCTGATCCGGGCCTCGGAAACGGCGGTCTCGGAAGACTGGCGGCCTGCTTCCTCGACTCGATGGCGGCTCTCGGCATCAGGGGCGACGGCATGGGCCTGAGGTATAAGTTCGGACTCTTCAAGCAGAAGATAGAGAGCGGCTACCAGATAGAGCTTCCTGACGCGTGGCTGGATGAAGGCTACGTCTGGGAGCATGCGAAGCCATATGACTCGGTAATGGTCAGATTCGGCGGCAAGGTCGAGAGATCGCTCAAAGACGGAGTGATGGAATACAAGCACGTCGACTACACCACCATCAGGGCGGTGCCATATGACGTACCTATCATCGGATTCGGCGGACAGACGATCAACACGCTCCACCTTTGGGACGCGCAGCCTGTACACGATACCATCGACATGGAAGCCTTCAACGCCGGCGACTACAGCAAGGCTATGAAGGACCGCAGCGAGATAGAGGCCATCACAAGCATACTCTATCCTGATGATACGAACGGTATAGGAAAGCAGCTCCGTCTGAGACAGGAGTACTTCCTTGTAGCGGCAGGCATCGGGATGATAATCAACGAGTACAAATCGCGCTACGGAACAGATGAATGGGACAAGCTGCCTGACAGGATACAGATCCATATCAATGATACACATCCTACCATGTGCATCCCTGAACTCATGAGGGTGTTCATCGACGAGGAAGGCCTTGAGTGGGCGGACGCGTGGAAGATCGTCAGAGCGACAGTATCGTTCACAAATCACACCGTGCTTCCGGAAGCGCTTGAGAAATGGAGCATCCCTCACTTCCAGCAGCTGCTGCCGCGTATCTACATGATAATCGACGAGATCAACAGACGCTGGCAGGCAAGCCTCCCTACAGAGGTCGATGACTGGCATTCAGTGAGCCGCGACACCTCGCCTCTCTGGGACAACGAGGTGAAAATGGCCAATCTGTCCGTTGTCGGAAGCCACTCCGTAAACGGAGTATCGGCTCTTCACAGCGACATCCTTACCAAGACGGTGTTCAAAAAATTCTACGGACTTCAGCCGCAGAAGTTCAACAACAAGACGAACGGCATCAGCCACAGAAGGTTCATGCTGCAGTCTAACCCGGGACTTGCCTCACTGATAGACAAGACAATAGGCACAGACTGGCAGGTCGATTTCGATCAGATCAAAAAACTTGAAGAATACGCGAGCGACAGCGCTTTCCTTGACGAGCTCATGGCAGTCAAGAGAGAGAACAAGCTGAGACTGGCCGCGTACATCAAGGAGAAGATGGAGATCGAGGTAGATCCTGATTCCGTATTCGACGTGCAGGTAAAGCGTATCCACGCTTATAAGAGACAGCTGCTCAACGGATTCAAGATCCTTGACCTTTATAACAGACTCAAGGAAAACCCGGATCTGCCGATCCAGAACTACACGTTCATATTTGCCGGCAAGGCAGCTCAGGGTTACGCTTTCGCCAAGGAAGTCATCAAGTTCATCAACAGCCTTGCGGATATGATCAACTCCGATCCTGTTGTAAGCAAGCGCATCAAGGTGGTGTTCATAGAGAACTTCCGCGTATCCAACGCGCAGCTCATCTATCCTGCCGCTGACATAAGCGAGCAGATCTCCACAGCAGGCAAGGAAGCCAGCGGAACGGGCAACATGAAGTTCATGATGAACGGAGCCGTGACCCTCGGAACGATGGACGGCGCCAATGTTGAGATCAGCCAGCTTGCGGGCATGGACAACATATGCATCTTCGGTTACTCATCGGAAGAGACAGACAACTTCTACAGGCACGGCGGTTACTCCGCACAGGGCTGTGTCGACGTGGATCCTAGACTCAGGTGCATGACCAGCCAGCTGGTCGACGGCACGTTCCTGCGCAGCGACTATGATTTCTGGGGGATCTACGACGCGCTGCTCAGAAGCAACGACGAGTACTTCGTTCTCGGAGACTTTGACTCATACGTCAAGGCCTGGGAGGGTATGGACAAGATATACGCGGACAAGGAGCGCTGGGCCCGCATGTCGCTTGCCAATATCGCTAACTCCTCGTTCTTCTCGAGCGACCGTACGATCGCAGAATACGCAAAAGATATCTGGAACATATAACACATTTAAAACAGGAGACTGATAAAGGATGAAAAAGAAAAAAATGCTGGCGATGCTCCTGGCCGGAGGTCAGGGAAGCAGACTCTACAGCCTGACGAACAACATAGCCAAGCCGGCCGTGTCGTTCGGAGGCAAGTACCGCATAATAGACTTTGGTCTTTCCAACTGTGTCAACTCTGGAATAGACACTGTTGGTATCCTGGTACAGTACAAGCCGCTGGTTCTCAACCGCTACGTCGGCACGGGAGAGTCATGGGACATGGACGTACCGGACGGCGGAGTGCATATACTTCATCCATACGCCGGAAAGAGCGGCGGAGAGTGGTATGAGGGTACAGCTGACGCGATTTTTCACAATATCGACTTCATAGACATGTACAGCCCTGAGAACGTTCTCATCCTTTCAGGCGACCATATCTATAAGATGAACTACAACCTGATGCTCGAAGAACATGAGGCAAATAATTCCGATCTTACGGTATCCGTCATAGAGGTACCGTGGGAAGAGGCGAGCCGCTTCGGCATCATGACGGCCGATGAAGAGGGCAACATAGTGAAGTTCTCGGAAAAGCCGAAGGAACCGGACAGCAATCTCGCTTCGATGGGCATCTATATCTTCAAATGGGATACCCTGCGCAAGGCTCTGCTCGAGGATCATGAAGACAAGGATTCTTCGCACGACTTCGGAAACGACATCATACCGAAGCTCCTTGGAGAGGGCAGAAAGCTCACAGTCTACAGGTTCGCGGGCTACTGGAGAGACGTCGGGACCGTCCAGAGCTATTATGACAGCCAGATGGACCTGATGGACAACGTTGAGAATATAAACGTGTTCAGCGGTGACATGAAGGTCTTCTCCAACTCCAACGTATTTCCGCCGCAGTATCTGGGACGCGAGGCCAATATCCGCAACTCCCTGGTATGCAACGGATGCACGGTATACGGAAGCATAAAGCACTCCATTCTCGGCTCGGGATCGGTCGTTTTGGGCGGCACGGTCATCGAGGACTCCATAGTCCTGCCTAACGCCTTGGTAGGGCGTAACTGCCGTATCACAAGGGCCATCATAAACGAAGGCGCTGTAGTCGAGGACAATACCGTTATTGGCGATGCCGAAGGAGATATCCAGGTCTTTGGCGAGACTAAGCTGTCGATATAGGAAAGGAAGAGATGGATATGAAGACTATAGGACTTATTTCCGCAAACTACGGCAGCAGTGAATTCGGCGCTCTGCTGAAAGACAGATCACTGGCCTCTCTTCCTTACGGAGGCAGATACAGACTCATTGACTTTGCGCTTTCAAACATGGCAAACGCAGGCATCACGACGGTAGGCGTGATCGCGCCGACCAATTCGGGATCCCTGATCGACCATATCGGCGTCGGCAACCCTTGGTCGCTCGCCCGCAAGAAAGGCGGACTCTTCGTCATGCCGGGTTCCGTATACGGCATGCAGCAGTCGGGAAGCAGATTCCTCATGAGAGACCTCCTGCTGTGCAGGATCTTCTTCATCAAGGATGGTGCGGATTATGTGGTCATGTCGGGCAGCAGCGATGTCTGCAACATGGATTATGAGCCGCTCATCAAGGCTCACGCTGAATCCGGCAAGCCCATAACGATGGTTTACAAGAAGGTACCTAGGGGCGAGGAGTTCCACGGATATTTCCTTGATATCGACGAGAACGGCAAAGTCAACAGCATTAATACCGAGAGTTTTGGCTGGTCCAACTACTTCGCGGACACATTCATCATCAGCAGACAGTACATGGTCGATTTCATGAACTGGTATTCAGCTCTGGAATACAGAGACATGATAGATATCATCCGCGACAACATGGACACCATGGATATCGGAACCTTTGAGTTCAGAGGATACCTCGGCAAGATCAAGAATCCTTGGCAGTTTCTCAAGGTCAATCAGGCCATGACGGACTATGACATCAGAAACGAAGTATTCTGCAATCCTGAGAGACTGATCTATACCAAGGCCCAGGACGAGGCTCCGGTATTCCATTATCCGGATGCTGACGTAAGGAACTCAGTTATCTCTGCCGGCTGCCGCATCGAGGGCAGAGTAGAGAACAGCGTTATCTTCAGAAGCTGCCACATAGCCAAGGGCGCCGTGGTCAGGAATTCCGTGATAATGATGCACGGCACGATAGGCGAGGGCGCTGTCCTTGACAACGTGATCGCAGACAAGTACGTCACTATCAATCCGGGCGTCAAGATCTACGGCGGAAAAAGAGAACCGGTCATCATCGGCAAGAATCAGTCTATCTAAGTGAAACCCGGAGAAGACAATGGCTAAAAAAAACATTCTCTTCGCGGCTTTCGAGGCCTCACCTTTCATAAAGACAGGCGGCCTCGGAGACGTTGCGGGGGCTCTTCCTTCGCATCTCAAATCAGATGAGTTCGACTGCAGGGTCATACTTCCGCTTCTGAGCTCCATACCAGAGGAGTACAGAAACAAGATGAAGTATGAGACAAACTATGATGTCCAGCTCGGATGGAGGAGCCAGTACTGCGGTCTTTTCAATCTTATGAGGGGAGGTGTCAAGTACTACTTCCTTGACAATGAGTACTACTTCAAGCGCGACCAGGTATACGGTGAATACGACGACGCGGAGAGAGTCGCCTTCTTCTCGAAGGCTGTTCTCGAGACCGTGAGGTATATCGCGAAGAACTTCAAACCGGACATCATCCACGTCAACGACTGGCATACCGCGTTGGTGCCTGTATTCCTCAGAGAGTCATACAACGGCGATCCGCTGTATGATTCCATCAAAACGGTCTTTACGATCCACAATCTGAAGTTCCAGGGACAGTACAGCAGATACGTAGCAGGCGATATCTGCGGACTGCACGATACACCTGCAGAAGATCAGATGATCCACGACGACGCGTTCAACTTCCTTCAGGGCGCGGTCATATATGCGGATGCTGTCACGACTGTCAGTCCGACATACGCGAGAGAGATCTGTTCAGTGGAGTACGGTGAGCGTCTGGAGGGTCTGTTCCAGTCCAGGAGCTACAAGCTGAGCGGCATTTTAAACGGCATAGATCGTAAGAGCTTTGACCCGAAGACAGACAGGGCCTTGGCGGCAAATTACGGACCGGAAAGCCTTGAAAAAAAGGTGAAGAATAAGCTGGCCCTTCAGAGAGAACTGGGTCTGGAAGAGGATCCTGACGTTCCGTTGTTTGCTATGGTCAGCCGTCTGACTACTCAGAAGGGCGCAAACCTCATCGCAGATCTGCTGCCTGAATTCAGGGAGCGTAAGATGCAGCTTGCCGTTCTGGGAACAGGCGATTATCTCTATGAGCACGCGATAGCAGACTTCGCTTACCACAACCAAAGCAGATTCGCCGCAAGGATAGCCTTTAATGAGCAACTGTCCAGAAGGTTCTACGCGGGCGCTGACGTATCCCTGATGCCGTCCGGATTCGAGCCTTGCGGGCTTGCTCAGATGATAGCCATGCGCTACGGCACACTGCCGCTCGTCAGAGAGACCGGCGGTCTCAAGGACACAGTGTCCGGATACTGGGATGCCGGAAACCTTGCCAACGGTTTCTCGTTCAGGGACTTCGACGCCAAAGGTCTGCTAAGCACAGTGGATCTGGCACTAGGCCTTTGGTATGAGCAGAAGGATACGTGGAAAGAGCTGCAGAAAAATGCCATTGGAATGCATTACGGATGGGAGGAATCGGCCGCGAAATACCGCGAACTCTACGCGAGTCTGCTGTAGGAAAACATGAAAATCATACACAATTCAAGACTAAAACAATACAGAGAGCCCTTCGGGGCAGTGGAAGCAGGGACGAAAGTCTCTCTTTCACTTTACATAGAAGATGAACAGCCAGAGAGCGTCCAGCTGATGCTTTGGCGCGGTGAGGATCCTAATCCGCAGTTCATCGAAATGAAAGACAACGGCGAAGGCAGGTTCTCTGCCGAGGTCGCCGCACCGGATAAGGGATGCCTTCTCTGGTACGCTTTTGAGATAGAAACCGAAAGCGAATACGGCAGGCATGTCTTTTATTACGGAAATAATACGGAAGATCTGGGCGGCGAAGGAACCGCCTGCGGGGATGATCCGCACCGCTATCAAATAACCGTATTCAAAAGGGCGGCAGTGCCGGAGTGGTACAAGAACGGCATCATCTACCAGATATTCCCGGACAGATTCGCCCGCGATAAAGACTGGCGCGAAAGATGCGAAGAAGCCATCATAAAAGTCAACGACAGACGTACGGACACAAAGCGCGTCATAGAGGAGGACTGGACAAAGCCGGCCTACTATGTGCGCGGCCAGGGTAACAGCATCGCGGAGTGGCCTGTATACGGCGGCAGCCTGAAGGGGATCGAGGAGAAACTCGATTACCTCAGATCGCTTGGCGTAACGGGCATATATCTCAACCCGGTATTCGAGGCGACTTCAACCCACCGCTACGACACCGCTGACTACATGCATATCGATCCTGCGCTCGGCACTGATGAGGATTTCGTGAGCCTTGCAGAAGCCGCACGCAAAAGAGGCATCCGCATCATCCTTGACGGAGTGTTCAGCCATACGGGATCAGACAGCATCTACTTTGACAGATACGGCAATTACCCGGGTGCGGATGGCAAAGGAGCGTACGGAAATGAGGACTCGCCATACCGCAGCTGGTACAAGTTTGACACGAACGAAAGCTACGGTTACAGGTCGTGGTGGGGAGTCGAAGATCTTCCTGAAGTGATCGAAGAAAACGAGAGTTTCAGAAAGTTCATACTGGGAGAGGATGGCGCCGTCGCTCACTGGCTGAAGATGGGAGCTTCGGGATGGAGACTGGATGTGGCAGATGAACTGCCTGACTCATTCATCGCGGAGACGCGTGCAAGGATCAAAGCGACAGACCCTGAATGCCTTCTCATAGGTGAGGTCTGGGAAGATGCCAGCAACAAGATAAGCTACGGTGAAAGACGCAGGTACTTCATGGGCGATGAACTTGACGGAACCATGCACTATCCACTGAGAGACATACTTCTCGATTACATCAATTACACCATAAGTGCGGGCAAGGCTTCTGACAAACTGATGAGTCTGGCAGAGAACTACCCGCCTGAGAACCTGTACGGAGCGCTTGCCCTTATAGGCAGTCACGACAGGGAACGCATCATGACCCTTATGGCGGGCGAACAGGATTACAGGTCCGCGACACGCAAGGTCAGGCTGCTTTCAACGCTTCAGTACTGTCTGCCGGGCGTGCCTTGCGTCTATTACGGTGACGAAGTCGGCCTGATGGGGGAAAGAGATCCTTTGAACCGAAGCTGCTATCCATGGGGTCATGAGAATCTTGATCTGGGATACCATTACAGGATGCTCGGTCTCATATACGATGAGCACCCGGCTCTCAAGAACGGCGACTATAAACATCTTTCCGGAAAACACGGACTGAGTGAAGACATATTCGCGTTTACCAGAAGCGGAAAGGATGTCGCGGGCACGGAGGAGACTATTCTGGTGATTGCCAACAGAAGCTATAATCCTGCCGAGGTGGATCTCAGCGGCATCGATGAGCTGAAGTGCGGATATGCGCTCGAACTCATGACGGGGGAAGAGATTTCTCTTGATGAAAACGGCAACATCGGAAAGATAAAGATGGAAGAGCTGTCTTCCATGCTCATAAGCCTGAGGACGGAAAAACCGGGAACGGAGGGCTTAGACAGAAGCGCGGGAGTCATTTGCCATATAAGCTCACTGCCGGGCAGAAAGCTGGGAAAAGGCGCGAGAGACTTTGTCGATTACATAGTTTCAGCGGGTTTCAGCATTTGGCAGGTGCTGCCGCTGAATCCTGCGGGACTCGGCAGCTCGCCGTACAGCAGCTATGCAGCATTTGCGGGAGAGCCAGAGTTCATAGACAGGGATGAGCTGCCATCTGATGATGGCTTTGCGGCATTCGTTGAAAAGAACAATTACTGGTTGTATGACTATATAGCCTTTGAGCTGCTGAAGGATATCAATGATGGCAAGCACTGGTATGAGTGGCCTGATGAATACAAAAAAGTGAAGGCCGCAGAATATCTTGTTGCGCTGACACCGGATCAAAAGAAGAAAGCCCGGGAACTCGCTGAGGAACAGTATTGGTTCGACTCTCAGTGGAACGAGCTCAAGGCCTATGCGAATTCAAAGGGCGTTCGTCTGATGGGAGACCTCCCTATGTACATGGCGCTGGATTCGGCAGATGTGTGGGCGAACAAGAGCGTCTTCAGGATAGGCGAGGATGGCAGAAAGAAAGTACATGCCGGAGTTCCGCCTGATATGTTCAGCAAGGACGGTCAGGATTGGGGCAATCCGCTCTATGACTGGGACGAGCTGAAGGCTGACGGCTATAAATGGTGGCTAGGCCGCATAAGGCAGTGCACTGAGAGATTTGATATCCTCAGATTTGACCATTTCAGAGGTCTGTCAGAATACTTTGCCATACCGGATGACGGCAAGCCAAAGGACGGCTTCTGGCAGCACAGCGCGGGACTGGCGTTCATCGCTGCTATGAGGGACATGCTGAAAACTGAGGGCTTTGGCCTCAAGCTGCTGATGGAAGATCTGGGATTCCTTGACGCGGGGGTCAAGAACCTTCTGAAGCTGACGGGACTTCCGGGCATGGATATATGGCAGTTCTCGTCGGATTATATGCTGAAAATGAGCGAAGAGTCGCCTCAGAAGGCTGAGAACCGCGCATTCTACACGGGCACCCATGACAATGAGACACTCATTGGCTGGCTCCTGAAGACAAAGGCTGCGGATTCCGAAGAATCCGGAAATCATGAGAAAACAGAGCCTGCGGATGAAGATCTTCTCAGAACGGAATGTGAGACCGAAGCGCTCAGCATGATCACAAAGATCTACGAGAGCAAGGCCGCTCTTGCCATGATACAGCTTCAGGATGTGTTCCTGCTTGGAAACGAGGCGCGGATGAACGTGCCGGGCACTGTTGAAGGCAACTGGGACTGGAAGGTCGAAGGCGGTTCGATAGAAGAGGTATATCCGGACGCGAAAGCGCGTGCGGCATGGCTGAGAGAACTGGCTGAAAGTACAGGACGCATATAGACACGGAGACTGGTAATGATAAGAAACATAGTATTTGACATAGGCATGGTGCTTATAGGCTTTGAGCCTTTTGAATGGCTGCGGTCGATGTTCGATGAGGAGACAGCCGACAGGATAGCATACGCTGTCTACGGCACAGGCCACTGGGAGGAACTCGACAAGGCCATCCTGAGCGAAGAGGAGATACTCGAGCTGTTCATCAGCGAGACGCCCGATCTCAGGGACGAGATCACGGAGGCATATGACCGCGTAGGCG
Organism: Mogibacterium sp.; assembly: GCA_024403035.1. Lineage (GTDB taxonomy): Bacteria > Bacillota > Clostridia > Peptostreptococcales > Anaerovoracaceae > Crickella. The sequence continues at coordinate 30,862 of JAKSSP010000007.1, forward strand.
AGTGCGTCAAGAAGAAAACCTGGCCGATCCCTATGATAGACCTCTTGAAGGAGAAAGGATACAGCGTATACTTCCTCTCCAACATGTCCGAGCATGTCATCAACTCCAACCATGAAGCTTTCGCGTTCACGGAGCACATGGACGGCGGCGTATGGTCGTGCGACGTGCATATGATAAAGCCGGACCCGGGCATCTACAAAGTCCTTTTCGACAGATACGGACTCGTTCCGGAGGAGTGCCTGTTCATAGACGACAATCCTCCGAACATAGCCATGGCAAAGAAGTTTGGCATGAAGGGCATAGTATTTGAGGATTACGGCCACCTCATGGCCGATCTCGACAAGGCCCTCACCAAGGACGCGTCCCACGATAAGATATCCGTGCTATGCTACGGCGACTCCAACACCTACGGCTACGATCCAAATACAGGCGGAAGGTATCCGTATGAAAAGCGCTGGACGACCATCCTGGGAGAGATGCTGGGCAGCAGATATGAAGTGATCCCGGAAGGCCTGAACGGCAGGACGACTGCCTACGACAGACCGGGGCGGCATGGAAGAACGGCGTCAGCAGTTTTACCGCGTGTCTCGGGACGCACAAGCCGGTCGATCACATTATCATCATGCTTGGCACAAACGACTGCAACGCGACGCTCGGTCTTTCCGCAGAAGACATCGCGGGCGGCATGGAGACCCTCGTGAAGATAGCGGAAAAGGAGACGCCGGGACTGCAGGGCTACGTGCCGGAGATCATAGTCGCGGCGCCTGCGGCGATACAGGGAGATATCGAAAAGTCGCCGTTCGCGTTCGAGATCACGCCGGAATCTGTTCAGAAGTCGGTCGACATCGGCCCGCTGTACAGGGAGATCGCGGAGAAACACAGTGTGAGGTTTGCCGACGCCACGGCCGGAATAGAAGTCGCGCCTGACTGCGAGCACCTGACGGAAGAAGGGCACAGACAGATAGCGAAGCTGTTTTATGAGGCGATCACGGAGAGACCGTGAAGCGGCCTGCGGACAAGACAGATTTTTGTTAAATAATACACGATTTCATTATAATTTTGTTTACTATATGATATTTCGTCTATTGTGATGGATATGTGATAAAATATTCTAGTGTCGTGTTTCGTGCGGCACGCATTAAATCACAGGAAAGGATGTGATGATTTGCTTATCTACATTGCTAAGCGACTGGGGGCGGCGATAGCGACTCTGCTCCTTATCATGACGATTACTTTCTTCCTGATGAACACCATTCCGGGAAGCCCGTTCCTGACTGAGAAATCGACTCCTCAGCAGATAGAACTGGCGAACCAGAAATACGGTCTCGACAAACCGCTCATAGTTCAGCTGAAAAACTATCTGGTGAACTATTGCAAGGGAGACCTCGGTGTTTCACTCAAGATGCAGGAAGGAACACCTGTCAAGGACATCCTGTTCAAGCAGGGAAAATTCGGATTATCCATGAGGCTGGGCTTGCTGGCCGTACTTGTCGCAGTGATCCTGGGCATACCGCTCGGGTGTCTCGCGGCGTATAAACGAGGGACATGGATAGACGGACTGCTGAGGGTGCTGACGACAGTAGGCGTCGCCATACCGACCTTCGTGCTGGCTGCGACACTGCTTATTTATCTGGGTGTAAAAGCCCAGCTGCTCCCGGTACTTTCGGGCAGTCTTACAAACTGGAAGGCCTATATCATGCCGGTAATATCGCTCTCGTTCTATGACGTCTGCTATATCGCCAAGCTGACAAGGACTTCGATGCTCGACGCGATCAACCAGGACTACATCCGCACCGCCAAGGCAAAGGGTGTAAAGAACAAGTGGATCGTGCTCAAACACGCGCTCAGAAACTCGCTGATCCCTGTAGTCACTTTCCTCGGACCGCTGATCGCTTTCATCATCACCGGTTCGTTCGTGGTAGAGACTACGTTCTCGATCCCGGGACTCGGCAAGTACTTTGTAGAGAGCGTCATCAACCGTGACTACACCGTGATCATGGCGACCACCTTCGTAGTATCCATACTGGTCATTGTAATGAACCTGGTAGTGGATATCGTATACAAGGTGATCGACCCGAGGATCACGCTCAGCTCAACAGACGAATAGGAGGGAAGGCATGAAACAGGCATTCAAGAAATTCAGCCCGTTCCAGGTCGATCCCGATAGGGTCTGGGCTGACTACGGCCTCAGCGGCTCCGACTTTGCTCCGGCGACGGAGACAGAGAAGGAGAACATGGTTGAGGTCAGAAAGAGCGTTTCCTACTGGAGAGACGCGGCGAGGAGATTCAAGAACAATACCGTTTCCATGGTAGCGCTCGGCATCTTCATCATCGTGCTGCTCTTCGCGTTCCTGGGACCTGCTCTTATTCCATACGACTACGCTAATCAGTACAGAAGCTCGCAGAAACTCGGTCCTTTCGAATACTCCGACAAGGAGGCTCTTGTGAAGAGCATAGAGGGCCAGGTGGACTGCATGTACGCTACTGCTCTCCTGCCGGGGTCCGCGACGGCCCTCGACGCGGGGACATACTACTTCAAATATAAGGGCAATACTTACTGCTTCACCCTTGAGCAGAAACTGTCGGATTCCGTGATCTGCCTGAAGGACGGAGAACTTTCCATAGTAAGAGAGGTACACATCCAGAACGGCGAGATCAAGAGATCCACTCCGCTCGAGTTCACGGGCGAGGCCGCGGAAGGCGCTAAGGAGATCGAAGTGACCTCAAAGGTGTTCCCTCACATGGTCGGAACCGACTCGCAGGGACGCGACCTGCTGGCGAGGACGATGTACGGAGCCAGGGTCTCGATCATCATCGGCATAGTTGCCGCCCTCATCGTACTGGTCATCGGATCCATCTACGGAGCCATTTCCGGTCTCTGCGGAGGAGCGGTCGACTTCGTCATGATGAGAATAGTCGAGCTCATTTACTCCGTGCCTGAGATCCTGCTGGTACTGCTGCTTCAGGTAGTGCTGAAGGACCCTCTGCAGAAGTGGTTCGACTCTTCGAATTCATGGTTCGCCAACGCGCTCTCCACACTGGGAGCCGGCATCGTGAGCATCTTCATCACATTCGCTCTTCTTTACTGGGTCACCATGGCCCGTATCGTAAGAGGACAGGTGCTGATGCTGAAGAAGCAGGAATACGTTACAGCGGCTACGGCTCTCGGAGCTTCAAACGGCAGGATCATCAGGAGGCATCTGCTGCCTAACTGCGTAGGCCAGCTCGTCATCACGACCTGCCTGCAGATCCCGTCGGCCATCTTCCTCGAATCATTCCTGTCCTTCCTCGGACTGGGTGTTTCGGCGCCGATGGCATCGCTCGGATCGCTCTGCTCCGACGCGCTCGGAACGATCACCATATTTCCGTACAGGCTGCTGTTCCCGGGCTTCATACTAACAACAATAGTTCTTACCCTGAACCTGGTCGGCGACGGACTGAGAGACGCTCTCGACCCGCGTCTGAAGAAGTAGGGAGGTGGAACGATGTCAGAAGATAGAAAAACATTACTTGAAGTAAAGGACCTCAAGGTATCATTCTTCACTCCTGCGGGCGAGGTCAAAGCCGTTGACGGCATCTCGTATACCCTCAAGGAACATGAAGTAATGGGCATCGTAGGCGAGTCCGGATCGGGCAAGTCGGTAGAGGCTTATTCGATCATGGGCCTTCTCCAGAGCCCGGGAAAGATCGTCGGCGGATCGATCACGTTCGACGGCGAAGACCTGCTGGCTTATGATGAAGAGCAGATGAGGGATTTCAGGGGCAACAAGGCAAGCATGATCTTCCAGAACCCTATGACATGCCTGAATCCGGTCTATACGATCGGAAACCAGCTGATGGAGGCCCTTACCTGCCACGACAAGGATTATCCGAAAGAAAAGGCCAGAGCCCGCGCAATCGAGATGCTCGAGCTCGTAGGCATAAACAACGCGGAGAAGCGCGTGGACCAGTATCCGCACGAGTTCTCCGGCGGAATGCGTCAGCGCGCGATGATCGCGATGGCGCTCATCTGCGACCCTAAGCTGCTGATCGCCGACGAGCCGACGACGGCTCTCGACGTCACCATCCAGGCGCAGATACTTGACCTGATGAAGGACATCCAGAAGAAGATCGGCACCGCCATCATCTTCATCACCCACAACCTAGGCGTTGTAGCGGAGATGTGCGACAGGGTATCCGTTATGTACGCGGGCAAGATCGTTGAACAGGGCACTGACGAGGACATCTTCTACAGACCTGCCCACCCGTATACGATGGGCCTGCTCGAATCGATGCCGAGACTCGACGCGGACGCGCATGAGAGACTGATCCCAATCGAGGGTACTCCGGTCGACCTGCTGAATCCGCCTGAAGGATGCCACTTCGGTCCGAGATGCAAGCACTGCATGAAGATCTGCCTCACCAAGGAACCGCCTTACGCGGATCTCGGGAACGGGCATATATCGGCATGCTGGCTGCACTACATGGGCAAGGGCAAAAAACAGGAGGTGACGGAATAATGGCAGAACAGACCAAACTCCTGGAAATAAAGGATTTAAAGAAGCATTTCAGAATAAAGAAAGGCGGATTCAACAAGCATCAGACCGTAAAGGCTGTTGACGGAGTCACGCTCGACATCTTCAAGGGAGAGACCCTCGGACTCGTAGGCGAGTCCGGCTGCGGAAAGACGACTCTCGGACGTACCATCATAAGGCTCTACGAGCCGACATCGGGCACCATCATCTACGACGGCAAGCCTATATTCGACTCAGAGCAGAACATCGCCGAGAAGATGCTCCCTTACAGACGCAAGATGCAGATCATATTCCAGGATCCGTCGGCGTCGCTCGACCCGCGCATGACGGTCGGAGAGATCGTAGGCGAGGCGCTGGACATACATAAGCTCTGCACCGGAAAAGGCGAGAGAGAGGCGAGGATCAAAAAGCTCCTTGATGAGGTAGGACTCAACACCGAGCACTCCAACCGTTTCCCTCACGAGTTCTCCGGCGGACAGCAGCAGCGTATCGGCATCGCGCGAGCCCTGGCAGTAGAGCCTGAGTTCATCGTATGCGACGAGCCTATCTCGGCTCTCGACGTATCGATCCAGTCGCAGGTAGTCAACATGCTCGAGGATCTTCAGGAACAGCTGGGACTGACATACCTGTTCATCGCGCACGATATTTCGGTCGTAAGACACATATCGAACCGTATCGGCGTTATGTATCTCGGCAATCTTGTTGAGCTTGCCGAATCATATGAACTTTACAGGAACCCTATTCATCCGTATACTAAGACATTGATGAGCGCGGTGCCTATCCCTGACCCGGTGGTCACGCGTTCAAGGGAGAGGCTGATCCTCGAGGGAGACATCCCGAGCCCGATCGACCCGCCATCAGGATGCAAGTTCCACACGAGGTGCCCGTATGCCACGGAACGCTGTAAGGAGGAAAACCCTGTGTTCAGGGATTACGGCGGCGGACATTACGCGGCATGCCACCTGCTCGAGAAGTAGGTCAGACAAGTTATTAATGTAACATCGGTTACTTTAATAAAATACAGTACTGTATAAGTTATTGAAGGAGGAAAATTTATGAAGAAATTTCTCACTCTGATCCTCTGCGCTGCCATGGTGTTTGCATTCACGGCATGCGGAGGCGGTGGAAGCAGTGACGGCGGCGATTTCGTTGCTACAGCATGTATCGCTTCTGAACCTGAGACCATCGACCCGAGTCTCATCAGCTCCGTTGACGGTTCCACATATGTAAACCATATGTTTGAGAACCTCATGAAGTACGTTCCGACAGATGAGAAGGCTGACGAAAGCGGAAACGTGATGATGACAAAGGTAGACCTGGGTCAGGCCGAGAGCTACGAAGTATCTGACGACGGACTCGTTTATACGTTCAAGATCAGATCTGACGCCAAGTGGTCTGACGGCGAGCCTGTAAAGGCTGCTGACTGGGTATATTCGTGGCAGAGACTGGTTGACCCTAACACAGCTTCTGACTACGGATACTTCCTCGACGGCGTTGTTGTAAATGCTGCTGAGATCCAGGCAGGAGAGAAGGACCCTAGCGAACTGGGAATCAAGGCTGTTGACGATTCGACACTCGAGATCACACTTTGCCAGGATACTCCGTACTTCATCGAGATGTGCGCATTTGCTTCGCTCATGCCGCTGAGAGAAGACGTTGTATCGGCCGGCGACGACTGGGCAACACCTGAGAAGATGGTCTGCAACGGACCTTACAAGCTCTCCGAGTGGACACATGACTCCGTCATCAAGATGGTTCCGAACGACCAGTACTATGATGCCGCAAACCTCGGACCAAGCGAGATCGACTGGTATCTGTCCGCTGACGAGACAGCTATCCTTTCGGCTTACCAGTCCGGCGAGTGGGCATTCGTTGAGTCGTTCCCGACTGACATGATCGGTTCGCTCCAGGATTCCGGCGACTGCTTCATCGATCCGTATGTAGGAACATACTATCTGTACCTCAACTGCGATCAGATCACTGACTGGAGAGTCAGAGCAGCCATGGTCCTCAGCGTTGACAGAGACAACATCGTTACCAACGTAGCTCAGGGCGGACAGACTCCTGCTACAGGATTCGTAGCTTCCGGCATACTTGACTCCACAGGCGCGGACTTCGCGTTCGGTTCATCCGATCTCGGCGCTATGTACGCATGGCTCTCAGAGAAATATCCGGATGCTGACCTCACGACCTATGAAGGAAAGTGCGACCTTGCCAAGAAGCTCTATCAGGAAGCAGTTGATGAAGGCGCATGGGATACCAACACCACGATCGTCTACAACTTCAACACTGATGATACTCACAAGGCTATCGCGGAAGCCTGCGGACAGGACTGGAGCAACGTGCTCGGTCTGAAGATCACGCTGGCTAACCAGGAGTGGAACACATACACCAACGGACTCGGCGAGCATAAGTTCGGCGTTGCGCGTCTCGGTTGGATCGCTGACTACAACGACCCTATCACTTACCTCGAGCTGATGGTAACAGGAAACTCCTACAACTACGGCCTCTTCAGCAATCCTGCATTCGACGAAGCCATCAAGACAGCTAAGGCTACAGCAGCCGGCCCTGATCGCGACAAGGCTCTCTACACTGCAGAGGAAACTCTGTTCGGCGAAGACGGATTCCCTGTATGCCCGATCTACTACTACACCAACATGTACTGCAACAAGACAATGAAGAACATCGGATACACACCGATGGGATACTACTTCTTCCAGTACGCTCAGCCTGCTGCTTAATCAGATCTGATCTGATTAAGCAATAAGGCACACGGTGCAATAGGAAAAAAGCAGAACGCGGCCGGGCCATGCCCGGCCGTTTGCTTTGCAAAAAAACGCAGGAGACTGTCAGTTATGGTACAATAGCCTTGTGCGGAAAATAAAAAATGAAACGGAGAAGAGATAATGATAAAGTTCAGCGAGATCCCGTATTCGAGACCGGATACAGAAGAAGTAAAGAATGAACTGAGCCGGCTCACGAAGGAATTCAAAGAGGCAGCAACATATGAAGAGGCGAGGGACGCGTTCGTGCGCGAGGACGCTCTGTCGCGCCACATCATGTCGGTTTCAACAGTGGCTCAAATACGTCATTCCATAGATACAAGAGACGGGTTTTATGATGAAGAGGTCAAGTTCTGGAACAGGGCGACCCCGGAACTTCAGGAATACTTTGATCAGTGGACAAGGACCCTGTGCGGATCGAAGTTCCGCGGCGAACTCGAAGATGAATTCGGTGAGGTCGTGTTCCTCAACGCGGAGATCGAACTCAAGTGCTTTGACGTATCGATAATCCCGCTCCTTCAGGAAGAGAACGACCTTGTCATGGAATATGAGAAATTGCTCGCGAGCGCTCAGATACCGTTCCGCGGCAAGGTATACACCATCGCTCAGATCGCGCCGTTCAAGAACGACGCGGACGATGAGATCAGGCTCGCTGCCTGGAAGGCAGAGGGCGGCTGGTACAAGGACCATCAGGACAAGCTGGACGGGATATACGACAGGCTCGTAGCGATACGCCATGAGATGAGTCAGAAGCTGGGGCTCAGGGACGCCGTTGAGCTTGGCTATTACAGGATGACACGCAACTGCTATGACAGGAACGACATCGAGAAGTTCCACGAGGCAGTCATCAAATATATCGTGCCGGTGGCAGACGGCATAAGAAGAAAGCAGGCGGAGAGACTGGGGATGCAGTATCCTCTCAGCTTCGCCGACAATGCACTGATGTTCCGCTCCGGCAATCCGAGACCAGCAGGCGACGCGGATTATATCGTCGACGCGGCTAGCAGATTCTATGACGCTCTTTCTCCGGAGACGAGCGAGTTTTTCAAGGTAATGAGGGAAGGCGAGCTCATGGACCTGCTCTCGACAGAGGGCAAGGAGGGAGGCGGCTACTGCACCAGCATCCATGACTATGAGGTGCCGTTCATCTTTGCCAATTTCAACGGCACTCAGGGCGATGTCGAGACCGTGACCCATGAAGCCGGACACGCTTTCGCGGACTGGATGAACAGGTCGCGCGTTCCTGTAGACACCGTATGGCCGAGCATGGAAGGCTGCGAAGTGCACTCGATGAGCATGGAGTTCTTCGCCTGGAAGAGCACAGAGGACTTCTTCGGAAAAGACGCGGACAAGTCCCGTTACAGCCACCTCGCGAGTTCGTTCATGTTCATACCGTACGGCACCATGGTGGATCACTTCCAGCACAGCGTATACGATCATCCTGAGATGACGCCAGCTGAGCGCCATGCAGAGTGGAAGAGGCTCCTCGGCATATATATGCCTTGGCTGAGACTCGACGGAGACATCCCGTTCTACGCGGACGGCGAGGGCTGGCAGAGACAGCATCATATCTATGGCATGCCGTTCTACTACATCGACTACTGCCTGGCACAGACGGTCGCTCTCGGATTTTGGGCAATGATACAGAACGACTATGACGATGCCTGGGAACACTACATGGCATATACAAGGATGGGCGGATCGAAAGTGTTCACAAAGCTACTTGAAGACGCGGGGCTCGAGAGCCCGTTCGAAGAGGGGACCATCAGAAAGATGTGCCGCAAGGCGGATGAATGGCTCAATGCCTTCGACTTAAGCGGTATAGAGTAACAGCGTACAGAATCCGCTGATAAGCAACAAAAGACCCGCCAGAGCGATCTCCGGCGGGTTTTGTATTGCAGATATTTACGACTGCGGATCACTTTGAAGATACCGAGCCGCCGTTGTTGTTGGAGATCCAGCCGATCCATGTCTTGCCCTTGTTCATATTGAGCAGTACATAGGAGTTGGCGAGAAGCTCTTCTTCCTCCATTCCTTCTGCTTCTTCCTCATCAGGCGAAACGATAGCGTACTTGTTATATACAGGCCATTCAGCTTCTTCATCTGCCTTGAGGGTCTCTATGGCGTTCGCAAGGTTCTCGTCGTTGGATGCCTTTGCTGTAGCCGCGTCGATCGAAGGGTCTTTCAGTTCAAGCTGACCGTCAACGACTGCCCATTCGATGTCCTTGACTGTTCCCTTGCTGAAGTACTTGCCCTTGCCGCCCGCGAGCTTGTAGTCGCAGTAGGTGACGCTTCCGGCGCTTCCCGGACCCTGGTAGCCTTCCTTGGTGATGTACTCTGTGTCATCGAAGAGTACCAGCAGGTTCTCTCTTGTAAGGTCATTATCGAAATCACTGCAGTGATACAGACCGTCCGATTCATTATATGTCCAGTACGTACCCTCAAAGGCTTTGCTCGAATAAGTGACGCCGACCTGAGTGGCTGCTGTTTCGCTTGCAGGTTCTTCGATCTTATTGAAGTTCAGTTTTGTATACTCTTCCGGAGTGGTTCTGAAACCTTCGTTTTTGATGGTAGCAGATACTTTGGCTCCGTAGATGATGCCGCGGTGTTCGACATTCACGTATCTGGTAGTGTCTCTTCCGTACATGCCTTCCTTGTCATCAAGAGTCATCTGGTTGATGTGGTCTACTTTATCCTTCTTGAAGACAGTGCTGGCACCGACATAGTCGCCCTTTGAATGGCTCATGCCCCAGTGGATGAAGATGGAGTCAAAGAGCTCGGAGAACTTTATGAACGGAGGACGGGCGCTTCTTGTAGGTCCGATGATCTCAGGCAGCTTCTCGTAGTCACGGTAGAACCAGAGCGTTCTTGTGATGCCGCCTTCGACCTCGCCCTGCAGAATGATGTCAGGGGAATACTCAGCGTCGTCCATGCCCCACTGAGGTCTGGCGTCAGGAGCGTTCTCTACGACGAACGCGGCGACACGTCTGCTGTTGGCAGCTTCGTCATAGCCTTCCTCCGTCGTAAAGCCGGTCAGCGAGTTGCTCGGCAGCGGCTCAGGTTCTTCCGGATCGGGTTTGCTGCAGCCCGCGAGCACTGTAGTTCCTATCATGGTGAAGCAGAGGAGCATCACCAGAATTCTTTTGCGTTTTTCGTTTTTCATATTTTTAATAACCTCCCGATAGTCTTTCAGGACATATCCATACAAATACATAGTACATTATGCGGAATAAACCCGTCACAGACCTTAACACAATTTCATCGAAAAGATAGCACTTTTCCCAAAGTGTGCTATAATATCTGAGTCCGTTTTCTAAAGGGCCAGAGAAACAAAGGACCAATAGACAAAGGGGAGGAAAAAATGAAAAGGATACTCACAGTTCAGGATATTTCCTGCCTCGGCAAATGCTCCATCACCATCGCTCTGCCGGTCATATCGGCTCTGGGCGTTGAGTGCGTGATACTTCCGACTGCCGTCCTTTCAAACCACACGCTCTTCAAGAGCTTCACTGTAAAGGACCTGGCCGACCAGATCGTGCCGATATGCGAAAAGTGGGAAGACGAGGGAGTTGAGTTCGATGCGATATACACAGGCTATCTCGGGACCATCGAGCAGATCGATATGATGGAAGACCTGTTCAAAAAGTTCGGCAGCGGCGATGACAAGCTGATCTTCGTCGATCCTGTAATGGCAGACGGCGGCAAGCTTTATCCGGCGTTCGACATGGACTATGCCCGCAAGAACACTGAGCTTTGCTCCTGCGCTGACATGATCGTGCCTAACATCACTGAGGCATGCTTCATGACAGATACAGAGTACCGCGAGGAATATGACGAGGAGTGGATCAAGGGTCTGCTTTCAAAGGTCGTGAACCTCGGCGCGCGCATCAGCGTGCTCACAGGCGTTTCGCTCAGCGAGGGCAAGACAGGCGTTATGGGATACGATAAGAAGAACGATGATTTCTACGTTTATCAGAACGAAAAGGTAGGAGCGATGTTCCACGGCACGGGCGACCTCTTCTCCAGTACAGTCATTGGAGAGATCATGCACGGCAAGGACTGGAAGGATGCTATGAGGATAGCGGCGGACTACACTGCCCACACAATCAAGGTGACCATGGAGGATCCAAAGAAGCCTTGGTACGGAGTCAACTTCGAAGAGACGATTCCGGATCTCATCAATATGAAATATTCTGTTGAAGATTGCAGTCGGGCATAGTATAATAAGGCTCGCTGCGGGGCGTTAGCTCAGCTGGGAGAGCGCAAGGTTCGCAATCTTGAGGCCAGGGGTTCGATCCCCCTACGCTCCACCACCAGACCCGTTGAAAAATCAACGGGTCTATTATTTTGGCGGTGGTTAGATGTGATTAGATAGTGATTAGATGGGTCAGAATCGCACGCTATGCCAGTGATTGTGCGATCTTTTCATAGCGTTCCTCATCTGCTGTGAGATCATAACAGTAACACTGCTGAGTAGTGCGCAGATCCTTGTGACCGAATTCCTTCTGTATGATGAGATCATCAACACCATTTACATGCAATACTGATGCGACAGTCTTACGTGTTTTATGAAGACTTCTTTGCGGTATTCCAAGTTCCTCGCAATAGTTATTGATCATCTTGCCTAAACCGGAATAAAAGCTTTCAAATCCTTCGTTCACGCAGAAGATGAATCCATCTGTCGGCATGTCCAGCCGCTCTCTTTCCTCACGGACCTTTTCTATGATATCCAGTGCGGCAGGGACGACACTCACGGTTCTCCAACCTTCACCGTCTTTAAGACGTCCTTTCAGACGCTTCATATCGTGACTATAGGAGTCATGCAGTATGATTTGCTTACCGCTTATATCATCAAATCTGAGCGCAGTTACTTCTCCGCGCCTCAGACCAACATACAACAGAAAAGCTATTGCTAAAGGAATAAATATCTGCACTCTATCTCTTTTTTCTTCATACTGCTTGAATGAGCTATGCAATCATTGCCGAACATTTAATATTTATATGCATGAATTCGAAAAAGCTTGTAACAAAATCAGGCTTTTGGAGTCATATAAGTAGAACACTTCGATGTGAAAATTCACATCACAACACCTCAAATAATGAGCAGCCCCTTTTTTCTTTGTGATAATCGAGTGAAAATTCAGATTTCTATATTGACTTTTTTCGGATGTCGTTTTATAGCAAATAAAAGGTTAACGACATTAACCTTTCGATTGGCAGGAGGTCTCATATGCCGGCAAAAAAAGGAAACACACCTGAGAAAATCAAAAGTGCCGCAAGAGCAGTGTTCTTGGCGCATGGGTTTCGGGAGACATCCATGCAGATGATCGCTTCCGAAGTAGGAATCTCTGCTCCGGGTCTCTATAAGCATTTTGAGAGTAAGGAAGAGATATTTTCGGCATTGGTAGATCCGCTGATCACCGAGATCAAGGGGATTCTGCATATGGCGGAGAACGAGAAGGATACCTTGTTTGCGGAAGGGAAAAGCGAAGAGGTCTGGGATAAGGAAAAGACGCATCAGCAAATGTTGGATTGTATCTATGCCCATTTTGATGATATGAAGCTCCTTCTGTTTTGCGCGGAGGGTACGGCATATGAGAATATCATTGACAGGGCGGCAGATTATGAGACGAAGGTGATGTTGCGCACGCTGCCAAGGCTTCGCGAGCAGGGCATGGCTATTCCGGAAATTGACGCGGAAACAATTTCTACGATGATGCGGCAACAATACCGCTCTTATGCGGAGCTTATTCGAAAGGATTATACCAAGGAACGCGCGGAGCAATATCAAAAAGAGATAGATACCTTCTTTACAGCGGGCTGGCGTGCGCTTCTGGGATTTTGACGGAGGAAAAACGAATGAAAAGAAAATCACTCCTATTGGAAGGCATGGCCATCGGAATGATGCTTGGAACAACCTTGTTTGCCGCGTTGCATTTTGAGCTTGCCTTTGGCGCAAGCCTTGGCTCTTTGATCGGTAGCGCGATCGGAGGTGTTTTGAAACTGGATAACGGAAATGAGGAAAAGCGGAAATGAAGCAGCAAACCTTTTTCCAAAGCGTAATACGCATTGCTATCCCAGTTGCTCTTCAGTCCATGCTGCAATCGTCCTTTTCCATGATCGATCAGGTCATGGTGGGACAACTTGGCAGCACCTGCATCGCCGCTGTCGGCATCGCTGGGAAATTTGCTTTTTTGTATTCTGTGGTAATCGGCGCGGTCACAGCTATTGCAGGGATACAGATTTCACAGTATATCGGGCAGAAGAACGAGAAGCTTTCTGACAGGAGCTTTTGCGTCAATCTTCTCTTAAGCTGTATAATAGGCTTTTTGTTTACGCTGGCAAGTCTGTTGTTTCCGCGTGAAATCATGCGCCTGTATTCTGAGGACCCAGATGCGGTTTCTGCAGCTGCCGACTATCTTAAGATCATCGCAGGAACCTATCTACCGATGGGGGTTGCTTCAACGCTGTCCGTTATGTTACGCTGCTGCGATCACGCTAAAGCACCGCTTATAGCGACGACCATGTCCGCCGTTATCAATACATCGATGAATTATGCATTGATTTTTGGAAACTTCGGCTTTCCTGAACTGGGTGTCAAAGGCGCTGCCGTGGCAAGTCTCGTCAGTGGATGGATCAATATGCTGATGATTATGTGGTTTATGTTCAGGCTTATTAGAAACCGGAAGGATCGCTTTGCCTGGTCTATCAAAATGAACGTGGCAGAGAGGAAGCAATACCTTTTTATGCTCATTCCGGTTGTGGTTAATGAGTTTCTCTGGGGAGTGGGGCAAAATGTCTTCACCTCCATTTATGGTCACATCGGCACGAAAGAGGCAGCGGCCGTCGCTTTGATCTCGCCTGTGGAGTCGTTACTTATCGGGGCACTTTCCGGATTGGCGCAGGCAGCAGGTATTCTGATTGGAAAGCGCCTGGGAGAAGAGCAAAAAGAAGAAGCATATCGGGAATCCAAGACTCTTATGTGGTATGGGTTTATCGGGTCTGCAGTATTGTCACTACTTCTTCTTGTGTTGAAAGGCTATTATGTCCGTATCTATCATGTGGAGGATTATGTGCGGCATACTGCCGGGCTGCTACTGATTGCTTTTGCTGTACTTGTGCCGTTTAAGGTACAGAATATGATTCTCGGCGGGGGCATTATAAGGAGCGGAGGCAAGACGAAGTATATCATGTGGATTGATATGTTGGGAACCTGGGCTCTTGGAGTGCCGTTAGGGTTTCTCGCCGGAAGATGGATAGGACTTCCCGTAGCCTGGGTGTACTTTGTGATTGGGCTGGAGGAGATCGTTCGCTGGGGGATATCCGTGAGGCTATTTAGGAGCAGAAAATGGATGGTAAAGATTGATTGAAAAATGGAAAGGAAAGGTGATTGGATCATGAGGAAAATGATGCCCGTTCTCGCACACTTGATCGTATGGGCGATTCTCATCCTGATCTTCTGGGTGACGCCACTTTATGATGATGGAATTGGATATTCCGTGCTTGCATTGTATGTGGTGATGCCTGTATCTACTATAATCACATCGCTCCTGATTGGACGGAACGAGGAGTGGAAGCGGAAGAAATGGGCAATCTGTGTTTTGTATGGAGCATTATTTATGCTGCTTGAATACTTTACATTCAGTCTTGCGAATATGTTTGCCGCAAGCAGATTGAATGCTCCGGAGCCAATTCTGCTTATGATTGGATTTGCATTTTCGATTGTGGCTATGGGAATCGCTGCATTAACATAAAGATATAACAGGAGGAATCATGAGGCATCTGTCGAGAGAATATAGCAAGTAAGAAAAGATAGCGCCTCAAAGCATAAAGGTATACAGCAATACCCTGCTATTAAAGTAAATATACACACAAACATATAATTCTGTGTATGTTTACTTTATTTTTGTTATTGACATCTCCAGTGGCAAAAACTATTATTTAAGTAAATGTACACATTTTATGGGTGCTGTGTGTACGTTTACTCAAATACAAATCAGGAGAACGCAAATGCTATATACCTATAATGACTGTTTACATGAATATGGCGGTGACTACCAACTGAAGAAAGCCCTTGCAGAACAGAAGCTTTACAAAATAGAAAAAGGCATCTACTCATCAGAGAAATATGCTTCTGATCTTGCCGTTGTATCACTGAAATATCCTAATGCAGTATTTACAGATGAGAGCGCATATTATTATCATGACCTTACTGATGTGATTCCTGAGATGTATTTTCTTGCTACCCGCCGGACAGACTCACGGATCAGAGACAAGAGAGTGATTCAGTCATTTGTATCTAACGAAGTCTTTGACCACGGCATCATACAAATGACATATAACGATGATACAATCAAAATCTATTCTCGCGAGCGCATGCTGATCGAGCTTATGAGATTCCGCTCCAGATATCCCCGCGACTATTATAAAGAGATCCTTCTGAACTATCGGAGGATAATATATGATCTGGATTTCTGGAAAGTCGAAGAATATGCGGCATTATTCGCACACGGGGACAATATAATGAAGATCATTGAAACGGAGGTGCTTTGATGGATCTGAGAGAAGAGACTGAAAGAATCATTCTTGAGGGATACAACGAAGCGAATGCTCAGGCTAAGCTCTGTCAGGACATCATTCTCAAAGCGATATATGAAAGCGGCATGGCAAAGAATGCTACTATCAAAGGCGGAGTTGTCATGCGAAGCATTTCCGGCAACGCCAGACGCGCCACGCAGGATATCGACATCGATCTGATCCGATATTCCATTTCAGACGAATCGATCAGAACATTCATTTCAAAGCTGAATTGTCTTGAGGGATTGGACATAAGAATCGGCGGCCCGATAATCGAACTCAATCACCAGGATTATAAGGGAAAGCGTGTGACCATCACCATCACTGACGAGCATGCTAACTCGCTATCTCTCAAGATGGATATAGGTGTTCACAAAGATCTTGACATCGAACAGGATGAATACTCTTTTGATATAGGCATTCAGGAAGATGCTGTCAGCCTTCTCATAAACAGCCCTGCCCAAATGATAACAGAGAAGCTTAAATCCCTGCTGAGATTCGGAACCAGATCAACAAGATACAGGGATGCATTCGACATATGTTATCTCAGTGAGCGGGCAGACAAAAAGAAGCTGCTTTATTGCATGGAAAAACACATCTTTGAAGATAACACCCTGTCTGTCAACAACATGACCGATGTTACATTGCGACTTGAGCAGGTATTCGGCAGCAAGTCGTTCATACAGAGCGTAAACAGATCCAGAAGAAACTGGCTTGACGTATCTGCCGAGAAAGCCATTGCATCAGACCTGGAGTTTTTCCGCAGTATATCTGAACAGTAAATATAAAAGTATAGGTTTGAAAGAGTGCTAATCAAAGATCAAAAGTGATTAGATGGGTGATTAGATGAAAAGCAGATGGCGTGCGACCTCCTCTCTTTTCAAGGCTTCTGGCTGAGCGCCACGATTCGATCCCCCTACGCTCCACCATTCAAACCGTTGGAATCCCGACGGTTTTTTATTTATTCCTTTTTGAAACATCTATAGCCGAATAGATGGCCATGGACAACACCATGCCTACGATTATCTGTCCGATATTCCATGGAAGACCGATGACGGCCGGTGCAAAGCTTCCGTACATCACGGTCTCTGCGGCAAGATATCCTGCGCACATTAGTATCCCTCCGGCCGTCATGGCTGTTAACTTAACGAGCCGGTCATTTGAATAGCTGTGTTTATGGCTTCGGGCGGATCTCTCCAGAATCAGGCCTGTGACAAGGGCCATCAAGGACTTGATGACAAGTGTCCAGGGCGCCCAGAAAGCGTATCCTCCGAGAATATCCGCCAGCGCAGATCCGAGTCCCGCGGCAGCAGCGCCGTGTCTCTTTCCCAGCATCAGGACCCCCAGGAATATCATCGTGTCCCCCAGATGAACATAGCCCTGTGTCATCGGGATGGGGATCCTGAACAGAACCGTTCCGAGCAGGACAAGGCATATCATAAGTGCCGTATAAACAAGATCGGCAGTCTTGCTGTCAGGAGATCCATTTTTCATATTCTGCCCTCTTTCCTAAATGCAAACGATTGATTTGCCCCTTTTTCTGATTAGTATTATAATAACTGCAAATTGTAATCAGAAAAATATACATTTTTTAGCATTTTGTGTAGCACAATTCGTGTGCTTGGGGTAGCAATTAACATGATTTCACTGGAATTCGATAACAATTCTTCCAAAAGTCTGTATGTACAGCTTTATGAGTATCTCAGAAATGAGATATCAGAGGGCAGGATCCGCCCCGGCGAGAGGCTCCCGTCTCTTCGCAATATGGCAGCTATCCTCGGGGTCAGTGTGACGACTGTTAAGATCGCGTATGATCAGCTCATGGTCGAAGGCTATGTTGTCAGCAGACCGCAGTCGGGGTTCTACGCGGTGCAGGGGGCCGTCGGAAGCACGGATCCAAGCACAGGTGGTTCAGGTTCCGGTGATTCCAGGGATTTGGGCAAGGACACGCACAAAGAGGAGGGAAAATACAGCGGGGATGCCAAGCCGGCCGGGGAGACTGCCGGGCTATCAGCTCATTCAAAGTCGTTGAGCTGCGATCCGGAGTCTTTTGATTTTGTCAAATGGAAGAAGTGCATGACCGGCGTTCTCAATGAAACGCCGGAGCTTCTGCTGACGGAAGCGGACAGACAGGGCGAGCCGGAACTCAGGAAAGAGATCGCAGCGTATATATATAAGTCAAGAGGCGTCGTATGCACTCAGGAGCAGGTCGTGATCAGTGCCGGGACCCAGCAATTGGTCAGCCATCTTGCAAGGATACTAAAGCTCATGGGTATAGGGCATGTATCAGTGGAGGACCCCGGATATATGCCGGTAAGGAGCATTTTCCGCGACTGGGGTTTCAGCATGAGCTGCGTCCCTGTCAAGGAAAACGGAATAAAGATCGAAAGGCTGCCTGTGAATATCAGAACAGCGGTATATGTCTGTCCGCAGAACCAGTTTCCGACCGGAGCGCTGATGCCTGTCGGACGAAGACGTCAGCTGCTTGACTGGGCAAAGGCTAATGACAGTATCATTATTGAGGATGACTACAACAGCGAGCTAAGATATACGGGGATGCCGGTGCCTGCGCTGCAGGGTCTCGACAGAGACGGCAGGGTCGTTTACATAGGATCATTCACATCGACGTTGTTCCCGGCTGTCAGGATCAGCTATATGGTGCTGCCGCCTGTAATGGTCGGTTTATATAACAGCATCAGGATGAATTATGATCAGACATGCTCCAAGACAGAACAGCTTACACTGGCACGTTTCATGCATGACGGCTGCTATCAGGCAAATCTCCGCAGGGTGAAGACACTGTATTCACGCAAACTCAGCGAAGCATTGTCGGCTATCAGAGAGTATGGCAGCAGCGGGAATTTTCTTACCGCAGAGAACACCCAGTCAGGCATCAACCTGACTCTCCGGCTTGACACATTCAACAGGGTGCTCCATGAGGGGATGCAGGGAAGCGCCAGAGTCGAGGAGATCAGGAGGGAACTGGCTGAAAGGCTGGTCAGGAAAGCGGCGGATGCCGGTATAAAGGTCATAGACATAGATCAGCTTGATCATGACGGACAGATTTACCTTGCTTTTTATTACAGCCAGATACCTCTGAAAAAGATAAGAGAGGCCGTCAGGATCATGACGGACGGATTCAGATCAGCAGTGACCAAAGGTATACTAAGCATGCCTTCAGTATACGAAGTGATCCGTCTCACAGACGGCGAACCGAAATTCCTGGTGGATCATTATGAGAGGCTCGGGAGATCGCTCGCGGCTATTGGAATGCTTACTCCGTTCACTATAGATGAATTGCGGGACAGCATCGCAGATCTCGTACAGGAGAGCGGGATCAGGGATCATAATATCAGGGTGGAAGTAGATGTGAGCGGATACGCGTCCATGCATCTCAATCCGACACACTACCCTGACGCGGAGATGTACAGGACAGGCGTAAAGACCGGATTGTTCAGGGGCGAGAGGACAAATCCTAATATCAAGATAATGGATCCTGAGCTTCGCGACGCGACGGACGCAGCTATAAAGAGAGACGGTCTATACGAAGTGCTGCTGGTCAACAGAGAAGGTCTGATAACAGAAGGAAGCCGTTCCAACGTCTTCTTTATGAAGAACGGTGAGGTGTTCACATCGCCTGCGGACAAAGTCCTTCTCGGAGTCACGAGAGCAAAGATCATAGAGCTTATCAGAGATATGGGCGCGGTTTTGCACGAAGAGAGCGTGGCAGCAGACAGTATTGCTGAATATGATGCAGCGTTTATAAGCGGAACATCCCCTGCGGTAATGCCGATAGCACGTATCGGAGATGTCGCATTTGATGTGGATGAGCCGCTGCTCAGGGAGATCATGAAGAAGTACGACTCGCAGCAGAGTTGAGTACTCACACAAACAAGATACTTATTAGTACTGACGAGGCGGAGATGAAATATAAACAAAAAATAGAACTGAAAAACGGTAAAGAGGCTTTGCTCAGAAACGGTGACGCGGCTGATGGCCGTATTGTTTATGAAGTCTTTAATGCCGCCCATGCAGAGACAGACTATCTGCTGTCTTATCCTGATGAAAACAGTTTTGATACCGAGCAGGAGGCTCAGTTTCTGCAGGCAAAAACAAACAGCCCCGATGAGATCGAGATAATCGCCATAATAGATGGGAAGGTAGCAGGAACTGCAGGTATAGAAGCTGTAGGGAGAAAACACAAACTCAGACACAGGGCTGAATTCGGTATCAGTGTATTAAAAGAATACTGGGGACTGGGACTGGGAAAAGCCCTTACAAAAGCCTGCATACAGTGCGCAAAAGAAGCCGGTTATACTCAGGTGGAATTAAACGTGGTTGCTGAGAATGAAGCTGCAATATCTTTATATCAAAGCCTGGGATTCGAAGAATTCGGCAGGAATCCCAGAGGATTCAATTCGCGTATAAGCGGGTATCAGGAATTGGTTTATATGCGTCTGGAACTTTAGACAGATTCTGTTGAGGGACATGGAAGAGCAGATTACAGACTGTGTGGGATATGATATAATTACTCCCTGCAGAAAGAATACCCAGGGCTTTTTTGAGAGCGATATTCAGATGAGAAAGAGGGACGCAATGAATGAGAATATAACAAAGAGGAATGGCCTGCTGTCACACAAGGTCATAAAGGGGCTTGAGTCGAGAAACATGAAAGGCTTCTATGCAAAGGACAGAGAAGAAGCTCTTAAGATAGCGCTGGATCTCATTCCGGAAGGCAGCTCGGTAACGATGGGCGGCAGCGTGAGCGCGGCTGAAATAAGACTGGTGGATGC
Organism: Mogibacterium sp.; assembly: GCA_024403035.1. GTDB lineage: Bacteria > Bacillota > Clostridia > Peptostreptococcales > Anaerovoracaceae > Crickella. The sequence continues at coordinate 51,529 of JAKSSP010000007.1, forward strand.
TGTAAAGAATGGCAATTACGAGTTCATCGACAGGAATACCGCCGAAGACAAGCGTAAGGCAGCTCTCGCGGCATATGACGTGGACTTCTTCCTTTCGAGCTGCAATGCCATGACGGAGGACGGCGTGCTGGTCAACATAGACGGAAACGCAAACAGAGTGTCGGCGATCGCTCACGGACCGCGCAAAGTGCTTTTCATAGTCGGCATGAACAAGGTCTGCAAGGATGTGGACATGGCGATGAAGAGGGCGCGCGACGTAGCTGCACCGATAAACGCTCAAAGGTTCGGACTCAGCACACCGTGCGCAAAGACCGGTTCGTGTATGGACTGTAAGTCGCCTGACACGATCTGCTGTCAGTTTCTCGTAACAAGATATTCGAGGCATGACGACAGGATCTATGTGATCCTGGTAAATGATGATCTCGGTTTCTAATAAAAGATAATAGGAGTAAATAATGAAGATAGCTGTAACATATGAAGACGGAAATGTATTCCAGCATTTCGGAAGAACGGAGAATTTCAAGGTATACGAAGTCGAAGACGGCAAGGTAGTCTCGGCTGAGGTGATGGGTTCTGACGGAGTCGGACACGAGGCTCTGGCATGGCTCCTGAAGGACAGCGGCATAGACGCTCTTATCTGTGGCGGCATGGGACAGGGTGCACAGGACGCGCTGGCAGAAGCCGGCATAGAGGTATGCGCGGGAGCATCCGGCGATGCGGATGTCGCGGTCGAAGCATTTCTCAGGGACGAACTGGTCAACACCGGCGTCAACTGCGATCACCACGACCACGAGCATGGGCATGACCACGGCCATGACCATGACCATGGAGAAGAAGGTTGCACTCCTGAGATGTGCGCGGGCTGCGCAGGCGGATGCGGCGGCGGTATGCCGGATCTTTCGCAGTTCTACATGTTTGAGGGTACGAATGTAGGCAAGAGAGTCAAAGTGCACTACAAAGGCACCTTCGATGACGGCACACAGTTCGATTCCTCGTATGACCGTGGGACACCGCTCGACTTTATCTGTGGAGTCGGTCAGATGATAAAAGGTTTTGACCGCGCGTGCGCGGAGATGAAAGCCGGAGATATCATCGACGTACATCTGGAGCCGGAAGACGCGTACGGTCTGCATAACCCTGACATGGTCATAAGTGTGCAGAAGGCAACGATACAGGGCCTTGAAGGCATCGAGGTGGGGGATAAGGTAATGCTTCAGGATGAGCTGGGCAGACCATTCGACGCCTTTGTGACGTTTATGGATGATGAAAACATCACATTTGACTGCAACCATGAGATGGTGGATAAGGCTCTCAACTTTACCATCGAGATGCTGGAGATAATATAGGTAAAAATGAACAAAAACTATTTGGGGATAGATATAGGCGGCACATTCATAAAGCTCGGTCTCGTTGACGATGCCGGCAATGTCAGTCTGCGCCGCGAAGTGCCTATAGACAGGAGCGGCAGCGAGGCTGTCATGGAGACACTGACGAAGGGTGTGGACGAGTTTCTGCTGGCACATGGTCTTGACGCCATTGACCTCGAAGGGATAGGAGTATCCGCCGCGGGGTGCATCGATACTGCCAATGGATGCGTGGCCAACAACGGCGGAAATGTTCCGGGCTGGCCTCACACAGAGGTGACAGGACCCCTTAAGGAGAGATATGGCATAGAGGCAACGATGGCCAATGACGGCAACTGTGTGGCCCTTGCTGAGGCATGGATAGGCGCGGCCAAGGGAAAGAGAGATGTCCTTTGCGTAGTTCTGGGAACGGGCGTAGGCGGAGGCATTATCTCGGGTGGAAACCTGATAGAAGGCGCCCGCGGATTCGGAGGAGAGATAGGACACTTTCCGACACACGCGGAGAAGAAGCCTGCATATAAAGGCGATCTCAGCGCAGACTATGAAAAGCATGCCGCGACGAGCGCGCTGGTCAATCTGGCAACTGCAGCCGGCGCTCCGTGGACCAACGGACGCGAGATATTCAGCGCGGCCGAAACCGGAGATAAAATAGCGCTCGGTATACTGGACGAATGGATCTATGAGATAGCGATAGGCATAACGGGTCTGGTGCACGTATTCGACCCGGAAGCAGTGATAATCGGCGGCGGGGTATCCGCGCAGGAGGACCTGCTGGTCAGACCTCTCAGAGCGAAGATCCTTGATCTGGTACAGCCTGACTTTGCGGACGGGCTTGAGATAAAAGCGGCTGAGCTGGGCAATAATGCCGGCATGGCCGGAGCTGTGAAGTACTTCATGGACAGCAGGGCGCATAAGGAATCATGAGCAAGGTAAAGTGTAGCCGTGAAATAGAGATGATGACGATGCCGAGCATGTGTGATGAGAATTCTCTCATGAGCATTCCGGCTGTCCTTGATATGTTTCAGGACGTGGCCGGTATCCACGCCGATTCTGTAGGAATAGGCGCCCTGGAACTTGAAGAGAAGGGGCTGTTCTGGATCGTCTCCAAAATAAGACTAAGGATATCCAGAAGACCGCTGGTCGAGGAGATGCTTGATGCCGTAACGTGGATACAGCCGGCCGACAGGGTTACCTGCGAGAGAGACTGGTCTATCACCAAAGATGGGGAAACGCTGGCTTATGTGAGGAGCATATGGGCGGCGCTCAAAAGGGAAAACTTCAAACCCGCGCACATGGCTGATTTCTATCCGGATTCGGATTTCAGCATAGCCCCACCGGACGATGAGCCTTTTGCGCGTATAGGCAAAAAGTTTGATAACGCTGAGCCGCTTGGAGAGTATAAGATACGTTCGATCGACATCGACAGGGGCGGCCACATGAACAACGTCAATTACGTGAGAGCGATGCTGGGCTGCTTCAGCTGCGCCGAACTTGAGGAGATGGATATCCGCGAACTCGACATGCAGTTCCTGCTGCAGTGCTACGAGGGTGAAACGATAAGATTCGTGAAGCGGCCTTCGGAGAATGCCCTTATGGAAGTAGGGGCTCTCAATAAGGAAGGGCAGGTCTGCTTCCTGGCCGCGATCAAATAAGGCAACAAAAAAGCGGGTATGGCCCGCTTTTGATTTGCTCAGAATTTCTTGCGCAGGATATAGCGCCGCTTGCCGCCGTACAGCTCGCGCTCATCAACTATATCAAAGTTGAGCACCAGGAAGTTCCTGTAGCTGTATGGGTTGTCCGGTGAAATGGTAGTAAGCGCCTCATGAGCGCCCATCTCCGCTGCCATGCCAAGGCGGAGCTTGTTGAAGATGCGCTGTATGCCGCGGCCTCTGTACTTAGGAGCTACCATCGTGAGATCCATGGAAACGGTCTGCGCAAGCTGATCCCTGTCGTAATTGAAGTACTTGCCGTAGTTTTCCGGATTGTCAGGGTCGTTCGGTATCATCACGGAATAGCCGGCAACCTCATCGCCGCACTCGGCTATCATGCAGATATCATGCTCAAGCTGACCAAGTGACTCTTCTTTTGTGAAAGGCGCGTAGAGGCCTTTGTCAGGCAGCGCGTCCATGATAGCGCTCTGGAGACTGAGTACTTTATCAAGGTCGTCAGGCGTCGCTCTCCTGAAATCTATAAACATCGGATTGCCCTTGCCATCCATAACTTCGTATCTGAAAGGTAGTGTCTTCATCGCTTTTCCTCCGTTCAATAACCGGCCGGCCTGCATACTGCTTATATGCTAACACTTTAGCACGATAAAGCGCTTTGAGTCAATAAAAAACAGTCTGCTTAATTGCCCGAATCACATTACAGTGTTAAAATCCAAAGTGGATAAGCTGCTGATGAAATCAGGGAGGAAAGCTATGGAAATGAAGTTTTACAGATGCGCGCATTGCGGACAGATCGTGGCTATCGTAAAGAAGACAGGAGTTCCTATTATCTGCGACGGCGATGAGGTAGTGGCGGTATACGCTTACTGCAACCTGCACTCGCTGTGGAAAGCTGAATAAATCACAAAGGAGACGATTCAATAATGAAAATCACAAATGATATCCTTTATGTCGGTGTCAATGATCATGACGTCGATCTGTTTGAAGGCCACTATATCGTGCCTGAGGGCATGGCCTACAATTCGTATGTGATCAAGAGCGGCAAGACCGCTGTCATGGACTCCGTCGACGAGCATTTCGCCGATGAGTGGATAGGCAAGGTAAAGGAAGCAGCCGGCTCGCCTGACTATTTCATAGTCCAGCACATGGAGCCTGACCACTCCGGATCCGTAAAGAAGTTTATGGACGCTTTCCCTGAGACTACAATCGTATCGTCGCAGAAGGCGTTCAACATGATGGCAAACTTTTTCGAAGGTGAGGACTTCGCTGACAGAAGGCTTGCTGTAACGGAAGGTGACACTCTGGATCTCGAAGGACACACCCTCGCATTCGTCACTGCGCCGATGGTACACTGGCCTGAGGTCATCATGACCTATGACGCGACAGATAAAGTGCTGTTCTCCGCGGACGCTTTCGGAAGATTCGGAGCGCTCGACACGATAGGCTACACGAATGAAGAAGACGATGACTGGGCATGCGAGGCAAGACGTTACTACTTCGGTATCGTCGGCAAGTACGGACCGCAGACACAGGCAGTCCTGAAGAAGGCCGCCGGTCTCGACATAGAAAAGATCTGCGCTCTCCACGGACCTATCCTTGTGAAAGACCTCGGATACCATCTCGGTCTCTATGACATCTGGTCGAAGTATGAGCCTGAATCGAAGGGCGTTCTGATCGCTTACACCTCGATATACGGCCATACAAAGAAGGCTGTTGAGATGCTCGCGGAGCTGCTGGAGGCAAAGGGCGTTCCGACAGTCGAGGTGACAGACCTGGCCAGAAGCGACATTGCGGAGGCAGTCGAGGACGCGTTCAGATACGATACAGTCGTATTCGCGACAACTACTTTCAACAACGGCATCTTCCCGTTCATGAGAGAGTTTATCGAGTCACTGACTGAGCGCAGCTACCAGAACAGAAGGCTCGCGTTCATCGAGAACGGATCATGGGCGCCGCAGGCAGTCAAGATCATGAAGGGCATGTTCGAGGGAAGCAAGAACATGACTTACTGCGACAATGAAGTAAAGATCCTCTCAGCGCTCAATGATCAGAGCAGGGCTCAGGTAGAGGCGCTGGCGGAAGAGATCGCGGCAGCTTACAAGTAAACATTTAAAAGCAAAAAAAGAGCATCGGTCCGTTTCGGGCCGATGTTTTTTATAGGTAACGGTCAAGTTTCTCCCAGAGATCCTCGCTGGTTTCAAGGATGTGCTCCTTTATATCCTGACCAAAGGACCGGAGGGTTTCTCTTGTTTCGTAGTGGGTCGTTATGGCGTCTACTATGGCCTTGTTACGCATGGACCAAAGTGATGACTCTATTTCTTCCTGGACTCCGATTGCTTCTTTTCTGAATGCCTTCCGTGCCGCGTCGATATCGCCCAGTATCTGCATCAGCTCGCCCTGGGACTGCATCCATGAACCTTTTATAGGATCGTGTCTTCCGTAGACTCCGCTCCTGTAATTGTCGATCACTACCAGATAGCGCTCATAGGCATGAGCGACAGCGTCTTCCCATGAGATATACAGCTCATCGCCTGCGCCTTTGCCGACTTCCTTCATAAGTTCCGGGCGTTCGCAGAGCTCCCGGAGTTTTGCCGCAAGCGACTCCGCGCTCTCTTCAATGAGGAATCCGTTGCGGCCATCTGTGACGCCTTCAGACGCGCAGCTTCCCGCGACTATTACGGACGCGGTATCCGATGCCGCGGCTTCTCTCACGACAAGACCGTTCGTGTCGAAGGTCGAAGGGAAGAGGAAGAGATCCGCGCGGGTATACCATGCGCGAAGCTTGTCTCTGTCAGAAACAGCGCCTGTGAAGAAGACCTTGCTGCCCAGACCGAGTTTTGCCGTATAATCTCTGACCTCGCGCTCATCACCGCCGCCGCCGACAAACACCATCCTGAAGTCAGATCCGGTATCGTCAAGAGTTTTGAGCGCGTCAAGTATGATGCGCAGCCCCTTGTACCACATGAGCCTTCCTATGAACAGGAAACAAGGCACACCATCCGGCAGATCATATCCCTCAGTCACCTTGCTTACAAAGTCAGCGGACACTTTTTCCCTTGGAAGGTCCACGCCGTTTGGCATGACGATATATTCACCCTCATAGCCTATGGATCGCAGATTCTCACCGGCGCCTTTGCTGACCGTCCATATCTCATCGCACGCGTTAACGCTGCGAAGAAGAGCCTGAAGCGCACCTTCCTGCAATGCTTTGCTCTTTACGGCATTAGCGATGTCGATGTCATACTTGGTATGCCAGGTCAGTACCAGCGGGAGGCCATGGGATTCCGCTAGCTGTCTTGCCAGAAGGCAGGAAGTGGCCGGACAATGGACGTGAAGGAGCGAAACCTTCTGCGCCTCGACCTCGTGCGCGGCTTCCGGCGAGAAAGGATAGCCTGTGACGTATCCGACAAGCTTTCTGGTGTCGATGCTCGGATAGCGTACCACAGGGAAGGAGTACGCGCTGTCATCCGAGCCGGGTACCTGAGGAGTAACGACAAGAGAATGGCCGTGATTGCGCTCTATGCTGCCTGCGTAATTGAGCACGGTATTCGCGACCCCGTCTATGATAGGCGGGAATGAATCATTCAATAGGCAAATCGTTTTTTTGTCTTTCATAATCACTATTCTAACAGAAATCATGGCCAAAGGATTAAGAATAAATGTGTTTACTGTGATAAAATCATATGGATAAGCATGGCCGTGAGTATCGTACCAAAGGAAGCACTATGAAAAAAGCGGGATGCTGATGAAGGATGACTGCGTGCGCTTTGACCCGATGGAAAGGGCAGAACAGCACATGGGCGATCCGTTCAGGAATGTGGGACTCAAAATGGTGACCGGCATCTCCGACGAGATGCTTTACCAGCACATGATGGGACTCAATATATTGACGATAAGGATATAGATATGAATGATCAACAGCAAAGACAAAAAGTAATAGTAAGGACCAGCCTGATCGGCATAGCGGTCAACGTCCTGCTTGCGGCGTTCAAGGCAGCTGTCGGCCTGCTCTCGAACTCGATCGCCGTCATACTGGACGCGGTGAACAACCTGTCGGACGCGCTTTCGTCGGTAATAACGATAATCGGAGCCAAACTGGCCGGGCGCAAACCTGACAACGATCACCCTCTGGGTCATGGAAGAATAGAGTATATATCAGCGCTTATCGTTGCGGCGATAGTCATGTACGCGGGTATCACATCGCTGATCGAATCGGTGAAGAAGATAATAGATCCGCAGAAACCTGACTATTCCACGATATCGCTTGTAATAATCGGTGTAGCCGTACTGGCTAAGATACTGCTTGGAAGATACGTAAAAAAGACCGGGGAAAAGACTCGTTCCGGAGCTCTTGCCGCTTCCGGTACAGACGCTCTTTCGGACGCGGCGCTGTCGCTTGCCGTATTGCTGACAGCCCTACTCTATACATTCAAAGGCATATCGCTTGAAGCCTATGTGGGCGTTGTCATCTCAGGCTTTATTATAAAAGCGGGCTATGAGATGATAAGCGATACGGTAAAGGATATACTGGGCAGAAGAGCGAACGTAGAGGTATCAAACAGGATAAAAGAGATATTATCAGAGGATCCGGATGTCCTGGGGGCCTACGATCTGTTCATACACGATTATGGTCCGGACAAGGCATATGCTTCTGTACACGTAGAACTCCCGGACAATATGACAGTTGACAAGGTCGATGTGCTGACACGCAAGCTGACCGACAGGGTCTACAGAGAGACCGGAGTCATACTTACAGGTGTGGGAGTATACTCCCGCAATACTGACGCCAAGGCTGAGAGGATAAGAAGAGACATCGAGAAGATAGTCTTGGCTCACGAATGGGCTCTGCAGATGCATGGCTTTTACATCGATGAGGAAAGAAAGATCATCCGCTTCGACGTAGTGATGAGCTTCGACGTTTCGCACTCCGAGGGAATCAAGACCATATGCGAAGAGGTGAAGGGGATCTATCCTGAATACGATCTGGTGATAGTACCTGACATTGACATAACAGACTAAGGAAGACAGATAAAATGAGTGACTATATAGTAAGAGCGACAGCAGCAGGCGAGACCGTAAGGGCATTCGCCATAAGATCCACAGAACTGACAGCAGAAGCGCGTGAGATACATCATACTTATCCCGTTGTAACGGCAGCGCTCGGCAGGCTGCTGAGCGCCGGGGCCATGATGGGCTCAATGATGAAGGGTGAAAACGATAAGCTCACTCTCCAGATGAAAGGCGACGGACCGATAGTACAGATGACAGTAACCGCTGACAGTCACGGAAACGTGAAAGGATTCGCGGCGAATCCATCAGTAGACATACCGCTTAAGAGAGCCGGCAAGCTTGACGTTGGCGGAGCTGTGGGCAAGGGACTGCTTACCGTAATAATGGATCTGGGGCTCAAGGAGCCATATAACGGACAGGTAGAGATACAGACAGGCGAGATAGGAGACGACCTGGCATATTACTACACGGTCTCAGAGCAGACCCCGTCAGTAGTGGGACTGGGTGTCATGGTCGATACAGACAGCTCTGTGAAACACGCCGGAGGATTCATACTGCAGGTGATGCCCGATGCCTCAGAGGAGACCATAGAGGCTCTTGAGGCTAAAGTGGCGGTCGCTGAGCAAGTGACCACCATGATGGACAAGGGCATGGGACCGGAAGAGATACTTGAGTATTATCTGGAAGACCTGGACCTTAAGATCACAGAAAAACAGCCTGTCAGATATTATTGCGGCTGTTCAAAGGAGAAGGTAGCCGAGGCACTCGCTACTATCAGCACCGAAGATCTGAAAGAGATGATAAACGACGGTGAAGAGATAGAAGTAAAGTGCTATTTCTGCAATTCCGCATATAAGTTCAGTACTGCTGAACTTCAGGAAATAATAGCTTCAAGATAGGAGGACGTGATGTTCAGAAAAATGAGAAGGAGCCCGCAGGCCCTGAGCCATGAAGAGATGATCGATCTTCTGAAGACAGAGACCAGAGGAGTCATGTCCGTACAGGGCGACGACGGATATCCATATGGATTCCCTATCAATCATTACTACGATGAAGAGGTAAACAAGATATATATCCATGGAGCCGACTTTGGCCACCGAGTCGACGCGGTAAAGCGGGATCCGAAGGTATCGTATTGCGTATTTGGTCAGGAGTATCAGGTAGAAGGCGATTGGGCCAAGTATGTCAGGAGTGTCATAGTTTTTGGCAAGGCAGAACTGATAGAAGAGCAGGATGAAGTCATCAGGATCAGCAGGCTGCTCTGCGACAAGTTCCCATGTCCGCAGGAGTATGTTGAGAAGGAGATATCCAAGGACGCAGGCAGGACCCTCATAATCGCGATCGATATTGAGGACATGAACGGTAAACTGGTCCATGAGGCATAGGATGACATGGAATTGAGATGCGTTATAGTCGGCGGGGCAAAAATAAGGGACTATGAAAGGGCACGCTCATATCTGCGCAGCGATGACTATGTCATTTACTGTGACAGCGGGCTCAGCCATATGGAAGGGCTTGGCGTGGAACCTTCGCTTATAGTGGGCGATTTCGATTCATACGACGATCCGCATCTGGACGTGGAGACAATAACTCTTCCGGTTGCAAAGGACGATACTGATACAGTCTATGCGATGCGGGAGGGTATAAGGCGCGGCTATAAAGAATTCCTGCTTCTCGGAGCCATCGGATCCAGACTGGATCACACTCTGGTAAACGCATACATACTCACGAGCCTTGAAAACAGGGGCTGCCACGGCATCATTATTGATGATTACTCTGAGATAGAGATAGTATCATCGATGGCGGCAGTGGCTGACAGCTATCCGTTTTTCTCACTGGTAGCCATGGAAGGTGACGCGCATGGAGTGACGATCAGAAACGCGAAATTCGAGATCGAAGACGCCGTGATCGGACCTGACTACCAGTACGCGACAAGCAATGAACTGCTGCAGGGAAAAACTGCCGAGATCACAGTTAAGGACGGACGCCTTTTGCTGATAAAAATCACTGAGTAAAGCCTGTGCAAAGCCTTGCTCTCATTGATAACTCCGCCTGTTTCATGATAGACTTATACAAATATGAAGGAGGCGGCTCATGGACAGAACAGGCGTGTCAGAACTGACTTTCAGCCCTACAATAGACACAAAGGTCCTGCGTGAAGCAGGTATAGGTTTTTCATCCACGTATACGATACTGCCCGGCTTTTGTGATGTGCATGTGCACTTCAGAGAACCGGGTTTTTCATATAAAGAAACTATAGGGACGGGTTCAAAGGCGGCAGCCCGTGGCGGATATACAGCTGTCTGCACCATGCCGAATCTTGACCCGGTCTCAGATTCGCCGGAGCATCTGAAGATGCAGCAGGACATCATCGACAGGGATGCCTGCATCCACGTCTATCCTTATGCGGCTATTACTGTCGGACAGAAGGGCGATCAGCTTGCAGACCTGACCGGGATGGCTGACGGCTGCATCGCTTTTTCGGATGACGGGCACGGCGTGCAATCTGATGACATGATGAGAGAGGCGATGCTGAAGGCTAAGTCTCTCGGTAAGATCATCACGGCTCACTGCGAGGTGAACAGTCTGCTCAGAGGCGGCTATATACATGACGGAAAGTATGCGGCAGAGCACGGACACAGAGGCATATGCTCTGAGTCAGAATGGCGCCAGATAGAACGCGACCTCAGGCTCGCCGACGAGACAGGATGCGCGTACCATGTGTGCCATATCTCGACAAAGGAGAGCGTCAGCATCATAAGAGACGCCAAAAAGAGCGGAGTGGATGTGACCTGTGAGACCGGTCCTCATTATCTTCTGCTGGACGACAGCATGCTGAAAGAGGACGGCAAGTGGAAGATGAATCCGCCGCTCCGTGACGCATCCGACAGGGAGGCTCTTCTGGAGGGAATAATCGACGGCACTATCGACTGCATAGCGACAGACCACGCACCGCATTCAGCAGAAGAAAAATCGCGAGGTCTGGAGAAATCGGCGTTCGGCATAGTCGGGATAGAGACGGCATTCCCGCTCACATATACATATCTGGTGATGCCGGGCATCATCACGATGGATAAGCTGGAGCAGCTGCTGGTGTACAACCCGCGCAGGCGCTTTGGCATTCCTCTTGGAAATGATTATTCGGTCTGGGATCTGACCGAAGAATGGACTATAGAAAAGGAAGAACTGCTTTCGATGGGTAAGGCGACGCCTTTCGAGGGCTGGCGCGTCATGGGACGCAATTATCTTACGGTATGCGGCGGAAAGATCGCATACAGCGCTGCCCGGTAGAACAGAGAGAAGAAGGTATGAAACAGAATATCTATACTGTGATCGAGAACAGAAGGCTCACGCCAACGACATGGCTGATGAAGCTTGAGGGCGATGTGAGGGGCATTACGGCGCCGGGTCAGTTTATCAACATCAAGCTGGACGGACATTTTCTGCGCCGGCCTATCAGCATCTGCGACCTGAGCCGTGATTCCATCACCATTATTTACAAGGTGCTGGGACACGGGACCGATGAGATGACACGTCTGCCGTACGGGCATCAGCTTGACGTGCTCGCAGGACTCGGGAACGGATACAGCAGGAGCGATGCAGGAGACAGACCGCTTCTGATAGGCGGAGGAGTCGGCATTCCGCCGCTTTATCTGACCGCGAGACTGATCGACCCTAAGCCGACTGTCATACTCGGCTTCAACAACAGGGGCGAGATGTTCCTTGTGGATGAATTCAAAGCACTTGGCGCGCGTGTCATAGTGGCGACTGCAGACGGCAGTGAGGGCGTGAACGGATTCGTGACAGATGCCTTTGACGAGCTTATAGCGCAGGGAGAGACTTTCTCGCACTTCTTCACATGCGGTCCTGAGCCTATGCTGAGAGCCGTATACGACAAGGTGTATAAGGAAGCAGGCATAAGCGGCCAGATGAGCTTCGAAGAGCGCATGGGCTGCGGATTCGGCGCCTGTATGGGATGCAGCATGAAGACCAAAGACGGATACAAGAGGATATGCAAAGACGGGCCTGTGCTCAGAACGGAGGAACTGCCATGGTAGATACAAGAGTAGATCTCTGCGGCATAACGCTCGACAACCCGGTCATCCCGGCTTCAGGCACATTCGGTTACGGCTATGAGTTCGGAGTGCTTTACGATATCAATTGCCTTGGGACGTTCTCGTTCAAGGGTACTACGCTGAATCCGAGGTTCGGCAACGAGACACCGCGTATCGCCGAATGTCCGTCGGGCATGCTCAATTCCGTAGGACTGCAGAACCCGGGAGTCGACACAGTCATAAGGGAGGAGCTCCCAAGGCTGGCAGGGCTTTTCCGCAAACCTGTGATGGCCAACGTGAGCGGCTTTTCGCCTGAAGAATACGCAGAGGTAGTAAAGAGGTTCGACAGGTCGCTTGTATCGGGCATGATAGGCTGGTATGAGATCAATATAAGCTGCCCTAACGTCCACGGAGGCGGCATGAGTTTCGGTACGGATCCGAATTCAGCCGCGGAGGTCGTCAGAGCTGTGCGCTGGATGACAGACAAACCTATCATTATCAAGCTCTCACCAAATGTGACGGACGTAACTGAGATAGCAAAGGCCTGCGAGACGGAAGGAGCGGACGCGGTCAGCCTTATAAACACGCTGATGGGTATGAGGATAGACCTAAAGACCAGGAGACCTGTGCTGGCGAACGTGACCGGCGGTCTTTCCGGGCCTGCCGTTTTCCCGGTGGCTCTCCGTATGGTGTACCAGACTGCAAAAGCGGTCAACATACCTGTCATCGGCATGGGCGGAGTGAGTTCCGCTGAGGATGTGCTGGAGATGATGATGGCAGGAGCGGCGGCAGTCGAAGTAGGAGCCGCCAATCTGGTGGATCCGTTCGTCTGCAGAGACATCGTAAGGGACCTTCCGGCCGCCATGGAAAAATACGGGATAAGCAAGCTGATGAAATAGACCGCGGGCAAACAATTCTGTAGCGTACAGCCCGCAAAGAACATATAATAAAAGGACAGACAAAAACACTGACACACAGGGAGAGGTGGACGTCATGGCTAAAAATGTAATAATTGCATGCGATTTCAAAAGCGCTGACGAGACGATCAAATTCCTGGACAGACTTACCAGGATCAGAGATGAGGTAGTAAGCTGCGATGATATAAGCATCGGAGCAGGCAGGCCTTACGTCAAAATAGGCATGGAGGCATTCTATGCCGCAGGCCCTGAACTCATCAAAAAGCTGAAGGAGAGGGGACACAAGGTGTTCCTCGATCTCAAGCTGCACGACATCCCTAATACGGTCAAAAAGACTATGCAGGTGCTGGGAGAATACGGCGTGGACATGGTGAACGTCCATGCGGCCGGCGGCATCGCGATGATGAAGGCCGCGAAAGAAGGTCTGATGCTTGGCGCGGCAAGATATGCCGACAAGCCAAAGCTGATCGCGGTCACGCAGCTGACATCGACAGACCAGGCCACACTTCGCGATGAGCTCCTTATCGAAAAGCCGATGGCTGAGGTGGTAAGACAGTATGCTCTCAACGCGAAGGCCGCGGGACTCGATGGAGTCGTATGCTCGGCTTTCGAGGCGGCGGACATACACGCTGCCTGCGGCGATGACTTCATCACGGTCACACCGGGCATCAGGTTAGAGGACAGCGCAGCTGATGATCAGAAGAGAGTAATGACTCCTGCCAGGGCAAGGGAAGCCGGCTCAGACTACATCGTAGTAGGCAGGCCTATCACCGCGGCAGAAAGACCTATAGACGCTTATGTGAGATGCAAGGAAGAGTTCCTGCAGGGATAAAGGTATGAGTAGGAAAGAGATCAAAAGACTTATAGCAGAGGATCTTCTCAGGATCGGGGCCGTGTTCCTCAGACCGGAGGATCCTTTTACATGGGCGAGCGGCATCAAGAGCCCTATCTACTGTGACAACAGGCTGACGCTTGCCGCGCCTGACGTCAGGACAGACGTAGAGGAATCACTGGCCGCGACTATCAAAGAAGTATTTCCGGACGCAGAGGTCCTGATGGGTACCGCTACGGCAGGCATAGCGCATGCCGCGATAACGGCACATCTGATGGGGCTTCCGATGGGATATGTCAGGTCCGGAGCCAAGGATCACGGCAGAGGCAACCAGATAGAGGGAAAACTCGAGAAAGGCCAGAAGGTAGTGGTCGTAGAAGATCTCATCTCGACAGGCGGCAGCTGCATCGAGACAGTCAATGTGCTGAGAGAAGCCGGAGCTGAAGTGCTTGGCGTCATTTCGATCATGACCTATGGCATGAAAAAGGGCATAGACCGCATGGCGGAAGCCGGCATCGAGTGGGTGTCGCTTACCAACTTCGATGAAGTCATCGCCGCTGCGGCAGACAACGGATACATATCGCCGGATGACATCTCAAGGCTGAAAGCTTTCAGGGATAACCCGTCCGACGAGAGCTGGATAGGGAAATAAGGAATCATGCTGGCCGTGATGATAGGCCTGATCGCCGGTATAGCTTCAACGGTGCAGGCAAGCATCAATACGGAAGCACGCAGATTCTTCAGGTCCCCGTTCATAACGGCCGGGATCAATTTTTCCGTGGCATGGCTGCTTCTCGCAGCCTTTATTATTATAACTGAGCACAGGTTTTTCATACCTGTGAGGGAGATCGCGCAGAATCCGCCATGGATATGGCTTGGGGGAGTCTGCGCGATAATCATAGTAACGCTCAACATCGTCTGCGTGCCTAAGCTCGGAGCGGCGGGGAACGTCATGATACTGAACTTCGGACAGATCGTGACAGGCCTCGTAATAGACCACTTCGCGATGTTCGGAGCGGACAAAGTCAGCATGTCGCTCACAAGGCTTGCAGGAGCTGTGCTTGTAATGGCCGGCATGATACTCGTGACACAGGAGAAGGCTCCGGAAGGCGGCAAAAGACCGCTGCCGCTGCCCTTCGCGATACTTGCGTTCATCGACGGAGTAGCCTGCTCGACGCAGATAGCCGTAAACGGCACGCTCCGGGTTGTCATAGGATCGGTCAGCAAGGCGACGATAGTATCCATGTCGGTCGCGATACTTTCCACCATCACTGTCATAACGGCTCTTACACTTATAAAAGGCAGGAGCGGCATATTTGATAAGAACGATGAAAAATGTTCGGACTTCAGACCGTGGATGATCACCGGGGGCATCTTTGCGCTAACCGTTGTCAGCGGCAACGCGGCAGTGGCCCCTGTGCTGGGGACAGGTCTCAACACGATAATGAATCTCATAGGCATGATGGCGGCCGGCCTCACGATAGACGCGGCCGGGTTCCTCGGCATTGAGAAAAAGCCGGTAACGGTCAGGAAGGTAACGGGCATGCTGCTTATGCTGGCGGGCACGGCCATCATCTCATTCCTGTAGGGAACAGGTGAAAGATATGAACAGGATTAAGATCGCGAGCCTTCAGCTGAAGGTGAGAGAAGATAAATACGAAAACATAGAGAAACTGGCGGAGCTCATAGCCACAGGCATTGTTGATGAGGCAGATATCATCAGCCTGCCGGAGATGTGGAACTGTCCGTACCAGACAGAGCTTTTCCCGGAATATGCCGAACCGGAGCAGGGCGACAGCTGGCTGGCGCTCTCGACCATAGCCCGTAAGAACCATGCGTACATGGTTGGCGGATCGATCCCTGAACTCGGCGAAGACGGCAAGGTGTATAACACATGCTATGTCTTCGACAGAGAGGGCAGACAGATAGGCAAGCACCGCAAGGTGCATCTCTTTGACATCTTCGTTACCGGGGAGCAGGTGTTCAGGGAATCCGACACACTCTCGGCCGGCAACAGCTTTGACACCTTCGAAACCGAGTGGTGTCCTATGGCAGTCAATATATGCTTTGACATCAGATTCCCTGAGAGCAGCCGCATACCTGCGCTTGCGGGAGCAAAGGTCATATTCAATCCGGCCTCGTTCAACATGACGACAGGCCCGGCTCACTGGGAAGTCGCCTTCAGACAAAGGGCGATAGAGAATCAGGTCTACATGGTAGGAACAGCAGCTGCAAGAGACCCGGGTGCCGGATACATAGGCTACGGCCATTCGATCATCTGTGACCCTTGGGGAAAGGTGATCATGCAGATGGATGAAAAGGAAGGCCATGCGCTGACAGAGATAGACCTTGACTATGTGGATGAGGTAAGACAGAAACTGCCGCTTCTTTCAGCGCGCAGGACAGATGTTTATGAACTGCGCTGATATGTGCTATAATTATGTCTCTAAGGAGGGACTGACATGGCAAGCAATAAAACAGGTATAGGTAACATCGGCACCGGTAAGGCCGGTGACCTTGGCAGTACTCTGCTTAAGATCGTTGCGTATGGCGTTGCCGGAGGCGCGCTTCTCGTCAGCGGCGCAAAGGCGCTTGGAGAGGCTCTGCTGGACAAACAGGTAAGCGACTATGAGAAGCGGGAGGCCCGGCGCGAGGCCGACAAGGAAGACGTCAGACGCATCATGGAAAACGAAATCGAATAGTTTCAATTAAAGGACGATCAAAAGAAAAGGAGAAAAGAAATGGATCAATTATTGGCATACGCATCTGAGAATTCGAATGCGACATCAGGAGGTTCAGGCTTTTGGTATATACTAATGGCCATCGGCCTGTGGAAAATGATGGAAAAAGCAGGAGAGCCCGGCTGGGTAGGTATCATACCGTTCTACAACCAGTATAAACTCTGTGAGAAGGTCATGAACAACCCTTGGTACTGGGTCAGACTTTTTATTGTCATCGTTCCGATCGTAGGATGGTTCATGTATTTCTATTTTGCATACCAGATGGGGAAAGCCACAGCAAAGGCTTATGGCCAGCCTGAGAGCTGGGCATGGGGATATACATTCCTTGCACCTGTCTTCTACTGCATTACGGGATTCAGCAGCCAGTACAGCTACTACGGACCATTCGGCGCAGGCGACGCGCGTACAGACGAGGCGCGTCAGGCCAGGACAGTCGACTTCGATGTAGTCGAGAAACAGCCTGAACCTGCACCAAAGCCGGCAATAACTCCGGAGGAAAGCGACGTGGAGTTCGATTTCAATCAGGACGAGACAGTAGAATAAAAACTGAATATCAATAATAAGAGGTGTGTATACACCGGCAGGCAGTTCGGCGAACAGCCTGTCTGTGCATACGCACCTCTTTATATGCTCTTGTTTATTGATCCTTGCGAAGTTTTGCGAGCACCTGCTCAAATACTTCCGGAAGATCTGAGTGGAATTCCATGTACTCACCGGTAGAAGGGTGGACGAATCCGAGTGTGCCCGCGTGGAGCAGCTGACCGCTGACCGCGATGCCCTCGACTTTTGAAGACTGTCTGCGTGGTCCGTACAGTTCATCTCCGACCAGAGGATGATGCAAGTATGCCATGTGGACTCTGATCTGGTGAGTCCTGCCGGTCTCGAGTATTGCTTTGACAAGCGTGTATCTGCTGAAGCGCTCCAGTACCTTTATATGTGTGACCGCGTTTCTTGCAGCCGCGCCGTTCACGGCGTTCCTCATGCGGTTTCTTTCATCACGGCCTATAGGCTCGTCTATGGTCAGCTCGTCTTCTCTTATGTTGTCATACACCAATGCGGTGTATTCCCTTGTGACACTGTGCTCTTTCAGCTGAGCGGCAAGAGACTCATGAGCCTTGTCGTTCTTTGCTATCATCAGAAGACCGCTGGTGTCCTTGTCTATCCTGTGGACTATTCCCGGGCGGATCACACCGTTGATGGACGAGAGGGAATCTCCCATGTGATACATGATGGCGTTCACCAGCGTGCCGGAATGGTTGCCCGGTCCCGGATGCACCACCATGCCGCGGGGCTTGTTGATCACTGCGACATCATCATCTTCATAGACTATCTCGAGAGGGATGTTCTCGGCCTTTATCTCGAGAGTCTCAGGCTCTGGCATATCGATGGTGATGACATCGCCGTCCGCGACCGCGCGCTTCTTGGAGGTGACGGCCTTGCCGTTCACGCTCACCAGGCCTTTTTCTATCAGCCTGACGGCGTAGCTCCTTGAGAGCTCATCTGTGTTGTATCCGATGAAAGAGTCAAGCCTGCTGCCTGCGTCCTCAGCTGAGGCAGTCACGGTAAGGATGTAATCACTCATCACTCTCCGCCTCTCCGTTTTCTTCCTCGTCCTTGTACAGCACTACGAGGGCTATCATGGTGAGGATGCAGCCGCAGGTGACTCCTATGTCCGCGACGTTGAATACCGCGAACCTGCCGCAGCTTATCATGTCTGTGACATAGCCCAGCGTGAGACGGTCTATCATGTTTGAGATGCCGCCTGCTGCAACGAAGGTGAACAGCACCGGGATGAGGCTGACCTCTTTTGAGCCTTCTTTCACGATGAACACTATGCAGCAGATGATGAGCACCGAGGTCAGAAAGATGGTGACAAAGCGGTTTCCTGAAAACATGCTGAAGGCCGTTCCCGTGTTCTGCACATAGTAAATGCTCATCCAGTTACCGATGACCGGGATGCGGTCGCCGGGCTGCATGTTGGCTCTTACCATGTATTTGGTTATCTGATCGAGCGCTATCACAAGCGCCCCGATCAGAAGATAGATGCTTTTCTTCACGTTGAACGTCTCCTGCACTTATAAAGCAAGCCGGCACTTCCGATCGCGGAGGTACCGGCCTTTTCTGGTGGTCTGTGGGGGGCTCGAACCCTCGACATCATGGTTGTGACCCATGCGCTCTCCCAGCTGAGCTAACAGACCGCGCACGACTATTGTATCGCTTTTCGATAAAAAATAACAGAGTTAATTTAAGATAGATAGTCTGTGGAGGCTCTAACTCTCGACATCATGGTTGTGACCCATGCGAAGCCGGCAGCTGCGGTTTCACATAGACCGTCTGATTATGAGTAAAGATGACCATGCCCGGTTTTGCGCCGTTTGGCTTTTTCACGTATCTCACCGGAAGATAGTCCACGGGGACGTTGTCTCCGCTGCCCGCCTTGCTGTGGTATGCCGCTATGGATGCGGCTTCATAAATGAGTGCTGCCGGCAGGTCGTTCACATTGCGTCCGTCCTCAAGTCTTACTATGACGTGCGAACCCGGTATGTCTTTGGTGTGCATCCAGACATCGGTCTTTGAGGCAAACTTCATGGTGAGCCAGTCGTTCTCTATATTGTTGCGGCCGACCAGAACCGGGGTACCGTCGCTGAGCGTATACTTAAGAGGCTCGGGCCTGGCGCCTTTCTTCTTTCTCTGAGCGGCCTTCTGGCGCCTTCTTACATAGCCTGTCTGCTCCAGCTCGTCTCTGATGGAATCGAGCAGGGGAACATTGTCCGCGGCCTCTATATTCTGGATCACGGACTCCAGGTACTGTATGTCTTTATCGTTGCCTTCCAGCTGTGTCTGCTTCTCGTGGATAGCAGTCCTTGCCTTGGAGTACTTCTTGAAGTATCTCTGGGAATTGGCAGAAGCAGAGATCTTCTCATCGAGAGGTATGGTGATCTCGCTGCCGTCGTAGTAGTTGGTGACGGTCACTTTGCGGTCGCCCGGCTTTATCAGGTGCAGGTTGGCGGTCAGAAGTTCGCCGTACAGTCTGTACTTGTCCGAATTCTCCGCGGCAAGAAGGTCCTCCGAGAGCTTTTTCTTTTTCAGCAGGGCCTTGCTGAGCGATGCCTGCACCGACTTCAGCAGAGGCTGGGATTTCTGGCGGACAAGATTGGACTGTTCGCGGTTGGAATAATAGAAATCCACGCATTCAGAGAGGGTATCAAAGAACCTGCACTCAAGCCCCTCAAACTCGGGAAGGCCGGTTATATGAAACTCGCGAGGGGTGCCTATTTCATCGATGTATACGCGGGCTCTGGCGCTTCCGTCTTCTACCGAAGCCAGTATTTCAGAGAGCCTGCGGCCCGGATCTTCCGCTATCTCGCGGCTGATGGCAGGGGAGATGCCTGCTATGCGCGCCATAAGAGCGCGGTCGTCGTGGGGCAGCTCACTCTCTGCAGTTACTTCATTGAACGGCAGCTTGTCCTGAGCAGGCGGATACTTGTACACCACGCCCGGAAGAAGCTGGCGGTATCTGTTCACATCTATCGATATACGCTTGATGGCGTCTATGATCTTACCTGTCTCGAGATCGACCAGCACTATATTGCTGTGCTTGGACATTATCTCGACTATGAGCCTGCGGCATACGGAGAATCCGAGCTCATTCTGGGCCTCGATGTCTATTTCCATTATGCGCTCGGCGTCTTTCTGTCTCACATCCGTGATGCGCCCGCCCTGCAGATGCTTTCTCAGAAGCATGCAGAAGGTAGGCGGCTGATCTGGGTTGGTGTAAGAACCTTCTGTCAGGCAGACGCGCGCCGACTGGCTGTTGCAGGAAACAAAAAGACGCACATTTCCGCGCTGTGTGTGGATGTGCACCAAAAGATCCTCGGGACCGGGCTGGTAGACTTTTTCAATCCTGCCCGGCACGATGCGTTCTCTTAATTCCTTTGCTTCAGCATATGTAATGATACCGTCGTAAGCCATACTTCAATTATTCTACTGACAGACGCGGATTAATGCAAATAAAAGCGGGGCCGCCCGGCCCCGCTTGTGTCTTTAGAGTGCAGGTTTGAAGCTGTAAACGTCGCCTTTTGCGTCGAGCGCGTATACCCATTCGCCGATGTATACGCTCCTGAAGAGCTGCGCCGCGTCCAGCCTGTGCTGATCGATAGAGCCGAATTTATCGTTCGCCGTGAAGACCAGTATGCCGGCCTCATGCATCTCTTTAACGAAAGGCTCATCTTCCACGATCTCGGCATCGTCCTCGATGATGATATCACCGCCTTCAGGCCAATCGTTGTAGCGGTATATCTCGTAAGGTATCGCGAACCAGCCGTCTTCCTTGTTGATGGTAAGGGCGTGGTGGTCGCTCTGAGCGAAGCTTGACATATCCTCAAACTCCTTGCTGTCCAGGATCTTAGGCTCGGACGGATCGGAGATATCGAAGAGAACTATTTTGAGTCCATTTGCAAACTCGCCGCCGTATCCGTTATCACCGGTCGCGTGGCCGATGCCCAGCAGCTTGCCTTCGCCGGCAGGTACCAGCAGGGTGGAGAAGCCGTCTATCATGACCTCGCCTTCGATCTCAGGATCTTTCGGATCCGAGAGGTCGATTATGAAGAGGGGGTCTATCGCCTTATAGGTGATGACATAAGCCCTGTCTCCGAAATAGCGGACAGACTTGATGCTCTCGTTGCGGGCAAAGCCCGTGACGCTGCCGGCTTCCTTGAGGTCTGAGTCGAGTACGAAGATGTTGTTCACATCCATGCCGTCACGATCTGATGTCGTGGCGATACGGAAATACCCGTCTTTTTCATCCATCGCGAACTGGTTGACGGCGTATCCGCGGACCTTTGCCGTTTTGTTGAACTTCACATCTGTGCCGCTGAGGGCCGCTCTGACGATCCTTGTGTAGTAAGTGCCTGTCCCGTTGTCATACTCCGCTGATGTGACATAGAGGTTATGGTCATTACAGTAGATCTCCTCGCTGGCTCCGAGCACGGCCTTTGTCCGGCTCTTTCCCTTGGTGCCGGATGATACATCGATGGCGCTCAGTACTATGTATGATGTCGAGTGAGGCTCAGGCACGCAGCAGATATCGTCGGCGCCAATGCTGTTTAAGGAATCGTACGTTCCGCACATAGGCACGCTGCGCTGGCCCTTGTATACCCAGTCGTTGGTCACGAGGTAGACATAATCGCCTACCATGCGGCTGGAGAGGATGTCCCCGGTCTGACTGAAGTCGTAGAGAACTTCAGGGTCGGTCCTGTCGCTTATGTCATATACTACTATGCCCGACGCGCCTTCATCACTGCCGTTCTTGTAGTATTTTCCGACAGTGATCAGCTTATCGCCTTTAAGATATATGTCGTGGATGTAGTTTTCAACGCCGCTGTTTCCGATAGTCGAGAGCTTTTTGGTCTTGCCGTCTTTGGCCTCAAGGATCACGACCTCTCTGTCGGTGTTGACATAGTAGATGTATTTGCCGTCAGTCTTGACTATGTCTGCTTCATCTACATCTTCGACCTGCAGATATGTCTCAGAGTGGTTCGTGGAGCCTGCAGCGGATGACGACTCTGCTCCGTAGGCCTTCTCGGCACTTTCAGCAGGAGCGTCTGCGGACTCTGCCATGTCGCCGTCCAGCAGTTCTAATTCCATGCCGGTATCCACATTGCTGCCCGGTCTCAGACGCCCGAAACTGATGCCCGTATCCATGCCCCTGAGGACCTTGTCGATCTCACGGGTGCTTTTGAAAGTGTATAGTTCATCGCCCACGGCCGATGTGTCAGGCGCAGGACCCAGGATATCGAAGAGGCCGCTGATACCGAAGAGGGCGATCACCGCTGCCGCCGCGACTGCTGCCCATCTGCTTAAATAAGGCTTCCACGTCTCGCGCTTCTTTTCGGCTGCCGGCTTCGCAGGTTCCCACTTGGACTGCTGCTCGGTTTCCTTAGCTTCAGCCGCCTCAGCAGCCTCGAGCATCGCCAGCATGTTCTCCTCAGAGAGACTCTCCAGGGCCTTGATGCCGTCGCTGTCGAACATTGCTTTTATATAATCACGATCTTTACTCATTTCTTTCTCCTTAAGATAAGAACTCCCGCATCTTCGCAAGGCTTCTGGACAGTTTGGACCGGACGCCTCCCGGACTGAGACCCGTAAGATCCGCGACCTCATTGCTGTTCAGACCGCCTATGACGCTGAGCAGCACCACGTCCCGCTCTTCTTCCTTGAGCTGCGACAGTGCTTCTGTCAGCTCGACCGAAAGGGAAGCAGGCGCTGAGATGCCGGATGCACTGCCCGGTCCTTCGCTGTATACTCGCTCAAGATTGTCGCGCGCGGTGACCAGGGCCTTGATGCGAGCCGCGCAGCAGTTCGACAGGATCCTGAAGATCCACGAACCAAATGCCCCGGCGCTTTTGAGACTTCCGATGCTCCTCCATGCCGCCAGAACGCATTCGCTCACGGCATCCTCGGCATCGTCCGGATCTCCCAGCTTATACAGCGCATAGCGATACAGCTTGTCCTTATACTGGCCGTAAAGCACGCAGAACGCTTCTTTGCTGCCGGATATCGCTTCATTCACAAGTTTTTCATTCATTGGCTTTTCCTCATTTGAGATCAGTCAGTACTGCTGTTTGAGAGCTCTCATATATATAGTAGCGTAAAAAGGGATAAGTGTTGCAAGGATTTTATGGTATTATTGCCATTGGACACAGAAAGTTTGACAGGAGGCAAAGGAATGGACAAAGCGGAACTTGCTGTAGCAAAACACAGAAACGGTTATAATTGCTGCCAGGCGGTGGCATGCGTGTTTGCCGATGAAGTCGGCATCGACGAATCATTGCTCTACAGGATGGGCGAGGGATTCGGCGCCGGCATGGGAACAACTCAGGGAGTATGCGGAGCCATAAGCGGAGCAGCGATGATCGCAGGACTCGTACACAGTGACGGCAACACGGAAATGGCCGGACAGACGAAAGCGAAGACTACAAGAATAGCCGGCATAATGCAGAAGAAGTTTGTCGAGCAGGCCAAGGCTTTGATCTGCAAAGACATAAAAACAGGAAACGGCGGCAAGGCGTACACTTCCTGCGCGGACTGCATAAGGATAGCGACCAGGCTGGTCGAAGAAGAACTGGGACTGTAGGGAAAAGAAAAAGTGGACGAAGAGAGAAACGTTCTCAATGAGAATAACAGAGATTACAGAATAGGTCTGATATGCGTGCTGGCATCTCAGCTGATATGGGGATTCTTGCCGGCGTACTGGCAGGCTCTGGTTCCTATTCCTTCATGGGTCATAATCCTTTACCGGATGACGACCATGTTCATCTATTCGTATATCGCCGCAAGACTGAGATATACGAAAGAGGAGATATGGACGCCTCTGAAAGAGAAGGGAGCAGTCGTAAGATATCTGATAGCCGGAGCGCTTCTCACAGCCAACTGGAGCATATACATCTGGGCAATGACCACGGGCCACATGATACAGTCATCCATAGGTTACTATCTGGAGCCTATCGTGATCTGCCTTTTCGGAGTAGTTATATTCAAGGAGAAGTTCACCAGATACAACCTGACTGCCGTTGTCTTTGCGGCTGCCGCGCTGATCGTGATGCTTATACACTACGGACAGCTTCCGGGAGTAGCTCTTGGCCTTGCGTTCACATGGGCGACCTATTCAGCGATCAAGAAGTCCAGCAAGAATCCGCCATTGGTAGAACTTGTATATGAGACCATGTTCTATGCCGTGTTCGCGGTTATAGGCATTTTAGTGATTGAAACGAAGGGCATGGGCGCTCTAAGCCTGGGAGTCCCGGGCAAGTACGCCCTGATGTTCCTGAGCGGCCTCGTGACTCTGATACCTATAGCGCTCTTTGGCAGCGCGGCAAAGAAGGTGTCGCTGTTCATAATCGGACTGACCCAGTACATAAGCCCGTCAATCACGCTGCTTCTGGGTATCTTTGTATATAAAGAGCCGATCGACAGAGTGCAGCTTTTGTCTTTCGCTGTCATCTGGATCGGCCTGGTCTTCTTCACCTACGGTGAATACAAAAATCACAAGGATAGCCTATAAACCGGTCTGATCGAGTGCCTGCTTCAGTGCTCTGCTGAGCTGGTCAGGGCAGGATGTCTCGTTAACGCCGCATCTGGTGCCCTGAAGCTTCTCGATTACGTCACGGGCATTCATGCCCTGAATGAGTTTTGAGATGCCGTTCAGGTTACCGTTGCAGCCTCCGGTAAAGATGACATCCTTTATTGTTTCTCCCTCGAGTTCTATCTCGATCATCATCGAGCATACGCCCTGCGGATAAAAAGTGAATTTTGTGTACATAGTATCTATTCTCCATTTGCTTTATCAGACCTTTGCGGGTCTGTATTTTTTTATAAGTCTGATGCTGCCAGTGACACCAGGCGGCGGGCAACACCGTCCCAGGTAATGGCCGAGGTGTCCGGAAGGACACCCGGCAGGACGCCGGACTCAAAGCCGCGAATGGCATCTTTGAGGACGGCGGAAAGGGCGATTGTGAAAGCATCTCGGCCGGCATCTGTAGGTTCGTCGATGCTTTTCATCTCAGGCATGTCTGCATAGAGGACGTTCGGACGGCCGACATTGGCATTGATCCAGGGCTTTACGCCGGGCAGATCGGTGCTGACAGGCACCGCGCCGGACGCCATGGCTTCTATGAGGACGAGCGGCAGACCTTCGAAGTACGACGGGAGGACAAAGATGTCTGTCCGGCGCAGCAGCTCCGCCAGGGCGGGCTGCGGGATCTGCCCGAGCCATGTCGCATATTCCGGCAGGCGATCCATTGTATCCTTCAGAACTTCATCCTGACAGCCGCCTGCCATCGTGAGTTCGAATGGCGGCACTTTGCTGTCTTCCGCCAGCATCGAAAGAGCCTTCAGCATCTCAAGCACACCCTTTGGCCTGCTGATCTTTCCGGCATAGCATATCCTTACAGGATCGCCGGGCTTTCTTTCAACGCGGCCCTCTGTATTGAACAGCCTGTTGTTGTATCCGCTTCCTATCACAGTGACTTTAGACTCATCAAGGCCAAACAGATCCACGATCTGAACGCGCTGCTCCTCATGAAGAGCCAGCGCCTTATCAAGCTTTGCTATATGCGGCCTGACAAGCTCGCGCAGGTTATCGCAGTTCACCATCTGCCTCAGATCCGTTCCATGCGAAATGCCTATGACGCGTCTTTCCGGGAAGTGCTTCCTCACAAGAGCGGTAAGCAGAAACAGGTGATGGCAGATGATAAGATCCGGATCGAGATCATCGACCGCGCGTCTGACCGCGCCGGCTTTTTCTTCTGTGCCTATGAACGCCTCCTCAAACTGAGATATCATCTCAGGCGCAAGGTCGCGGTATTTGGTCGATTCGTACGGCATGATGTCCGACATCCCGACTACAGGGAAAGGAAGCGCGTCAAATCTGGCAGCCGTTGCCTTGCAAGGTGCTGCAAGCAGGTCTGCTTCCTGCTTCTCAGCAAAGAAAACAGGGTAGCAGCCGACTCCCTCCGGGAATTCGACGCTATCATCCGGGTAGATCCCGCAGACGACAGCCTGCTGATGTCCCATGCGGTCAAAAGCTTTCACCAGCTCCGTCAGATATGTGCCGCTTCCGGTGGAATGCGGTTTTTGCGCAGTGATGCTCAGGATATTCATGCCTAAATGATACCACAACGCGCAATCTTCACGCATAATTCACTTGAAAAGACATACATAAATTGTATAAAATAGACGTGCCGGAATCCGGCGCAACGGTTGTAATAATGGGTAATATAGAATGAAGTCGGCTCCGGGCGTAAGGGGACGGCTATTTTTTATAAAAAATGGGATTATTTTACGAAGCAGACAAGACATTTGAACAGCTGATGGATGAGAAGAAGAACTTCGTTTTCATCGGCGAAGCGGGCTCGGGAAAAAGCGAGATCGTGCTGAATATCGCCAACAATCTTGCGGAGAAAACGGGGAAGCAGGTAGACCTTTTCGACCTCGACCAGACAAAGCCTCTCTACAGGTCCCGTGATATGCAGCAGGACTTCGCGAACAGAGGCGTCAACATAATCTACCAGGATCAGTATCTTGACGCGCCTGTCATGGTGGGCGGAGTCAGGGTCTCGCTCATCTCAGATCACTACACGCTGCTCGACATAGGCGGCGGCCATCAGGCAGCCAAGTTCGCGGGCGCGTACAGCGATCTTCTCAGCAAGGATGACGCCGTTCCGGTCTACATCGTGAATCCGTACAGACCGTGGACAAAGAGCGTCGATGCCATAGACGGCACTATGCAGCACATACTCGGGTCCATGAGGCTCGATCATATTTACATCCTGGGAAATCCGAATCTGGGATACGCTACATCAGTTAATGAATTCATGGATGGTCTTGACAAGATCGACGAGTTGTTTGACGGTTACGTTACCGTAAACAGCGCGTGCGTCCGCAGAGAAATCTTCGAAGAGGCGCAGGCAATGACTGACAAGTCGCTCGTGCCTCTCGATCTCTTCCTGACCTACTCGTGGGTTGATTAGTATAAAAGTAAGATATTGTTAGGAGAAGGAGGACCAATTAATGGCAAGAATCGAAATCACCACTGAAGCTTGCAAATCATGCTCCTACTGCGTAATCTCATGCCCTAAGAAGTGCATCGAGATAGGCGAAAAGGTTAACTCCAAGGGATATCTCTACGCGGCTTCCGTAAGGCCAGAGGACTGCATCGGATGCGCCATGTGCGCTCAGATCTGTCCTGAGTCGGCGATCGAGGTATGGAGATAGGAAAGGAGACTGACATGGCAGAAAGAGTATTCATGAAAGGAACAGAAGCGATCGCAGAGGCTGCTGTAAGAGCAGGCTGCCGCTTCTTTGCAGGCTATCCTATCACTCCGCAGAACGAGATCCCTGAGTACATGGCAAGAAGGCTTCCTGAGGTAGGCGGTACATTCGTACAGGGCGAGAGCGAAGTAGCTTCCGTAAACATGCTGTACGGCGCGGCTTCGACAGGAATCAGAGCCATGAGCTCGTCCAGCTCATGCGGCATCTCGCTGTACAGCGAAGGCGTATCCTATTGCGCTTCGGCACGTATCCCTATGGTTTACGTAAACGTACAGAGAGGCGGCCCGGGAATCGGAGCCATCCAGCCGGCACAGCAGGACTACATGCAGGCTACAAAGGCATCCGGCAACGGCGGATTCAGAATGATCGTGCTCGCACCGGACTCAGTCCAGGAGTGCGTAGACATGGTATATGAGGCTTATGACCTCGCAGAGAGAGACCAGAACCCTGTACTCGTCCTCACAGACGGCGTAATGGGCACCATGATGGAGCCTGTTGTACTCCCGCCTATGAAGACTGACGAAGAGCTCGCAAAGTGCAGGGAGAAGTTCCTGCCAAGAGCAATCATTGGACATCCGCTCGGACAGCAGGCGTTCTGCAGACCGGGATCGGTAGGCGATGGACAGGAGAAGGTAAACATCGATGCTGCGGCCATGTATGAGACATGGGATAAGGACATCAGAGTAGAAGAGTACATGATGGACGACGCAGAGATCGTGTTCGCTGCTTACGGAATCAGCGCGCGTATCTCCAGAGCAGTCATCAGAGAGCTCAGAGCCGAGGGGATCAAGGCAGGCATGATCAGACCGATCACGGTTTCGCCGTTCCCTTACGACACATTCAAGAACCTCGACTTCAACAGAGTCAAGGGGATCATCGATGTAGAGATGTCGATCCCTGCACAGATGAGATGGGATATCGATTACGCGGTACAGGGCAGATGCCCTATCCACGAAGTCCTCAGATCCGGCGGTCAGCTGCTGACCAACGACCAGGTCAAGAAGGGTGCAATGGAATTCATTAAGGAGGTGCTGTAATGGCTGAGGAAAAGAAAGTCTATACCAGGACCAAAGGAATCATAGAAGGAGCTGTATCGGGATTCTGCCCGGGCTGCATGCACAGCACTATCCACAAGATCATCGGCGAGGCTGCCGAAGAACTCGGACAGCTCGACAACCTCGTAAGAGTAGAGGGCGTCGGCTGCTGCGGACTCGGACAGTTCTACGTTACATGCGATGAGACCATCGCTGCTCACGGAAGAGCGTGCGCCGTTGCGACAGGAATCAAGAGATCGTCCCCTAATTCGCTCGTCTACACATATCAGGGCGACGGAGACCTCGCCGCCATCGGACTGGCTGAGACACTCTCGGCTGCCAACAGAGGTGAGAACTTCACGGTCATCTTCGTAAACAACGGCATCTACGGCATGACAGGCGGACAGATGGCTCCTACGACTCTCGTAGGCATGAAATCGACAACGACACCTGGCGGACGTGATCCTGAAGAGCACGGCTATCCGATGCACATGAGCGAGATCATCAACCAGCTGACAGCCCCTCACTACATTGAGAGAGTCAGCTGCGATACGCCGCAGAATGTTATCAAGGCCAGAAACGCCATCAAGAAGGCATTCAAGTATCAGCTCGAGGGAAAGGGCTATTCGATCGTTGAGATCGTTACATCCTGCCCTACAAACTGGGGACTTGATCCGCTCAAGTCGCTCGACTTCCTCAGAGAGAAGATGTTTGCAGAGTATCCGCTCGGAGTATTCCGTGACGGTGGAGAGAAGAAGCAGTAAGGAGGCAGGCCATGGAAAGAAATCTTATGATCGCCGGATTCGGCGGACAGGGAGTTATGACAATGGGCAAGCTTCTGGCAGAGGCTACCTCGCAGGCTACTGACCTCAACGTCACGTTCTTCCCTTCGTACGGAGCTGCCATGAGAGGCGGCACGGCAAACTGCTACGTAGTTATTTCGGATGATCCGATCGGAGCTCCTGTGAGCTACAGCCTTGAGGATCTCGTGGTCATGAACGGACCATCTCTGCATCAGTTCCTGCCGAACCTCAAACCGGGCGGCAACCTGTTTGTGAACAGCACTATCGTTACCGATCCTATCGAGAGAGACGATATCAACGTCATCAAGGCGCCGGTAACACAGATGTCCATCGACATAGGAAATCCAAGGGCGCTCAACGTCATCATGCTGGGCGTTTATGTCGGAGCGACTGACGCCGTATCGGCAGAGGTTATCGAAAAGGGCATCGCTCACAAGTTTGCTGCCAAGGAAAAACTGATCGCACCTAACCTTGAAGCGTTCAGGATGGGTCTTGAGATCGGCCGCAAGCAGAAAGCGGAATAACATTTCAGACAAAAAGAAATCACCGGGAACCATGGCGGCTCCCGGTGGTTTTGATTTGGCATTGGCTTACTTCCACGAAAAATTCAGATGCCGGTCGTTTTCCGCGCA
>JAKSSP010000008.1 GCA_024403035.1 Mogibacterium sp.
CGATTGGTATCGACAGCGTACTCGCTGCTCATGTAGTCGATGTAACGCTTGGTAAGCTCCACATATTCGGTGGTAGTGTAACTGCCATGGTCGTCAAGGATCGTTTCGGGATAGGTCGGAACAGCTACAATGGTCGGATTGACCGTCTGCCATTCCTCCGTTGCCCACACAAGACCGCCGCGTCCCTGCGTCAGGGATACTGTGGCATCGTTTCCTGCACAGCTGGAATCACCGATAAAGACCACCATCGGATAAGAGGCAGATGCATCGTACCCCTCCGGCAGATATATATTATCTCGTCATATGTGAATCTGATCTTAGGTCTGAACATGATGTCTCACCTCGTCTTTCCTTTTTTGGTTTAAGTCTAAAGCGGGATCATCAACTCTGCAAATGTGCGATTTGGAAGAGAGGTTAGAAAAGTGTGAACACTTTTCTAACTATTTTATCCTGAGCTGTTCGTTTCGGCCGTGTCAACTATGCCCGCGTTTTTTGACGATTTTTTGCGATTTTCGGCACTTTGGTCCGGACCATTTTTCCGACTTTTTTGGCCAAAAAACCTATCTCTGGGTAGGTATACGCATGTCTGCATGCGTTTTCAGCGGATCTGCAAAAATCGCTGCATCGCTTGAAATCACTGCAATCCGTTGCAAATAAAGAACTCCAGAGATTTCTCTCTGGAGCCTTAACAATGGTGGAGATGGCGGGAGTCGAACCCGCGTCCAAGAGTATTTCCGAAAGACTTTCTCCGAGCGCAGCCGTTTGCTGCTGTTTCGCTCACCCGTCGCCCTACGGCAAACTCGGGGTTTCGCTATCCCGTGGATACTCTTACGCTACCGGGAGATCACGCAAGAGGTCCCTGCATGCATGACGCCGGGTTCCTTCACTGCAGGTGACGAAGGGCCGACGCGCGGGGCTGAACTATGCAGCCAGTGCGAAGTTGTTGTTTGTTTTAGCGTTTCTTCTTAACGGGTACTTTTTACGTGGATCACCGCCACGGCTCGCTTATCTTTGTTCCACACACCTGTCGAAACCATTACACCCCCACAAAGGGTATGAGCGGCCCTTGTTTTGGACCGCTCTTCATTATACCCATATTAATCCATCTGTCAATAAACTACAGGTTGTCTGCGCCGTATTTGTTGAGCAGATCGTGCTTGAGGTTCCAAAGCGGTTTGCTGAGGTCGACATAGTATGTCTGCGGGTTCTCGAATCTGAGCGACTCACCCCAGAGCTTGTCTACCTGCTCCGCGCATGTCTTCTTGATCTCCTCGATGGTCGGCTCCTTGTAGACCAGCTCGCCCTTCTCAAAGATCGGTACCAGGAGCTCGACTGCCGTGTAATCGTAAAGCACCTTGCGCTTCCACACGGCGTTAGGGTCGAATATCTCGAACGGCTTGCCGTCAGGCAGCGGCTCATCTCTGAGCATGATCACGTCCGCCAGCGCCTTGCCGTAGTCGTTGCCGTAGAATCTTACGACTTTCTTGAATCCCGGGTTGGTGATCTTCTCTACGTTCTCTGAGATCTTCATCTTAGGGATCATCTCGCCGTTTTTCCAGATGCCGGACAGCTTGTAGACGCCGCCGAATACCGGTTCAGACCTTGCGGTGATAAGTCTCTCGCCTACGCCGAAGGAGTCGACCTTGGCGCCTTCAAGGATAACGTCTCTGATTATGTACTCATCGAGTGAGTTGCTGATGACGATCTTGCAGTCCGTGAGGCCCTCTTCATCGAGCACCTTACGGCACTCTCTTGTGAGGTATGTGATGTCTCCGGAGTCTATGCGGACGCCCATCCTTTCAGGCTTCAGTTCCTTGAAGACCTTTATGGCGTTAGGCAGTCCCGACTTGAGTACGTTGTATGTGTCGATCAGCAGTGTCGCGTTCTGCGGGTAGAGTTCCGTGTATTTGTAGAATGCCTCGTATTCGCTGTCGAAGCTCTGCACCCAGCTGTGGGCCATCGTGCCGAGAGCCGGTACCTGATGGTTGCGGTCGGCGATGGTGCACGCGGTGCCTACGCATCCGGCGATGTAAGAAGCCCTTGCGCCGTAAACCGCGGCGTCAGCTCCGTGGGCTCTTCTTGTGCCGAACTCCATGACCGGTCTGCCCTGAGCGGCCCTGACGATACGGTTTGACTTTGTGGCTATGAGGCTCTGGTGGTTGAACTGCATCAGAATGAATGTCTCAACGAACTGCGCCTGGATCAGCGGTCCCTTGACTATCATGACGGGCTCATGCGGGAATATCGGGTAGCCCTCAGGCACCGACCACACGTCGCACTTGAACTTGAAGTTGAGCAGAAAGTCCAGGAACTCCTCGCTGAAGCAGTTTTTGCTCCTGAGATATTCCGTATCCTCTTCCGTGAAGCTGAGGCGCTTCATGTGGGCGATTATCTGCTCTAGTCCTGCCATGATGGCGAAACCGCCGCCGTCAGGTACGCGTCTGAAGAAAACATCGAAGCATGCCTCCGCGTCCTTTATATCCGAATTGAAATAACCGTTTGCCATCGTGATCTCATAGAAATCCGTCAGCATGGTGAGATTATAATCGTTAAGCATGGCGCTCTCCTTACCTCTGATGCGGTATGCCGCATCTCGTCGCAAATCTCCTCTGCTCGCTGTCAAGCTCGCTGCCGGAACATTTGCTGCGTACGGCGCCGTTTCTTAACGCGCCTTTTTTACCGTCTTAAGTATACCGAGCATGACGCGTATTTGCAATGTATCTGTGTTGAGGAAGCGGCCCGCACGTGTTAGAATATATTGAGATTTTGTGTGCGCCGGTTAGTGCGCAGGAGGACCATGCGGGAGATCATAATCACGTCAAACGATTCGGGCCGCAGGCTTGACCGCTTTCTGAGAAAATACCTGCCGGGGGCATCCCTGAGCGAGGTATACAAAGCCATCAGAAAGGACGTCAAGGTCGACGGCAAGCGCAGGAACGAATCGTACATACTGAATGAAGGCGAAGTCCTGACGCTGTACCTGACGGACGAGGCTCTTGAGCGCTTCGGCGCCGGGTCACATAGAAACGTACACGGCGGACATGCTAAGCGCACTTTCGGCACCGTCTACGAGGATGACGATGTGCTGATGGTGAACAAGCCTTTCGGGTTGCTTACCCACGGCGATTCGCACGAGAAAAAGGCCCATCTGGCCAACCAGGTGAAAGATTATCTGATCGAGACAGGCGCCTACGACCCCCGCAGTGAAAAGGTCTTCGTACCGGCACCGGTCAACAGGCTTGACCGAAACACGACGGGCATAGTCCTGTTCGGCAAGACCGCAGCCGCCATGCGCGAGCTCAGCCGCATGATACGCGAAGACGATATCCGCAAGTTCTATCTGACCATAGCCTGCGGAGAGATCAAAGAAGAAATGCATCTTGGCGGCTCACTAGTAAAGAATGAAGACGCCAACAAAGTAGAGATCTTAGCCGGCGGTGAGGGCAAGGATATCGAGACCATCGTGCGTCCGCTGGAGGTCCTGCGTTTCGGAGGCGGCCTGACTGCTACTCTCTGCGAGGTTGAGCTCGTGACCGGAAGGTCGCACCAGATAAGAGCTCATCTGGCCAGCACAGGTCACCCGCTCATCGGTGACAGCAAGTACGCCACAAGAGGCGCGGCCGCTGTCAACGATTACATCAAAGCAAACTACGGGCTGACGACTCAGCTTTTGCACGCGGACAGAGTGGAATTCCTCGACTCCGCAGCAGGATCCGAAAGCCTCGGCTATCTGGCCGGAAGGGCTTTCGACGCGCCGGTCCCTAAACGATTCCGCGAGATCTTTACCGGACTCGGCGGAAAATACATCTATTGATAAGGAAAGAAAATGAGATCAGACAGATACAAACAGAGCAACCATACATCGACAATGAAGGAAGAAGACCGCAAGGATTTCTGGAGCGGTGCGTCCGTAGACCAGCACGCGGAAGATGTGCCTGCAAGTGAAGGCTCCGGCAGTTTCCTCAAGAGCCTGCTCATAGATATAGTTATCGCGGTGCTACTGGCAAGCGCGGTGCTCTACTTCATAAGACCGACCATCGTAAAGCAGACTTCCATGGAAGACACTCTTCATGAAAACGACTACATGATCATGTACCGTCAGGCGTATAAGAAACACGACCCTGAGCGCGGTGACATCATCATTTTCCAGAGTTCACTCACCGATGAAGACTCGGGGCGCGACAAGCTGCTCATCAAGCGTGTCATCGGCCTGCCTGGCGACCAGATAATGATCTCCGACAATCAGCTGTACATCAACGGCGAACCGTATATCGAAAACTACCTGCGCGACGGCTACACTCCGGCGTTCGAAAGACCGGCGGAGGGCGAGACATACACCGTTCCGGAGGGTTATTACTTCTGCATGGGCGACAATCGTGCGGGGAGCGTCGATTCGCGGCGCTTTGAGGTCGGCGACGTCCCGCGGGACGCTATCAAGGGCAAAGTCGTCTTAAGGCTCTTCCCGTTCAATCAGATAAAGACATTCTAATGGCAAAACGTACACGCAAGGTCATCGTGAATAACAAGAAGGCGTTCCACGATTATCACATCGAAGAGCGTTATGAGGCGGGCATCGTGCTGACCGGGACCGAGATCAAGTCGATCCGCAAAGGTTCGTGCAGCATCAAGGAGAGCTATGCCAAGATCACCAGCAAGGGCGAGCTGATACTGACCGGCATGCACATTGCTCCTTACGAGCAGGGCAACCGCTTCAACGTCGACCCGCTGAGGCCGCGCACTCTTCTGATGCACAGAAAAGAAATAAATAAGCTGTACGGAACGGTCAAGACACAGCAGGGCCTTACTCTGGTCCCGCTGTCTGTCTATCTGGATGAGCACGGCAGATGCAAGGTAGAGCTGGGGCTGGCCCGCGGCAAGAAGAACTACGACAAGCGCGAGGCAGAGGCAAAGCGTGACGCGGAGCGCAAGATGGACAAGGCCATAAAGGCATCGAGAAAACGTTAATGTTTCAGGGGGCATTATGCCCCCTGTTTTGATAGAAAAGGAGGGACCCTAATGCTGAACAAATTCTGTAAGAAACCGCTCTATGAAGTGACACTCAAGATGGCAAACGTTGCCACGGGTGTTGAAAAGGCCGACATGGTCATCAAAAACGCAAAGCTGGTAAACGTATGCACCTGCGAGATCCAGGAGGGCATAGACGTCGCGATAGCTGAAGGAAGGATTGCTCTTGTTGGCGATGCTTCTCAGTGCATTGGTGATGCCACTAAAGTGATCGACGCGACCGGCCAGTATATCGCCCCGGGCTTCATGGACGCGCACATCCACGTAGAATCTGCGATGATCGGCGTGGGCGAGTACGCGAGGGCTGTAGTTCCTCACGGTACCACAGGCATCTTCATGGACCCCCATGAGATCTGCAACGTCTGCGGACCTGACGGTGTAAAAGCCATGATAGAAGACGGCAAACGCGTGCCTCTCAAGTCTATGTCCAATGTGCCGTCGTGTATACCTGCCGTTGCCGGATTTGAAGATACCGGCTCTCACATCGGACCTAAGGAGGTCCGTGAGATGATGACATGGGACGGCGTCATGGGACTTGGCGAAATGATGAACTTCCCGGGCGTTATCTACGGCGATCCTAACGTACACGGCGAACTGGCTGAGACTCTTAAAGCCGACCAGGTGATAACAGGTCACTATTCCGTGCCTGATACCGCCAACGGACTGAACGCCTACATCGCGTCAGGTGTAAGATGCTGCCACGAGTCGACTCGCGCCGAGGACGTGCTTGAGAAGATGCGTCACGGCATGTACGCACTCATGCGCTACGGCAGCGCCTGGCACGACATGCCGGTGATCATACGCGCGATACTCGACAACAAAGTAGAGGACCGCTTCGCCTGCCTCATCTCTGATGATACGCATCCGGATACGCTGATCAGCGAAGGACATCTGGACTACATCGTCCGCCTCGCTGTGAAAGAGGGCCTCGATCCTATAAAAGCCATCCAGTATGTCACCATCAACCCGGCCACCTGCTTCCGCATGGACCATGAGATGGGAAGCATCACACCTGGCAAGTGCGCGGACATCGTCTTCTTTGACGACCTGAATGACATACAGATCACCCGTACGATGATCGACGGCGACATCGTTGCGGAGAACGGCAAGATGACAGTCGAGATCGGCAAGTCCGCTTTCCCTGCTTCGGTCTATGACACGATGCACGTTGGCGAGACCATCACACCGGAAAGCTTTAAGATCGCGGCTCCTGAAGGCGCCGGCGCAAGCGTGAAGACCCGCGTCATGGAGATCATCCCTAACCGCGTAGGCGATTACGAAAGGATCATGGATCTTAAGGTCGCGGACGGAGCAGTTCAGAATGACCCTGATAACGATGTGATAAAAATGGCTGTGTTTGAACGCCACCACAAGACCGGAACGAAGGGCCTCGGATTCCTTAAGGGATTTGGGCTCAAGAAAGGCGCTATGGCGCAGACCGTCTCCCACGATGCTCACAACCTGCTGGTAGCAGGCACGAATGATGAGGATATGGCGCTTGCAGCCAACACTCTGATCGAGTGCGGAGGAGGCCTTTGCGCGGTCGCTGACGGAAAGGTGCTGGCTCTGGTGCCGCTGCCTATCGCGGGACTCATGAGCGATGAACCGGTAGAGGTAGTCGCTGATAAGATCACAAAACTCGACGCGGCCTGGAAGGATATGGGATGCACCATCAATTCGCCGTACATGACCATGGCACTGATGGCTCTTGCCTGCCTGCCTGAGCTGAGGCTCACTAACCGCGGCATGGTAGACTGCAGGACATTCCAGTTCGTCGACCTATTTGCTGAATAAAAAAGCGGGCAGTCCTTGCTGCCCCGCTGAGTAAGCTCAAAAGAAAAACCCCGCGCCTGCCGGCGCGGGATTTATTTTATATCTCAAATACCAGTCCCGTTCTGAAGCTGCGTGCTTTGTCTCCCAGCTCTTCGCGAAGTATATCCATCGCCCTGTCGCCTGTGCAATGCCCGGTATAGATGCTTTCTACCCCGGTGCTTCCAAGTCGGTGCGCGAATGCCCTTACATAATCATCGCTCTTGTTGAAAAGATGGAACCCTCCGATCACCGCCTTTATCTTGCGGTCAGGGTATGCCTGTATCGCTTCATTGACGATACTGTCAGCGCCCGCGTGTGAGCAGCTGTTGAACACGGCCACCCCGTCATCCAACTCAAAGATGAGACTCTGTTCATGTCTGAAATCGTCAGGGATGTACTCCCCCGGTCCTCTTTTCAGATACATGGCTTCCGCTATCCCCAGATTTTCGAGATCCGCTGTCGTATGTCCGAGCAGCCTTATACCATCATCTATCATCATGTCGGCATCTGCCCTGACGATGCGGTCCTTATACCTTTCAAGGATCCCCTGCGGTATGCCCGCGTACACGAACTCACCATCTCTCAGGTCATAACAGTCCTCTCCGCATTCGCGCGCTACATAAAGAGGAGCGTAGCCGTTGACTTCGAAGAATGTTTCAAAGCCGTTCGCGTGATCGTCATGCGCGTGCGAAAGAACGGCACAGTCGACCTTCTCAAGATCGATACCGAGCTTTTCAGCGTTTTCGGCAAACAGGCCGGACAGACCGGCGTCAAGCAGTATGGTCCTGTCCCCGTACTCTATGAGATGAGACAGGCCCCACTCGCCTTTCAGGTTTTCGCCATCTATATTATCCGCGAGTACCGTTACCTTCATGTGTTTCATTCTTCTATATCTCCATTCTGTAGCTTCCGCTGGCGTTTATCAGCAGAGTACCGGACGGATGTGTCATGCAGCGCGTGAACACACCATACTCCTCATGCACATGACCGTAAACATGCATCTTTGGCTGATGCTTGCTGAGGAACCTGTTGAAGCACTCAAATCCGGTGTGAGCTATGTCTTCCATGTCTCCGTAACCCTTGCACGGAGCGTGGGTAAGGAGTATGTCGAAGCCCTTCTTTCCTTTGAGCCTTTCCCTTAAAAACACCTTTTGCAAATGAGCTATCCTCCAAGCCATCTCTTCTTCCGTGTACATGTCATCAGAATAGTCTTTGTATCTCATGGAACCGCCCAGGCCGAGAATACGTATCTTCTCCTTCACGGCTCCTTTGCCGCATGCCACTTCCACTATCTCCCCGTCCGCGTCGATGCAGCCTTCCGGCGGCTTAATATCATAATGCCCGTCGTGATTTCCGCGCACGTAAACAAGCGGAACATTGAGCATGGTAACGAGGAACTCCAGATAGTTTGCATCCAGGTCGCCCGCCGACAGTATGAGATCGATGTCCGACAGCTCTCTGCGGGTGTTCTGATTCCAGTCTTCCCAAAGATATCTTTCTTCGTTGTCCGCGATCAGGAGCAGCTTCATTTTATCCTCGCCTTCTCGACGCCGCCGTATTTGACGGTATTCTGCGCTTCATCATTCAGCGAGTCGATCTTAGGGATCTCGCCTATGATGTTTTCGTTTAGCTGATCCATCATGATGATATCCTTTGAGCCGAGCTTATCAAACGGGTCGAAACGGCCGTCAATGATGTCATCCCTAAGCAGGCCCACAAGTTTCTTTGTGTACGGAGACAGGTCATCCGACAGCTCTATGTCCACGACCCCTGACACCATGCCCCACCAGTAATTGGTGGCCTGATCCTTTTTGTCAACCCGGCTGGCATGATAGGTGCCTTCTATCATGGTCCTGATGATGATCTCGTAGAGCTTGCCCCATTTGATTATAGGCGCTGCGAGATTGGTGATACGGCAGCTGCCGGACAGGTCGTTTCCCTGGCCCGGCTCACAGCGCTCCACATAACAGAGACCATATGCATCACTGCCGTCAACGCTGTAAAGCGAGTCCACAGCGGATATCACATGGATCCCCTTATCCACCATGTCCCACCACCAGTTGGTATCGCGCCTGGAATACCAGTCAAGGTGGATCTTCACCTGAGGATCCGCCATGGCAGCGCCTATCGCGAACGCGTTGATTCCGGCTATGGTACCGTAGATAGGATAGTCAGAACAGTAGCCGATGGTATGTGTACCGTCAGAAGCCGCAGCCAGCCCCGCGACAATACCTGAGAGGAATTTGGCTTCGTAGATCTTAACGTAATATGTGCGGACAGCCTGATGCGCCAGATTGACCGAGCAGTTTAGGAACTCTATGTCCTTATACTCTATGGCAGCGCGAAGAGCGTCGTTGATCTGTCCCGGGGAAGTCGTGAACACTGCTTTAGCGCCCCACTCAGCAGCATCCTTCACCGCGGCCTCAAAACTTTCCGAATCGCCGCAGCCCTCGTAGCACCTGGTCCCGACCAGTCCGCCATATGCTTTTTCAAGCCTGAGCCGTCCTTTTTCATGGTCAGCTATCCTGCTTGATGCCTCTATGCGCTTGTCATAAATGAATGCTGCCATGAATGGGTTCTTTACCGAATACGTTACAGCCGGGATCACTTTTCCGATCAGCGAATCAGGACCCGCTACAAGATTGCCGGCTTTGGTAATGATGCTGCCTGCCTTGACTGCCTCATCTGATGATTCTACCAAAGCGACTCTTTCCTTGTTGGCTTCTGTAAGGAGTTCCTTTTTGATCCGCATCAGCTTCTTACTTACGACCGAAGGAGACTGATGGTTCAGCGCGTCCCTGATGTATATGCGCAAGTAGACGACGAATGCGTCGCCCGGCGGTAGGTCGGGCATCTTATCGCCGAGCTCGCGCCACGCCATCGAAAACATCCAGTAGGCGCTGCGCAGCGACCTTACCAGATCGTGCGGCCAGGGTTCTTCAAGATCACGGCCCAGGAGCTCGGCTATCTCCGCGTACGCTCCCTCCCAGGTCGTCTCTATATCGTAAACAGGGGCAACATTGTAGAACTTAAGAAACTCCCTGTACTCCGGGTGCTGATCCAATACATCGGCCGAAGGAACTATCCTTTCCACATCCGCGGCTATCGTCGGAATATCAAGAAAGCGGCTCACTGAGATCCGCTTGTTGCCCTCCTCCACGTAGAACCTGTGCAGGTATTCATACACCTTGACCGGATCTCTGAATCCCTCGCTGATCTGAGCTTTATACAGATTGTTCCACTTCGCGGCAAACTCGCTGTCCGGTCCGATAAGCGGCATGAAATCCGGCGCAAACGAATTCTGCCTGGCACGTGTCTTTGTGCCTGCTACCAGATCTACCGGTATCTCAATGATGCCCAGTGACTGGTGTGTCAGTGTGTCAGCATCAGGAGCTATATCGTCGAGTGCCGGCAGATACGGGTACTCACCCGCCGCGTGCTTTGTCTTATATGCTTTTTCACCGGCCTTAAGGGCCTTGTTATATTCTTCAGTCATGATACTCTCCGTTTCTCACTCTATTTTACACGACATGACCGCCTTTTTCCGATACTTTTGGCACTTTTTTCGACAGTATCTGCACAGCAGCTGTTCGAATGAGCTCCGAATGCCTTGCAAACAGCGGGTTTATCCTGTTTTTTTCGCTGATTTGACTCTGCCCTCCCTCTGCTGACATACTGTGTCCACCTGAAACACCTTATTCGGAATGGAGAAATGCAAATGCTGGATTTTACGGAATTTAAAAACGAATTCATCAACGGCTGCAGAGACGAGCTTGCCGGGGTCGCCCGCTTTTCCCCGTACAGCAGGATCGAGCTTGAGGAACACAGTATCACTAAGGCACAGCGGGGCGAACTCACGGGCCTTATCTTCAAAGAGCCCGGTACCGTATGCGCGCCGACTTTCTACGTCGAAGATTTCTACGACTTGTATAAAGAAGGCCGCTCGCTGAAGGACCTTTCGGTCACGGTAGTACAGGACGCCTACCGCTATATCCACAATCCGCCCGATTTCCCCGATATAGATCCGGATGTTTTGTCCGGTCAGGGCTTTTTCGGGGTAAGACTTCTCAACAAGTCCGGGAACAGTGATTACCTTAAGGATGTGACTTACCTCGACGCAGGCTGCGGCTTCGCTCTCATAGCGGAAATAAGGTCAGGTGACTTCCGCGCGGTCATCACCAACAGTCTTCTGGACTCGCTCGGCATGACCAGAGAGGACCTTTTTGAAAGGGCTCTTGAGGACTCCTCGATGAATGACCGCGCGACATTATTCGATCTCGCGGACATGCTCCCTTCCTTTCCGGAAGGCAACATCAACCTTCTGGATTCGGAGGCCGGAACAGTGCTCCCGCCCGTTTCCCTGTATGTTCTCAGCAACGAAAGCAGCTTCTGGGGAGCGGCGGTGCTGTTTTATCCGGGCATGCTGGATCGTCTCAATGACCTGATGGGCGGCAGCTTCTACGTGCTGCCTTCATCCATACATGAAGTGCTTCTGCTGCCGGCAAACGAGGGTGATCCTCAGAGGCTGGTGGATATCATAAGGAGCGCAAACAGAACTGTTACGGACAGTGATGTATTCCTGGCGGACGAGCTGTTCATCTGCGAATCCGGCAGGCTCAGACAGGTCAGTTACGGCGGAGTAGTACCATCCGCGGGAAATTTTCCCTGCTGATAAAGATCCCTCATCTTTATAGAAGTATGTAGAAAAGAAGAGAAGCCTTACGGCTTCCCTTCGCTTTTTTGATCTGTTGCGGTCAGCCGGCTTTTCAGCCTATGCTCCCGCGGCTTCCTTAGCTTTCGCAGCCTCGGCCTTGGCCTTCTTGGCTGCTGCCGCCTTTTCCGCTGCCTCTTTCTTAGGCAGTTTCTTGAAGCTGTTGATAGCACCGGTCGGGCATACCGCGGCGCAGAGGCCGCAGCTCTTGCACTTGTCGGCATCGATCCTCGCGAGGAAGTCCTCTACGTGGATGGCGTCAAAGTTGCAGACCGTGGTGCACTTCATGCAGCCGATGCAGGCATTGTCGCAGTTCTTGCGGGCAACAGCGCCCTTGTCTGTGGATGAGCACAGAACATGTACCTGATTCTTCTTTGGTACGAGCTTGATTATCTTCTGCGGGCAAACGCCTACGCACGCGCCGCATGCCACGCAGTTTTCTCTGTTGACTCTCGCAACACCGTCTACTACTCCGATAGCGTCGAACTGGCAAGCGTTCATGCAGTCGCCGAGTCCGATACATCCGAACATGCAGGCATTAGGCGAAGAGAACCAGCCCTTCGCGCCTTTGCATGACTGCATGCCCTGCCACTCGAGCACGGTCTTGGATGCTTCGCATGTTCCGTTGCACATTACCTGAGCTACCTGAGGCTCTGCCGCGCCTGCGGATCTGCCGAGGATCTCGGCGATCTGAGCGGCTACAGCAGCTCCGCCCGGGGAGCACTTTGTGCAAGGAAGCTCTTCGTCAGCTACCAGGTTTGCCGCGTAGTCATCGCATCCCGCGAATCCACAGCCGCCGCAGTTGGCGCCCGGCAGTACTTCTCTGACCTGGGTGACTCTTTCGTCTACCGCTACATGGAATACCTTGGAGGCGAATACCAGCAGGCCGGCGCAGACGAGGCCAATGACTGCTACTAACAGTACAGGGGTCATTACTCCACTCATCTCTCTACCTCCTTACTGGAACATCCCTGCGAATCCCATGAACGAGAGCGCCATGATCGATGCCGATACGAGGATGATGCCAACGCCTCTGAACGGTGCCGGAACTCCATCGAGATCTACCAGCTTCTCTTCACGGATGCCTGCGAAGAGGACCATGGCTACCATGTAGCCGACGCCCGCTCCGAAAGCATACACAACGGATTCGATGTAGGTATAGCCATAACTTATTGCGTTGATCGTCGCGCCCAGGATAGCGCAGTTTGTTGTGATCAGCGGGAGGAAGATACCGAGGGCCTTCTGGAGGGCCGGCAGGTACTTCTTCATGAACATCTCTACGAACTGCACGAGTGCGGCGATAACGAGAATGAATACTACGGTCTGGAGATAAGCCAGATCGTATTTATTCAGGATCTGCATCACAGGCCAGGTAACGAGTTCGGCGATGACCATTACGAAAACGACAGCGCCGCCCATACCTACCGATGAGCTCATCTTGTTGGATACTCCGAGGAACGAGCAGATTCCCAGGAACTGGGACAGTACGAAGTTGTTAACAAGCACTATCCCCATAAAGATAACTATAAGGTTTACCATTATGCCTGCCCTCCTTCCTATACTGCCGGTGCTGCCGGAGCAGCTTTCTCTGCTTTAACTTCCTCGTTGGCCTCGGCGGTGTTGCACGAATTGTACATCGGGCAGAGTCCGCAGCTGAAGCCCTTTGCCTTGAGAGCCTTGCCCTTCGTAGCAGCCTGCATGATGGCGATCAGTACTCCGAATACGAAGAATCCGCCAGGAGGCAGGTTGAAGAAGCCGATCGAGAAGTTAGGGATGATGGTGAAGCCAAGCAGGCAGCCCGTTCCCAGAAGTTCTCTGATAGCTCCCATGCATGCGAGTGCGAGTGTGAAGCCCAGTCCCATGCCGATACCGTCAAGAGCGGAATCGATGACGCTGTTCTTGTTCGCGAACGCCTCAGCACGGCCGAGGATGATGCAGTTAACTACGATCAGAGGGATGAATACTCCCAGTGCCTTATTGATGTCCGGAGCGTAAGCCTGGAGTACGAACTGTACCAGTGTTACGAATCCGGCGATAACTACGATGTAGCAAGGGATCCTGACCTTGTCAGGGATGACCTTACGCAGCATCGATATTACGATGTTGGAACAAATCAGTACGGCTGTAGCTGAAAGTCCCATTCCGAGCGCGTTGATCAGGGATGAAGATGTAGCGAGGAACGGGCAAGTTCCGAGCAGGAGTACCAGCGTAGGGTTCTCCCTGATGATACCGTTGGTCAGTATCGAGAGCTTACTTTTCTTTTCCATTAGTTTACACCTCCCATCGCTTTGTACTGCTCAAGCGCGCAGTAAACGGCCTTATGAACGGCTCCGGACGATACGGATGCTCCTGTTACGTACTGAACGGACGGATCGTTCTTGACTACATCGCTGCCGAGCTCTGTGAGTCCCTCATACTGAGAGAGATGCTCTGCGGCATGAGCCTTTGTGCCTACGCCCGGTGTGTCGGCGTGGTCTGTGACCTTGACGCCCGTGATCTCTCCGTTGCTGTTGATGCCGACCATTGCTGTCAGCATTCCGCCGTAGGAGTTGGTCTTTACTGTAACTACCATGCCTGCTCCGTTGTCT
Organism: Mogibacterium sp.; assembly: GCA_024403035.1. Lineage (GTDB taxonomy): Bacteria > Bacillota > Clostridia > Peptostreptococcales > Anaerovoracaceae > Crickella. Next base: position 14,137 of record JAKSSP010000008.1, read on the forward strand.
GCCTTGAAGACTTCAGTCGCGTAGACCTTGCCCTCTTCAAGGGTAAACAGGTCTGCTCCCGCGTCGCTGAAGCTGTCGCCTTCAGGGAGGAGTTCCATTCTGGCTTCGCTGGCAGCCTTTGCCGTGTTCTCAGCAATGATAGGTGCCGTGACGCCGTATGTGAACGCCAGCAGGAAAGTGGTCACGAAGCAAATGACTACAAGTACCAGTATAGGCGAGATGTATTCCTTGAATGCGCTGTTTTTATTTTCCATTCTTAGCACCTCCCTCCTTCAGATAGAACTTGTAGGACAGGTTGTTCAGAAGCGGTGTGCAGAGGTTCATCAGCAGGATCGAGAAGGACACGCCTTCAGGATACGCGCCAAAGAGCCTGATGCTCATAGTGATGATTCCGCAGCCGATGCCGAATATCAGCTGGCCGAGAGGCAGCTTAGGCGATGTGACATAGTCTGTCGCCATGAAGAACGCTCCCAGCATGACGCCGCCGGACAGGACGTGGAAGAGTGCCCAATGAAGGCTTCCCGTCGCGATGAATCCGAAGACGAAGACCGTGCCGATGAACGCGCACGGGATGACCGGGCTGATGACCTTGCGGACGATCAGATAGATGCCGCCAATCAGCAGAGCCAGTGCGCAGACCTCGCCGGTCGAGCCGCCGTGGAATCCAAGGAACATCTGCATCAGTCCCGGGATCTGGTCCGTGTTGCCCTCAGCGTAGAGCGCCAGAGGTGTAGGGCCTGTAACAGCGTCCGTAGCCTCCGCGAGTCTCGTCACAGGCCATGTGGACATGTTTGCCGAGAACGAGATGAACAGGAAGATACGCGCTGTGATAGCCGGGTTGGAGAAGTTTCTTCCGATGCCGCCAAAGAGCTGCTTCACGACTACGATCGCGAAAAGGCATCCGATGATGGCCTGCCAGAACGGGAAGTTTGCCGGCACGTTGAACGCGATCAGCAGTCCCGTCAGAGCCGCGGAAAGATCTCCGACTGTCTGTTTCTTATGTGTGATTGCATTGTAGATGTACTCGAAGAGTACGCTGGCTGCTACGCATACGACCGACAGCAGCAGGGCCCTGAGGCCAAAGATGTAGATGCTGGCGATCCATGCAGGAGCGAGTGCGAGAAGCACTGATCCCATCAGCCTGGTTGTATCCGATTCCGTTACGATGTGCGGTGAGGAGGATACGATCAAATTGTCATGAAACTTATTAGCCATTACTTTGACGCCTCCTTTACCATCATCTTAGCGAGCTTGTTTGTCAGGCTCAGCGGACGTCTTGCCGGGCATGTGTACGAGCAGCTGCCGCATTCCATGCACTGCATGACGTTGAATCTGTTAAGTTTATCGACATCCTTGTGCTCGTACGCTTCGGCAAAGATGCTTGGCATCAGGCTGAACGGGCAGGCTGTGTGGCAGCGCTGGCAGTTGAGACATGCGGTCTCTTCCTTTACCTCTGCCATCTCCTGTCCGAAGCACAGAATAGACGATGTGTTCTTCATTGTTGGGGACTCGTCGGACTTTGTAGCTCTTCCCATCATAGGTCCGCCCATGATGATCTTGCGAGGCTCTTTCTTGTAGCCGCCGCAGAACTCCACTACGTCCGCGATCCTTGTACCGATCGGAACGAAGACATTCTTAGGCTCGGTGACAGCGTCGCCGTCGACCGTGACTCTTCTTCTTACGATCGGCATGCCGGTCTTGAAATACTCGGCCATGACTCCGACTGTCGAAACGTTGTCGAGTATGACTCCCAGCTGTGCAGGGAGCACGCCCGCGTTCATCGTCTTGCCTGTGACTTCGTAAACGAGTACACGCTCAGCACCCTTCGGGTAGCTTGACGGAAGCGGAACGATCTCGATGTCCTTGATCTCGTTCTGTTCGATCAGTCTCTTGAGGTTTGCGATCGCGTCAGGCTTGTTTGTCTCGACTCCGATGTAGCCTTTCTTGAGGTCCAGCCACTTCATGATCAATTTCATTCCGTCGAGAACGTCCTGACCGTTCTCCACCATTTCTCTGTTGTCCGTCGTGATGAACGGCTCGCACTCTGCGGCGTTCACGACGAGGCACTCACACTCATCGAGGTTCTTAGGGTTCAGCTTGACGTGAGTCGGGAAGGAAGCTCCTCCCAGACCTACCATACCGCTGTCTCTTGCAGCTTTGACGAAATCCTCAAAGCTGTTGATCTCAGGTATTTTGACTTCCTCGCTGATCTCCTGTTTTTTGTCTGTCTCGATGACTATGTGAGTTTCGAAGCCGCCCATTGAACCGCGGACCTTGTCGATCGACTTAACGGTGCCGCTGACGCTTGAAAAGATAGGTGCGCTGACAAAGGCTTCGACGTCGCCGATCCTCTGTCCTACCTTTACATAATCACCCTTCTCTACGAGAGGCTGACAAGGAGCGCCGATGTTCTGGGACATGCTTATGCTTACTTCATCCGGTATCGGCATCGTCACGGTCTCGCATGCGGCCGTGTTTTTGTGATGCGGTACATGGATGCTTGGCAAATGTTTCCTTTGGCTCATCCCTTTAGAAACTCCTTTCACATAACATCTTGTACATTCAATAACTACTATTGCATCTTCTTTTTGCACATCAAAAGAAGAGAGCTGTCAAACAGCCTACATATTATATACTATTTGATTCAAAAAAAGATGATTGCCAAAAACATAACAGTACAAAACTGTTCCTTTTAGGGTACAATATCGGTATGAAAGAATACACCATTGCGGATTTTCTGAATAAGAACGCGGCAAAGGACGACGTATCGTTCCACATGCCGGGGCACAAGGGCAGAAGCGCGCTTTATGAAGAGGCGGGTTACGGCGCTTTGCTGAAAAACGCGGCCGCCTGGGACATCACCGAGATACCGGGAGCGGACTCGCTGTTCAGCCCGCGCGGCGCTCTGCGTAACGTGATGGACAACTACGCAGAGCTGTATGGCGTCCGCCATACGGAGCTGTTGGTGAACGGCTCCAGCGCGGGCCTCATAGCCGCCATCATCTCGAGCGTACCCGTCGGCGGCAAGCTCATACTCGGACGCAACTCGCACCATGCCGCTTTCAGCGCTCTTCGCCTCGGCGGTATCAACCCTGTGTATATCCGGCCTGAAACGGACCCGGATTACAATATCGCAGCTGAGATCTCTCCTTACGAGCTCGAAGCCGCCTGCGAAGCAAACCCTGACGCTTCAGCCGTGCTCATCACCAGCCCTAACTACTGCGGACAGCTGAGCGACATCGCCGTGCTTTCCGATGTAGCACACGACCACGGCATGCTCATCATAGTCGACCAGGCGCACGGCGCGCATCTGAAGTTCTTTGACTATGACGCCGAGACCGCCAGAGAGGAAGGGGCATACATCCCTCACATGAGGCACGCTGCCGAATCGCTCGGAGCGGATATCGTCATAAACAGCACACACAAGACACTACTCAGCTTCACCGGCAGCGGCATACTTAATATCTGCGGTGACAGTGTGGACATAGACGCGGTGAGTGAGGCCCTGAGAATGGTACAGACCACCAGCCCTTCATATCTGCTGATGGCAAGCCTGGATATAAACGAAAAGATAATGCGTAACAAGTGGCGTGAGATCGTCGCCGCCTGGAAAGAAGATCTTCGCGGATTCTACAAGGGCGCCTCAAAGATAAACGGCCTCACCATTGTGACAGGAGGCGGCGCCAGAGGATCCGGCGCGCAGGATGAGGAAGTCTTTGCGCTGTACAGATACAGGGAAGGTCCGGATCCGACCAAGATAAACATAAGCATGTCGGAGCTCGGCCTCTCCGGTGAGCGTCTCGACATAGAACTCAGATACAGGGGCATCATCTCCGAGATGGTCCACGGCGAGTACGTCCTTCTGATGACGGGAGCCGGCAACGTAAGGCATGACTATGAGCGTCTGCTCGAAGCCCTTCAGGATATATCCTCAAGCTACGGAGTCGGGACACACATCGACCGCACACCTCGCTCCTTCGATGACATAGTCCTGGACTACGCCGACGTGCCTGTCGACGGAGTATACGTGCCTCTCTATGAGGCGGTGGGCAGGGTCCTTTACGACCCTATAATCACCTACCCTCCGGGCACACCTATCGCTTGCCCGGGCGAGATACTCACTATGGAAGTGATCAGCCACATATCCGGCATCCTTGAAGACGGAGAAACCATCACCGGCGTGGATGAAGAAGGCATGATCAAAGTCGGCACCGGATATTAGGGAAACGAAAGGGGCTGCCACATTTTTTCAAATGCGACAGCCCCCTTATCATATGCAAATTATCGAGCCGCTATTACTTCGCGGCCGCCCATGTAAGGCCTCAGCGCCTCGGGGATCACGACCGATCCGTCCTCCTGCTGATAGTTCTCCAGGATGGCGGCGACCGTACGACCCACCGCAAGGCCGGATCCGTTCAGAGTGTGGACGAATTCAGGCTTGGAATCCTTGTCTCTCTTGAAGCGGATGTTGGCGCGTCTTGCCTGGAAATCCTCGAAGTCAGAGCAGCTTGAGATCTCAACGTATCTTCCGTAGCTTGGCATCCATACCTCTATGTCGAATGTCATCGCGGAACTGAATCCGAGGTCTCCGGTCGAGAGTCTTACTACCCTGTAAGGGATACCAAGTCTCTTCAGAACTTCCTCAGCGTCGTTGGTCAGCTTCTCCAGCTCTTCATATGAGGTCTCAGGAGTGGTGAACTTTACCATCTCTACCTTGTTGAACTGGTGCTGGCGGATGAGGCCCCTTGTGTCCCTGCCGGCTGAGCCCGCTTCCTTACGGAAGCAAGGTGTATATGCGGTGTAGTATACCGGGAGTTCTTCCATCGGGATGATCTCCTTGGCGCGCAGATTGGTTACAGGCACCTCCGCAGTCGGGATCAGGAAGAAATCCTTAGCCGGGATCCAGAACATGTCGTCCTCAAACTTAGGCAGCTGACCCGTCCCTGTCATCGCTTCACGGTTTACCATGAAAGGCGGCAGTATCTCTGTATAGCCCTGCTCCTCCGTGTGTAGGTCGAGCATGAAGTTGATGACTGCTCTTTCAAGCTTTGCGCCCAGTCCCTTGTACACCGTGAACCTTGCGCCGGACAGTTTGCCGGCTCTCTCAAAGTCAAGTATGTCAAGGCCTTCGCCGATGTCCCAATGGGCTTTTGCCTCAAAGCCGAATTCGCGCGGTTCGCCGACTCTGCGTAGCTCCACGTTGTCCGAATCGTCATCGCCTTCCTGAACATCCTTGTTAGGAACGTTAGGGATGCCCAGCAGCACGTTTCTGAGTTCTTCCTCGACCTCAGCGACCTCGCCGTCAAGTTCCTTGATTCGGTTCGAAAGTTCCTTCATCTCCTTGAAGAGTCCGGAAACATCCTTGCCCTCTTTCTTGAGCTTAGGTACTTCTCTCGAAGTTACGTTCTGCTTGTTCTTCAGGGCCTCGACTTCGGCAAGTATCTGACGTCTTCTGACGTCAAGCTCCTTAACGCGGTCGATACCGAAATCGCCCTTTCTTCTTCTTTCAACTCCGGCCTTTACGCCGTCAAAATCTTCTCTGATCCTTTTGATATCTAACATATTACTACCTTTTGGAAAAATAACTTACAGTATGTTGCGTCTGTATTTACCGTAGACCTCGCGGAGCTCCTCGAGCTTCTCCTCGATCTCGAGCTCGAGCCTGCTGAGGCCGGCGTAATCACTTTCATCAATGGCCTTCCTCGCCTGCATCAGCAGGGAGTCTCTGCCGTTCTCTTCGCGCCCGATCAGAGACTTGAGCTCCGCGCTCTTTGCCCAGTTGGACGCGTCGTATTCATTGCCGTCATCCTCGTGAAGCTTCACACAGCTCCTGAGGAAATCCATGGTGTTCTGTATATATCTGTCATGATACTCCATCCACCACTTGAGTATCATCTGCTCACGGTAAGAGCGGAGCGTGCTCACGGCCGCCTCATCACCAAACGTGATCAGGTCTACGGTCTTTCTGTCGAAAACACCGTCGCCCCAGGACATGAAGCCCTCCCAAACATTCGAAGGAGCCCTGCCGAACAGCTTCTCTCTTTCCTCAGCCGTAAACTCAGTAAAGAGGTTGCGCTCAGCCCTGTACTCGCGGTCCTTTTCGAGGTAGAAATCCTCTTCCCCGTACTTCTTGCTGATAGATGCCTCAAGCTCGCGCGGCGTCTTGCCGGCAGCCAACACTGCCTTGATGCCGTCCAGCATCGTAAGATAGCCCGCGCCGATAACGAGATAGGTGTTTGTGTGCGGGTTAGGCGACCTGAGTTCGAATCTTGTAGCCAGCGGATTCAGCCGGTCTCTGACCAGACCGACAAGAACGGTCCTGTTACGAGAAGGTGTTTTGTGATCCATGCCCAGCGAAGTGACTATGCAGACAGGAGCTTCATAACCCGGCTTCAGTCTCTGATAAGCGTCATGCGTCGGCGCCACGATAGGATAAAGCAGCTCATAGTTTCTAAGCAGTCCCATCAGCGCACCGAAGCCTACAGGGCTCATGAAGTCATCGTCTCTGTCAACAGGCTCAAAGAGGTTGACCGTTTTACCGTTTTTCAGCTTTGCGGCGATACCAAAGTGAGTGTGCTCGCCTGAGCCCGCGACTCCGTATATCGGCTTGGCCAGGAAGGTGACTTCGAGACTGTTCATGCGGAACACATCTCTGATGATGTTCTTTACCTGGGCCTCGTTGTCGGCGGCCTGCATAGGACTCGCGTACTTCCAGTCCACTTCCAGCTGCTCCATGATGTGGTCGAAGTTGCCGGAGTTGCCCATCTTGGCCTTTACTCCGCCCACCTCTTTATGACCCATCTCTACGCCAAAGCCGTAGTGGTCGAGTATCTCCAGAGTCTGTTCAAGAGCCGTAGCCACCGGACCCGTAACTCTCTGCCAGTATTGTTCCTTGAGCTCCTGAGCTATCGAAAGCTGGTCTCTGTCCGCTCTGTCGTCAGGCGTCTTGACCCAGAACTCCATCTCTGTCGCGTTGGTCAGCAGTACGTCGTCGATTTCGGCTGCGCTGTCAACAGCTCCGATGTGTTCAAACACATAAGGATGCTCAGCCAGCTCTTTCATGATCTCTGCCCTGACCTTCTCCGTGGAATTTTTCAGGTACACCCTGGCCCCGACCAGCGTGTCACCGTTATGGAGCAGGAAAGACGGGATCCTGAGTGTACCCACAGGCAGTCCGGTCTCATAGTCGATATTGTCGTAGTTGTACTCGACAAACCACTTGGCATCCATGTCCGGTACCAGATCGACTCTCGCGTTGGAAAGGTCGGCGATGGTAGGGAGCGCAACGGATGAGCCGTCAGTCTGGACGCCTCCCTTAAGCAGCTTCTCCATGTCTTCAATGAAAAGTGCTACAGGTATCTTCTCGTCGGTGTTGTGGCCTCCCATGTCTACGCCCGTGAAAGACACGAACTTGACTTCAGGGTGAGCCACGAGACGACTCCGGACGGTCTCTGAGTCGTGCTCGTCCGGAGTCAGTGTAAATAACATTCTGTTCAAATCAAATCTGATCATCTTTTTTGTCCCTTTTCTCCAGTCCCTTGGAAAAAACTTATGCTGCGTCGTCCTCGGCCGCAGGCTCTTCTGCCGCAGGTTCTGCCGCCGGAGCTTCCTGTGAGCCGCTGCCGCTCTCGTTTGCGAGCTTGGTCAGATAGCCTTCCAGCTGCTTGATGTACTTGCCGTAGCCTTCCCAGTCACCGTTCTTCTGGCACTCGATGGCCTTATCGTAAGCGTTCTGGGCCTTGCTGATGAGAGTCTTGACGTCTTCGCTCGTATCGCTGTCTCCGTTGTCAAGGCTGCCGATGTCATTTCCGGCGCTGTCGGCATTACCGCCGAACAGGCTCAGCAGGGCTTCGCCAAGGGTAGGCTCATAAGCTATCTTATCCTGGTAAGCCACGATTACTCTCTTGACCTCCGGGATAGCCTGGTTGGTAGCCTCAAGGTATACCGGTTCGACGTAAAGCAGCGATGTGCCGATAGGTATTACGAAGAGGTCTCCTCTCTTATATGTCGATCCGGATTGTTTCCACAGCGAGAACTCCTTGGAGATCTCGGTGTTCTGGTCGATCTGCGCCTCTATTTGCATCGGGCCGTAGATGGTCTTGTTCTTAGGCATCGTGTACACGATCAGCTGACCGTAGTTGTTGCCGTCATTACGTCCCATCATGATGGCCGTCATGTTCTGCTTTGACTTCGGAGTGAACGGCACCATGTTGATGAACTCGGCGCCCTCTTCAGTGTCAGGCAGGTTGAATACGTAGTAGCTTGGATCCATTTCGACATCGTCCACGCCGTAGATCTGGTGAGCGATATCCCACAGGTCCTCCTTCTGGTAGAAGACCTTGACCTCGTCCATGTGGTACTTGCAGTATACCTGCGCCTGGATCTTGAACATCGCGTTCGGGTATCTCAGGTGTGTCTTCATCTCATCCGATATCTCGTCATACGATCTGAACAGCTTCGGATAGATCTTCCTGTATGTCTGAGCGATAGGATCGGTCTCATCCACGATGTAGAATCTTGTGCTGCCGTCGTAAGCGTTTACGATGACCTTGATGGAGTTTCTGATGTAGTTGGTCGGACGGACAGCGTTCGGATCGCTGTTGTAAGGCTCGGAGTACGGATACTTGCTGCTTGTTGTGTAAGCATCCAGTACCCAGTAGAGCTTGCCGTCAACGATGGTCATGTACGGATCCTCTTCATACGCGAGGTAAGGCATGATCTTCTCGACTCTGCTCACAACATCTCTTACGAGCATGATCTTCGACTTGCTTGTGATGTTGGACGAAACGAGGATATTGATGTTTCCTTCCCTGATGGCAAACAGTATCCTGTTGAAGAAGTTGAGCTTGATGCCCGTTTCTCCTTCGTACTCGGTATACTTGTTCTCGCTTCCGTCCGGATAGTCAAACTCGGCTTCCTTGGTATTTACGATAATGTAATCCTTCGAAAGCTCGCCGAAGTATATCTCAGGTCTGTCGATCTTCAGCTCTTCAACGTTGGTCTCAGGCGGGATGTTGCCCTCGACTACGTCAGGCTGTCCGGATGAGGTGACCTTGTCTACCTGCGATACCGCGACACCGTAGCCGTGCGTGTACTTGAGGTGCTTGTTGATCCATGTATTGGAGATCTTTTCCTCGTCTATCTCTCTTGCCGAAAGATAGGTCTGCGTGATAGCGTCGTTGATCGTATATCTGTCGATGTCAACGTCGTTGAACCTGTAGTACTGACGGATCGACTGCGTCTGGTTGTAGAAATCCTCTACAGGCAGATAGTCGTTGATACGGATATTGCCGATAGTCTCATCCGCGTTGCTGATCACATCAGCATTGAGCGAATCGTCGGCGGCAAAGTTAGCGACTCTTACGTCATCGATACCGTAAGCATGTCTTGTGTACTCGATATTGTTCTCAAGATACTTGGACTCTTTGTTGATTTCGTCCGGGCTTACTATGAGCGACTGCACCAGGCTGCCGGCTCCGACTCCCAGAGCATATACAAGGACCAGGATCACAGGCAGCTTAAGCAGCTTTGTGATCTCGCCCTTCTTGATGTGGATCGCGAACGTGACCGCTCCGACGAGGCAGAGCAGCATGATCACGCGGTATACCCACAGTGTGATGTTGACGTCAACGAATCCCGCGCCGTAAACGACACCGTTGTGAGCGTGGAGAAGTTCGAACTGTCTTAGGAAGAAGTCGACCGCCAGCATCAGGTAGAAGATCACGCCCAGGATGATGAGCTTGCCGCTTGCTATGCTCATCAGATTCTCAACATTGCTGTTGTTGATGTCTGTGGAGCGTCCTCTCTTCTTCTTGCGGTTAGGATCGAACGCGGCCTGGACAGCCTTTCTGCACGCTCTTACCATCCTTCCGATCACGGAGTGGTCGATTGGCGTGCGGTAGATGACCTTAGGCTCCTCGTCCTTTTCTTCCTCTTCGAATTCATCCGGTTCAGGCGGCAGATCATCATCGTGATCGAAGATGTCAGGCGTCCTTACCGAAAGCAGGAACGAGTAATACACGATGGTCACCACTACCAGACCGATAACAGAGACCAGTATGATCTCGTTTACCTTATCGAGCCAGTCAAGGTTGAAGATGTAAAATCCGATGTCCAGGTTGAACAGCGGGTCCTTGAGTCCGAATTCCGTCGAGTACTTCGACTTCAGGAACGTCAGCCATGTACCTGTTGATGTGTAGAACGCGACTCCAAGGCCGAATATAATCGAGAGTATCCAGGAGGTGGAATTGATCCTCCTCAGATTAGGGATCTCATGCGACTCTATCTTCTTGAAGTAACCGCTCTTGAGAGTCCTCAGGTAGAATCTGGCGAGCAGGGTCACCACTATGAACACCGGCACTCCGAGTTCGAGCTGCGTGACCAGCCTCTTCCAGAATACGCTTGTGTAACCGAGGTCCTTGAACCACATCCAGTCGGTTATGAAGCCGACCGTCATGACAAGAAATGCCAGGACCACAGCGAAGATCATTATCGCTACGGACAGGCCTTTATTGCCTCTTCTCCTCTTTCCCTGGAACTCTGTCCTTTCCCTTTGTTTCTTTTCTTTTTTTGATCTCTTTCCGTCTGTGAATTCTGCCAAAGCTTTCTTCCTCCCGGCGTTGAGCCTCTGTTGTGTTTCTTAAAATAATTGCAGCGACAGCGTCGGCTGCCGCTGCAAGTGAAGTTACGTTTTTACTTGCTGCTTAAAGCAGGAACTGTCCGCCTCCAGGCGGTAACATGCTGAAGCTTGAAGTGATGCTCTCGATGAGAGAATCGATCCATGCGGCTGCTCCGCTGTCCGGAGCGATCTGCAGGATCAGTATCACAGCGAGCAGAGCGATAAGAATGATCGCGATGATCACGGCAAGTATCGTGAGAAACTTGCTTCCGTGCTCTACGTCTTCGTACTCGACTTCGACTTTCTTCTTTTCCTCTTTTTTCTTAGGCTTGTCCGCAGGAACTTCAGCAGGCGCCTTAGGTTCGGCAACTGCCGCAGCCTGTGTGAAGTCTACTTTCATCTGCTCATCGAGAAGTTCCTTTGGCATGTAGATAGTCTCGTCTTCTACCTGTCTGTAAGCCTTTTCCTTCTCGACCGGGACTTCCGGTTTTTCAGGCTCTGCCGGTGCAGGAGCAGGTGCAGGTGCTGCAGCTGCTGCTTTTGCCGCTGCCTCGACCTCAGCCATCTTAGGGACGGCATCAACTGCCTGCTTCTCTTCTTCCGTCAGTCCGCCTCCGTGTTTCAGCTTTTCGTATTCTTCATCGAGAAGTCTCTGGAACTCCTCGTTCTTGCGATAAAGCGTGTAGAACTTGTCTATCTTCTTGGTTTCTTCAGCCTCTACCTCTTCATCAAAAGCTTCGCCAAACAGGTCTCTTTCGAGTTCTTCCAGAGAGAGCGCGTCTGTGTCCTTCACTTCCGCAGGCTCTTCGGCTGCAGGCTCTTCAACGGCTTCCTCAACTACAGGCTCCGGAGCAGGTTCCGCGACTTCCTCTACGGCTTCTTCAATTGCAGGTACCGCAGGCTCCTCAACTTCTACGTAAAGTTCAGGAACTTCTTCATTGATGATCTCTTCCGGTATCTCTACATCGAATTCCGGTGCAGGCGGCTCTGTCACAGGCTCGGCTCCGTCAAGTCTGATGGTAGGTGCCTTAGGCATCTCAGGTCTTTCTTCAGGCTCGTCCTTCAGATACAGATCCTCTACCGAAGCTTCAGGTTCAGGTTCGACCGCCGGCTCAGCAGGGATCACTACCTCAGCATCAGTCGATGTGACGCTTGCAGGCTTCAGGGAGTCAAACAGAGCATCAAGTTCAGGTGTGATCTTCGGACTGAACGCAGCCTCTGCGAAGATATCATCTCCCGGCTCGTCAAAGAGCATGTCTTCCGGCTCTGCCTCAGGCTCATCCTCAAGATCGTCAAGGTCAGCTGCTTCTGCAAGATCCTCAGGTGTATACATATCTACGCCCGTGAGTTCTGCCAGTCTCTTTCTGAGCGCTTCTATCTCTGATTCCTTGTCAGCAGGAGGAGCGATGGTCATGCTCGGCTTTTCCGGAGCGGTCTCTTCCATTTCCTTGAAGAGCTCATCCTCATCGACCGGGTTTTCTTCTTCCTCTTCCTCCTCGTCGTCCTCTTCTTCGTAATCGTACTTGTTCAGATCGAATCTCGTTCCGAATTTTCCGGTCGTTTCGCTTTCGTCGAGGTCAAGGTAAAGATCTTCCATCGACGCTTCATCTTCAGCAGCGTCTTCAGGTTCGCTTTCATCATATTTAGGTTCCTCGAATACAGGTTCCTCTGCAGCAGGCTCTTCAAATAAAGGCGCCTCTGCAACCGGCTCCTCAAACACAGGGGCCTCTACGATCGGTTCCTCATATTCAGGTTCCTCTTCAACTTCTTCAAGCTCGATCACAGGAGGTTCATCTGTCTGAAAAGGCTCTTCGACCTCAGGCTCTTCCGGCTCCTCGATCTCAGGTTCCTCTTCCTTTCCGAAGTCAGCGATCTTTTTAAGGAAGTCCGGCAGCTCAAACTTAGGAGCGCTTACCGGCGGCTCTTCGTATACAGGCGCCTCCGGTTCAGTCTCTTCAGCAATGCCCGCTTCTCTCTCAAAGCTCTTTACAAACTCATCGAACTGAGCGATGGTCTCTCTGGATAATTCCAGCTCTTCTTCATCAGTCTCCGTAAGTCCGTTCGCTTCCATAGGAGCAGGTTCTTCGTCGAACTTAGGCTCTTCTTCGAACTTAGGCTCTTCTTCGATAACAGGCTCCGGTTCCTTGAACTCAGGCGCGTCGAACGGAGTCTTCACAGGCTCGTCCACATCATCGTAGAGAGGAGCGAACTTGATGCCCGCTACTTCGTCGAAAGGCCCAAGATCCTGGTCGAAGTGGAGTACTTCAGTGTACTCGATCGCTCTGTCTGCTGCAGCCTTTTCTCTCTCTTCCTTCTCAGCCTTGAGAACGTCGATGAAACTCATCGTGCGGCTCTTTCCGCCGGGATTTGACATCTCCGAGAAAAGCTCCTTCTCATCGATGCTTCCTGTGGTTCCCCACGGCGACTTGATATCCGGGATCTCCCTTTTGTGCGGCTCGTCGACTACATTGCTCCAGTCGAAAGAAACCTTTTCCCTTACAGGCTTTTCTTCAGGTTCCGGTGCTTTCTCGAAAGTCTTTGTTGCCTCAGGCTCCGAAAAATCAACATCCGGGAAAGTTCTGAATTCAGGCTCCGGTCTCGATACTTTAGCTCCGCATTCGCTGCAGAACTTAGCACCATCGGCAAGCTGGCTTCCACAATTACTACAGAACATTACTACCTCCGTATGGTCTATTGCCCTCAAAAGGGCAGGTTTAACTTTTTATGCACGTCAAAATCGTGCCTGTTCATAATTATTCAGTGAAATACTACTATATTATTGTTATAAATTCAATGATTTGATTGAGATATGAACGTATTGTAAGGGACGCGGCCTGCATAATTATGGATTTTCTGCTTGATTTTTTGGTTTTTTTCTATTGACTTGACCCTGCTTGGGTGGTAATATCATCAAGCGGCTCGCGAAAGACATCTTGCGAGCGCTGAAGTGAATATGGATGATTAGCTCAGCTGGCAGAGCACCTGACTCTTAATCAGGGTGTCCAGGGTTCGAGCCCCTGATCATCCACCAGACCAACATTGTCCGAACACTGACGTATATGTCGTTAGTCGAGGGCGCATAATAATAGCTATAGTAGACTATTAAGCAGAAGAGACGGGATGACCGTCTCTTCTTTCTTTCCCAAAAAAGCAAAAGCGCCGGGCGCAGTGCCCGGCGTTCTTTTGCTTGACTATTCTAAGGAAGCATTATATGGAATTCTGTCGCTTCCAGAGCGACCTGTGTTAAGGTGAGGTCATTGCCTCACTTCACCGTGATCTTGAGCTTCTGTCCTACAAAGATCACGTTAGGATCGATTATGCCGTTCTCTTTGGCAATCTTCTTATATGTAGTGCCGTACTTCGAAGCGATGCCTGAGAGTGTATCGCCCTTCTTGACCGTGTACGTGATCGTCTTGGTGGCGCTGCCGCCTGTACGGCCTAACCCTTGAACCATTCCGGCTTTACACCGTCGGTGTATTCTTCAAGCCATTTGTTGAATATGCTGGTCATGTACCAGTTGCCTTTCAAGACGTGGAAATACTTCTCGCCAAGCGTCATAATCTCCTGTTGCTCCTCAGGTCTTAAAAGCACCATGAGAAGCAGCTGTGTCCTGAGTCCGTCCTTCTCGAGTAGAATGAGCTTGCCCTTCACGTTCTTGCGTGTATCGTGCCTTGTAATAAGGAACTGCAGTATCGCAAAGAATCCGTTTGACGTAAGGATGGCGATCACTATGGTTGTTATGATGTCTTTATCCATGTCTGCCCTCCTACTTTAGTCTTACGATAGCGAGCACCTTACGGCTTCCGCTATACTTACGAGGCTTACCTGTTTTCGCACAAGTCTTACTTGACTCAAAATCCCAGATATACGGATCTGTACCGCTCCACTCTCCTGTGGCGAAGAATACGTGTCCGCCAGAGCCTTTTACACCGCTCTTGTTATCATCCAGCAGGATGCAGTCGCCTTTCTTGATGGAGCCTTTGAGAGCCTTGATTGTCTTATTGTTCATGTACGTCACTGTCATGGTGTCCTCGTTGACGCCTGTGACCTTGCCTGTGCCGTATCCCTTGCCATTCTGCCATACGAACTTACCACTGGCGAGAGCACCGAGCCTCTGGAAGACCACACCCTCATAGGTGGCACAAGTGCCGGCCTCCTTGCTGTGCTTCAGAGTGACTGGAGAATAGTCGCCGTATTTGGCGTTCTTCATGTACTCGGCCTGTGCCTTGCAAGCGTCCATGATCTTGTCCTCTTTTGTCTTGACAGGATAAACTGCTTTGCCGTTCTCATCGAATACATAGTATCCTTTGTGCTTGTCACATTCCTTCTTGGCATTAGCCAGGCTCTTGTACGCACCGACCTGTGACGCTGCGTCCTTCCATGTCTTACGGACACGATAGAGCTGTGTCGGTGTAGGTGCCGGAGCTGGAGCTGGTGCTGATTCCTTGAAGGCGATTCCGAGATAGTTGCAGATACCTTTAGCTATCAGTTTGCCGTACTTGTCAGGCTGGTCACGGAGTATCTTCAAATCTTGCTTTATCGAGCCAGTTTCCAGTATCACAGCCGGCGCGTCCGTCTGATTCAGCTCATACAGATCACTGCGCTTGACCACGCCTCTGCTCTTCATCGGCATCCCGTTCTTGATGGCGTAGTTCAGTGCCGTAGCGAGTTTCTTGCCGTTAGCCGATACATAAAGCGGCATCACTCCCGAAGGAGCTTTGCTGTAGTCGCAGTGGATTGAGCAGTAGAGTTTGACTTTCTCTTTATTAGCCCATGCGACGTCTCGGATCATGTTCTTGTTGTTGTTGGTATCCGCATCGGATATGACTGTGATACCACTCGCCCTGAGGTACTTGACTGCTGCCTTCGTTATCGGGAGCATGAGAGCCGCCTCGCTGTATCCAGCGTAAGTAGTGCCGCAGTCCCATTTGCCATTTGTTTGTGTGCCATGTCCGCACATGACTGCTATCTTACTCATCTTCGTACTCCTTTAGCTCTTCCTGAAGCTCCTCATCTGTGGCTATCCAGTATGCGCCCTCTTCATCGGTCATCTCGCCCAGCGTGTCCACCTTGATGAACTGATGAAACGCCTGATGCAGTCCGACAGACGCGAGACCTGACAGCATACCTTTCACAATGCCCTCATAATCGACACCGAATAAAATTGCCCCCGAGATAGCTCCGAGGACAAGCAGTATAGTCGGTATCCATTTATCGTCTGCCGGCATCCACTTTTTTAGTACGAAGCCGATACAGAGACAGCCTACCGTGATAATTGGTATTAAGTAATTTTCAAAATTGATGTTCATTTATCTATCCTCCCTACTTGCCGCCACTGCAAGGCAAGTCAATAACATACCCGTGAACGCTCCGATAGCGAAGCAGATGAAATTTAGAAACATTGTCTTGTCCTTTCTATGCTATTCTGTGCCAACGATTGACCACGATAAATGGTTGCATTGTTGATACGTTTCCGTGATTATGTGCCCCACCGCCACCGACACTATCATGCGTGTGCGTGGCGTTTATTGTGACCTTCGAACCTGCACGGTTGTTTGATGAAAAGCCTGTGTATGCTGATGATGAATATGCCGCTTTAGACATAATTCCGTCTGCGGTCACGCTGTTAAGATTTACGCAATACCAATTTCCTGTTAATGATCTTTGCCCGTGCGTATGTGCCGGGATCTCTGATGTCGTCAGCGTGTGGTTGCCCGTTGCTGATGTGGTGTCACCACCGTCTTTTGTATCTGTTGGTGCTCCACTAACAGGATAATTTGTACCTGCGGATATATGCACCAACCCCTCTGTTTCAAGTTGCCAAGTGCCGCCCCATGTGACATTCGGGTTGAATGATGTGTCACTTGTTTCGTAATAAGAGCCGACAGGATAAACGAAATCGAACAGTGCCCTCATGACATCTGCTTTATCTACAAAATGAGCATCCATATTACAGAAGAACCCATCCTGTAAAGAAGGTTGACCGAAGGCGATTCCATGACCACCTGCTCTAAAATCGACGGTATAAAAGGCACTTCCTAATGTCTGCGTGTATGATGCACCGCTATTCGGCTTACTGTCATTAGGCGTGACCTTTATGTTGTAGGATTCATTCTTATCGAATAGATTTGAGGTGCTATTCTTTACCAAGCCATAAATAGGTGTTATCGGGTTTGTAAGCACGATTGATGCCCAATTGTTTATCTCTCCCGACACTCCTCCGCTACTTGTCCATGCTGTGTACCATGTAACAGATGATACCTGCACATTCCCATCAAGGTCGGTCACTTCTACTGTCGGCTCGGCTAAATGATAGACTGCGTCCACCCATGAAAAATATCCTGTGATGACCGCGCTCTCTCCCTCATCATTTGTTGTTCCATTGGCATTTGCCCTTATGACATTGAATGATACAACTGTCGGAGGTGTGTATCGAAGAACATCTATATCAGCGAGAGGGATTGTGTTGGTCGCACCATATGAATCCGTTATGATAATCTGCGGTGTGAAACGCCCGACTGTATTCGGACTAATCTCAAAAGGATCTGTGAAAGATGATGTCTTTGCGTCTTCCTGTGCTCCAAGCCTTAATGCTATTGATGATACTGACGCACCCTCATAAGTGGTTATATCCGATACTTCTGCCGAATATGTTGTGCCAATATTGTAATATGGTGCAGAACTCGTTACTGTCGGCGTCAGCGTTGGCAGAGTATGAGCTACAACTGTGATGGCTGTCATCGAGTAACTTTTGGTCTGACCTCTGCTGTCTGTCACCGTTACTGTTGGAGTGTAGTTACCGCTTGCAGACGGAACTGTTACAGACAATGCACCGTTGGTTGACCTCGACGCTGTAACGCCACCCACATTCAGAACTACTGATGAGATCGTTCCACCATAGTATGCAGTCAGTCCCGATATATTAACAGAATAGGTCGATATACCTGCATAATATGTTCCCGAACTCGTTGTAGTCGCAGTACATATTGGCGGAACATTAAGTGTTACTGTGGCAATGGTTCCAAGACTGACGGTTGCCGAACTTTCAAAAGCATTGTAATGGTCCCAATCATTTAAGAATGAATATGCGTCCCTGTATGTGATTGAAAATGGTATATTGACCGTCTTTACAGTTTTATTGCTTGCGGTAAAAAGGCTCGATGGGTTGACATAATATGTCCTGGAGCCAACATTTATAAGTTCGTTGTTGTCCCACCACAAAGGATCAGCGCTATCACCTGCTTGCCAAGTTAAACCATTGGCTATAACTCTTAAATACGCTCTTGTTTTATTTGCTTGATATTTTGCCTTTAGCCCGATGGAAACGCCTAGCGATGTTTGACCACTTGCGGTTACCGTAGCATTTGTGCCTGTAAAGTTTAGCGTCCAATATGACTGATGCGAGGTTTCCTCATTTTCTTGGAAATTGTGTGTTAATGTTGCCATGCTATCCTACCCATTTCAGATTCAGATTATTTTTTGGAGGGTTCTCATCATTCGGATGCACCATCCATGACCACTGACCCTTCCCTTTTGGGATAGTCTCTCCTAAATCCATCTGCTCTAATACGATTGTCTGCGTGATATATAACTTCTGACCATCTATGTATGCAACTTCGGTTTCATTGTTATAAAAACTCAATCGAGCTTCATTCCCGCCTGTCATCTGTATATGCATGCCATGAGGGTCTCCTATTACGGCTGTAGAACCATACTGACCGACTTGATGACCTTCCTCATCATACAGGACCACTCCATTTTCGGCAGACAACAATACCTTCGTCTGTATCCCTGTGCTGTCGGGTCTTTTGAGCCACAATCCTTCTCCATCGACCACCAACTGACTCGATATGTAATTCTGGATCGCGGTATCTATTCCTGTGAGTTCATAGAAGATACATTCATACCATCCTTCAGATGAAGGGTCTTCTGTTCCTACAGGTTCGACTGCCGTATAGACATAAGGGTCATCTTCTACGCCTGTTCCCGATCTTGAATAATATGTCTTGCCCGGCACTACAGATGTATCCGTAGTCGGTGCGTACTCGATTGATGCAGGACTGTTAACCACCGAATAGACATAATTCGGACTTTCACCCGACCTTGTGAAATACCACTTATTCGGTATAACTGTCGAGTCACTCGTTACTTGATAGTCTCCATGTGTCTGAAGCATATCCAAGACACCGACAACATTCTCGACAATTCCTAAATGGTCGAGTGCGACATTTGCACTCGATGTGGCGCTTAATGCAGATTGCTGTGCATTTTCAGCATCAGCATAAATCTGCGTTAAAGTCGTTCCTGCTTGCGTCGCAGCATCTTCCATGCCGTCAAGCAATTCATTGGCTCGGTCTGCGGCGTCATATATTGCTTTGACAGAAGCAATCGCCATATCATTTTGTGCTTTTACTTCTACGCTCATGAGCCTACCTCCAGCCTTGCTCGTATATTAAGGGCGGTATACCCCATAGCTTCAGTTATCTCGAATGTCTGTCCAGTTGCCGGATTGCCGTACTTGTCTATCATCTGTGTCATCGTACTTGAGTCATACCATCTTATCGTGCCGATTTGTGCAATCTGCTGTTGCGACATTTCGCTTCCGTTTGCATATATGTGTGCTGACAGAACTGAGATGATTACTGAGTCAAGGAATAGTGTTCCCGCAGACGATGTTATCTCGCAGGACAGAGCAACCTGGGCATCGACCTCAAGCGGTAGCCATGAAAATACAGATGGATCTGTAATGTCCACCGCTGGCGTGGTCATATTGACCGCAATACCGATGTATGACTTACCAGCCGGATTGAGACTGATACCGCTGCCCGTGTTGTCATCCGCATACGCCACCCATGTGTAGGCAGCTTCGAGATCTCCGAGCGCAGCAACATCCGCAGCGAGCTGGATGACCATGTCAGATATGCCCGACGACTTCAGCAGATAGTCTCCGATGGTCGCTGTCTGTGTCTGCTCTGCTTCGCACGTCTCTATTTTGAGTATGCGTGCTTCGAGGTAGAGCTCGCCGTCATCGTCGATGATATTCACTCTGTCGCCGATCTGTACGTCGTCAGGCAGCTTCGCAAAGTCGACCTC
Source organism: Mogibacterium sp. (assembly GCA_024403035.1). Classification (GTDB taxonomy): domain Bacteria; phylum Bacillota; class Clostridia; order Peptostreptococcales; family Anaerovoracaceae; genus Crickella. Next base: position 33,848 of record JAKSSP010000008.1, read on the forward strand.
GTAGTTCACGGCAGGGACACTCAGCTTCTGGAGCTCTGCCCTTGCCTGTCCGGCCAGCGTGGCCTTGTCTGTCGTATCAAACGAAAACGAGCCCATCCAGAGCCCGTCTTCGTCTATCATGCTCGACCATCTGTCCATCGCGGTCACATTCCGCATCTGGCCTGTGGTCGTATCTACCCGGTACACATCACCTGTGTCAGGATCCGTGTAGCTGTAGTTGTAGTTTTTAAGATTTATCGGAGTGCTCGATCCGTCCGGTGTCCCGCCGGTTACCTTCAAGGCTGTAACGAGATCCGCTATGCTCGTCTTTGTGACGATGCGGTCTATGTCGTAGTTGAGCCTGAGCTGCGGGATCGCTTCCTGGAGGCCGCGCCGCTTTACCACGTTGATGATCTTCTCCTTGACCTGCAAGCCCTCTATCCGGAACGAATAGTACAGCTCGCAGTCCCACAGTCCGGCCACAGACCTGAGACGCTCGGTGCAGGTGCTCTCTCCGTCCCACGTATTTGTCTTCGCGGTCGTCGGAGCGTCCTGTACGTTCAGCGTCCAGTCTGCCGGCTTGAAGTAGGTTATCATCTGCGAGATCGTCTTGTTTGTCAGCGTGGTCGCCTCGCACATGGTATTCAGAAGATCCAGACCGGCGTCCTCTGCATAGAGGCGTATCGACTGATCTTTTGTGTCTGCCTCGGTCTCTATGATCTGGAAGAGGTTATTGTAATTCTCATCGTTCTTCCCGCTCTTCAGGATGAAGTATCCCGTCTGTATCGCGTTCGTCAGATCTGCCCTGGTATCCTCCGTCCACGTGATGGTGCACTCGAAGGTGTTGACGCCGCTCTCGACATCCTCCACGGTCTTGTCATCGCTCACTCTGAAGCCTTCAGGGAGATTTGTTGTGGCCTGTCCCAGAATATTCAGTTGACGGTCACAGAAGTATATGATCATAGATAGACCTCATTGAAGATTATCTGTATAAGTGGTTTGTAGTTAGCATCGACCCAGTTGGACCATGCCGCCCGGATGACGTTCTGTCCCGGCTTTATCTCGAAGTCCTCCCAGTCATTACCGAGAGCGCCGTATTGAGGCTCAAGGTGTCCCTCCAGCGAGCCGGATCTGTAGAGCACGACATTCGCGCTGTTGCAGTCAGCTTCTACCACGTCTCCAGCTGTAAACACGTTCGGGATCTCCGCGAATGGTACGCCTGCTTTGGCTATCACGGAGCATGAGTGCAGCGCGTTCGTGTGGAAGCTGCCCGAGAAGCTGAAGACTATGTCGAGCGAAGCTGTATTCGCTATATCAGAGCACTTGTATGTCCTGTCAGGCAGATTGCCGACCGAGAACGTGACTACGCCCTCGTCCTTGCTCCAGCCTGTATTGAGGTTGCTCTGTGTGAAGTTCCACCCGCTCTGCACCGTGCGCGTCTTCGTAACGTAAGTGACCTTCTTCTGCTTCTTTTTCTTCTTCTTGACGTAGGTCACGACCTTTTCCTGATAGGTCTGTGTCGTGTAGACCGGCGTCCTGTTGCAGTATCCGAAATGTGTGTTGTACAGAGACAGATCGATGTTGTCCGTGCCAACGACCTTGTCGTTCAGGATGTACTGCACCACGCCCGTTGTGCCGTTACCCGTCTTCTGGATGCGGATGCCGGTCACGATGACGCCGTTGTTCATCGTGAAGGCCTCGAACTTTCCCGTCTGTCCGGCAGCACTCACGCACAGCCTGTGGACTATATCGAACTCAAAGTCTACAGCTCCGGCTGTCGTTCTGAATAGTTTGGCCGTTCCGGAAGGCTTGGCATATTTCTGTGTCTGGCCTGCTCCATTGTTCCAGTACGTGTCTGTGATCTGGCCAGCTGCCACATTCGTTGGCGTCCAGCCTGTCAGCGCTGAGAACTCACTGTTGGCCAGCGTGCCGTTCTTGGCGTACTGATCAACATCTATGACGTCAGGGTTTCCTAGCTGGATGATGTTCTCCTCTTCATCGAGGAAGGCCACAAAGCCACAATCTCCATCCTCTGAGTAGTCTCCGTTCTGCTTCGCTGAGGCAAACGTCGCTCTTAAGAGAGGTCTCGCCGGACGCGTGCCCTCGTAGTTAAAGGTGAACGTAGCCGAGTCTGCTCCGACCACAACGCCGCTGGCATCGTTACTGGAAAGGACCACTGTGTCTACGGAGCGCTTGAACGGATACATACAGCGGATCGTGTATGATCCGCTGCAGGCGTTGTAATAGTTTTTAAAGTCTGTCCCGATGACAGGTTTACCAGTATAGAACTTATCCTCTTCATCATTGAAAATGAAATCTGCCTCATCGAGCGACAGCAGGTTGTTAAGCTGCGTTAGCTTGCTCCTGAGATCATTCATGCTCTCCGCTTTGAGGATGAATTCGACCTTTATATCTCTTGCTGGATACTTTGATGACTTTATCTTCTCACCATCAGCCACCCCCACAGAGTAGGTCTCCAGTTCAGGCTGCAGGCCTTCTCTTCCGGATGTGACGACTGTCGTATAACCGTCAAGAACATCTTCCAGGTATTGTCCGTTTATCTTTACCGCCTCAAGAGGCAGATCGTTTCTATCCATATTGCCTCCTATATGTATCCGAGCTTGCGGTTTGCTCTTATCTGAAGCTTATTCAGCTCAGGTTCTATATATGGAGCTACTACTCTGGCTATCTCGCGGCCATCGACCTGCAGCACTATAACTGTAGGTCTATTTCCAGCTCCACCTGCTGCAGCCTCTGCTGTGCCATTCACAATGGCCTCACCCCAATCATCTAGTGTCTTCCAGAATGGCGTCAGTGGTACTCCAGCCTCAGCTCCTGCTTCACCAAAGCCATGTACCAAGGTAGGCTTTTCGAAGAGTACGCCTTCCTTGTGCCATGCAATCGACAGCTTTGGGATCGTGCCCTTAAGAAGGTCCCCGAGCTTCCACCCGGATGGGCTTATGCTGAATGACGGCTTTGGTATGTGCGGCGTCGACACCTTGAACTTGAAAAAGCCCTTTATCTTATCTACGATCTCCTTGACCTTATCTCTGGCTGTTTCGAACGGCTTCGTGATCGCTGCCTTTGCTGCCGCAAATTTTGATTTAACAGCTCCAACGGTTGCGGAAGCTTTCTGGATTAATGCTGTTTTAATCGGTTCGAACTTTGCTGCTATCGCCTGTGCGCCGGTCTGTATAAGGCTGGCGGCCGCTTGTCCGAGAGCTGATATGAAGTATCCCACCAAACTGATTGCTGCTGCAGCTAGTTTTGGCAGATTCCTTAAAAGGCCCAGCGCAAAATTCTTTATGAATTCGCCTGCAGCATTACCAACAGCCGGATCGTCTCCTGATTCCTGAAGTTTCGTAATTATATTCTCTGCAAGATGACCTAGCGAGTCAGGGAGATTTAGAAATACATTGCCAACTGCTTTAAGCAAGTTCTCTCCGAATGTAATCGCCGATTCGAGCAAGGCGTCCATTGCGCCGGATACGTCTTCTCCGACTACGAGCTGTGCCATAAAGTTCGATGCTGCCGATTTCATAGACGCAAAGGATCCGGACAGTGTGCTTTCAGCCTCCTTTGCAGTTGTGCCGGTAATGCCAAGCTCACCTTGTATAACGTGTATCGCTTCATAGACATCAGATAGATTGTTGATATCATATTTGACGCCTGTCACCTTCTCTGCATCGGCCAGCAATCTCTCCATTTCGGTTTTTGTGCCGCCATAGCCGAGTTTGAGGTTGTCGAGCATGGTGTAATTCTGCTTGGCAAAGCCCTGATACGCATTCTGGATATCCTGTATATTGGTACCCATTTTGTTGGCGTTATCAGACATGTCTATAACAGCCTGGTTGGCAGCTTCTGCCGCCTTTGACTGATTGCCGCCTACAGACTGAAGGAGCGAGGCGGCGAATGACGTGGACTGCTCCATGTACTCATTGGCGGATATGCCTGCGGTCTTCCAAGCATCGTTGGCGTTTTTCATCATCTGGTCTTCAACCGCCTTGAGCCTGTTATACTCGCCAGATACTTCATTCACGGTCTTGCCGACCATTTTGGCGTATTCCTGAGCGCTTTTTGCTCCTTTAGCACCAAAAAGCGTCTCTATGCCGCCTCTGCCTTGCTCATACCGAGCGCCTTCCTGAATCGTGTCCTTCAGGATCTTTCCTATTCCGGCTGCAACGATCGCCTTTTTGATTGTCCCAATCAGTTTGGCTCCTGTGCTTTTGCCGGCACTATCTGCCTCTCCGCTTAGTACACTCGAAATGCTTCCGGATATGCCCTGTGCCGATGGCACTATCTGTACATATGCTTTTCCAAGATTACTCTGTGCCATTGCTTTCTCCGCTTAATAATCTATGTTTTTCAGCCTCAAAGTCCTCTACGCTGTCAAACCGCTGGATCCCATCTTCCGGATCTTTTGTAACCACGCCTTCATAGCATTGAGTAACGTATGACTGTAATGGCTCTCCTCCGCCGAATCCTGATATAAGGGCCCCAACCCGGTCTATGAGAACCGATATCAGCAGCTCCACATCGCTGACTATCTGGCCGTTTTTTTCTTTTTTCATCAACATCTTGATTCTTGATTCATTCCTCAAGCCGACAGCATAAGTCGCCGCCAGTCTGGCTGGCAGCGACTTATAATCATAAATATGGTATGTCTCGGCGAAGTCGCATATAAGCGCCTCTTCATCGAGAGCTATCATGTCGGCGAGGACAATCAGTTTTTTACCGCATTTCCTGCTTTCTCGAATATCTCTTCGAGTGCGGCATAGAATGCGCTCGACGGTACTCTTCCCTGCTCGTTTTCGAGATGTTTATAGAGGCGCTCTTTTTGTTCGATACCGAGAGTGGCCTCAGCAAGTTCCAATGACGCTACAGCATCATCCCCAGCTTTCCTTATGAGCTCTATGTAGTACATATCATCAAGTGCGGTCTCGTCTATCTCGAATTCAAAGCCGTTATCCAGTATACCTTTAGTCATTTTTCATCCTCCTGCTTCCTTTATCAGCTTTTATTATGCTCCTGTTGACCCAGTCGCTCCGGTCGCACCAGTCGGCTTAGCAGTGTACTCAAAATGAGTATTGCCTTCGGAGTCAGACGGATATGCCGTCACAGTTACTTCATATCCCACAAGATCTGTTTTCTTGTAGGCGATCTCCGAGATCTCGGTTATCTTGCCTTTCGGGATGACTGTTCTGCGGATGTACCCGCCTTTGAGCAATACATCGATGACGTAGGCATGCTCTGTAAGCTCCTTTGCATTGGCTTTTGCGATCATCTCTGTATCGATAGATCCGGTTACATTCTCGTCACCAAAGATCTCCTTGTTGACCACTTCTTTAATGATTTCAAGCATCTTATACTTGAATGTGTCAGTCTTGCTGTCCTGCAGACTGGCTATCTCAGAGCCGGACCAGTCTTTGACAGGCGTAGAGCTTCTGCTGTTATTGTTAACATAACCGTCTTCGGAGATATATCCGAGTGTCACAAAAGCCTCAGGGAGTTCTGTCAGAGCGCTGGTTGGGATCGTGAGCGAGTTATCGATCACCGCCCTGTAGATCGCACCGGCGACTAACGGTTCTCCTGCGGACACATTGTCCACGTTTGCTATATTTGTATTATCTGGCATGTAATTACCTCCATTCAGTAGTGGGTGATATCGAACACCGCCTGATAGCGGTATCTTTTTCTTTGAGTATCTGAGAAGTTGTAATCTGAATTAATGCTGACATCTGTGACTTCATCGAGCGAGCAAGCCTCCATCATGGCAGCCTTTACTAGCTCGTTAAGCGTCATGGCATCAAGCAGGCTCTGCCCGTATGACTTGACGGCTATCATTGATGTAATAAGCATATTCTCCTCTGCCGAGGATCCTGTCTTCTCAATAACCAAATAACGCGGATTCACCCCATCGGGTTCCTCCGCGTGTACAGGGCAGTTCATTGACTCCTGCAGGTATTCAAGGATCGTTACTTCAATCATGAGCCGCCTCCCAATGCTTTAAGCAGTGTGTTGTTGTCGAAGTTGTCCCGAACGGCCTCTTCTGTCTCGGCATGTACAGAAGCGTTTACTCTGGTCTTGCCTACATAGGTATTGACCTCGTATCCGGATCCGGCACGTGCCTGGACATCTCTTGCATATGATTCGCATATACCAGCCATCTCGGGTGACTGCATCAGCTCTCTTACACCGTCCCTATCAAGTTCAAATCTGAAATTACTCATAGCGTTCCACCATGACTTTCTTGTTCCAGCTGAGAGGTATGAGATCTTCGATGCCCATTACGGGCGGAGCTACAACATGCCAGTCCTGACCAAAGAAGGTGACACGGCTGTCGTTCCAAACATGAGTATCACCCTTTGGCAGTGCCAGTTGATACTCCACCTTTGCACCATTTAGGTCAAGGCCACTGGGTATATCCTCTGCTGTGGCAGGAGCCACAAGCACGTTTTTGATATCAACGGGGACCTCTTCATAGACAGGTCTGTTAAGACGGTCGGTCCCTGTCTGCACCTTTTCGTGCAATGTTACCGTTATGCCGCGCATATCAGGCCTCCGATTCTGATGTAAGCTCTTCCAGAGGACTCCATGTGCCGATTTTATTACCTTCACCCAGTAGACCTCTCTCAAGCTTCGAGAGATAGAGTTCCCCCGCAGCACCATTTCCGATTTTCCAGCTCTGAGCATATCCAAGAGCTGATCTGCTGCCTTCACTTGCTCCGATCGGGATACCGGTGTCAGTACCATCTCCCAGCATGCGTATCACAGCTCTGCATGAAACCAGCTTTTTGGCTTCAGACGGTGCCTTAGAATTATAGCTGTCGATAATAACCGCTATGTCTTCGAGCAGCGTTTCGCATGCTGCCGCTTCCTCTGGGCTCAGATCATGTGTAAGCCTAGCCGATATATCCTCGGTTGTTGCATATGCCATACGAGCCACCTCTACTCCTTAGTTGTCTTTTTAGATGTCGTCTTTCTGGATGCCACTTTCTTCGGCTTTTCTGCAGGTGTGGAAGCAGAGGCAGCAAGCCTGTGGCCTGCCTCTTTGTATTCCTCTACACGGTCTTCCGCGACCCACATCTCATTGCCGAAGAGCGAGTTGATCATTTTAACCTTCTTCATGCTTTACCTCCTCAGGCCACTGCAGTCTTCTGAGCATATGCCCGCATCCGACTCTCACATCAGCCATGACCGGAATGCCGGCAGTTTTCAGCTTCTCGCAAAAATACAGATCTTCCGAAAGCATTCCCCGATGGTCGTCCGCGTAATTGACCCAGTCATACCACGGATAAGCCAGCCTTCTGAACAGCTCAGTTTTAATCATCGCGCATCCCATTCCGCCGCCGTGTATCCGTATTTTTTTTACGCCTTCCCCAATCATTTTCTTAAGCTCAGAAGCTTCATACTCACTCTCGAGAGGGTAATTGAAATACTGAGATCCGTCTGGTTGATAGAGCTTGCAGATGCACGTCCTTCCACGGTATATATTGTCCGCATCACGATGCGCATAGTATCCGAGGCATAGCGGCTGTGGATCTTCCAGTAGATGCGCTATAGCATCTTTTGGAAGGACCACATCGTTATCCACCATCAGCACATAATCGTAGTTGCCGTCAATGGCACGCTGCGCGATGTTGTTTCTGGCCGTAGCACAATCGTACCCACGCACAAAATCGAAGTCTATGATGTGACCACATGGGTCACACTCATAGATCGACTTGAAAGTGTCGGGATAGATCGTCTCAAAGGTCGGTACTGCTATGAGAATCTTCATGCATCAGCTCCTATTAAGCTCCTGTCGAGCCCGTCGCTCCGGTTGCTCCGGTAACGGCGGAGTACGGAGTTGTCAGCAGATTGAATACAGATGTATCGGCGCGGAATCCGACCTCGATCTCTGCTCTAACAGCTACCATGTTCTGCTGGAACAGATTGATGGTCTTTGTTTCGCCGTTATCCTCATATGTGAGTGTCGCTTCCTCGCTGATGCCGATCTGTACGCCCTCAACGGTACCGTAGAGTGCCATCGACCAGTCGCCGGCTACGCCTACTACATTAGGGACGCTTTCGCCCGTACCCGCCTTGTATGCGGCTTTGCTCTGAAGAGTCTTCGCTCCGAGGATCATCGGGATAGCACCTTCAGCAACGCTGTTGATGAAGAGTGGCCTGCCTTCTCCGTCCTTGGCAGAAAGAAGTGTGCCTCTTGCCTTAGGAGAAATGGCATATCCGTTAAGGATTCCGTCGTGGTCAGCGATATCTACATCTGCGGCAACAAGACCGTCGTAAGTATTCGTGCCACCGATATTCTGCGCTGTACAAGCGGCAAATGTATCGAAGTTGCTTCCCGGAGCACTTCCGTGGAAGACTGTGCTGTCGAATTTCTTACCGAGCGCTGCAGGCAGCCTCTTTACCAGCTCATCGTAGAGTCTTTTCGAGTCTCTTACGAACTCTTTGGAGAACGGTACGATGACAGCCAGCTTGTAAGCTGTCATGATCTTCTTGTCGAGACCTGGATTGGATACAGGCTTTACCCCAGTCTCGCTGACCCAGTCAGCGGATGGATCCGAAAGAATTACCGGGATCTCTACGCCCCTGCCCGGCAGATCGATCTGTCTTGCGAGCTGCATTACTGCAGACGCTTCCTGTGTTTTCTGAAGTATCTCCTGGCTTACGTCAGCTGGGAGATCGATGTTGGTTCTGTTGGTTGGTATTCCGCTTGGCATTTTTGTACCTCCTGTTAATTAGTTACTTGATCAAACCAGTTAGCGAACTGGTCTCTTGTGCTCATTTTGCCGCCTGTCTCCGATGGTTGCCCGCCATCCTTGACATCCGGGTATCCATTGTCATCCGTAAACAGGAATGGTCTGGACTCCTTGATTGTTTTGATTTGTTCATCAAGGCCGGTCACTTTGCCGTCATCTCCAAGGATGAGCTTTGTTTTGTCAAGAAGGCCTGCGACAAGTTCAGCATCGCGGGCTGTATTACCCAATGCTGCCGTAATGGCGTTTGTCATCTTCATTTCGGCAATCTCTGCTGAGTATTTGGTCTCCTTGTCCTTCAGATCATCCTGTAGCGTCTTGATCTGGGTTCTAAGGGCCTCGCTGTCACCAGCCGATGCCTTGAGCTTGTCGAGCTCGGTCTTTACGCTGTTTAGCGCTTCCTCTGCATTTTTCTTCTTCTGGACCTCTTCATTGAGCCTTGCTCTTGGCACATAAGCCTCCATCTCTTTCTTTGAGGCTTCTGCTGCCTTTTCAGCAAGTTCTTCGGAAATCCCCAGTGCGACAAAATCTTCTTTTTTCATGTTTGATTCCTCCTGACTTTTGTTATCGCGGTTTATTCCGCGCAATCGACATCTCACTTTTTTCGTCCTGCGATGTCCTTGGGACGAGATGGTGCCCGATCAGGAGTCGAACCTGTATCCCGGATATGGGTCTCCCGGGCCTGGCCGCAGTTAGGGCAAAACAAAAAGCACCACCGAAGCGATGCTTGTTTCCTAGATTGTTTAGTGCTTATACTTTTTTGATTATTCCTCGATTATCTCCCATCGACCGCCGATAGAACTACCATCTAAAGGAGCCGGATTATCCTTTGAATAAAGATAATCCTCTCCACTGTCATCAACGACTCTATACATTCCGTCGTTTTCGATTTCAGCATCGTATATCTTGCCATCCGTAAGCGAATCGATTCCAAATGACTCTCCAACGTATTTCAGCTTCATTTTCGCTCCTTCATATGTTTGATTTTTGGCTCTCTTACTATTCCATCATCACTCTCGTACCAATGAATATCAAACTGATACTTATCGCTTCTGATTTTGCCTGCCATTTTCTTCCATTCCGATTCGTCCTTCTGATAAACGGCTACTAACCTATTCACATCTCGGATTTCTTTTTCGGTTCCTTTTCCGGCCATCACATATGGCTCCTGAATGACGGAATGCAAAGGAATAAACTCAAGGGTGCCATTGTAACTGAACTGCAGCCTTTCTGTCAAGCTTCTTTCATCCTCCGGCTTACCTTTTTTTCTTGCATACGCAGCTCTCTTCTGGGCGTTTATTTGATCCTTATTGGCTGCGTATTGTTTGCGTCTTATGATGTTGAGTGCATTATTGTCATGTCCTTTTGCATTGTGGCCGGACATCCGAAGCAGGGACTCCGCATCGTATTCGCCGTCGGTCATATCAAGGATATCCTGATTGATCTCATTTGGATCATAACCCTCTATCTCAAGGTCGCCTTTGAAGTCTATGGCATATTCGCAGTCGCAATTGGCATGTATGTGTTCAGCATGACCGCCTTTAAGAGTCAAGTCTCCCGCCTTTTGCCAGCCTAATCCGGCCAGTGCCATACAGTACGTGCATGTATCTCCATGTGCCACCCAGGCAAAATATGCGCCGTCTCTCTTTGCGTTTTGCAGTGTTGTATCTGCCCCTGCCTGTTTGACAAGTCTTCCCACGGTATCAGGGATCAATGACGGAGATCTTTTGCCAGCGCCTTTAACTGCTTTGGCCACTTCTCCGTAAGAAGCATCCTCTGCAGGTATGGCATCTGGAACAGTTACATGCTGCGCTCTAGCCAGTTGATCATACATCTCGCATGACAGCGCTGATGCGGCCTCGCCGTACTTGCTGACAAGTGCATACGCATAGTCCGCGATCTTATCCATGTCATCAGTACCGTGAACCGCTATATAACGCTCCATGCGCCTTTCTGCGGCTTTATTTGCCGATGTGTGAGTGTTTATATATTTTATCCAGTAATCAGCTGTTAGTCTCATCTGCCAGCTCCTCTGATTCCTCGAGTTCGATCTCTCCAATCAGGGACAGTCCTCTTGCCCTCTGTTCCTGCGCCTTGATCCTGCGTATATCCGCCTGGTCGAAACCTATCATCTCGAGGAACACATCCGTGCTAGCGAAGTCCTCTCTCGCTGATGCAATCTTGATAGCTGCATCTGATGTTGCAGCTATCGATGGCATTGCGGGGTTTTTGAAGTGTGCAACGATACCTTTTTGCTCATCCGACAAAGCTTCTATGGTGGTATTATTCGCAATAGCAAGAGCCATAATAGCAATCGTCCTAAGAGACTCACCATTTCCGGCATTTAATTCTTCAGCCATAGCCACCAGCGTCTGTGACTGAGCAAGGATAGCATCAGAGCTAGTAGGGTTCGCATCATTAACCACTCCGGTATCAGTCACCGTCAAACCTGTCGCTGCTGAAAACTGTGTAGCGAGGATCCTCATCATCTGAACATGCGGTTCAATGTTGCCCTGCGGCAGCTGCCCAAACTCCGGTGTCTCTCCAGTATTAGGATCTCTTGTTGAAAAAAGAACACTTCCGACATACTGTCTGAATTTCTGATTAATCAGCGTCTCATACTGCTTATTTGAGACTCCCAGAAGGTATTTCTGTGGCGCAGTTGAGAACTCCAGCCCAATTGTCGCATTTGCTATGGTCCTCACATAGCTCTGAATAAGACGTCTGATTGGTTCTTTGAGCCTCGAGCGTCCAAATGGCTTGTTCGATGTCGCGTTCCACACAAGGGGTTCCATAAGAGGTCTGCCCATCATGTGCTTATGTTCTGTTGCGGTCCATGTGTAACTGTCGATTTTAATGACCCAAACCGCAGTATCTGTGTACAAATTGATAAGCGATGGCCGCCAAAGACCGCTCCGAGATTCAGACTCGTCCTTTACAGTGTCTATAATCGCAAATCCGCAGTCGATACGGCCTTTCTGACCGTTCCATCTGGCAGCAGCTGTCGATGGAGGATGGAATCTTATACGACACTTGACCGCCTTGTCAGCTGACAGTGTGGCAAAGGTGCAGCCAAATTCGAGTTCGTCTCTGCAGGCTTTTGTGTACTCGGAAAGGAGTCTATTGCCCTGGATGATCTCGTCCAGCTCGGAAGTTTCCGCGCCTTCAACGCCTACAAATCCATCAAACATGGATCTTGCCGCGAGAACATCTACCGTCTTTGCTCCCCACGCACAGCCTATCTCCAATTTTTTCAGCTCATCGGGAAGTGCGATCCCGAGATTGACATCTCTCAAAGGGATATTGCCCTCATAGTGTTTTGCTTTTATTTCATTCTTTGACTGGTGGTAGTTGAATATATTGACAAGATCCTCGAGCATCCCCTGCTCTTCTGGTCCAAGTCCATATACACGGTTAGGTACTGTCAGGTTAATCATCTATCCTATCCTCATCTCCATTGTCGGGTCACGCTTCGATGTCTTCGCTCCCCACAAAGCAAGGGCTGCTGCCTCGATGGTTATCGAGTTATCACCGCCGAAACCCCAGCCTCCTCCTATTGGTCTTTTTATCGATGTAACGGCGCTCTCGCGCATCTGTGGCTGTCCGGAGTACCATGTTAGTGTCTTTTCATTTACCGCATCTGTGAGCATGCTGACGGATGCAAGCACATTTTTGGTAGTAGCGCGTAAAACAGAGTTTTTGGCACACCAGCTTTCAGATATCCTGTCAATAAGCACGTCTACACCATTGCGGCCGTCTATGACCACGCATGACGCACTCCCGCTGCGTTCATTCAGCCAGTCAGAGAGCCATTTGATGCCGATCACAGTCGGCTTCTGGTTTATAAGGGATATCCTTGCGGGACCCTCCTCCGGGATAACGGCACCGCACAGGCACACCTCAGAACCGTCTGCAGAGAACTTGACTCCAAATGCCGTCTTGCCCTCAGGTTTTCCAGTATCAGACTTGCATGCGTCCCAAGCCTCTTCATCGATGGCACGGTCAATGCTTTGCTCCACTTGCGGCATCCACCAACCGAGCCGCTCTCTGGCGAAGCCGTCTCTGGTCTCCGTTCTGAGTTCTTCTGCTGTGAATTCCTCTGTAAGTCTGACACCCAGTGCTGGATTCGTCATGTACCAGAGACTCACATCATCAACGTTGATATCTTCAATGCTATCTGCTACTACACCCCACTCGTGCCAGGCATCGTGTTTACCGGGACCCATATTGCACGAAGCACGTCTTCTCCGGAACACATCGCCCGGGCACCCCGGGTATGGAGGCGTTCCGGTGTAGATGAGCTGCCTTATGCCCGTTGATGATGCCGAGAGGGTAGCCATAATAGCCTCGACCTGATCATCTGTCAGCTCCTGCGCTTCATCAAAAACAACCAGGGAAATACCGTCAAAGCCTCTGACTGCCTGGCGGGATCTTGATGAGAATTCGATAGATCCGCCGTTGTACAGCTCTATACACTCTTCACCGTTGGTATAACGAATGTTTTTGACGAGCTCTGTGATCTCCGGATGTCTCTTGTCTGTAAATATTGATGCAAGACGTCTGAATGACTTTTTGGCCGTTCTTACCTGATGCGCCGTATGTAGGATCTTCTCTGCATTTATGACCATGCCGTAGAATTCTCTGGCCTCCAGGCATGCGTTTTTGCCGTTCTGCCGTGCCAGTGCAAGACCTGCAGAAGTGACTGTGTATCTGTCATCTTCATCCTTGCCGAGCCAGCAGGTTAATACATCAGTCTGCCACGGATCAAGTGTATGCGCATACCCTGCCATCAATTCGGCAGCATACGGTCCGTCCGATTTGACTCTGTAAGGCTCGACTCTAACTCTTGGTTCCTGAGATCCAATCATGCGGTTCCCCTGCTTTTTTCTCTGACCTGATCAAGGACCGTTTTGGGTATTAAGCCCTCAATTTTTACAGCTTCAGAGCCCGATATTTCGTCTGGGAGCTCGTCAATAATCCTGCTCATTCCAATCATAAAAGTCTTAAAAAAAGACTCATATCGCTTGAATTTGGGGTTCTCCCGGATGCCTTTTTGCCCTCCTCCGTTGTCATATTCGACCATAAAGTCCTCATGAGCTATCTCATCCCGCAGCTCATCGAGCTTGACTTTCATCAGGGCAACATTCTCGATGATCGGTTCAAAAACCTTCATCTTATGCGCCGGTATTTTTGAGTCCCGAAATAGCTTCCTGAGCTTATTTCTTTCGCTCCTTACGGCCTTGTCGAAGTCGGCCTCATTCATAAAAAAACCTCCTTGTCAAGACCACCCCCCTTTCGCGCGCGCGCGTGAGGGGGTATTTCGGCGCTGGACGGCGCTGTCGCCTCAGGCTCTGGGAAGGGTCTCTCCCCCTGGTTCAGCTGAAGCATCTACCACTCACCGTCCAGTTCGTTTACAGGTATCGCTCTTACATCCGGATCGAAGCCCAGCTTGTTGCCCTTTGCTTGATTGCAACAGTAGTGAGCAGCCTGCAGATTGTTATAATCATTAGCTGCTGCCTGCGGTGACTCATATCCGAATTGCTTCCATCTGCTCACCGGAATGATCTCATCAACTACAAAGCTGAGCGGATGCTGTGCATCGCTTGGCTCATCGTAGTGAATAGGACCAAGTCTTCCCTTGCATATGCCACACTCACAACCCTGCGCTTTCAGCCTTGCCCGGTGCTTCCGCCTCAGATTGCCGTTCGAATAGCGTGGGTTCTTTCTTGAGGGCATACGTTCCTCCTGTACAAAAGCAAAAGACCGGATCGCTCCGGTCTATGCTATTATGAATAATCATTACAGAAAGGGATACCTTATGGCAGTGAGGTTCCTGTTCCCTGTTTCTATACATACATCATAGCAGGGAACCATGTGGAACTGGTAGGAACTCTTTTACAGATCTCTGATCGCCTTGAATTCAACTAGGCGTACCCATCTCGTAACATATCCGGTAAGTTCAGCTACCTCTTCCCATGTGTAGCATTTCAGGTATCTAAGCTTCAGTATCTTTCTGGCAAGAGGATCCTCGACAGTTTTTATGAATAGCCCCGCCTTGATCTGCAGCTCCAGCAACTCTGCTTCCTTCCGCTGTATTTCTTTGTCAAGATCCGCAGCTTCATCACTGTACTTGTTTACATTGTTGCTTGGCGAAGTCTGCACCCGCTCTGTATCGTTAAGGGACGGAATGCTTGTAGACTTCTCCCTGAGGAAGAGTAGTTGTTCTTTATCTCGCTTTATTGATTTGTGTAGTTCCGGTATCCTTCGGATCTCTTCACGTGTGATCATTGCATCCCCTTCTCTTTACTCGTACTACAACACATCCCACCCATCGAGTGAGTCCATGCTTATCTGTATCTCTTCAGCGCGGCGGTATGTCTCTTGTCGGTCGACTATCTTGCCGCGTCGCCATGTCTTTATTCTTGGGACCGGATCTGTGGCGACCATCATGTATTCGATGTGCTCCAGTCCGGTAAAAGGATGCTCGAATCGTCTGACAGAGTCCGCGTCGATCTCATAGCCCTTGATGGCTTTAGGATCTTCACGGAGTATACGAGGCGTTATGATTTCGCGCTTGACGATCGGCCTTGTAAGGTTCCTCGACGCGCTCCACCGGCGCTTGGTCTCATTGCCCGGCTTTCGCATCGTCTTGGTTGTTTCTTTGACGAGGTACTCGGCCAGCTTATGGTAGTTGCGGCTCCTGTCCAGGACGCTCGTCCGGATGTGGCCTCTCCTCCATTGCCGCTCGATCACTCTCGGATCTATGTATGTCAAAACCATGTGATGGTGGATACGGTGGTTATCGTACTCGGTGGTCTCAATCCACTTGTACGTGATGCCGCGCTTCTCATACTCGCGGCCCAGTCTCTCCTTGAAGAGCTTGATCTCTCTCTTCGCTTCCTTCTGGCTCGGCTCTTCGTCTGCATACGTCAGTGTGACGTGAAGATCTCCCGGATGGAAGTTGCCATTGAGGAGCATCGTCAGCTTCATGACGGCCAACCTGTCATTGTTCTTTATGACAGCTTCTCTGGTAGGCTTGCACTTCTGTGCTCTTTTGCCTCTGCCCGGATGGATGGAGTACTTAAGGATCGTGTAGATCGTTGCTCCGGCTACGATGGTCTCCCTGATGAAGTTGTTTCCTGTGATTTTTTTCTTCATTTATGCTTCTTGAGATAATATTCTAATCAAGCCCTAACCCGGCGCTGTGCCGGGTCTCTGACTTCCTTATATATAATGTAGGTTGCGATGCTCTATCCGAGCGACTGGAGCGTCAGCTCGCCGAGTGCGGCTTTCAGCTCCCGGACTGCATCTCTTAATGTGCAGGCTTCTTCTGCTTTCGTCTTTGCTTCGGCTGTCACATTTGCCAAGCTGCTCTCGAGTTCTTTGACCTGCTTCCTCAGTCTGTCATTCTCAGCCTGTACAGCCTTGAGCCTTGCTGAAGTGAAGTCGTATTCGTCCTTTGTTGCGTGCTTCGGTTCATAGTTTTCAGTTTCCATATAGATGCCTCCTCTTATTTCTTCCTTTCAGATATAGCTATTGCTTGCTTCCCTTTCGTCGAGGACATCCACTCGGATCTCTTTGCGCTCAGCTGCCTGTTAGCCCTTGCGTAGCATTCAGGGCACATATACCTAACTCTTCCGGTGAATAACCTCTTCATCTTGATAATGTCGAATTCTTCGCCGCAGTTGCAGCATTCTGCGACCTCAATAGGTCTGATGGTTTTCATTGATGTAAGCTAGCGTCCTCATTTCCAGCCGCAGTCCGTACTCGGCTTGGGCCTGGCTTTATCTGCTTCCGGCTGCAGCACCTCATACATCAGCTCGATCTGCGAAGGATCGAGAATAATTGGCTTTATGTTCTGCAGCCCTTCGAAGTGGATATTGATTATCTCTCCAAATCCATTCCTCGTGAGTGAACACTCCTCGCATATCACAGTAAATTCTCTGCCACTCTTCAAACGAATTACTAGCTCGTACATTCTCTACTCCTTTCTGCCCATTCATGCCATGCAAGTATCAACGCTATGGCTATCTCTACGGTGCGATCACTCATCGTCTGCTCCTTTCAAAGCGTCTTTGACATACTTCCCATCTACAAATCCGTCTGCGCGTCCTGTCTTCTTATTAGATCCCCATATTTATCCCTCTTATGCCTCAAGCTTTACAGACGATACTTTTTTTCTCGAGACGCTTACGCCGTCCTTGATCTGCTTTATGGTGACGCTAGAGTCCGCCAGACGGATGGTCGCAGCTTCAACGTGGCCGTATACGCAATGTCTACCGATATCCTTCATGCTGTCGATCACTTCTTCTGTAACGAGATCCATTCCGAATTCTTTTGATGACTCGCCGCAGATCCGGTCAATGTTCTCTGCGCACTGATGAACCTTCTTGAGATTGTTATCGCACGTGCAGTTCTCCGAGGCGAGCCTATCGGCTTCGCTCTGTGTTTCTGCCTGCACCATCCTTGTCTGCCCGCAGAACAGGCATGTACCTGTCATTTCCATACTTCTACTCCTCCGTATTACACTCTTCCGTATCCTGTGGTGCTTCTCTCTTTATCTCGAGGGAGAAGGCATGCTCGTTCCAGTATTTCTCAAACATGGCCTCTACGAGCATGAGTGCCGTTTCGAGTTCCATGCCTCTTGCGACTACTATCCCGTCGCACAATACCGTGTACTTATATGTCAGCATTCTGGGCCTCCTCGTAGAACGACTGGAACGCGTTGATCGCGTCCTCCATGCCTTCCTCGTATCCGTTGCTGTTGCCTATGCTGTATGCCATGCCTGAGAAGGCTATCATCGCCAGCACAAGCGCGATTATGGTCGCTATTCCTGTCATCTTCCTTTTACCTTCCTTTCTGATAAATCATCTCTACAGCTCTTTTGTGGGTCTCATGACCCCCATCTCTCTATGACCTTCTGCAGAGCTGCTCTCAGTTTCTCCCCGAGTTCCGGATCCTTTTCGCTCGTTTCAATGATGATCTTGTCGATTTCGGAGTAGATGTCCTGTAGCTGGTCCACGTACACCTTGAACTCCATCACAGATGTGTTGCTCAGCTTCGCCTTATCTGCTTCGAGCTCTGAGACGCGGTCCTTAAGCGCCTGAATGGTCTCGGACTGCTCTTTCAGTGCATTTTCGGTCTCCTTCTGTGCATCGGCGCGCGCCTGATCTTTCAGTTCCGAGCTGGCCGCTTCGACCTTCTTCCGGATCTCTTCGTCCTTGGACGCTTCGAGTTCCTTCTGTTTTGCCTTTGCCTTCTTCAGGTTATCTTTGACCTTATCGAGCTCCGCCTGAACGCCAGCCTTGTCATCCTCAATCTGATCCATCTCCTTGCGGAGAGCCTCTGTCCGCCTCTCGTAGTCTTCCCGCATCTGATCGAATTCTTCCTCACTGACAGTCTCCGAGAGCTTTCTCTGCATCGAGGCGAGTTCCTTGCGGATGTCATCATTGTTGTGGTCGATCATCTCGGCCTTGCGTTCCGCAGCTTCTTTCTCTTCCCTGACTCTGGCCAGCTCCGCTTTAAGCTCCCGGACAGTCATATCAGAGATATCATTGGTCTCAATGACCTCTGCAGCGACCTCTTCCGGAGCGGCTAAAAGTGCCCAAATCCTTGAAATTCCAATATCCGTAAACGTTTCCGTTTTTGAAAACAGGCTACCCTCTTCATCGATTCGCTGCGCCAGTTTCATCATCTTTTCAGCCTTGCTCTTGCTGAATTCAAGATTATCTGCGCACCACTGCCCGAACTCGCCGTGCGGGATCCTGTTCTTTACCTCAACGAGTCTGCGGCCGGCGTCTGCCAGCATCGTCATGCTCATCTGTGCCAGGCTCTCCGCTTGGCGGTACCTGACATTGATCTCTGCAGTCAGCTGCTCGGTGCTTTTGTTTTCGATGCTGACTTCGGTCTCGTATGCGACGTCTATAGCGTTTACATTGCCGGACATAATATCTGTGTACCTCCTCCTATAGCTGCTACCTTCGCAGTCTTCTTTTCCTTGTTTATCTCTGCCTTCAGCTTTTTGGTGAAGGCCTTTGTGAATATATCTACATCTTCAGTCATGCTGCAGTTATGTAAGCCTCTGCACTGTACGAAGTCTCCGTTTGGGCGAGTCTCCAGAGTGTAGTATGGCTCCTGAGGATCACTTGTCCTTCTGATGAAGAATATGAAGCAGTCTCCCCTCGCTATCTTGTCGCCGTAGGTCTTCACGCAGTGGCAGAGCTTGGCGCTTTCCTTGTTCAGGTCTTCCTGGCTTTGTGCAGGTATGATTATCAGGTCTTTGGTCTTGAATTCTGATGCGCGGCTGTTCTCTGCGATCGCCTTCTCTATAGCTGCGTTTCTTTCGATCTTCACCTGTTCGATGGCTTCATCGTGAGCCAGTTTCAGATCCTTCGGCCGTAAGACACTGTACTTCCGGATGTCTCTCCCGAGCTTCTCACAGGCTTGCATATAATCTTTGTAGTCGCTGAGCAGGTCTATGCGGGACCGGCCAGCTGACATGTAGTGCTCCTGAGTCTTTGCCCAGCGCAGCCATTTATCAAAGGGCATGAACCTCTCGACTTCCCTTCTATAGATGTTCTGATATTTGTGAGCCTTATAGTCATACTCTCTCCAGCAGAGCATGTCTTTCAGGATCGGGAAGCACACTATTTCCTTTTCTGGTTCTGACAGCGCCTGGAATGCCTCGAGCTCACACATTGTAGGATCATAGTCTCTGAGCATCCTGACATGACGCCTCGGCAGTTTGAGGATCTTCTCGAGGCTCTTGCCCCGCCAGTTGATCCCTCTGCATCCATCGCCATCTATTTTCGCCCTAGCTATATGCTCGAATCCGGCTTTGCCGAGAAGCTCAACGCTGTGATACTTCATGCAGGTCGAAAGAAACCGTATGATGTTCATCCCGTCGAAGTCGCGCAGTATAGGCATGTACAGGAGATGCCGACAGTCGCTTCTTGCGAGCATTTCATAGAGCCCAATTGTGTAGACATGGTCCTCATACTTCGAGTAGTATGCCCAGCAGCCGCCCATAGCATGAGGCGCGGGCGGGACATGCATAGGCTCGACTTGTTCGTAATAACCGTCACCGCACCAGTTGTCTCTCAGCCTGTATCGTGTCTGCTCTTCCCTGCCGATGATGTAAATATTCGTCAAAGACTTATAGAGATCCGGTCTGCCGAATGGTCTGAAGTCTGCAATGACCTCATTAAGGAAGCCGTAGATCTTGCCCTGGTGTTCTGCGAATGACAGCACTCTGAAGTACTCCGTATAGCGCTGCCTTCCTCTTCCCGCTGAGAGGACTGTGCATCGTTCCCCGCATTCCGGGCACCAGCCTTCCATCCCATGCAGACCTGTGCATTCTCCCTGGCAGATGACCCACTCCTCGCCGCAGCGTGTACAGACCGCCTTGTTCCTTTTGCCGTTGTATATGATGTATCCGCGCTTGATGTATTCCTGATAGCAGGTCTCTATGAGCGCCGGATCTGATGGTGGGACGTCCTTCAGGAGCCTCTCCATATCTTCTATTTCCATCCGTTTCATCGCCGCCTCCCTTAAATGAGGTCAAGGATGTCCACGCGGCTTGCAGGCTCTCTCTTCGGCGCCTTCGTACCGAGCTGCTCAAGCCCGTAATACTTATCGACCATGTCGTAGACTTCCTCAGGCGGGATGTATGCGCAGTTGCCCTTTCTTCTCTTTTTGGCCTCAGACCAGATATTGTCATAGATCTTCTTGAGGCTTTTATCATCTGCGAGTATCAGGAGTGCAGCTGCGTCTGACGTGCACTTTTCCGTCAGATGCTCCTCTATGGCAAAGGCTATAGGATCATTGATCGCCATAGCTTCCTGTGTGATCTTCGCGATTGCCTTATCTATCATTTCCACTCTTCCTTCCTGTTTAAACCTTTATACGGCTGTGCGTTTGGCAGCCTTCCTTCTCTCTTTTGCCTTTTTGATCGCATATGCCTGAGCCCTTGCCTTCTTTCTGGCCATGTATATGTCTGTGATCCGGCGCTCTTCTTCCGCCTGGCGTCTTTGTGCTCTGAGCCTGGAGGCTTCTCTCTTCTGCTCCGGTAACATATAGCCGCAGCTCCATATCCCGGACCAGCTGGTGTGATGCTCGCAGCGCCGGCAGCACTCCGCACATACCCTCCCGCCGTTCTTCGCACAGACAGGGCCCCACCAATGGCAGTCCGGCGATGTCACCCCACATACGCGGCAGGTGTATTCCTCTATGACCGCTTCGTCGGCATCCTCATCAGCTCGAAGTTCGCCTGGTACATCCCGTCCTCCGTGATCATCGACGATACCTGTATCGGATAGCCCTTCCTCCGGAGCTCCTTGATATCGTTCAGGATCACGCCTCTCGTGACCCTGAGTCTTCTGGCCATATTGCTGCTCGTAGCGCCTCCCGGCTGTGAGATCAGCGTCAGCACTCTGCTCTGCCTGTAGCCTGCTGCCTGTTCTTTCGTTAACCCCATGTCTAGCCTCCTATAGCCGAGAGCATGAAGCAGATCGCGAGCAGCCCCACCCAGGCGACAATATCGCCGACAATCTCGAGTGCCGCTGCCCGCCTCTTCATTTTCTGGTCTTGTCTCTTCCTCTCTGCGAGGATCCTTCTTATTTCGTTATCGCTCATCTAAGTACCCTCCTTTGTATTTCGGGTTGAAGACTATCTCGTAGTCCAGAGCTCGCATGATAGCCAGCATCGTGTCCATGCGCGGTGAAACAGATCCGTTTTCAATGTTCGCAACCGTCTGCTGGCTCATGTGCACCTTGTCTGCAAGTTGCTTCCTGGTAAGGCCTCTCTTCTTGCGGATCTTCTTTACGATCTCTCCTGTGTTCATGCTTGTGCTTCCCTGGCCTCTCTCTCAGCGCGGATCTGCTCCGCCCTGGCCATGACTCTGTCTCTGACTTCCGGATTGTTTTTCATGTCATTCAGAAAGATCGGGATTATCGCATAGCCAAGCGCCGTTATCCTCCAATCCGGGATCTCTATATTTCCGTATTTGACCTTGCCTCCGGTGCTACTTATGGAGTCCATACCGATCTTCCTTTCCTGTGTTGATAAGTTCCTCTTCATCGGCGACCGTGTTATACTCTCCGTGAAAGGAGGTGACTGTATGAGCAAGAGTAGGGTCACAGTTGAAATGTCTAAGGACCTCGATAAGATTCTCAAAGACATGACTGAGAATTACTTGAAAGACGGCGGCGAAATTGAAATTGAGTGTCCGCATTGTGGTCTTCCAGTAAAAGTGCATGCCGGCGAGACTACTTGCCCATCCTGCAACAACCTAATCACGGTTATCGACGAAATTAAGTTGTAGGGTGATTTCTCCCTTGTTGGCCAACTGATCCAGAAGGAAGTTGGCCTTTTCTAATGCGTCATTCAGCTCATCAACTTTTGACTTGACCTTCTCAACCTCTGTTAGATCCGGCCTGACTTCGACGTATGCGACTTTCGTTTTTTCCATTCCGTTCCTCCCGATAAGTCCCTCTTCATTACCTATGTCAATAGGTAATGATCAGTGATACCCGTAGGGTAGCACTGATATATAACTTTAAGTTATGTAGTGGGTAAAAAAATATAGTCCGCACCGATATTGTATAAGCGGCACATCATCTCGAACTCGGCCGGTTTAGGTGTTACCTTCCCCTTTTCCCAGTTTCCGATTGTCTGCTTGCTTACCTTCATCGTGCGGGCTACGTCTTCCTGTGTCATGCCTGCATTCACTCTAGCAGCTGCCAGTGATATCTGTAATGGTTTTCTTTCCATTTTGAGGTTCCTTTCATCTGTTCTCATCCGATGGCATTACTTTAATATAACTCTAAGTTATTGTCAATACTCAAAGTAATATTTTTTTACTTTTAGTGTCGACAAGTATAACTTTCAATGATAATATGTAGTTCCTACTATTAAAGGAGCCTCCAAAATGAACGAAAGAGAAGACAAAATTAACCTTATAATAGCTAGCAACCTTGTTAAGCTCTTAAGGGAAAAGAATCGCACTCAGCTCGAATTAGCTGAGTACCTTGGCGTTACGCAAGCATCTATATCGAACTGGTGTAACGGTATCAAAATGCCCCGCATGGACAAGATAGATTTGATCTGTGACTTCTTCGGTATTCGGAGGTCTCAGCTCATGGGGCTGGACGACGAGCCCTCTTCATCCGGATCTGATCAGGCTGACGCCCTCTTCATCGAGAAGTACGGTCAGCCGGTCTTTGATGCTGCCATGATCTACTCCTCCCTTGACGAGCTGGACAGAGGCAAAATCGACGAGCGCATGAATGTGCTGCTGGAGGACGAAAAGTATCAAAAAAGGTCACATTTCACCGCGAAGGCAATTTGATATATTTGTCGTTTCAGAAGGAGTAATTGTAATGGGTATATTAAAAGAAATGTTTAATCCCCAAAAGTCGCAGAAGAAGGATATGCCAAAGAAGGAGAATACTTCTGAAAACACCTTTTTTGAGCAAAGCTTTATTCAAAGCCATACATTTAAGGGATACAAACGATTTCAAGTATCATACTACGGATATGCCCCTGCTGAAAAAGGAGTCGCTACATTTCGTAAATATGATCTTGATCTTGAAGGAGCTGAAGTTCGCCTTAAGGGTGTTAAACGAAGTGGTTATCTATTCCTTGATGTTTTTGTGCATGGCTTTTTTCTTGGAAGCGTTACCTTTTGGGGCTCTGATGACAACAATCTTGCTTTTATGAATCAGTATCTGTTCAAAGGTCTTGTTGAAAAAGCGCACATAAGGATTGATTATGAAACCATAATTACTTCGGAAGGTTCGGTAAAAAGAGAAAAAATATATCTATTTTTGAAACCCAAGCAACAAAAGAGAAATGCTACTTCGTAGAACATGGTAAAGAGCATGACAAATGGCACAGTGATATAACCGGGAAGGACTTCAGAGTCCCTCGACATCAAAGCAAAGAAATCCGACCTGGCACACTGGACGCAATCATGAAGGACGCGGGGCTGAAATAAGCCCCGCCTTCCCCACACATATAGGAGGTATAGAAATGAGATACGCATATCCGGCGATATTTACAAAAGAAGATGAAGGATACTCTGTTATCTTTCCTGATCTGGAAGGATGCTACACCAGCGGAGACGATCTGCAGGACGCGCTGTACATGGCTGAAGATGTTCTTGCTTTCACTCTGTTCGATTACGAAAAAACCGGCAGAGATATTCCGGTTTCAAGTGATCCTGCAGCTCTCGATGTCGGAGACAACAGCTTTGTGAACTATGTAGCCTGCGATACCATAGAGTATCAGAAGCGTAACAATAACAGGGCCGTCAAGAAGACCCTCTCTATTCCGGAGTGGCTCAATGAGATCGCTACCGAAAAAGGCGTGAACTTCTCGCAGGTACTTCAGGATGCCCTGAAGAGTCAGCTGGGACTGTAATTATAAGGAGTGTGTTATGGAATATAACATTTACTGTGACGAGAGCTGCCATCTGGAGCATGATGATTCAACAGTGATGGTTTTGGGTGGCATTTATTGTCCGAATAGCAAAAAAGCCGAGCTATTTGAGAAAATCCGCAAGCTCAAGGTTGCTCATGGGTTGGATCCATTTTTCGAAATCAAGTGGACCAAGGTTTCCTATTCAAAGATTGATTTCTATAGTGATCTCGTTAAGCTATTTGCTGAAGAAGACTGTTTGTCCTACCGCTGCTTAGTAATAAAGAACAAGGCTAAATTGAACCACGAGAAGTATAACCGTGGAAGTCACGATCTCTGGTACTACAAAATGTACTACCTTATGCTAAATGCAATAATACTTCCAGAGAATCAGTACAATATATACATCGACATAAAGGATACCTTGGGACGAAAAAGAATCGACACGCTTCAGGACGTTCTGTGCAACAATATATATGATTTCAAAAAGGATGTAGTTAAGCGCATTACACAGATTGATTCTAAGGAGTCTGAGCTCCTTCAGCTGGCGGATCTCCTGAATGGTGCTATATGTTTCTTCCACAGGGGACTTCACAAGGTAAAAAACGCAAATCAAGGAAAGGTCGCCATTGTAAAAATGCTATCAGAGCAACATGATCTGAGTCGTAAAACACCTATCGAGAGCCAGAAATTCAATCTTTTTATCTGGACTCCGAAGCTGTAGTTGTGGAGGTGTGAAGAAATGGATCAGTTGCAAATCATTCCGCTTCCAGACGATATTTCCCTTGATGATGCTTTTGACAAATGCTATGAAGAATTTAAGAGTAGTTTTATGGCAAAGTCTAAGCGGCCGCTCTTAGGGAATCGTGAAATCGTATTTCCTGCAAATGAAAAGAATTGGATTGAGCATAAATTAGAATTATTCTGGCATGCTTCAAGCCTTGATCAGAAAATTCGTTTTGAGATACTTCCTTGTACTAATGATGTCGGAAAACTGTTATGTGATGAAAACTGTACAAAAGGCATGAAAGATGTCCTTATGAGTAATGGTGATATCAGATATAAGTGCATATATCGAAGCGAAAGAGTCAATCTTATCTCACAAATAGTATCATTGTATAACGAAGGCGACTCGAGAGTTAAATACTGGGAGAGGCTTCATGGGCATGGCCGTGAAAAGCGCAATCGCATCTACCTCAGGTACCAAAGTGGATACCTTGATTACTTGCTAGTATTCGAGCACAAGAGTGAAAAAAGGGTCACTGCAATAACTGCATTCCCTGTATTTTTTAAGAGTGACAGTGAAAAATATGATAAGTATTACAACGAATACATTGAAGAAATAAAAAACCGGTAATCGCAGGGCGAAAACCGGAGACTCTTTCTACCCATGGTAGATGAGTTGCATTAATAATATACCTATTTACACGCATTTTTGCAATAATTGTCACAAAAAACTCACAGGAATCATAACAAAATAACAACTTGTCAGGCCATTTTGATGGCAAAAGCACTATATATTGATTATGAAAGCGGTTATCTACGCAAGATACTCTTCCCACGCTCAACGTGAGGAGTCAATAGAGGGTCAGCTTCGCGTCTGCTATGAATATGCAGCACGCGAGAATATTGACGTGATCAAAGAATATACCGACAGTGCTATGACTGGCACTAACGACCAGCGGCCTTCGTTCCAGCGTATGATTGCAGACAGTGCCAAGCATCAGTTTGAGGTCGTTCTGGTTTATGCCGTCGACCGCTTCTCAAGAGAGCGATATGACGCTGCCATTTACAGGAAGAAGCTCAAGGACAACGGCGTGCGGATCATCTCTGTTACACAGCCTATCGATGACTCTCCGGAGGGGATCCTCCTTGAGTCTCTGCTGGAGGGCCTTGCGGAGTATTACTCCAAGAACCTTGCCAGAGGCGTCAAACGTGGAATGCGTGAGAATGCCCTTAAGTGTATGGCTGTTGGCGGAGTCGTTCCTACTGGTTACAAGGTCGACCGCGACACCATGAAGTATGTGATCGATGAGCCGAAGGCTGCTATCATCAGAGAGATCTTCCAGATGTATGCGAACGGTCACAGCATCGTAGATATATGCCAGCACTGCAATTCCCTCGGATATAAGACGAGCCGCAATCAGCCGTTTACACGTAACAGCATGTCTACTATACTCAAAAACAGAAAGTATACAGGGCTGTATGTTTTTGAAGATATCGAGATCCCGGGCGGTATGCCTGTGATAATCGACCAGAAGACCTTTGATGCGGTTCAAAAGAGGATATCTATGGGGCGCAAAATATCTCCTAAAAAGCACGAAGATGTAGATTTCATTCTGACCGGCAAGCTGTTCTGCGGTCACTGCGGTCAGGCGATGGTGGGCACTAGCGGGAATAGTAAAAGTGGAAAGACCTATTATTATTACACCTGCCGTGTTCATGGCAATAACTGCACTAAACACGCAGAGAAGAAAGATGAGCTTGAGGATTTCATCATCGACTATATACTCAATCACTTCCTTGTGCGTGAGAATGTCGAGATCATCGCCAGCCGAATAATGGACATTATTAATAATGACGAATTCGCGGCAATAATGAAGAGCATAGAGGCTCAGATCAAGGATAAGGATCGCAGGATCGCCAATCTGATGAAGGCCGTGGAGGACTCCGGCGATGCAGACCTCTTCATGCCTCGTATCATGGAGCTGAAGAAAGAAAAGTCTCAGCTGGAGAGAGAGCTTGCTGACGAGAAGATTTCTAACCTATCATTCCTAAGCAAAGATATCCTCACTGCTTGGATGCTGGACTTTGCCGAAAGGAACGATGGATCCAGAGCTTTCCATCGAGAACTGATCACTACGTTCGTTAATGCCATCTATGTTTATGACACTGACGAGCCGTCTGACGATCCTAAAAAGAAACGGAAGAAGCGCAAAATAGTCATTGCTTTCAACACTTCCGGGCCTGAGAGTAAGGTAACCCTCGAGTGTTCGGATAAGTGTCTGAACGGACCACCAAAACATTCCAAATCGAACCTTTATCATTACAGACGAGGATTCGCTGTAGAGATATGGTTCAACAGGGAGCGAGGAATCAACGGCTGGTAGGCCGTTGTTTTTCGTTTTAGCGATCTATATATCAGTAAGTAGCGGGTTTTAATCCCTCCGCGCGCAACATAAACGCCTTGGAGTCATGTGTCCAAGGCGTTTATCTCTTCCTTGATTATCTCTCATTTGAATTTGCCCTCCTTTCTGAACGCTTTTTATATATCCCTATACCCACTAGCCCAACGCCAAGTCCAACTACCAAAATCATCGGAAGATGCTTTAAATACTCAAGAGCATTCGAAAAACACTCTCCTTTAATCTGCAATGACAAGAATTGGAACACAAACGACATAACAACAGCTACTAATAGCAATATGAATCCTATAATGATTATCGTAGTTGAATTGCATCTATGTGTCGTCTTTTCCCCTTGAAGACTATCCTTTTGTTCTGTACGTTTTATCTGATCTACAGAGTCATATTTGTCGAACAATAAATATTCAACAGGAACTTGGAAAAATTTGCTTATTAATACTATATTATCGGTATCGGGAACAGCGACATTTTGTTCCCACTTTGAGATTGCCTGTCTCGACACATTTAGTCTTTCAGCGAGTTTTTCCTGAGACATTGAATTATCTTTTCTTAGTTTGTATAGCTTTTCTCCAAACTTCATGTTGAATTCTCCCAACACAATAATCAGCTGAATTCCATTTTTCGTGATAACCTTTGCTGTGTGCACAGCACTAATATACACTTAACAGCCTTTCTTCTACAACATATAGAACGTTACATTCTCGCAACTAGAGTTTACATATTTACCTTTTGCACATTTATATGTGCTGCTAATCTTTAAGCCATCCTCGAAATCCCCGTCTTCCTTGGGCTTTCTGTTAAAAATTGTTTTTTCTTCACAAATACCGGAAATATCACTATTTAAAACATCGTTGTAAATCTGCTGTACCATCAACGAATCATCTTGCGTCTCTATCATTTTGTCTGTCTTTAACCGGATCATATATCCTGAGGCCAGCCCTTTCGATAGCATACTGCATCAGTTTTTCAAGTGTGTTGCCCCAAGCTTCGGCCCATGATTCACGGCCGTATTTGCTCATCGACCTGCACATTTCTGTGATTATAAGTATAGCTTTTAAAGGATCGGCATCATCACCCTTACAAACATCTTCACTTGTTCTTTACTCAGTTGATACATACTCTGAGCCTCCTTCCTCGAGTATCTTGAAAAATGTGATATCGATTAAGGCAGGCAAGGCGATCGATCTTTCAAAGTTTGAGGAAGCGTAGATAGAGTAGCTGCCGCCGTGCCGTTGATCATCCACCCAGACCTCCGTGAACGCGGAGGTTTTTCTTTCTCCGGATCGTTCTTGCAATACATTTTTCTGTCATAATTCTTTCCTTCCTCCAAATCATAACCACCAGTTGAACTGGTGGTTATGATTGTGCGTACTCCTGCGTACTGGCAATACCGATCCGAAAATTCCCTAAATTTCAATGGTGTTCAGGGGGACAGGCCCTGCCCACCTTGCGGTTTTTTCCCTGAATTTCAAGGGTTTCAGCGTTGACCGCTTTGAGTACGATTGAGTACTTTTTGACCCCTGGGAACCGCTATTAAGCACACGTTCAGGCCTGAAGCGCCTTCTCCAGTATTTCCTTGCGCTCATCTTTAGTATGTCTGTCATAGCAATAAGAGTTCATCGTAGTATATCTGATCCAAATAGTTAGAATTGATTGATTTCTTCTATCGCTTTAAGCAGCTTTGGAAAGTCTTCCAGCACCGGCATTCTTACTCTGGCAGCGCTCGAGTCCAGCCCCTTAAAGTCGTACCCGTCGATCACCAGAACTCCCCGCTTAAAGAACTCTTCTTTAAGATTTACATCTCTGTTGTCATGATACAGCAGGCAGATCGAGTTGGTCTCGAGCGTCTCAGCCATGTGCAGGTTTCCGGATGATCCTGCAGGGCTTTTCTCATCGCAGCCCAGGGTCTTTCTGATCTCAGCTTTCATTACCCTGAAGTCCTCTCTGCACCGGTCCACAAAACCCTCGCTTCTGACAGCAGCCGCAGCAACCTCTCTCGACAGCTCGCCCACCATATACGGATTGGTCATCTTGTTCATGCAGCTGATCAGATTCTTATGGGCAATTATGTAACCTACCCTCATGCCTGCGAGGCCGAAACCCTTTGACATGGTGCGTACGACAGCGAGGTTAGGATACTTTGCAAAGAGCTGTACCGCAGAGTTTTCTTTCGGCATGAAGTCACCGTAAGCTTCATCGATGATCACTGTGATGTCATACCTGACAGCCTCCGCAACTATCCTCTCTATGTCTTTGACATCTATGCACTGGCCTGTCGGGTTATTCGGATTGTCGATGTATATGAAATTGTATGACTTGCCAGTCGTAGGAAGCAGCACTTCCCCGCTGCCTGCCTCTTCATAGTGCATGTGCAGGAACTCTTCTATATCGAATTTATAGTTCCTTGACTTATCAAGCTGATAAGGAGCATATTCGATCCCTATCATTTCAGCGTGCATGTAATAATCCGTAAACTGCGGCGAGACCCCGAGTACGACGGCATTGTGAGTGTCAAATATGTTGTTCACAATGTAGAGAGCGCTCATGCTTCCGTCAGTGAGCAATATGTTGCCCCGCTCCACATCTATCTGGTCTGACCAGAAGTCATGTATCGCTTCATACAGTGCCTGACTGTGCGGATAAGGGCCGATCCCGGCCGGGTCAAAATTCCTGAGAGCGTCGGCGCACTCCGGCGGAAAGCCGTAAGGGTTGCAGCCTTCACTGCAGTCGATACCGCCCTCAGGCAGCTCCACATGATCCATTGCGTAGCTTATTTTCTCCTGCTCCAGCAGCTGCCTTTTTATCTTAAGTCTGCTCATTTCCATCGTCCGGTCTCCTTTAAGCTTCTTTGTGCTTAATGATCTTGTAGCCACCGATCAGAAGTGTCGGAAGCAGGTAGAAGATGATGAAGCCGTATGACAGATATGTGTAACCGGCACCGATAAGATCAACAACTCCGATTCTGGAGAAGATGAGCGCAGCTATGAGTGTCGCGACTGCTATGATTCCTCTCAGCTTTTTGTCGAGAGCCGGGCGGCCCTTCTCCTGAAGCGCGATATCAGCTCTGTCGATGATCATATGGATGCAGCCGGTCGCAGTCTCAATGAGAGTCCATCCCATAACGATACCGAACAAGGTCAGCAGCCCTGCTCCGCCGTTTACAGCAGTGATCATCATAGTCCATGGAGTTTCGACTTCCGGACCTACGATCGACATGTCGCCGTAGAAGCACATCATTGCGAAGTAGCTGAGGAACCAGGGAATTACCATCAGCAGTCCTGCGAACAGTCCTCCCCAGAGTGTATGCTTCCTCTCAGTCTGTCTTTTCAGCGAGAACATTCCCATCGGGATAGCATTGATGTTGTATGCTACATAAAGTATTCCAGTCCAGATGCACAGTGCGACGGTGACTTTGCCGTCATATGCCACGGTGCTGTGGCTTGCGAACACCTCTCCGATGTGGTCTCCCCTGCGGGCGATAACTATGATCGTGAACAGTATGTAGCCTGCATAAAGAAGGATCGTTCCTATGGATTCGAACCTCTCGATTATGCGGTCTCCGAAGAAGTTCAGCAGGCCTACGACAACTATGATCACTACATTTCCGAGGAAGGACGGAAGCCCTACCTGAGCGAAGATCGATCCTGTCGCCGCTGCCATTACGGCAATAAGGAGTATTCCGATAAGAATGGTCAGAATATCCATTACAGGCCAGAGTGGTCCAATCACCTGCTTGATGAAGTTCTTGTAATCATAGACCTTGTACATTCTGCAGATCTCGAATGTCAGGAATGCGAACAGCGAGAATCCTATTGCGATAGTGATTCCGGATATCCATCCCATAGATCCGAACATCGCGCCATACTGGTAGATCTCGCGTCCTGTCGCGTAACCGCCGCCGATCAGTACTGACTGAAGAATGACTCCAGGCAATAAGTACTTAGCGTAGAAGCTGCTTTTTCTGGTATTGTTTTTGTCCCCCATACCCTTTTTCTCCTTTTCTTAAACTTTGAAATAGTATTTAAAAAGCCGCGGTGTGTTCACCGCGGCCTCGTCAGCATTTTGACTCTAAACATTATTATTCTCAGCTTTTCAGTTCATAATATGGCACACGGGAACAGACTTCTTTTTTGAACTAAAGAAGAAGCGCCAATAGTATGCCTTATTGCTGTTGTGATTGCTAAGATTTATGTTTTTCATTCTCTAATCCCTGTTAATTGTTTGATTAACGCGTATTATAGACCATGGTTTTGGTGAATTCAACAATATTTACCTCATTTCTTGTGTAATTTTACGAACAATCCACAAAAATAGCGCTATTTTCTCTTCCAGTCCGCATGATCTCCTCTTGCGGAAACCGCGCGGTAACCGATGCACGCGATACGTCCTTCAAGGCAGGCATGGCATTCTGCCGCCTCCTCACCGGTGCAGATCTTGCCGTCATAC
>JAKSSP010000009.1 GCA_024403035.1 Mogibacterium sp.
ATTTGGCATTGGCTTACTTCCACGAAAAATTCAGATGCCGGTCGTTTTCCGCGCAATCTGTTAAATACAGATTGATCAGGGTCTGATAGGGGATGCCTGTGCGCTCAGACTCTGTTTTAAAATAATCTATCGTAGAAGTATTGATGTTGATGGTGATCTGCTTTTTCAACATCTTTGTATACGGGTTCTTTTTTGCCTTGCTGAAATCAAATTCCTTATCCAGGACATCATTCTTATCTGCCATTTCGCAAACTCCTTTCATAGCCTTTCCGCTCATTCAGCGTCGCTTTTCGTGACGATATTATTCTGATCAAGGATTCCCCTCTGAAGCAGTGGACAACGATCAAAATGTTTCCGTGACTGCTGCGACCGAGAATACGAAAGCGTTCCTCATCATCGGAATGCAGTTCATCAAATTCCAACAATGCTTCTTCATCAAAGAACACCGTCATAGCTTCTTCAAATGAGACGCCATGCTTTCTTTGATTCAGTATGTTTTTGACTGGATCCCAGGCTAATTCAATCATCTTGTCCTCCAATATTTTATAATTATTTAATACTTATAGTCAAGTATGCAGCTACGCACATTCAATAGCCGGAATATCTTCTGTTGATTTAAACTATAACGAATAATCGGAAAGGAAACTGTACACAATTAGATGTGTGAAAAATGCTGATTCTCGTGGCTTAAATGGTATAATGAAGCATATTGGACTGAGGAGGAAGACATATGCTTTTACTTAGAGAGAAAGAAATAAAAAGCGCAGTCTCGATGAAGGATATAGTCGAGGCCGATAAGACCGCTTTCCGGATGATCGCGGATGGAACAGTAGAAGTCCCGCTTCGGACGGGCATCAAAGCTCCGGCGCATGAAGGGACATTCCTCTTTATGCCGTCTTATGCCGCTTCTGAAGAAGCGGCAGCCGTGAAGATCATCAGCGTATTTCCTCACAACCCTGAGATGGGACTCGAAGCATGCCCCGCCCAGGTGCTTCTGCTTGACGGAAAGACAGGCTGCGTAATAGCTATGCTGGACGGATCTACAGTCACCCGCATGAGGACAGGCGCGGCATCAGGCGCAGCCTTTGATATACTCGCGAAAAAGGAATGCAAGGTAGGGGCACTCATCGGTACAGGCGGACAGGCTCCTGAGCAGCTAGAAGCTATGCTGTGTGTGAGAGATCTCGAAAAGGTATGGGTATACTCCCGCAACCGTGAGAGATTAGAGGCATTCTGCAAGATAATGCAGCAGGAACTCGGACATTACGGCGCGCAGATATTGCCGGCGGAAAGCGCTGATCAGGCAGTAGAGGACGCAGACCTCGTGATCACGGTAACGACTTCATCGGTTCCGGTATTCGACGGGACAAAGATCAAGCCGGG
The DNA here is from genome assembly GCA_024403035.1 of Mogibacterium sp. GTDB lineage: Bacteria > Bacillota > Clostridia > Peptostreptococcales > Anaerovoracaceae > Crickella. The sequence goes on from JAKSSP010000009.1 coordinate 1,384, forward strand.
CTGCACCATAAGCTGTGTCGGCACGTACGAGCCTGAGAAGCACGAGCTAGATCCGGCTGTGCTGCCGCGCGCTTCGAAGATCATATGCGACTTCAAGGACGCGGTGCTCTCGGAGTCGGGAGACCTTCTAATACCTTTGGCTGATGGAACGATAAAGGACAGCGACATCCAGGGAAGCCTGGGCGACGTCATGGACGGACGTATCAAGGGGCGTGAGAGCGATGATGAGATCATCGTGTTCGAATCAGTGGGAGTAGCCTCGCAGGATCTGGTGGCGGCAAAGCTGATATATGAAAAAGCGCTCGCGGCAGGCGCGGGCACTGAGTGGTAAAAGCTTAATGGTCATGCCTGTGCCTGGCCTTTGAAGCAAGGCGGTTGGCAGAACTTTCAAACGGAGCGGAATAGTATGACTTTCCGGTCCGTTTTCTTTTGCGCTTGAAGTGCGGGAGCCGGTTCCAGAGAATGGAAGGCGCTCCGACAAAGATAAGGTAGAACGGTCCGAGGATAAGCGACTGGAGTGTATGGCCGTACTCGTGATCGAGCAGGAAATCGTCCGCTCTGCCGTTTATGCTGCGCGGCACAAAAATATACCTGCCGAGAGAGACTCCTGCGTCTTTATCCCATACTGTTGCGCGAGCGCCGTTGTAGTCGAAGTGTTCGTCTTTCCTGTGTGTCATGAAGAGGGCAGCTCCGATCAATGTCTGAGGAAGGCCCCATGTCCACTGCGCTGCTGTATACGCGCTTATTTTCAGTTCTATCCTGTCAGGCATTTTCATGTCTTTATGATAGCACATCGGCGCGCATGCGTGGTATAATCTTAATGTTAACTTTCAGGGCGGGACTGAAAAAGGAGAACAACATGAAACTAAACCGGAAAATCGAGATATCCGTATTCGGGGCTCTGGTCATCAGCGCTGCCATCTGCGCGCTCGCGGTCGCAACGTCGAGACTCGTGGATTCATTCGTGTTTGAAAAAGAACCGGAGAGCGGCGACTGGAGCATCGACGAGAAAGAATACGGAACATACTAGAAGCTCTCATTCGAGCGGAAAGAAGGAAACAATGGAAAACAAAGGCACTTACTACATTTCGACACCGATCTATTATCCGAGTTCGAACCTGCACATCGGACATACATATTGCACTGTAATGGCGGATGCCATGGCGCGCTTCAAGAGACTGCAGGGATATGACGTCATGTTCCTTACGGGCACTGACGAGCACGGACAGAAGATCCAGACCAAGGCGATAGAAAAAGGCGTCACTCCTCAGGAGTACGTCGACGAGATAGTCGCCGGCATCAAGGACCTGTGGGCAACCATGGAGATCTCATATGATGACTTCATCAGGACTACGGAAGAGAGACACATGAGCAGAGTCCAGAAGATCTGGCAGAGGATGTACGATAAGGGCGATATTTATAAAGGAACATATGAAGGTCTGTACTGCACGCCTTGCGAATCGTTCTGGACCGAAAGCCAGCTGGTGGACGGGAAATGCCCTGACTGCGGCAGACCTGTCGTGAAGGCTCAGGAGGAGGCGTATTTCTTCAAGATGAGCAAGTACGCCGACAAGCTCCTTGAGATGTTCAGGGAAAATCCGGACTTTCTCGTGCCGGAGTCAAGACGCAATGAGATGATCGCTTTCGTTGAGCAGGGTATGGAAGACCTCTGTGTATCGCGTTCGTCTTTCGACTGGGGCATTCCTGTACCGAACGATCCTAAACACGTCATGTACGTATGGGTCGACGCGCTGTCCAACTATGTCACGGCGCTGGGCGGACCGGATGACTGCGAGAAATACAACAAGTACTGGCCGGCCGATGTCCACCTGGTAGGAAAGGAGATCGTGAGATTCCACTCGCTCATATGGCCTGCGATGCTGATGAGCGCTGATCTGCCTCTGCCAAAGCAGGTAAGGGGACACGGATGGCTGCTTCTCGGTGGAGAGAAGGTATCTAAATCCAAAGCGGCAAAGGGACGGGACGTTATCGATCCTGTGGTCCTGATCGACCGCTACGGCATCGACGCTCTCAAGTACTTCCTGCTCCGTGAGTATACATTCGGACAGGACGGAATATTCACCAACGAGGTTATGCTGAGGAGAATGAACTTCGACCTCGCCAACGACCTCGGAAACCTCCTCTCAAGGACGGTCTCCATGATAGTCAAGTACTGCGGCGGAGAGGTTCCTGCAGCAACTACAAGGGACGCCATAGATGATGAACTCATTTCGCTCGCGACATCGGCAGCTGACAGAGTCGCGGAAAAGATGGATGAGTTCCAGTTCAACATGGCACTCGAGGAGATATGGATCCTCATCAGACGCGCCAACAAATACATTGATGAAAAGACGCCTTGGGTCCTCGCGAAAGACGAGACAAAGAAGGCCGAGCTCGACACAGTCATGAGGAACCTCGCTGAGGCACTCCGCATCGTATCGATCCTCATCGAGCCATACATGCATACGACAACAGACCGCATGAGAGTCCAGCTGGGACTCGCTGATGTACCGGTCGCCTGGGAGGACGCGTTCGAGTTCTATCAGATGGACGGCTGCAAGGTGGAGAAGGGCGATATGCTCTTCCCGAGGCTCGACATCGACAAGGAGCTTGAAGAACTGTACGCGCTTGGAGCGAAGTAATGCTGTTTGACGCACATACACATCTGAATTTCGAGAAATATACTGATGAAGAGCGGCGATCTCTGGCGGCCGGGATAGAGGCGTCGGAGGTCGCCTTCATAATTGACGTGGCGGATTATGTGGAATCGGCTAAGCAGGCGCTTGCCGACGCGGACACGTATCCGTGGTGCTTTGCGGCCGTCGGGATACATCCCGACCACGCGTCCGACTATGCGGGGATCGCCGGGGACGATCCGGATAAATGCCGCGAGGCAGAAGAACGACTTGAGGCGGATCTTGATGAGATAAGAAAGCTGGCTGCTGATCCTAAGGCTGTTGCCATCGGTGAGATAGGACTCGACTATTACTACGGCACGGATGACAGAGAAGAACAGCAGGAGCTGTTCAGACGACAGATAAGGCTGGCCAACGAACTCAGGATGCCTATCATGATACACTCACGCGACGCGCATCAGCTGACGATGGACATCCTCAAAGAAGAGGGCGCGTTTTCAGATGAGCGTAAGACCTGGTTTGCGGGGAGACCTGCGCCGGGGAGCATGTCATCTGAGGCGAGCGGACATGAGGTGATGATCCCGGGAGAAAGCAATGGACTTGTACCGGATGCCAGGGTGCAGATGCACTGTTTCTCAGGCTCGCCTGAGCTTGCTCTGGAGTATGTGAAGCTTGGAGCCACTATCTCGCTCGGCGGTCCGGTCACTTTCAAAAACGGCAAGAAGGCAGCCGAGGTAGTCAGACAGGTGCCTATAGAATACCTGCTGTCTGAGACAGACGCGCCGTACATGGCGCCTGAGCCTCTGCGCGGCCGTCCAAACAGATCCGAATATATCGAGCACATAGTGCGCCGCATGGCAGTCCTGAAAGGACTTGAATATGAAGAGGCCGCGCGCATCCTGACAGAAAACGGAAAGAGATTCTTCGGGATATAGCGGTATATATAAAGGGAATGAAACGAAACTACATCATCGACACTATCATAGATAACGGTCTCATCGCTCCCGGCTCCGCCGTCATCATCGGCGTTTCCGGCGGGCCTGATTCGCTGTGCCTTCTGCATGCTCTATCAAGCATCGCGGATATGTATGACCTCGTATTAGTGCCGGTCCACGTCAATCACATGCTGAGACCTGAAGCTTACGAGGAAGCCGATCATTTGGCGGACATCTGCGAGCGCCTTGATCTGGACCTTCGCATATACGAAGCGTCATGCAAGGATCTTGCGGAGGAGCTTGGCATCTCCCATGAGGAAGCAGGCCGTGAGATCAGATATCAGATCTTCGATGAAGTCGCGGCAGAGCTCGAGGAGAACGGCGTGCCTTCGGACAAGATCGTGATCACGGTCGCTCATAACGCGGATGATCAGGCGGAGACAGTGCTCTTCAGACTGATACGCGGGACCGGGCCTCACGGACTGGCAGGCATCCCGGCGGTCAGAGTTTCCGAAGGTGGCTATCTAATAGTGCGCCCGCTCCTCAACGTAGAGCGCAAGGACATCGAGGCATATATCAAAGAGAACAAACTGAAACCGAACATCGATAAATCGAACGATGAGAATACATACACGAGAAACAAGATCAGAAACGAACTGATCCCGTATCTTGAGAAGAATTACAATCCGAAGATAAAGGACAACCTGAGACGCTATGCCGGACTTGCCTACATGGATGATACTCTGCTGAGAGATATAGCGCTGACAGACTACATCGACTGCGTCGATATCAACAGCGAGAAAGAAGAGGCCGTCCTGGATATCACCAAGCTCAAGGACAATCCGCCTTCGATCAACAGCCGCGTGGTAAGCATGGTATTTGGCCTTTTAAGGCTGGAGTCCTGCGCTACATACGAAAACGTGACGGCTATAGTCAGTCTCATTTACAGCGAGCATCCGTCAACGGGCATCGATCTGCCGTACGGAATCAGAGCCCGCCGCGAATACGACAAAATCATATTTTCAGCGACAGAAGAGGTCATTCTTCCGGATGACAGCATCGCTATCTATCCTCAGGTGATTATGGCAAAGGAATTTGCCCCTGACGAGGACGCTCCTTATGCTGCCTTCGATTTTGATGAATTCAACAGGGAGTACCCCGGCAGACTGGGTGGCATCGAACTCCGCACAAGGCGCGAGGGCGATTATCTTCCGATGAAAAACGGAAGCAAAAAGATACAGGATCTCCTGGTCGATTCCAAGGTCAGAAAAGCCGCCAGAGACAGCATCCTCATGGTCTGCATAGACAGTGAAGTGCTGTGGGTCCTGCCGAGCGATCATTTCGCCGGTGAACGCGAAAGGACAAAAGGCAGGTTTTCACCAAAATTTCATATTACAGACACAACGAAGCGTGTTCTTTTGATTGAACTCGATGAGACAATATGATAAAATTTGTGCTCGGGACACAAAAGAAGAGGCTTTTTTAGTGCCACTTTTTAGATAGAGAAAGGAAAACAAGAATTGAAGAATATCGGACGCAGCATAGGTACATACCTAATAATCTTTGTGGTCGTGCTCGCGCTCTCCATGATGGTCCGCGGACTGTCAGACAGCACCGAAGTCAAGGAAGTGAAGTTCTCGCAGTTCAGCACACATCTTGAGAGGGGCGATTTTGAGAGCGTAAACATCACCGACAGAAGGCTGATGGGCACAAAGAAAGACGGGACAAAGGAAGTGACATACTCTCCGTCTCTGGTGGAGATCAGCTACCTTGAAGAGAAAACGATCAACCCGATGCTTGAACAGGGCAAGCTGGAGCTCGACAGCGACCCGCCAAAGAGCGAGTACACTCTGCTCAGCATACTGCCGACCATACTCATGGTAGCCGCCATGGGCTTCCTCTTCTATTTCATGATGAGCCAGGGAGGCAACAAGCAGGCCTTCCAGTTCGGAAAGAACCGGGCAAGGCTCTACAAGAGCGACGCCAAGTCCATCACGTTCAAGGATGTCGCCGGACTCGAAGAGGAGAAGATAGAACTTTCAGAAATAGTAGATTTCCTGAAAAACCCGGGAAAGTACACCAAACTTGGAGCGCGTATTCCTAAGGGCGTGCTGCTGGTAGGCCAGCCGGGTACAGGTAAGACATATATCTCGCGCGCCTGCGCAGGTGAGGCGGGTGTGCCGTTCTTCACGATCTCCGGTTCGGACTTTGTGGAGATGTTCGTAGGTGTCGGAGCTTCCAGAGTAAGAGATCTCTTTAACGAGGCCAAGAAGAACGCTCCGTGCATCGTGTTCATCGATGAGATCGACGCTGTCGGAAGACGCAGAGGTGCGGGTCTAGGCGGCGGCAACGACGAAAGAGAGCAGACCCTCAACCAGCTGCTCGTTGAGATGGATGGATTTGACGGTAACCTCGGCATCATAATCCTGGCCGCGACCAACAGACCTGACGTACTCGACCCGGCTCTTCTGAGACCCGGCAGATTCGACAGGCAGGTCGTTATCGGCATGCCTGACATCAAGGCAAGGGAAGAGATCTTCAGACTCTATACAAAGAACAAGCCGCTCGATGAAGACGTTTCGCCGGAAGTCCTCGCCAAGAGGACACCGGGATTCTCGCCTGCGGATATCGAGAACCTCATAAACGAGGCAGCTCTTCTGACAGCCAGACGCAACGGAACAAAGATCAGGATGGATGAGATCGAAGAGGCTACCACAAAGGTAATGGCGGGACCTCAGAAGAAGTCCAGAGTCATTTCCGACGCAGAGAAGAAGCTGACCGCTTATCACGAGGCGGGACACGCCATCGTCATGAGAGCGACTCCGGGATCGGACCCTGTACACCAGATCACCATCATTCCGAGAGGAATGGCCGGCGGTTTCACGATGTGGCTGCCTGAAGAGGACAGGTTTTTCGAGACTAAAGGCCACATGATCAACACGATCAAGCATCTGCTGGGCGGACGTGTCGCTGAAGAACTCAAGCTCGACGATATCTCGACGGGCGCCAGCAACGACCTGGAGCGCGCGACTGAGATCGCGAGGCAGATGATCACCAAATACGGATTCAGCGAGAAACTCGGACCTGTGTCATTCAGCACAAGTGATGAGGTATTCCTGGGAAGAGACTTCTCGACACGCCAGAACTACTCTGAGGAAGTCGCGTCCGAAGTCGACCACGAGATCCGTGCGCTGCTCAGCCAGTGCTATGCTGAAACAAAAGAACTCCTGAAGGAGTACGACGCGGCATTCGAAAGAGTCGCGCAGGCGCTACTCCTGATAGAGACTCTAGACGGAGATCAGTTTGAGAGACTCTTCACGGGCGAGTCCGATCCTGAAACGATCAAAGAGGAATTCGACAGCGAGATGAAGGACATCGAGCGCCGCAACAAGGAGGAAGCCGAAGAGGCCAGACGCATCGCCAAGGAGCAGGAAGAAGAACAGCGCAGAAAGATGAAGGAAGAGCTCGAGAAGCTCAAAGCTGCAGCTGACGAAAAGAATGACCGCGAAGTCGTAAGCTTCGACAACAACGACAAGGATCCTCAGTAAGAGGGTCCGTCACGGAGAAAAGATATGAAGATATGTTTAAATGACTGCCTCAAACTGGATGCGTTCAGACTGAGCCGCGTGGTAGCCTGCGCGGACGAGCTGGACAGACGCGTAAGATCCGTTTCGGTATTTGATGAGCAGGACGTGGACAGGGGCGTAGAGCGCAACGGCAAAGAAGCCCAGATGGTAATAACCCATTTCTGGTCCATCAAGGATGACATTGATGCTCAAAAGAAGATCGTCTCGGGACTTGGCAGAAAGGGCATCAGCGCTCTTGTCATCTACCTCAACGAGGACGGCCTCGCAAAAGTGGATGACGGAGTCGTAAAAGCCGCTGAAGAGGTCAAGCTTCCTATCATCACTATAGATGACAACGGAACCATTACCTACAGCATGCTCATCGAGCATGTAATGGACAAGATACTCTACGACGAAAACTATTCCGACAACGTATTAAACAGCACAATGTTCCACCTCCTCAACTTCGAGAACTACAGCAGTTTTCCTGAAGCACTGAGAGAGGCGGCGCTGCAGAACAACTACCAGGTCGTTCTGATGACCGAGGAGTTCAACACGATCCTTACCGTCGAGACAAGACACCTTGTCAAGATCGAGGACGCGGTACATGCTGCGCGCAAGCTGGACGCTTTCACTATGACCGGCTTCACGCGTGTAGATATCGAAAGCGTTGTCACATACTGGGGTTTCATAAACATCAAAGACAGCAGATACATACTTGTCATCGTCGATAACAACGACGATTACTCGGCTGCCGAAATGACAAAACTCGCCAGGTCGATAGAGCTCGCCATAGGCATGTGGAAATACACGCCTGACAGAGACTCCAGGGCAGAATTCATCAAGTCCGCTGTGCGCGGGGATATCTCATTCTGCCACACCCTGCTTGATGAATCAGGCCTGCGCGGCATGCAGTTCACCTGTGCTTTTTATATAAAGAACGCGGGCGAGGACGCTCCGGCTTTCCTGGAGATCATCTCGGACTACAAGATGAAAGCCGATTTCGGATTGCTTACGACCATAGAGTCCGGCGAGATCTACGGCATCGTGTATACGGAAGGCGGTCAGGACAGAGGCATAGAGGTCAAGAACGCCTGCCTCGAGATGTTCGACAGACTCAAATCCGTCAAAAAGGACGAAAGGGTATTCCATGTGACCGGTCTTGAGAGACTCGAGAGCTGCGTCGACGGATTCAAGATGATAAATAAGACCGCCAGATACATGGAGAAGGTCTTCCCGTTCAAGAGAGTTTTCTCTAAGTACGAGATCTCGATGGTGAGCGACTGCGTTTACATGCAGAGCGGTTCGCAGATGCAGCGCAAAATGTATCTCGACCTGCTTGAGCCATTCGAACGCGAAGTCTCGCAGAACAAGGGCAGGATGCTCATCGATACGCTCTCTACATTCGTTCTCGACGCGGGAATGAACTCCGGCAGAACAGCCGAGTTCATGAACATCCACAACAACACGGTTCAGTACAGGCTCAAGAAGGCCAACGAGATACTCGGAGCAGAGATGACCGGAAACCGCGTTATCCCGGGACTGACTCTCGCGCTTGCTCTCAAGAGACTGGAGGAGGATTGATATGCTGCTTGCAATAGACGTTGGCAACACAAACATCGTTCTGGGTGTATTTGAGGGCGATAAGCTGGTCGAGAGCTGGAGACTTGCTACAGACAACAGGCGCTCAGCCGATGAGTACGGCACAATAATCGGATCGATGTTCAGACGCATCGATATAACCGAAAAGGACATCGATGACATCATCATCGCGTCCGTAGTACCTTCGCTGCTGTTCACGCTCGAGCACATGTGCCTGAAGTTCTACGACAAGAACCCTATAGTCGTGGAGCAGGGCATCAAGACCGGAATCAAGATAAAATACGAGAATCCGCGCGCTCTGGGAGCCGACCGTCTGGTAAACTCGGTCGCTGCTCACATAAGATACGGCGGCAACCTCATCGTCGTGGACTTCGGTACGGCAACTACATTCGACTGCGTATCCGCTGACGGCACATTCCTGGGCGGAGCTATCGCGCCGGGCATGAAGACACAGGCGGCTGCTCTGTTTGATCACACCGCTAAACTGCCTAATGTAGACCTCGAGATCCCGGGTAAGTTCATTGCCAAAAACACATCCGAGGGCATGCAGTCCGGCCTTATCTACGGACATCAGGGCTTCACTGAGCACATGATCAGAGGCATGAAGAAGGAGATGAGCGAAGAGCTCGGCTGCAAGCCTGAAGACATCAAGGTCATCGCTACCGGCGGTATGGCTACGATGGTCGAAAGCGGTGTCGACTGCATCGACGTGATCGACAGGAGGCTTACGCTGGACGGGCTGCAGATGCTGCACGAAAAGAACAAGGGCCTGAATAAAAAGAGGGTATTACAAGACTAGAAATGTGCTTTTATAAGTCTGCCAGGCCCGCTCGGGCCGGACATATAAAACACCACACATAACTATATGAATATAGGTAATATTTCTTTTAATAATCCCTGGTTTCTCGCGCCGCTGGCTGGTTTTACGGATGCCGTCATGCGCACTCTGTGCGAAGAGCAGGGAGCCGCGCTGACATATACCGAGATGGTCAGTGCCAAGGGCCTCTATTACGGAGGCAAAGGCACAAATGAACTCACGTATATCCCGGAAGGCGCGGGACCGACGGCCATCCAGATTTTCGGCAGCGAGCCGGATGTCATGGCATTTGCCGCGCGCGAGCTTGAAAGCCATCCAAACGTGATATTGGACATAAACATGGGTTGTCCGGTACCTAAAGTCGTAAGAAACGGCGACGGGTCGGCACTCATGAAGGATCCCGGTCTGGTACATGACATAGTAAAGGCGGTCACTGCCGCCACTAATAAACCTGTTACCATCAAGATCCGCAAAGGATTCGATGAAAGCAGGACGAACGCCGTAGAAGTAGCTCTGGCAGCCCAGGAGGGCGGAGCCTCAGCCGTGTGTGTACACGGCAGGACGCGAAGCCAGTACTACAGCGGAACAGTTGACAGAGGAATCATAAAGGACGTAAAAGACGCCCTTACGATACCTGTTATAGCAAGCGGCGACGTCACGGACGCCGCATCCGGCATGAGTATGCTGGAAGAAACCGGCTGCGACATGGTCATGATAGGCCGCGGAGCGCTGGGCAATCCGTGGATATTCAGAGAACTCGAAGCCGCGTTCAAAGGCGAAGAGATACTGTCTCCTCCGACCGATGAAGAGCGCATCGCCATGATGATCAGGCATCTTGAGATGCTGTGCGGTCTCAAAGGCGAGCCTATAGGTGTCAAAGAGTTCAGAAAGTATATCGTTCGTTATACCAAGGGCATGCACGGCGCCGCTTCCATGAGGAGAAGGGCAAACGATACCGCAAGCCTTAAAGATATGAAGGAAGTCATAGAGATTGGCTGCAAGAAGGAATAAAAAAAGATCAATAAAGAGACTGCTGCTGACGGCTGTGCTTGTCATGGCGGTCTTTGTTTTGTCCGCATGTTCTACCTGGGACAGCTTCAGGGAGACATTCATAACGAAGCCGCAGAATGAATCCGTACCGACCATAACCATAGGTGTTATAGAGCCTCAGACCGGAAGATACGAAGGCAAGGGCAGGGATGAGATCAAAGGCATAGAGCTGGCCAACAGCATATACAACAACGTCGATGGATATGATGTCAAACTGGTAAAGGTAGACACGCAGTCCACCGTAGCCGGCACTGAGACCGCCATACAGGCCCTCATAGAGATGCAGCCTGTTGCCATCATAGGCGCGGCAGGAGAGGCATCATCACTTACCATAAGTGACTACGTCGACAAGCCGCAGATACCGACTATCACTCCTTCAGCATCCAACCCGCTGATCACACAGAGAAGCAGGTACTACTTCAGGGCCAGCCTTACGGAATCCCAGATGGGAGAGGGCCTTGCGGAGTATGCCGCTGAGGAGCTGGGCTCCAGGAATATCGCGGTCATAAGCATCAAGAATGACACATCCGCCTCCGTGCTGATCGACGGATTCGATGAGAGGATCAAGAAGATCGCCGGGAAGCGCAGCAATGCGATCGTCATGAATGAGGAGATACTGCCTAATGAAGAGGAGATGAAGCGGGCTCTGATGAAACTGAGATACAACGCTGCGGATGTGTGCTTCGTATCGATGGGCGCAGAGGAGATGGACACGTTCTTCACGCTGGCTGAAGACATGGGCCTCGACGGCATAACATATCTCGGAACCAGAAGCTGGGGATACGAAGCGTTCATTTCCATGATGGACAGGCACAGGAATATAAAGGTGGTATTCCCTTACGAGTCCGTGCTGACAAAGAACGACGACACTTCAGACACATATACTGAAGAGGCGCAGAGATTCCAGATAGAGTATGCCAACAGATACGGCGCGGATGACGTCCCTAGCGGAAACGCCGCGCTCGGATACGACTCCTATCTGATCCTCATAAACGCGTTCCATAACGCTAAATCCACAGAAGGCGCAGCGATCAGGACAGCGCTCATGGAGCTTGACGAACTTAAGTGCGCTACGGGTCTGTTCAGCTTCGACGATAACGGAAACGTAAAAAGAGCGGTCACGCTGTCGACCATAAAAAGCGGCAAGCCTGTAACAGAATATGTTACCAAAATAGAGGCTAAGGCCAAGGTCATCGAAGACATCGAGACCCTGAAGGAAGAAGAAAACAACAATAACGACTATGGAGCAAAAAATGGGTTACCTTGAAAGGATAGACGCATATAAGGATGACATGCTGAAGACGCTGGCCGAGATCGTATCCAAGCCTAGCGTGAACGCGGAACCGGTAAAGACGGCGGACGGAGAAGTCTATCCGTTCGGACGGGGCGTGCAGGAAGCTCTCGAGTGCATGCTGAAGATCGGCAAGGAAGAGGGCTTTGATGTCTACAATGATGAAAACTACGCCGGTCACATCGAATGGAAGTCGGAAAACGGCGGCAATGACTATTTCGGCATAGTAGGACACCTGGATGTTGTGCCTGTAGGCACAGACTGGACGACAGATCCGTTCACCATGGTGGATAAAGGAGACGGCTTTGTATACGGAAGGGGCACATCTGATGACAAGGGCCCGGTGGTAGCATGTCTTTATGCCATGAAGGCTCTGAAGTATGAAGGACTTGAGCCAAAGATGAACATCCGCCTCGTTCTGGGTCTCGATGAAGAGACGGGGCATATAAGTGCGGACCACTATACAGAGCACTGTGGACAGCCTTCGCTCGGATTCACTCCGGACGCGGATTTCCCGCTCGTCAACGGAGAACTTGGCATCATGATCTTTGAGCTCGCTCAGAAATTCAAGACAAAGCCGGCCAAGGACGAGATGCGTCTCACAAAGCTTGAGGGAGGCGTTGCTCCTAACGCGGTGCCGGCTTACGCAAAAGCCGTGGTGGCAGGCAGCAAAGAACATTATGATCTCATCAGCGACAGGGCCAAACTGTACGCTGAAGAAACAGGCTATAAACTGAAGACAAAAAAGCAAGGCACATCCCTCGTGATCGAGGCATTTGGACAGGCCGCTCACGGAGCGCATCCGGATCTCGGTCTCAATGCCGTGAGCATACTCATGGACTTCCTCGGAAGGATCAGTTTCGCGAGCGAAGAGCTCAACGAGTTCATCGATTTCTATAACGAACACATAGGTTTTGACCTTCACGGTGAACGAATCGGGTGCTTCTTTGAGGATGAACCTTCCGGACCATTGATTTTTAACGTCGGAATGGCTAATATTAACGAGGACCTCGCGACATTGTCGATCAACATACGCTATCCGATCAAGTCGACGGATGAGCAGGTGATCTCAGGCATCGAGACCGTGCTTGAAGGCACGCGCATCGGGCTCGTGATGAGGGCGGTCCAGAAACCTATCCACTGCCACCGCGCAGATCCTATATGCCAGACATACATGAAGGCGTACAGGGACGAAACGGGTGACATGGAAACAGACGCCATGATCATCGGCGGCGGTACTTACGCCAAGATGTTCAACAATATACTCGCTTTCGGGGCTGCGTTCCCTGATGACGAGAACACGATGCACCAGGCGGATGAGAAGTTCAGCATAGACTCGTTCATGAAGATGACCAGAATCTACGCCAGAGCGATCAAAGCCTTCTGCTTCGAATAAGCGCCGCGTTGCGGCAATCTACAATAATCTGTTTCAGGGCGTGGTGAAAGTCCACACCGGCGGTGATCGCAGCCAGATCTGCGTAAGTCCGCGAGCCTCACGGCCGAACCGGTGAGAATCCGGTACCGACGGTATAGTCCGGATGAGAGAAACATTGCAAGCTGTAATTGTGATGAATGGCCTTGACTCGTATCAGGGCCATTATTAATGCCTGACAGATTCCACCAAAACACAAAGGAGGAATGTGTTATGAACGAAAACAAAATGACAACAGCAAAGCTGGCAAAACTCGCGATGATGACGGCAGCATCTATAGTACTGGTACTCCTCATCAATATCCCTTGGCCTGCGGCACCTTTCCTGGAATATGATCCGGCGGATCTGCCTATATATATAACGGCATTCGCTTTCGGACCATATGAGGGACTCATAGTGACGCTGATCGTATGCCTCATCCAGGCGTTCGGACTCGGCGGCAGCGGCCTCTACGGATTCATCATGCACTTTATCGCGACAGGCATAGTCGCCGTAGCCATCGGCACCATGTACAAGCGCAATAGAACAAAGAAGACTGCGATCAAGGCTCTTATAACAGGAGTGATAGTAACTACCGTTGTGATGTGCATAATGAACATCCTTGTTACACCGGCATTCATGGGAGCTCCGAGATCAGCGGTCATCGCCATGATCCCGACTGTTATCATTCCGTTCAACCTGGTCAAGGCAGGCGTCAACTCGCTGCTTACGTTCATACTGTACAAGCGCATATCCGGATTGCTTCACGGAAGCGCTGAGACCGTTAAGAAAGAAGAGAATTGAAGGATTTCGGACACAGAAAACTGATCCTGAATAGTGAAGAAGACACACGGAAGCTGGGACATGAGATAGCGGAAGCGCTCGAACCCGGTGATGTCGTGGCTCTCATAGGAGATCTTGGCACAGGCAAGACCGCGCTGACCAAATACATCGCGGAAGGACTCGGGATAACCGGGGAGATAAACAGCCCGACTTTCACCATCGTTAAAGAATACAGAAGCGGCAGGCTGCCTCTGTATCACTTTGACGTTTACAGACTGGGAAGCGGCGAGGAGCTTCTGGACATAGGCGCGGAAGAGATGCTTGAAGGTAACGGAGTCTGCGTTATAGAGTGGGCGGACATCGTCGCTGATGTTCTTCCTGATGACGCGTTTGCCGTGTGCCTTGAATACGGCGAAAATGAAGGCGAAAGGATAGCGGAGATACTGGAGTGAATATACTTGCTATCGAGACAACAGGTAAATACGGATCGGCATCTGTCATAAACGAGGCGGGCGAGGTATTCAGCGCGATATCGACTGAAGAGATGAACCACCTCAAAGGCATGATGATACTGATCGATGAAGCGATACGCGAAGCCGGCATCGATAAGAGCGAGCTTACGCATATCGCCGCTTCTGTTGGCCCGGGATCGTTCACGGGCATAAGGATAGGCGTTGTTACAGCAAGAGTAATGGCTCAGATGCTTGGTCTGCCTTGCATTTCCGTTTCATCACTTGAAGCGATGGCTGAGAGAGTGCTTGATGCCGCGGTATCCGCAGGATCACTTTATGTTGTGCCTGTAATCAACGCCAGAAGGCATCAGACTTACGCAGGTGTCTGGGAGGCAGAGTTCACCTCGGATTATGAGCATAAGGCTCTCTGTCTTGTCATGGAAGAGAAGCAGTACATGATAGAAGAGCTGCTTGCGGAACTGTCATCTAAGATCGCGAAACTTGAAGCTGAGGCTTCCGGAAGAGCGCAGTCCTTAAAGGACCTGCTGGGCAGCGCAGTCTTTTTTACAGGTGACGGGATCGATGCGTATATGGAAATAATCGAAAGTTCGCTGCCTGAGGGTATATATGCGTTCGCAGGCGAAGATCTTAGATATCAGCATGCTGAGAGCGTCGCAAGAATAGCGCTCAGAAAAGCCAAAGCAGGCAAGGTGCTCGGATACAACGAGCTGATGCCGGAATACATGAGGCTTGCTGAGGCCGAGCAGCGTCTCAAGGCGGGCACGCTGAGCGACAGGATCAGAAAACCGGTGCAGATATAAGGCTTTCTGTGAAATAGCGGCGTTGCCGCAATGTAGACTATGGATATTACTATCAGACAAGCAAAAATATACGACGTACCGGCCTTGGCGCGCATAGAGCGTGACTCGTTCGAAGCCCCATGGAGCGCCGATGAGATAACCAAAGACGTCACCGCGGGAGGCAATGCATATGTAGCTGTTGCCCTGGCAGATGAAGAAAGGGCAGGCTACGCCGAGATCAGGATGATAGCCGGAGAGGGCCAAATCTACAACATCGTCATAGCACCGGAATTCAGGCGCGAGGGGATAGGTGAGGCACTGCTCCGCCACCTCATAGACAAGGCTGACGCGGACGGCTGCAAGCTGGTGACACTTGAAGTCCGTAGCGGCAACGGGGCGGCGATGGAACTCTACAAAAAGCTGGGCTTCCGTGAAGTCGGCAGACGCAAAGGATATTACGCTAAGGGCGGCGAGGATGCCGTTCTGATGGATCTTGACCTCGGAAAGGTCGAAGTAGAAGTGGTTTTATAGATATGAAAGACGGGAGATTCCTTACACTCGGAATAGAGACAAGCTGTGACGAGACAGCAGCCTCGGTGGTAGCCGACGGCCGCTTTGTCATGAGCAATGTCATAAGCTCCCAGATAGACATACACACGGCTTACGGCGGAGTCGTGCCGGAGATAGCGTCCAGAAAACACCTTGAGCGCGTCAACGATGTCATCGGCAAGGCGCTTTCCGACGCGGATGTCACAGCAAAGGACATAGATCTCATAGGTGTGACCTACGGTCCGGGCCTGGTCGGAGCGCTTCTGATAGGGGTAGCCGCGGCAAAGGCCATGGCTTACGCCTGCGATATCCCTCTTGTGGGAGTCAATCACATGCACGGTCATATAGCCGCAAACTATCTTGAGCATCACGAGCTTGAGCCGCCTTTCATGGCACTCATAGTCTCAGGAGGCCACACAGAGATCGTGAATGTTCCGGCATACAATCAATGCGAGAAACTCGGCGGCACCAGAGACGACGCGGCAGGCGAGGCATTCGATAAGATCGCGAGAGTCATAGGCCTGGGATATCCGGGCGGACCTAAGATCGACAGGGCGGCAAAGGAAGGCGATCCTGAGAGCATAGCTTTCAAGCGCGTTTATCTTGAGCCGGGCAGCCTCGACTTCAGTTTCTCGGGCCTTAAGACACAGGCCCTCAATTACCTTAATCAGGAGAGACAGGCGGGCCGTGAGATAAGGGTCAACGACGTCGCGGCGAGCTTTCAGGAGGCCGTGGTGGAAGTCATAGCGGACAAGGCTGTGGCGGCTGCCGGCAAATATGGTCAGAAGCAGATAGTCATGGCGGGCGGAGTCGCGTCCAACACCAGACTAAGAGCGCTGATGGAAGAGAAGGCAGGAGCTAAGGGCATAACGGTCCTGAAACCAAGTCCTATCTTGTGCACGGACAACGGAGCCATGATAGCGTCCGCCGCGTATTACGCATACAAAACAGGGGAGGAGCCGACACTCGAACTTGACGCGGTGCCGGGTCTGGAATTCTAAGATGATAATCATTTCGGGCAAGGACATAAGCAAGGCGTACGGAACAGACATCATTTTTGAGGATGTCTGTTTTGGCGTTGATAAAGGCGACCGTATAGGCATAGTCGGTGCCAACGGGACCGGCAAGTCGACCCTGCTCGGGATAATCGCAGGAGATATAGAAGCGGCATCCGGCGATCTGTATATCCGAAGTGATGTAAGTATCGGATACCTCCGCCAGCAGAACCATTTCGGAGGCAGCGGCACAGTACGCGAGCAGGCTGAGAAAAGCCTCAGGCATATGTTCGAGATGGAAAAGAAGCTTGAGAGTCTGCAGCTTGCGATCTCTGATCACGAAAGCGACAGCTTTGACAAAGATCTGGAAGAATACACCGCCCTTATGGAAGAGTACGAGCAGAAAGGCGGATATACATATAAGAGCGAGCTTGGAGCGATGCTTATGCACATGGGCTTCAGCGAAGAGGCTCAGAGCAAGGAGATAAGCAAGCTGTCAGGAGGCGAACGCACAAGGCTGGCGCTCAGCTGCCTGCTGCTCAGCAAGCCTGACGTACTGATACTTGACGAACCGACCAACCACCTGGATCTTCACATGCTGGAGTGGCTCGAATCATACCTTGAAGGCTACAAAGGCACTCTGATGGTAGTATCTCACGACAGGTACTTCCTTGACAAGATCACAAACCGCATATTCGACATGGGCGGAGGCACTCTCGAAGCATACACGGGAAACTATTCGGAGTTTCTCATTAAGAGAGAAGAGCGTCTTGAGGCCATGCGCCGCGAATACGAAAAGCAGCAGGCCGAGATAGCGAAACAGGAGGAGATGATCCGCCGCTTCAGGCAGCACGGGACCGAACACCTTGCAAAGAGAGCCGCTTCCCGAGAGAAACGTCTGGCCATGCTTGAGATAAAGGAAAAGCCTAAGCTGAAGCAGAGCAAAATGAAGCTCAGCTTCGAAGCCGACTTCAAGAGCGGCGGCGAGGTGCTGGAGGCGGAGGGTCTTTCGAAAAGCTTTGGCGACAGAAAGCTCTTTGATCATGTGGACCTCATGATAAGAAAAGGCGAAAAGGTCTGCATAATAGGCGATAACGGCATAGGAAAGACCACTCTCATCAAGATACTGATGGGGCTTGAGAAGCCTGACGACGGTTATCTCAGGACAGGCTACAATGTTGAATTCGGATATTACGACCAGGGTCAGCTGCTCCTGGATGATAACGAGACGGTGCTGGGAGAGATGAAGAACGCATATCATTTGTATTCTGACACCGGGATGAGATCGCTTCTGGGACGCTTCCTCTTCTTTGGGGACGACGTGTTCAAACAGGTGAAAGACCTCTCGGGAGGCGAGAAGGCAAAGCTCTCGCTCCTTAAGCTGATGCTGTCGGGAGCAAATACACTGGTGCTGGACGAGCCGACAAACCACCTCGATATAGAGTCGAAGGAGGTCGTCGAAGAAGCACTGATGGAATTTGAGGGCACAATGATCATAGTCTCGCACGACAGATATCTGCTTAATCTGATACCTGACCGCATACTTGAGCTGACAGAGCACGGCCTTGTCGAATACAAGGGCAAGTTCGATTACTATCTTGAGAAGACCGGCAGGTCTGCACCGGCAGCCGCGGAAGAAAAGAAGCAGGGCAGGACAGCTGACGAAGAGCTTGAACTTACGCGCAGGCTCGTTACGGATTCCGAAGCGCGCCGCAAGGCCGGCAAACAGCAGGAAGCCGAGCAGAGAAGAAGAGAACGCAGGGCAGAGGCCTGTGAAAACAGGATCCATGAGATAGAAGGAGAGATAGCGGACATCCAGGATGAGATGTCGCTTCCGGAGAACTCCACTGATGTCGCCTGGATGCACGAGAAGTCAGCGCTTCTTGCAGAACTGGAAGCTGAAGTCACAAAACTTTACGACGAGTGGATGGAGCTCCAGTAAGCGCGAAGATTGTGAAAAACATTTACAATTTCGTTAAATTTTCTACGAAAATCATTGAAAAGGTTTACAAAACTATTCTATAATTCATTTAGGAAGTATTGATAACAAAGGAGAAATGATATGGTATTTGATACAATTCAGAAGCTCATCATGGAGCAGCTCGATGTCGACGCATCGCTCGTTACGATGGACACCGATTTCATGAAGGACCTTGAGGCAGACTCGCTCGACGCAGTAGAGATCATCCTCGGAGTAGAGGAAGAGTACGGGATCGAGATCCCTGATGATGTAGCTGAGAACTTCACCAAGGTAGGAGACATCGTTAAATACGTAGAGGCAAACAAGTAGTCTTGGAGGGTAAAAATGGGCAAG
Source organism: Mogibacterium sp. (assembly GCA_024403035.1). Taxonomy (GTDB): domain Bacteria; phylum Bacillota; class Clostridia; order Peptostreptococcales; family Anaerovoracaceae; genus Crickella. The sequence continues at coordinate 20,585 of JAKSSP010000009.1, forward strand.
ACGAAAGTTTCGAATGCGATCATACGCCGCCTGCCCCGCTACAGGAGATACCTTGGATACCTTCAGACAAAGGGCATCAAAAAGATATCATCAAATGAACTCAGCGAGATGATAGGCTACACAGCCTCACAGATCAGACAGGACCTCAACACCTTCGGTGAGTTCGGCCAGCAGGGATATGGCTACGAGGTCGACAGACTGTACAAAGAGATCAATAAGATCCTCGGACTCGACAGAGAGTACAAAACGGTAGTCGTGGGATGCGGAAACCTAGGTCAGGCGATCACGAACTACACCTATTACTATAAGATCGGATTCAATATCATCGGACTCTTTGACGCCAACCCTAAGATCGTAGGCAATGTCATCAATGACGTTGAAGTCATGGACAGCGCTGATCTTGAGGAATACGTAAGAAGAGAAAAGATCGATATCGGCATCATATGCGTCAACAGAGAGAATGCGCAGAAAGTGGCGGACGAGCTGGTTTTGGGCGGTGTAAAGGGCATATGGAACTTTGCGCCGATCGATCTTAACATCCCTGAGAACGTCGCACTTGAATCAGTGCACCTCTCAGACAGTCTGCATGCGCTTTCATTCATGATAAAGAGGATGAATGATGAGGGCAGGGACTGACGGACAAATACCCGGAGCAAAATAAAATCCCGTAGCCTCAGCTACGGGATTTTGATGCTTTTCAGCTGTGATTACTAAGCCTCTACAGGAGCTCCTACAGGGCAGTTAGCAGCACAAGCACCGCAGTCGATGCAAGCGCTCTCGTCGATGACGAAAGGTGTTCCCTCTGTAATAGCTTCTACTGGGCAGTTGGATGCACACAGTCCGCAAGCGATGCACTCGTCAGTGATCTTAAAAGCCATAGTGTTTCCTCCTTCTTGCAAGAAATAATATCTACGGCTTGAGTATAACACCAAGGTCAAAACTTGTAAATAACAAAAAAAACAAAACAAAACAATCCTACCAAAGCGGTGGGAATTAGTGAATACAAGGGTTACAGAGAATAATACATTAAGGGAGAAGGCCGGATGAAGGTCGCGTCATTTACCGGAAAAAGCGGAACGGGCAAAAGTTTCCAGGCCACTGCGCTGGCGCAGAGGCGCGGTTTTGATGCCATAATAGACGACGGCCTGCTCATTTATAAAGGACAGATCGTTGCCGGAAGATCAGCCAAGAAGTGTGCTTCAAAGGCGGCTGCCATGAGGACGGCTCTCTTCAATTACGAGGATCACCGCGAAGAGGTGAAAGACGCTCTTGAGAGGTATGCGCCGGAAGCTCTCCTGATAATCGGCACATCCGACAGGATGACAGACATAGTCGCCACGCAGCTGGGACTTCAGACCCCGGAGGAGCGCATATATATCGAGGATGTTACGACAGAAGAGGAAAGGCAGATAGCTTACCATTTCAGAAACGATGAGGGCGAACACGTCATACCTGCACCTGTAGGGCAGCTGAGACGTGACTTTGCCGGCTATTTCATGGACCCGATAAAGAAGTTCATCGACAAGGCTCGCGGAAACGCAGTCGAAGGGAATAATGAGGATGAGGAAGCAGGGAATGATGACCGCACTGTCTTAAGGCCTACATTCAGTTACTTTGGCAGCTTCTCCATCAGCGAGCAGGTAATAAGAGACATCGTCAGGATAGCGGCAGAGAAATACGATACACACCTGGTGGTAGTCGACAGGATGAACAACGGAAAACAGACCAACATGTCGGTCACCATAGACGTGATGGCCATCAGAGATCCCGCTTCCGTAGACAAGTGCATAGAGCTGCAGCGCGACGTGTTCGACGCTCTGGCTACCATGACGGCGTTCACCATAGAAAGTGTGAACGTCAGGATAAGGGACATAGTAAAAGACAGAGAGGAGATGCTCTCGAGGAAACTCCACTGATATGCAGAAGATCATTTTCAGAGACATGCGCGATCTGGATCTCACTCACATATTCGAGTGCGGCCAGTGCTTCAGATGGGTGCCTGACGGCGAAGGTGCGTACACCGGAGCCGCGGGCTCTTTTGCGGCGCGGGCAAGTTTTGACGGAAGAACTTTGACAGTGGAAGCGACCGGTGGAGACGAGGCGTTCTGGAGGCATTACTTTGACCTCGATACCGATTACGGCAGCATAAAAAAGAGACTCACGGAATCGGAACCGCTCATAAGACCCGCGACCGAATACGGGCAGGGCATACGCATACTAAATCAGGATCCGTTCGAGATGATCATCTCGTTCATCATATCCCAGAACAACAACATCCCGCGTATAAGAAAGAATATAGAGACGCTGTGTGATAAGTACGGCGAGCCGATAGAAGGAAGCGACAGGCACGCCTTTCCGAAGCCGGAGGCTCTCGCCGCGGCAGATGAGGCGGATCTTGCCGCCATGAGGCTCGGCTACAGAGGACCGTACATCATCGCCGCCGCAAGGAAATACCTCGAATGCGGATGCCCAGGGTGCCGCGAAGAACTGCTCAGCTATTACGGCATAGGCCCTAAGGTAGCAAACTGCATAATGCTGTTTGGTTTGAGAGACACAGCGGCGTTCCCGGTAGATACATGGGTGAAGCAGATCATGAACGACATGTACGGGCTCGATATGAAAGACGCAAGGGGAATGCAGAAGTTTGCTGCAGAAAAATACGGAGATCTCGCGGGCTACGCGCAGCAATATCTCTTCTACTATTACAGGGACAGATCACAAAAATAAATGTGTTGAATTCTTCACCCGGAAGTGTTGACACTCACGTCCCCCGTGAGTACAATAGGTTTTGGAAATTGGCACTCTAACGATAAGAGTGCTAACAAATAGGACAAATCAGGAGGCAAAAAATGAGCATCGGAATCAAGCCACTCGGAGCAAGAGTAGTGATCAAGAAAATGGAAGCCGAAGAAAAGACAGAGGCCGGCCTGCTTCTCAGCGGAAGCGCCAAGGAAAAGCCTCAGCAGGCTGAAGTACTGGCAGTAGGTCCGGGAACAGAAGATGAGCCTATGGAACTCAAGGTAGGCGACATCGTTATCTTCAGCAGATACGGCGGAAGCGATCTCAAGTACAAGGGCACCGAGTACACTATCATAAATCAGAAAGACATCCTCGCTACTATCGAAAAATAGCGGCGGGCAGATATAAGGAGGAATCATAATGGCTAAAGAACTTTATTACGGCGAGGATTCCAGAAGGAGCCTGCTCGCCGGAGTAGACAAACTCGCGGATACAGTAAAGATCACTCTCGGACCTAAGGGCCGTAACGTCCTTATCGAGAGATCATACGGATCGCCGCTGATCACAAACGACGGCGTAACGATCGCAAGAGAGATCGAGCTTGAAAACCAGGTAGAGAACATGGGAGCTCAGCTCGTAAAGGAAGTCGCAACAAAGACTAATGACGTCGCAGGCGACGGCACAACAACAGCCACACTTCTGGCTCAGTGCATCGTACGAGAAGGATTCAAGAACGTAACAGCAGGCGCTAACCCGATGATCCTCAAGAAGGGCATCGCTGAGGCAGTAGCCGCTGCGGTAGAGAGCCTCAAGGAAGCCGCAAAGCCGGTAGATGACAAAGCAGCCATCGCTCAGGTCGCGGCAGTTTCCGCAAATGACACTGAGATCGGAGAACTCATCGCTGAGGCGATGGAGAAGGTAGGCAAGGACGGAGTCATCACAGTCGAAGAATCCAAGACTCTCGGAACCACACTCGATGTTGTTGAGGGACTTCAGTTCGACAGAGGATACCTCTCACCGTACATGGCAAACAATGAGAAGATGGAAGCTGTCATGAACAAGCCGCTCATCCTTCTCACAGATAAGAAGATCAGCAGCATCCAGGAGATCATTCCTCTCCTCGAGGGCATCATGAAGGCCGGCAGAAGCCTGCTCATCGTTGCTGAGGACGTAGACGGCGAAGCACTCGCTACACTAATCCTCAACAAGCTGAGAGGAACTCTCGACGTAGTAGCAGTCAAGGCGCCGGGATTCGGCGACAGACGCAAGGCAATGATGGAAGACATTGCTATCCTGACAGGCGGTGTGGTCATCTCCGAAGAGCTCGGATATGAGCTCAAGGAAGCTACCATGGACATGCTCGGCCATGCTGAGACAGTCAAGGTCAATAAGGACAACACAGTGATCGTAGGCGGAGCCGGCAGCAAGGAAGAGCTTGCAGCAAGAGTAGCTCAGATCAAGGCTTCGATCGAAGAGACAACATCCGACTTCGACAGAGAGAAGCTGCAGGAGAGACTTGCCAAGCTGAGCGGCGGAGTTGCCGTCATCAACGCAGGCGCTGCTTCAGAGACAGAACTCAAGGAAAAGAAGCTGAGACTTGAGGACGCGCTCAATGCAACAAAGGCTGCCGTTGAAGAGGGCATCGTGGCCGGCGGCGGAGTATCGCTGATCAGAGCGATCGATGCTGTCAAGGCTTATGCCGACAAGCAGGAAGGCGACATCAAGACAGGCGCTAAGATCGTAGAAAGAGCTCTCGAGGAGCCTGTAAGACAGATCGCAGAGAACGCAGGATTCGACGGATCCGTAGTAGTGGCGGAAGTAAAGAAGGCAGATGGAAACTTCGGATTCAATGCCGCGAACGAGCAGTATGAAGACATGTTCGCTGCCGGAATCGTAGACCCTGTAAAGGTCACAAGATCCGCTCTTCAGAATGCCGCATCCGTTGCAGCAATGCTGCTGACGACAGAGGCAGGCATCACACAGATCAAAGAGCCTGAACCTGCTATGCCTCAAGGCGGCGGCGGAATGGGCATGATGTAATCGGCTCGTCTTTTCGCCCATGACTTTGTCTGCTACACTGCCTCGGTGCTCACGTACAAGCAAAGTACGCTCCGCTCCTCGGTAGCTTGCATCCTCGTCATGAACGAAAATACTTCGCGATTTAAAAATGACATAAAAAAGACACTTGCTTATGCTTATGCAAGTGTCTTTTCTATTATAGTTTTTTCAACTTGTGAATGAAGATAATATTCAGGATGATTCCTTTCAATATGCTTGAGATGGATACAGCCCACCAGACCCCGTTTATGCCAAAGTACGGCATTAGCAGATAACAGGCAGGGATCCTGGCGATTGTAAGCGCGAGACCGATGGCTGCAGGCATCTTAGTCTGGCCGATGCCGTTGAACGCGCCGGTCGTTGAAAGCTCATAACACATGAAGAGCTGTGATAGTCCCACTATCCTCAGATAATCCGCTCCGCCCGCAATGATATCCGGTTCGCGGATGAAGATGCTGAATATAGGAGCGGCACAAAGCACCAGAAGGGCAGTAACAGCAATGCCGTACGCGGTGATCATGGCTGTTCCTGTGCTGAACCCCTTTCTTACACGTTCGTGGTTTTCCGCGCCGTAATTCTGAGATGTGAAAGCGGTCATCGAATAGGCGAATCCGTCAGCGGTCATCCATGAGACCGATTCTATCTGCGCGCCTACCCTCTGGACTGCTATCGCTGCATCGCCGAATGTTACGATGATCCTCGAGATGACCATCGATATGAACGCGTAGCCTATGTTGAAAACAGCAGGCGGCGCGCCCAGCTTGATGATGCGGACAATTTCCTTGCTTCTGAATCCGCCAACCAGATCGAACCCTTCAAAAAGATAATCATCTTTGTGGATGAAGCGCGCAAACATGAAAGCTACCATACACTCTGAGAAGACCGTTGCGACAGCTGCGCCATTGACTCCCATTTCAGGGAAGGGGCCGATGCCGAATATAAGGAGAGGATCCAGAAGTATGTTAAGGACCGCTCCTGATGCGTTGTACTTGAACGGTGTCTTGCTGTCTCCCGCGGCAGTAAGAAGTCCTGTCATAACGAGATTCAGTCCCATGACAATATCGGCAGCGGAGATGATCGCGAGATAAGAAGCCGATGCCGCAGCCGTATCAGCGTTATGAAGCCTATAAAAAGATATGAAAGGGTGTCTGAAAATTATGCACATCGCTCCGTAGATGAGCATTATGAGGAACATCAGCTGGATGGATTCACGGGCATAGCGGCGGGCTTTTTCCATGTCGCCTTCGCCTATGGACTGCCCGGTCATTACCTGACCGCCTATCTGTGGTATCATGGCTATGCCGGATCCGATCCACATAAAAATACCCGCGGCGCCAACTGCGGTCACGGCCTGGTTTCCTATCCGGCCCACCCACAAGGTGTCGAACAGATTGTATGCCATCTCAATGAACTGGGTGCCCATGATAGGCAGCGAGAGCCAGAACAGAGCCTTGGCGATGTGTCCGTTCAGCAGGTCTATTCTCTTTTCGATCCTGTTTTCTTCCACTAAATACCTCTTTTCAGTCAACGCCTATTGTACATCAGGGGAAAGCGCATAACAAGGTCAGCAGAAATCAATAAATTAGTAATTTCTAACTTCTCGAAAACGCTTTAAACGAGCCTTTTTTAGTGATATATTAGAAAAAAGATGAAAAATGTGCAAAAGTTAGAAATATCTAACTAATTGTTAACCGCAAATCGCTCTTATTTGATAGCAGAAAGAGGTGCAAAATGGCAACAGTCCTCAAGGAACCTTCAAGGACTTTCAATGAATACCTTCTCATACCGGGCTACTCCGGAATGGATGCCCGCCCGGAGAATGTTTCACTTAAAACACCGGTAGTAAAATTCAAGAAGGGAGAAGAACCTGCACTGTCGATGAACATACCGCTGACTTCCGCGGTAATGCAGGCCGTCTCTGATCACAACATGGCGGTCGCGCTCGCAAAAGAAGGGGGCATCTCGTTTATCTTCGGATCACAGTCGATCGAGAGCCAGGCAGACATGGTCAGAAAGGCAAAGTCGTATAAAGCCGGATTCGTTCCGAGCGACTCTAACCTGAAACCTGACGCCACGCTGCAGGATGTGCTCGATCTTAAGGCGGCAAAAGGACATTCTACTATAGCGATCACTGAGGACGGCACCGCAGCAGGCAAGCTTCTGGGCATCGTTACCAGCAAGGACTACCGCATCTCGCGCATGAGTCTCGATACTCCGGTGTCAGAATTCATGACACCGTTCGACAAGATGGTATGGGGACGTGACGGCATCACGCTTTCGGAAGCCAATGATATCATCTGGGATAACAAGGTCAATCAGCTGCCTATAATCGATGACAATCAGAGACTCAAGGCGTTCGTGTTCCGCAAAGACTACGATTCGCATAAAGAACATCCGGATGAACTGCTGGACAAGGACAAGAGATTCATAGTCGGAGCAGGCATCAATACCAGAGACTATAAGGAAAGAGTCCCGGCTCTGCTTGATGCCGGCGTCGATGTCATGACGATAGACTCTTCTGAGGGATACTCCGAGTGGCAGGCTGCCACCCTCAAGTGGATCAGAGACAATTACGGAGACAGCGTAAAAGTCGGCGCAGGTAATGTAGTGGATGCTGACGGATTCAACTTCCTGGCGGAATGCGGAGCTGACTTCGTTAAGGTAGGCATAGGCGGCGGATCCATTTGCATCACAAGAGAGCAGAAGGGTATCGGCCGCGGCCAGGCTTCGGCGGTCATAGAGGTAGCTCAGGCCAGAGACGATTACTACAAGAAGACGGGCGTTTACGTGCCGATCTGCTCGGACGGCGGAATCGTATATGATTATCATATGACGCTTGCTCTCGCCATGGGTGCTGACTTCATCATGCTTGGCAGATACTTCGCGAGATTCGATGAATCGCCTTCGGCAAAGCTGATGCTGAACGGCAGCTACGTCAAGGAGTACTGGGGCGAAGGTTCTGCAAGGGCCCGCAACTGGCAGAGATATGACCTGGGAGGAGATCCGAGCCTCAAGTTCGAGGAGGGTGTTGACTCCTACGTACCGTATGCCGGACCGCTGCACGATAATGTACAGGTGTCGCTTGGCAAGGTGAAATCCACGATGTGCAACTGCGGCGCGCTCAATATCGCAGATTTCCACAAGAACGCAAAACTGACACTCGTATCGGCCGTCAGCATAGTTGAGGGCGGTGCTCACGACGTAATACTGAAAGAGGTATCCGGCCGCACATCAGGCGGCGGACGCTAGACATAAACGATCAAACCAATAACACTCATCTGAGTTTCACGGAGGTACAGAAATGAGTGACAAGAGACCGGAAACAATGGAACGTATCACAACACGTGCACTCGCTGACAAGTTCATCGAGGAGCAGCTCGCTGAGATCAAGGCGCAGGTAGGGGACAAGAAGGTTCTTCTTGCTCTGTCCGGCGGCGTTGACTCAAGTGTTGTAGCTGCACTGCTGATCAGGGCCATAGGCGATAACCTGACATGCGTCCATGTAAATCACGGTCTGCTGCGCAAGGGCGAGCCTGAGATGGTCATCAAGGTGTTCAAGGAGCAGCTCGGCGCAAACCTTATTTATGTTGACGCTGTTGACAGATTCCTCGACAAGCTGGCAGGCGTTGATGATCCTGAAACAAAGCGTAAGATAATCGGCAAGGAGTTCATCGATGTATTCGCGGAGGAAGCTTCGAAGCTCGAGGGCATCGAATTCCTGGGACAGGGCACCATCTATCCTGACATCCTCGAGTCCGATGGAGTAAAGGCTCACCACAATGTGGGCGGACTCCCTGAAGATCTTCAGTTTGAGCTCGTTGAGCCGGTAAAGCTTCTTTACAAGGATGAAGTCAGAGTCGTAGGTTCTGCTCTCGGACTTCCTGACAGCATGGTCTACAGACAGCCGTTCCCGGGACCTGGACTCGGAGTCAGATGTACAGGCGCCATCACAAGAGACAGACTTGAAGCTCTCAGAGAAGCTGATGCCATCGTAAGAGAAGAGATCGGCAAGATGGAGAACGTACCTTGGCAGTACTTCGCGGTCATTCCGGACATGAAGTCGACCGGCATCAAGGACGGCAAAAGATACATGGGCTGGCCTGTCATCATCAGAGCCATCAACACTGTAGACGCCGTAACAGCCGAGGCCGTTGAGATCCCTTGGGAAATGCTCAAGACCATGCGCGACCGTATCATCGCGACGGTGCCGGGAGTCAACAGAGTAATGTGGGACTTCTCGGACAAGCCGGTCTCAACTATTGAGTGGGAATGACATCAACAATGACTGGACTGGGGAACACAAAAAGGGTAAAAGATGGACTTAAGAACTCTGCAGTATTTCGTTACTGTCGCGGAAGAACTCAATATAACAAGGGCTGCTGAAAAGCTTCACATGAGCCAGCCGCCTCTCAGCGCACAGATAAAGAGTCTTGAGAGAGAGCTTGATACAGAGCTGTTTATCAGAGGAAAGAGAAGGCTCAAACTTACTGAGTCAGGACAGCTTCTGTACAGGCGGGCCAAGGAGATCATCAAACTCACCGACAAGACAAAGTCAGAGATCCTTTCGATGGGAGAGGGCATGCGCGGAACCATAGCTCTGGGGCTGGTGGAAGGTATGGCCCCTGACATTGCGGCAGAATGGTTTGCCGGGTTCAGGGTCATACATCCGAATGTCAGATTCAGGATACTGGACGGAAGTACCGACGACCTACTCGAGAAGCTCAGAACGGGACTGATAAGCCTGGCAGTGATAACATCTCCGTGTGACAATTCACTCCTGCACAGTTTCCATGTCGGGGAAGAGAAGATGGCAGCGCTTATGAGCAGGCAGCATCCGCTTGCCCAGAACAACGGACGTAAGGTCCGGGTCGCTGATCTTGTCGGGGAAAATCTGATAGTTCCGAGCAGAAAAGCCCTTATCGAGACTATCTACAGGTGGTTCCGGGAGATAAATGCCGAGCCGCAGATAGTATGCGAGATGGACAGCTATCTTGACGCGGCCGCTCTCGCGGGCAGACAGGTCGGGATAAGCATATATCCCAGGACAGCGTATATCCCAAATGATTCTCTTGTGTTCAAAGAGATCGCCGGTGAGGACAAAAAGATGGAATACCTGTTTGTATGGCGCAAAGGCCATCCGCTTCCTGCCATCGAGGAGAGGTTCATAGACTTTGTTAAGGCAAGTGTGGCCGGGAGTCGATAAAGAAAAGTGAGACACGCTTATGCATGAAAGGATCCGTATATCCGGGCCCTTTTTTCATACGCAAAAAATATGATAACTCCAACAATATATATATTTCAGTTTGAAAAACAACAAGGTTATTTTTAAAGAAATTATTTTATTCCGGCAATTAATAAATATTACAGGAGATTCGCATCAGGAAAGGAGGGTCGACCATGAGTACTGTATCTGACTATTTCGGTTCAATGGTATTCGACGACAAAATCATGAGATCAATGCTGCCAGCTGATATCTACCGTTCACTCCGCAGAACGATAAACCAGGGCAACCCTCTGAATCCGGATGTAGCGAATGCTGTTGCCCAGGCCATGAAAAACTGGGCGGTTTCCAAGGGAGCCACACATTATACACACTGGTTCCAGCCACTCAACGGGGTGACCGCGGAAAAGCATGACAGCTTTATCCAGGCATCTCCCGATGGAGGGGTGATCATGGATTTCTCCGGAAAGGAACTCATCAAGGGTGAGCCGGACGCATCCTCTTTTCCATCAGGCGGTCTTAGAGCAACGTTTGAGGCAAGGGGCTATACGGCCTGGGATCCGACCTCCTTTGCTTTCATAAAAGGCAAGACACTATGCATTCCTACGGCATTCTGCTCGTATAGCGGGGAAGCGATGGATGAAAAGACGTCCCTGCTGAGATCGATGGACGCGCTCAACAGACAGGCGATCAGGGTGCTCCGCATCCTGGGCAATGATACTGTCAGGAGAGTACACGCAGTCGTAGGAGTTGAGCAGGAATACTTCCTTGTACCGCGCGAGCTTTATGAACAGAGACCGGATCTGAGATTCACCGGCAGGACACTGTTCGGGATCATGCCGCCGAAAGGGCAGGAGCTCGACGATCACTATTTCGGCCCTATCAAGCCGGAAATATCGAGGTTCATGGAAGAGCTGAATGAAGAACTTTGGAAACTCGGAGTGTATGCCAAGACGGAACATAACGAGGTCGCACCTTCGCAGCACGAACTTGCTTGCATATATACAAAGGTCAATGTGACCACCGACCAGAACCAGCTGGTCATGGAAATGATAAAAAAAGTTGCAGAGCGGCACGGATTCGTCGCGCTTCTTCACGAGAAGCCTTTTGAGGGTGTCAATGGCAGCGGTAAGCACAATAACTGGTCGCTGTCGACCGATATGGGTATCAATCTGATGTCGCCCGGGGATACGCCTCACGATAACGAGCAGTTCCTGCTGTTTCTCTGTTCGGTCATAAGGGCTGTGGATAAGTTTCAGGACCTTCTCAGGATATCCGTCGCATCAGCAAGTAACGATCACAGACTGGGAGCAAATGAAGCACCGCCTGCCGTGATTTCGATTTTCCTTGGTGATGAACTCACAGAGGTCCTTAGATCCATTGAAGAGGATGCACCTTATGAGAAGAGCGGAGATGTATTGATGAAACTGGGGACGGTTGTGCTCCCGGGGTTCAGCAGAGACAACACTGACAGAAACAGGACATCGCCGTTCGCCTTTACAGGCAACAAGTTTGAGTTCAGGATGCCGGGTTCGATGAGCAGCATCGCGTTCCCGAATGTCATAATAAACAGCTCGGTCGCGGATTCGCTTGAATACTTCGCAGACAGACTTGAAGGGTCTGATGATGTAAACCGTGACATTTACTCATTGGTGAGAGAAACACTGAAGGAACACGGAAGGATCGTATTCAACGGGGATGGCTACAGGGATGAATGGGTCAGTGAAGCGCAGAAACGCGGCTTGTCTAACTACAAGACAACAGCGGACTGTGTGCCGCACCTTCTGGATGAAAAGAACGTGGAGATGCTCCTGCATCAGGAGGTTTTTTCAAGATCAGAGCTTGAGTCGAGATGCGAGATAATGCTTGAAACATACTGCAAGACTATATGCATAGAGGCGAGGACCATGAGATCCATGGCAGTGAAGAGGATCGCCCCGGCAATAGAGAGGTACACTGCCGAACTTGCACGGAATACGGCAGACAAGCGGAAAGTGTTTCCTGACCTCAGCTGCACCTTTGAAGAAAAGACTGTGGGACTGCTGTCCCGTCAGACTGACAGAATATACGAGGATGTAGCCGCGATGCAGGAAGTGCTCGATGATCTGAGCGGAACTGACCCCTGCTCTTATTCAAAGATCATCAGAGACAGACTGCTGCCTGCGATGGAGCAGCTGAGATATGACAGCGATATCGCGGAGGCAGCGACATCCAAGACTTACTGGCCTCTTCCTAACTACGGACTCTTGCTGTTCGGAGAGAAGTAAGGAGGTAGAAAAAATGTGTACGATAATGACGACTACCGGAGGCGCAGCCTCCGTTTACGAATTTGAGAAAGCTTTTTCACTTACAAAATACAGAGGCCCTGATGATACAAGAATCATCGATATCGAACGGATGACGGAGATAACCGGCACATTCAGCGAGATAGATATTACACCTCCATGCCGAAAGGGGATCATGGGCTTCCACCGTCTGTCCATCATGGGACTCACTCCGGAAGGCATGCAGCCGTTCATCCGTAAAGGATGCGCTGTTGTATGCAACGGAGAACTGTACGGCTTTGAAAAAATACAAAAGGAGCTGGAACTGAAAGGTTATTCGTTCAAATCCGGCTCGGACTGCGAACTTCTGCTGCCGCTTTACTTTGAGTACGGCACGGAAATGTTCAAAGAGTTGGACGCCGAATTCGCCTGTGTCATCTATGATGACAGGACGGATGAATTCATAGCGGCAAGAGATCCGATCGGCATCAGACCGCTTTACTACGGATATGACATGGAAGGCTGCATTGCTTTCGCGAGCGAGCCTAAGAGTTTGCTTGGCATTTGTGAAAAAGTGATGCCTTTCCCACCGGGGTACTACTGGCGCAAAGGGGAGTTCACAGAATACTGTGATCTGACAGAGACCGATGAATATGTAAGCGGGGATCTTGACGAGATCTGCGGGAACATAAAGATGCTGCTGACAGAAGGGGTCAGAAAGCGTCTTGTGGCTGATGCCAAGGTCGGGTTTCTGCTTTCGGGCGGACTCGACTCTTCGCTGGTGTGCTCGATCGCCGCAGCGGAAACTGATGCCCCTATAAAGACCTTTGCCATTGGCATGGATAAGGATGCCATTGACCTCAAGTACGCAAAAATAGTCGCTGATCATATCGGGAGCGATCACACCGAGGTCATCATAAACAGGCAGGATGTGCTTGACGCGCTTGAAGAAGTGGTATATCTGCTCGGCACCTATGATATCACTACTATAAGGGCATCGATAGGGATGCATCTTGTCTGCAAGGCCATCCATGAACAGACTGACATACGCGTCATCCTGACCGGAGAGATATCTGATGAACTGTTCGGATATAAGTATACGGACTTTGCGCCGTCGGCAGAGGCTTTCCAGGATGAAGCCGCAAAGCGTGTGAGAGAACTGCATATGTATGATGTCCTTCGAGCTGACCGCTGTATTTCCGGAAACAGCCTGGAGGGCAGAGTACCTTTCGGTGACCTAGAGTTCGTGCGCTATGTCATGTCCATAGATCCGGAGATGAAGCTGAACAGATACGGCAAAGGAAAGTACCTTCTCAGAAAAGCATTTGAAGGGGATTATCTTCCGGACGAGATACTCTGGAGGGAAAAAGCGGCCTTTTCGGATGCGGTTGGGCATTCCATGGTGGAAGACCTTAAGGAATATGCCGCAACGCAGTATTCAGATGAGGAGTTTGAGGAAGGCCGCAAAAGGTATGACCATGCGAGGCCTTTCACAAAGGAGTCGCTGCTGTTCAGGGACATATTCGAAAAGTACTATCCGGGACAGGCTGAAATGGTCGTAGACTTCTGGATGCCTAACAAGGAATGGGAAGGCTGTGACGTCGATGATCCGTCAGCCAGGGTGCTTTCAAACTACGGAGACAGCGGAAAATAAATTGACCAACTGTGTGAAAAGAGGTGCGATAAGATGGACAAGAAGTACATTTTTGTTACCGGCGGAGTCGTGTCAGGACTCGGAAAAGGTATCACCGCAGCTTCTCTGGGCAGACTGCTCAAAGCCAGAGGGCTCAAAGTGGCTGCTCAGAAACTGGATCCGTATATCAACGTCGATCCCGGGACGATGAGTCCTTTCCAGCACGGAGAAGTATACGTGACTGAGGACGGCGCTGAGACAGACCTTGATCTCGGGCACTATGAAAGATTTATCGATGAGGACCTCAACAGATTCTCAAACCTTACGACCGGCAAGGTGTACTGGAACGTTCTTAACAAGGAACGCCGGGGCGAGTATCTGGGCAGCACGGTCCAGGTGATCCCGCACATAACAGATGAGATAAAGGAGTTCATCTACAGTGTCGGACGCGAAGGAGACAGCGATGTCATAATAACCGAGATCGGCGGAACGGTTGGAGACATCGAGAGCCAGCCATTCCTCGAAGCAGCCAGACAGGTAAGCATCGAACAGGGAAAAGAAAACTGCCTGTTCATTCACGTTACACTGGTGCCGTATATCACAGGCTCAGGAGAGCACAAATCCAAACCAACACAGCACTCAGTCAGAGAACTTCAGAACATGGGGATCTCTCCCGACATAATAATAATGAGGTCCGACCGTCACATTGACGAGGATATATACGACAAAATATCACTCTTCTGCAATGTCAAAAGTGACTGCGTCATAGAAAACATCACTCTCCCGGTGCTTTATGAAGCGCCTTTGATGCTTGAGAAAGCGCATTTCTCATGGATCGTATGCCGTGAACTCGGTTTGGACGCAGGTCCCTGTGACATTGAAGAATGGAAGAATATGGTCGACAGGATCAAAGCCGGCGGAAACCATGTTACCATTGTCCTGGTCGGAAAGTATATGAAGCTGCATGATGCGTATCTCTCAGTTGCGGAAGCGCTAAGACACGGCGGATATGAGACAGGCTGCACAGTGGACATAAAGTGGATAGAGGCCGAAGATATCACAGCCGAGACGGAGAATGACATTCTGGCTGACGCTGACGGTATTCTGGTGCCGGGCGGATTCGGCGACAGGGGAATAGAAGGTATGTTCCGTGCCGCCGGTTACGCCAGACGAAACAACATACCTTATCTGGGCATATGCCTGGGCATGCAGATCGCGGTCATAGAATATGCCAGAAATGTACTGGGCTTCGAAGATGCCAATTCAGGTGAATTCGATGAGGGAAGCGCACACAAAGTGATCGATCTCATGCCTGATCAGTACGGAGACATCCCTAAGGGAGGCACAATGAGGCTCGGAGCGTATCCGTGCGTCGCGTTGCCGGGTTCACTGCTTGAGAAGGTCTACGGATGTGACAGTATCAGTGAACGACACAGACACCGCTATGAATTCAACAATGAATACAGGGAGCAGTTCATTGAAGCGGGTATGCAGATTGCAGGTACTTCACCGGACGGACGTCTGGTGGAATCCGTGGTTATTCCCGGTAATGACTTTTTCATCGGTGTCCAGTATCACCCGGAATTCAAGAGCCGGCCGAACAGGGCTCATCCACTGTTCAGGGAATTCGTAAGAGAATCGGGCAAGAAGAGCAATAATAATTGTGAGAAATAGTTAAAAATCGCTAAAGGCGGTTTTGATTATAGAATTCGAATAGTGATTTAAAACCGTAACGCTTTGAAAATACGAGCGTTGCGGCTTTTTATTTGTGCTGCTGATGCTCTTTTGCGATAAAGGGCTGAAGAGATCAAAGCGGTCAGCGGTATTGTCATGATCATCCCTATGTTGGATGAAAGACCGCTTATAGTTTCAAGCGCGATAAAGGCTGTTGAGAGCAGGTGCCTGAAAGTGAGGCCTCGCGCATACATGGATATAGTCAGTGTGAATTCGACCTCGACGATAGAAGGTCAATAGTTGTAATAAATGCATCAATTATCCTTTGGATTCCAAAGGCTATAAGGTAAAATATAAGGAAATATAAAAATTGAGATAAATAAGATATAAATAGGAAAACACAGAGACGATTCAGTACAGATAATAAAGTATTGGTTTCGCGGTAATGATATAAAACCGGGAGAAACTAAGATGATATTCATGAAGAAACAACAACAGTTGAATATCAAAAGGCAGAAGTGGAGATAGGCCTTTTTCCTTACTGTTATTCTTGCTTTTGCAGTTTTTGCGTCGCCTGCTCATGTACACGCCACCTATTATGATGAAACGTCCGGTCACTGGTATATGACCGGGACAGCAGAAGCGGTATTTGAAGGGAATATAGCGATTTGACACGAAGCTTTGCACAACACTCCGACAGATGTATTATTAAAGGCAAAACATACGAAGAAACTGACAGGAACTGCAAAAGGAGATCTGAAACATGGAAAACCGCGAACGGCTGCAGCAGGAACTTATAAAATCCTATTGTGACAGAAGCTGGCTGAGACTGGCTGATATCAGCAGTGACGAAATAAAGAAAGCCGCACCGGTATTTGCTGAGGCAGCCGGCGGTATTATTGAGCGTGCAGATAAAGACGGGAGGATCGATTCAGCGGATATCCTGGAAGTATGGAGCAAAACTGCGAGTATCTGCTTTGGTGATGCTGAATGCGGAGAGCCGGCGGATGGATGGCTCATGCACACATATGCCTGGCTGAGGAACATACTGTTTCCACATATAGAAGCACCTGCGGACAGTGAGAAATATGAGGTGAAGAGACTCAGCCTGCTGAGATTCATGCACGGTGTATACGAGTATGAAAGAAAGTGCTGCCGGTTCGAACCGACAAGGGATATACCTCTCCTCAGCGACAAAGAGATACTCGATAACGGATTCACGCGCGAGTATCTGAAAATGAAAGATCTGGCCGGCGATCTCTATGTTTATGAGTTCATGCGCATAGGAGCCGAGATCACGCCTTTCAATACGCTGGGACATATCAGCGGTGTGCATTATGTTGCCATGTATGTGGCAAAGCAGCTTCACAGATCAGGCATCCCTGTCGATCTCGGACTCATTTCGGCAGCCGCAGCTACCCATGATATCGGCAAATACGGGTGCCGTAAGCACGAGGAGAGACGGGTACCATACCTGCATTATTACTATACAGACCGCTGTCTTGCGCAGTTCGGATTAAACAAGATAGCTCATATCGCCGCCAATCACTCCACATGGGATCTTGAGCTCGACAATCTGTCTGTCGAGGCACTGTTGCTTATCTATGCAGATTTCAGGACCAAGAGCACCCGCGAGGACGGAAAGGAGATCATCCATTTCTACAGCCTTGCAGAGGCGTTCGAAATAATACTCAGCAAGCTCGATAACGTGGATGAGGCCAAGCGGCACAGATACGAGAGGGTATACGGAAAACTCAGGGACTTCGAAGACTACATGATCGAGCACGGAGTGAGCACAGATATTGAGGATCTTGCTGACGATTATCCGTCTGAGTATGAAGGCGCGGTCACCCCAGTTAAGCGTGAAGCAGCATTTCTCCCGGAAGATGAGGTAGTAAGCCAGCTTTCATACAGAGCAATAGATCATAACATAAGGGTCATGAGCAGATTCGGTGACGACAGGCAGTTCGGAAGCCTTCTTGAATCAGCGCGCAGTGAGCCCGATTTCAAAAATGTACGCACATATATAAAGATCCTCAGGAGATATTCCACATATATGACGGATGAGCAGAAAGGAATGACCCTGAGATTCATGTATGAGATGCTGGCCCATCATGAGAGCGACATACGCGAGCATTCAGCTGATGCAATGGGATACATAGTGGCCAGATACCGCAAAGAGTACAAGAAGGAACTGCCGGCTGACATACCTGCTCCTGATGATAATGTGACCAATCTGAGCATGTTCAGGCAGTATATCGAATTGCTGCTCGATCCGGACCATAAGTATACAGACATACATCGCATGAGGATCTCTGCCAGCACGGATTTCTTTGTTCGCTCGGTAGTGGAAAACTGCAGAGCATCCTGCAGGCATAAATATCTGGACATCCTTTCAGCTTATCTCACACTCGATAACTGTGATGAAGAGAGGCTGACAGTCCTGCTGGTGACAGCCCTGAGCGTAGCCGTTGAAAACCGTACTCCGGATTTTTCTGAAGCTGTCATAGAATTCTGCGGCAAGGCCGCGGGCGGGTTCGGAAATGCTGCCGATCTCTTGACTCTGGAGGTTCAGAGGGCATACGGCGTTCTTGGCGATAAGGAATATGAGTCCGAAAAAAGAAGACTGCTGGGTATAGGCAAAGCTGCGCTTACAGACGAGCAGCTGTCATCGCTGTTCCTTGATGACCTCAAGTACCACATACCATGGGTCGTCAAGGCCGCAAACATTTCAGTTCTGAGGCAGACTGCTGAACGCACTTCCGGCCATGGCACCCTGATGCAGATAGCGACTCACTATTCCAATATGATAAAAGTAAGCGAAACTGTCACGGTACGTAAAGCAGCCGGCGAGGCGCTTCTGGAGATCGTCAGGAAAATGAGCCCCGATCAGATAAACGAGCTCGTTATCGAGCTGTTCAAGGGCCTTGAGATAGAGGATTATCAGTTTTCGGGCTATATCCCGGACTATCTCGGAGTCATCATGCTGTGCCTGCCGCCCGAAGAACTTGATGAGACCATAGGAGAGTTTGAGCGGATATTTGATTCGGGAAGCGAGAGAACTGCCGCCGCTGCTCTTGAGACCATCGCTGTTCTGACCGAGAATTACGAAACGTATGGTTTTGAAGAAGACATAAAGGCATGGGCCGGAAGGAGAGACCGTATACTCGGTTTACTGGTGAAGGGATTTGCATATTACAAAAAGAGTATAGCCAGAGAAGCTGTCAGGACTGCCTCTGAGCACCTCTTTGCCAGCAGCATGCTTTCTCCTGAAGAAAAGGCTGATATGGCAGCCGTTTGCTTCAAAAGGATGCTGACGTTCCTTCCGGAGGCAGCGGGAGCCGATGAGCTGGATTTCTACAACAATGCCTCGGCTTTGGGAGACATATACGGCTTCATATCGGAATACAGGGCAGAATTCGGGGAATTCGAGACCGGACCTGAAAAGCCCGCGGCATTCTTCCCGGGCACTTTTGACCCGTTCAGCCTCGGACATAAGGCGATAGCGACAACGATACGCGACATGGGCTTCGACGTTTATCTGGCTATTGATGAATTCTCCTGGTCCAAGAAGACGCTGCCTCACATGGTTCGGAGGAACATCCTTGCCATGTCCGCTGCTGACGAAGCGGGGTTATACATATTCCCTGATGGTATTTCTGTAAACATAGCAAATCCTGAAGACCTCGGACATCTCAGAGAGGTCTTCGGCGGCAGAGAGATATATATAGCAGTCGGATCGGATGTAGTAAAGAATGCATCTGCATATAAGGCAAAACCTCAGAAGAACTCGATCCATTCTTTCAACCATATCATCTTCGCCCGCGAGGCCGGGAACCTTGATGCTGACGGAGAGGGTTTCCCGGTAACAGCTGATGTGCTTCAGCTTCAGCTGGATAAATACTATGAGGATATCAGCTCTACCAAGATACGTGAAAACGTCGATCTGGGCATTGACGTATCGAGCCTCGTGGATCCAGTCGTACAGAATTACATATATGATATGAACCTGTATGTCAGGGAGCCTGCTGATAAATATGTGATGCAGGCAAGAGAAATGATAATAAGGGCTTACGAACAGGGCGAGATGGTCTCGCCTGAGTACTTCAGATCTGCGCTCGGAGACCGAGGCGATTCGTCTGAAGAGCTGGTAAATTATCTGTCGCGGCCTGATCTGAGAAAAGTGATCATAGAAACAGCTGATCACAGACTGTCAGCTGCAGCCGGGGCAAGAAGACTTAAGACGAGCGATCTGCTTGAAGAATTCGGAGATATCGAGATCGCATCTTACATAAGGAGCCATGCAGGCGGAGAGATAGCCATTATAGGGGCGTTCTATGTTGCAGGAGGAGATAAGGTATCCAATATACATCAGATACTGCTGACAGAGCTTCTTACTGCACTCGTGGCAAAGGACTACACATATGCTGTATTTCACCCGGTATGCGGCATGGCAGAAGATCCGCATGCGGTGCCTACGATGGTGAACCAGGGATTCATCAACATTGCTTCCGGCAGTGAAAAACCGGTATATGCAGTTGACATGAGGAATCCTATAACCATATTCCGTGATGCAGATACTGTTGTCAAAGCGCCTTTCAATAAGAACCCAAGAGTGCAGAGGGCTTTTGATAAGGCTCACAACAACCTTCTCAGCACATTCAGAGAAATATACCCGGGCAAGCTGCTGCTTTCATTCAACACCAGCGCTGTATACAGCAAAATATTAGACCTTGTAGTAGAAGAGAATGGTGTTTCGACAAAGCCTGATCCGGAAAGAAGACGCGGACCTTACATGGCTGTACCATTCGGTAAAGCTCTGTCAGACATCGTGGTGCCAAATACTGTTACAAAAGCCATGAGGACGGAAAAGTATTTCCGCAACGATCTCAGAGGTTTCGACGTAAGGGAATCCATAGGATACCAGACACTGGATGACCAGGCGCGCACTATAAAGTCATTCGCGAGGCCGGTCATCCTGATAGATGATCTGCTTCACTCGGGACAGAGACTGAATAAGATCGATCCCATATTCAGGAGACACGGGGTCGATGTGCACAAGATCATTGTCGGACTGCTTACCGGCAGGGGCTTCGACAGCATGCGCCTGGCCGTAAGGGAAGTAAGGGGGGCATATTTCATTCCGTCAATAAGCATGTGGCTGAATGAGCGCGACTGCTATCCGTTCATCGGCGGCGACAGCATAGATAACCCTGAGAACGACAGAGATAACAATCAGAGCGGTAGCGGATACAGATCTGCGGGAGCTGCGGCTGCAGGCTGGTGTGCCATGAAGAGAAGGCCGGATGCACCGGCTAAGGAAGGAAATGCTTCTGTTAATCTTATTCTTCCTTATTCGGGATTCAGCTTCATCGGAGAGGGCGACCCCGAGAATATTTACAAGTATTCTGTCACATGCCTCGAGAATGCTGCAGATATACTGCATGTTCTCGAACAGGAATATCAGAAGACTTTTGAAAAGAAACTGACCATAAGGAGGCTTGGCGCAGTCATCACCAATCCGCGCAGACCTGTGCTTGGCTTTGGACTTCAGTATGACGATCATATAGCGCCGTCAGTATACATAGAAAACGAACTGCGAAGAACAAAGAGAATGTTCCTGTTCAAGACAAGATGACGCGCACGAGAGGAACGGTGAAATGAGATACATACACGAACTTATAGAAGATGCCGGCATTAAATACATACTGCCGCTGAACGGATGCCCGGTCAGACTGCATGAAAAAAACAGAGTGAATATTATTGCACTGGGCGATGTAGGCACTACCATGCTGACAGGTCTCAGGCTGCTCGGCAGCGATCTGATCCGGGAGATGGGAATAATCGACCTGAACAGGAATAATCTTGAGCGGCTTGAGATGGAGATCAACCAGATCGGATATCCGTTCGGCATGAAGGATCTGCCGCCTGTTAGCATAGTGAATGAGGATGCTCTGTTCGCCTGCGATATAGTGATTTTCTGTGCAAGCAAGGGCGTTCCTGCGGTGCAGTCAGGAGAGACCGATGTGCGTATGGCGCAGCTTGAAGCCAACAGGGAGATAATAGCGCATTATGCCGGACTTGCACGGAAAGCGGAATTCAGGGGAATGGTCGCCATAGTCAGCGATCCTGTTGATAACCTTGCAGCAGCTTTTCTTGATGCTTCGGGACTGGAGCCGTGGCAGATACAAGGCTACGGACTTGGCGTCATGAACAAAAGAGCTGAGTATCATGCCGCAAAACTGGCTTCCGAGGGTAATGGAAAAGCCGCTCTGTACATGAGCGAGGGCAGAGCCTTTGGTCCTCATGGCAAGGACCTGGTCATTGCCAACAGCATAGAGCATTATGACGATGATGTATCAAGGCTGCTCACCGATCTTACAGTCGACTCGAACGTAAGAGTAAGGGAACTGGGATTCAAACCATACATAGCACCTGCGATGTCATCCGCAGCCATATCGATACTCCTGACTCTCAGCGGAGACTGGCACTATGGATCCTTATATATCGGTACAAGAAAGAAAGGTGCCTTCCTCGGAGTCAAAAACCGGCTTACCCGGAGAGGATTCGAGTATGAAGACCTGCCATTGCCGGAACCGCTGTATGAGAGAATACTCAATGCTTATAAGGGCTTGTGTGGTATAAGGTGACAGTGATCGATCAGGGATAAGGGGCAGAGAGAATGAAAAAACTTGTTGTGATACGGCCGCTTAATGAACTGCAGAGCAGTGGGAGAATGGAAAGAATACTTGCGGATCTGTTTGGCATGCTTGAGAACGAAGGAGTCATAATAGAAACAGTAATAAGAGCAGCTGAACTGGAAACCATGAACATTAAAAACAGGCATGTTCTGTTTGCTGTGAGCCTGACAGAAGCCGGCATCAACATGGAGTACTACCGGATGCTGGAATACTTCAGATCCAGTCCTGACTGCCTTGAAGGATCTATAGGCGGGATCATCGTAGACGGACAAGGTGAGCTGTTTACAAAAGCGCTTGCGAGGAGACTGGCTTTCTCGGCAAATGCCGCGGGCTGCATATTCCCCGGCAAGCCGCTTGTTGAAGCTACGGGTGATCTCGGAAACTTCCACGTTCTGTCGGGCGTAAGGGGAGTAGAACCGATGACTGTTTATGTGCAGCAGGTCGAGGACCTTGTACGGAGAGTGATCGAATCACAGATCCGTGATGAGATTTCTGAAAAGAGAAATCTGAATATACTGGCCGTCCATGCGAGTTCAAGAAAGACATCCAATACACTTCTACTGTGGGACAAGGTCAGAAAGAATCTTGATGACAAGGCAGAGGTCAGAGAGATATCACTCAGGGACGGCGCCATAAAGGAATGCATAGGATGCCGGTATGAGGACTGCCTGCATTACGGAGAGCAGGGCAGGTGTTTCTACGGCGGAATAATCACTGAACAGGTGTATCCTGCCATTCTCGACTGCGATGTGATCGTCATGATATGCCCGAATTACAATGATGCGCTGAATGCCAATTTTACGGCTTTCATAAACAGGCTCACTGCTCTCTTCAGGGTGCATGATTTCAGCAAAAAAAGGGTATATGCCATAGTTGTTTCAGGATACAGCGGAGGAGATCTGGTATCGGAACAGATCATCGGTGCGCTGAACTTCAACAAGGGATTCATCCTGCCGGGAAGATTCGCGATGGTCGAGACGGCAAATGATCCATTCAGCATACTGAAAGTTCCGGATATTGACAGCAGGGCCGGATCGTTTGCGGAGGGAATATTATGCAATTGATTTAGCAGGCTTTTTATGTGGGATATCTCGGATAAGCCTGTAAGTTGGTCAGAGCTTGGGAAAAATTTTATGCGGGAAATAGAGCGTATGGCATTATTAAAAACAATAGATAATCATTGGGTTGAGCATATAGATGCCATGGAGCAGCTAGAGGAAGGAATCGGACTTCGCAGTATCGGTCAACAGAATCCTGCTGATGCATACGCACAGGAAGGAATTGAGATGTTTGAAGAAATGATAAATGATATCAAAAAAGAGACCATTTCGATTTGTTATAATGCCGGATTGAGGCATTAAGAATTTGAAACCTTATCTCAACAATAAAAGGATGCAATAATATTCCCCAAAACTTCAGATGTCATTGATTTGACTTTGATCGCAAGAATAGATATAATGTATGCGTATTTAATTTACTAATTACGCATACAATATATCAAGCGGAAAGATTGCTATGACCTATATGGATTTCGTCGAAAACAGAATACAGGACTACGATTTCGGTGCTCCTGTCTATACAAGCAGTTTGGCGCAGAGCATGGCGGAGGAATTCCAACTTTCTCAAAAGGAAGCGTCTGCAGCTGTTGCCGTTGCTGTGAAGCGCCTGATGGACGGGAAGGGGATGAGCGAGCTCCGTTTTTTTCAAAAGGGTATTTATTACCGGGCGAAGATGACACCATTCGGAGAAACCGGTATCAATAAGGATGCTCTGATTGCGGATAAATATCTTGCAGGGGACAATGGATATGAAACCGGGCTTGCACTTCTACACCGAATGGGATTGACTACACAGATTCCTGCGCAGAGAGTTTTTGCTACTAATAAAGCTGCAAACTGTATTCGTGCAGACAAAGCTTTGGGTATCTTAATTTGCCCTCCAAAGGTCAAAATCAGCGCAAAGAATAAGCGCTATTTACAGATGCTTGACGCGATCGACACAATAGGAAAGGCCCCTGTGGATGCAGAAAACCCCTATCGTCTGATTGCAAGTCATATCCAAAATATCGGATTGGACTACGGCGAGCTTTTATCCATTGCCGGGAAATACTACAATAGAAATACCGTGTTTACACTCGCTCAAATCGCTGGAGAAAGGAACTGAAATGAACCTGCATTTGGATAAGGACGCTTTTCGTGTTCTAATTGAGGATATTCATATTAAGACAGGATACCGCACCGATGTTCTAGAAAAGGATTACTATGTGGCACTTATTTTGAGGGAACTGGCAGATAAGCAATCCGCAGGTCTTCCTGCCTATTTCAAGGGAGGTACGGCACTGTATAAAGCACTCAAGACGACGAATCGTTTTTCGGAGGATATTGACCTTTCGGTGGATACCCGTGAATGTAGCAGAACACAGAATGATAAGCGGCTGGAAGGCGCAACAAAGAAGTATGCTGCATTGTAGCGAGATTCCTCTATGGGAAAGACAAACCGTAGCGAGGTTATTTCTGTATATCGCTATGATCCGTTGACTGACTATGATGCTGACGATGCCTTGCAACGTTTTGGGCTTTTGAAAATCGAAGCGACCTCATTCACCACCAGTGAACCTGTGGAGAGTTTGGAAATCGCACCTTTGCTCTATGACCTTGCAACAGAAGAACAAAAAACAATTCTGGAAACGCAATACGATGTCAGACCGTTTTCGGTTATGACGATTACTATGGAGCGTGTCTTTATCGACAAGCTGTTTGCTGCGGAAAGCTATGTGCGGAAGTCAGAGGATTCGCACCGCGCATTTGAAGCTGCTAAGCACATTTACGATCTTGCTGTGATTGAGCAGCATCCGAAGATTGTTGCTCTTGTCTTCGATACACAAAAGATGAAACAACTTTTAGACATTCGTATGACGGAGGAACAGGAGCGTCTGGATGGAATACCGGGTGTTATCCCCAATGAGTTCACATTTTTTATCGATGCTGCGAATTGTGCGGCTGTGCGAACTGCTTATGAAATCATGCAGCGGCAGTATGTGTTACGAGCATCAGACCGCATTACATTTGATGCTGCCTGTGAGAGCTTAAATCGGCTACAAGGGAGCCTGCTTCAAAATACGGCTTGGAAAAACTATGCACCGGAAAAGCAGAGTGTTCTTTCAAAGCTTCAGGATGCAAAAATACAACTTAACACTGTAACAGCTTCCAAGTCATTGAAGAAAAACAGGGACGACCTGGAACGTTGACAGAAATCATATTTTGACGGAGATAAGAAATCGTTATGACCGCCAAATGACCGCATTTTTTCTGAAAAATATATTCAGAATGATACATTTGTTCGATTGCATGCAGGAAATAAGCATGATTTCAATGACTGTAAAGCATATAAAAACACAATTCATCGAGTGGGAATAGTGAATAGTTCAAAATCTTGAAGATAAAAAAGGCCTGATCGGGGATATCAGACAGGCACTTGATTTAGGCAGGAGGGACTCTATGGCAGAGAACAGGATACTCATAGTGGATTTTGGCGGACAGTACAATCAGCTGATCGCCAGAAGAGTGAGAGAATGTGGTGTTTATTCAGAGATAATGGGATATGAATCTATTGATCCGGACAGGATACGCAGATTCGATCCAAAGGGCATCATCTTTACCGGCGGACCGCAGAGCGCATATGGCGAGAATGCTCCGTCAATAGATGACGGGATATTCGAGCTGGGCATTCCGATTCTGGGTATCTGCTACGGGGCACAGCTTATGGCATACAGACTCGGAGGAAGAATAGAGTCTGCGCCTACCAGCGAATACGGACGCACTGAAGTTGTCGTAGACGGCAAGACCGGCATCCTGCGTTCTGCTGACGATGTCAATATATGCTGGATGAGCCACACGGATTACATCAGCGAGCCGCCGCAGGGCTTCACTGTCACAGCTCGTACCGATGACTGCCCCGTAGCTGCCATGGAAGACCGTTCGAGAGGTTTCTATGCCGTGCAGTTCCATCCTGAAGTCGATCATACGGAGCACGGGGCTGAGTTCATAAGGGACTTCGTGCTTGATGTATGCGGGTGTGACCGTGACTGGCAGATGGATTCGTTTGCTGTGACGCAGATCGCCGCTATCAGGGAAAAGGTCGGAGACGGAAAAGTTCTGCTCGCGCTGTCCGGAGGAGTTGACTCATCTGTGGTAGCGGCTTTGCTCGCAAAAGCAATCGGTCCTCAGCTTACCTGCGTATTCGTCGACCATGGCCTCATGAGAAAGAACGAAGCTGATGAAGTGTCCGCTATATTCGGAAAGGAAGGGCAGTTCGATCTCAATTTCGTAAGAGTAGATGCGGCTGAACGGTTCTATGCCGTACTCGCAGGAGTGACAGAGCCTGAGAAAAAGCGCAAGATCATCGGCGAAGAGTTCATCAGAGTATTCGAAGAGGAATCAAAGAAGATAGGTGCGGTCGATTTCCTGGCGCAGGGAACCATCTATCCGGATATCATTGAAAGCGGGCTCGGAAAGTCCGCGGTCATCAAGTCTCACCACAATGTGGGAGGTCTTCCTGACTACGTTGACTTCAAGGAAATAATCGAACCGCTGAGGATGCTGTTCAAGGATGAGGTAAGGCAGCTCGGGCGCGAGCTTGGTCTGCCGGAGTATCTTGTGAGCAGGCAGCCTTTCCCGGGACCGGGCCTCGGGGTCAGGATCATAGGAGACGTTACAGCCGAGAAGGTACGCATCGTACAGGACGCAGACGCTATTTACAGAGAAGAAATAGACAGGGCAGGACTTGCCGGAGAGATCAGTCAGTACTATGCCGCTCTCACAAACATGCAGACGGTCGGAGTCATGGGAGACTTCAGGACATATGATCATGCCATAGCCTTGAGAGCAGTAATAACATCTGATTTCATGACGGCTACGGCTGCTGAGATCCCATGGAATGTACTTCAGAGAGTTATGACAAGGATCGTCAATGAGGTCGATCACGTTAACAGAGTATTCTACGATCTCACCAGCAAACCGCCGGGAACGGTAGAGATGGAGTAAATACAATAAATCCCACAACCCTTGAAAACACTGGGTTGTGGGATTTTTTAGTGCTGAAAAAGTAATACAAAAGTAATAATAATTTAGAATAATCGCTTATTTGTTTGCAAGAACTTTTTCTGGATACGTTGATTTCCATTTATGGTATTCTTCTTCGGTCATTTCTCCTGACTTGTATTTTTCAAATGCATCGAACCAATCTAACATTCTTTCATATAATGGAGACTTATCTGTAGCCAAGTAAACTACTCCATTTTCTTTTACAACGTTTATGTTGAAATTCTCTTCTAAATAAAAGAGCGAATGCATTACTCCAAGTTCTGAGTCTAAAGATGGATCTGAAAGGGCATACACGCTGATTTCCATAGCGTCAGCAAGAGCCTGCAGTTGCTTAGGTCCTGGGGTTCTGTTTCCTAGCTCATAATTTCTGATGGCGGATTCTCCGAGTCCACTAATTTTAGCCAGATCTTTCTGAAAAAGCCCCTTTTCTGTTCTATATTTTCTTATTTTTTCGCCAATAGTCATATCCATATTACCTTTCATTAATTAACTACGTACTCCTATTATAGCACGAAAGTGTGATGTGTAAAGCACTGCGTTCAATATTGAAATGCTAGTTTTAAGGTCATAACCAGGTAGTGTATTGCTGACAATCAATGCAATAAATAATTAAATATAAAAAATGTATCACAAAAATGAACGGTGAGGGTTGACATCACATTTTCGTGATGTTATTATTACATTACGAAAATGAACGGTCTGGCTGAGACCGAGTAATAACAAGGAGGTTAATAATGAAAATGAATAGTACAGCGAATCTAATAACAGCAAAGGAGGGTTATGTAATGGCAAGGAATACTAGCGAATCATTTTTAAGAGTAGAAGATGTTATGGAAATCCTCGGGGTTAAACAGTCTAGCGCATATAAGGTGATAAGAACCTTAAACAAGGAACTTGAGGCAAAGAAATTCATGACATTCAACGGGAGAGTCAGCAGGGATTATTTTTTCGAAAGATTTCATATTCCGGACAAAGCAGAAGAGCAGATATCGTAAGGAGGAAAGTAAATGGCAATAAAACATAATGAAAAAACAAAGAGATGGGAAGTTAGAGTCTACTATAAAGATGTTTACGGAAAAAGAAAGCAGAAGCATAAAGTTTTTAAAAAGCAAGCAGATGCTGTGAAATGGCAAAGTGAGTTTCTACTATGAAAACACTAACACCAATAAAGGCAATTAGAGAGAAATGCATTGACTGTTGCTGCGGGGAAAAGAAAGAAGTAAGAGAATGTATCCTTACAAAATGCCCGCTATGGCCGTATAGAATGGGGAAAAGACCTAAAGATGTATAAAGTGTCGATGCAATAAAAATGATTCAAAAAAGTCGAGATAGCGATCACTTTTTTACGAAAAACTATCCGAATAACAACAGTAAAGATGCCTAATGAAGGCAAGAGGCTCTGTATAAATTGCAGAGCATTACATTATGAAACTGAAAAATATGATTCAGTGCAGATGATTATCCTGAAAGGATGAGTCAATAGAATTAGAGAAGAAAACGATTCTTTGGAGGATCAAACGAAGAATTTATATATAGAGTGAATGCGACTGAAGTAATAACAAGCATCGCGGAACTACTCCGTGTTCCACATTTCAGCCTGCAGACATTCGTGGCAAGCTGACCCTGTTCACTCCTAATAAAGTGAGCAGGGCGTTGCCCTTGCGAGCAACACATTTAGGGAGCACCCTAATACCCCTGCAACAGTCTAGTTGTGGTTAGCAGTGTTGCATATATGGGAAACGTGAATTATGATAGATGTATAAATTAGAATTTGCGGGTCTGTTTTCTTAAGAAATGCTACGGATAAACCCCAGTTTGTCGAGATGATGGAAAATCAGGATTTCTTTACAAAATGCAGTAGTTCAATACTACTGTATTTTTATATGAGCTAATAAGAGAATTACATCGCCGGAACAATCGTGCTCCGGCTTTTTATATACCAAAATTTCTTAAGAAAGGAGAAATAATCATGGCAGATATTGTTATTAAAACCACGAGTGAACTGAAGGACATCATCCTTAGTGAACTCAAAGAAGGAATCATTGTATCTGTAACACTTGTTGAAAGAGGTGATGAAGTCCTTGTTCTTTAGGCTGGAAGCGGTGCTGTCATTCTCCGTGTGCTTTGCGGCCGAACTCAGATGTATATATTATTTCAAGAGCAGATGCTGTGTGATATAATATTACAGAAAAACATAGATAAGATATATCAATATTATGGAGGAATAAAATGAAGAAACAGATATTGGGAGTGCTTTTATGTCTGGCACTGGTGCTATCGTTTGCACCACAAACGGCATTTGCCGCCGACGAAATAGCTCGCGGCACATGCGGAGATAATATCACGTGGACGCTGGATGATGAAGGCACGCTGACGATCGACGGATGGGGAGAAATGAATGCCTATCCGAATTACTGTGCTGAGAAGTATATCCAGGAAATCAAAAAAGCTGTAATCAGTGGCGGAATAACGAATATAGGCGAGGCTGCGTT